>CAZCFE010000032.1:0-2232 GCA_964497925.1 uncultured Alphaproteobacteria bacterium | reverse complement strand
TGCATTTTATTGCAGCTCTTCAATGGCTTAAATGAATTTCTCAACAGAACCTAAACAAAATGATATAAATGCAGCTTTAATGGATTCTTGGCTTGGATCTCCTCTTGAAATATCACCAAAAGAACAAGTTGAATTTATGGAAAAATTAACAAGAAAATCCATGAAAACAACACGCCAATCTCAAGAAATAACTATTTCCATCCTCAAACTTGATCCTTTGTTTCAAGACTGGGATTTTTATGGGAAAACAGGAGGGACAAAATCTTCTGGATGGTTCGTGGGATGGGTCCAAAAAGACAACCGCCGCATAGAATTTGCACAATACATTGAGCAACCCGAAACAAGCTTGATTTCGGGTGGAAGGGTTGCAAAAGAAGTTGCAAAAGATAATTTGATTTCAATTTGTACCGATCAATAAATGCTTGCCTTTCTATTCCTTTATTTATTTTCAATAATTCCTCTTTTAGGAGACGATTCCATCTTGGAAGAATGTCAAGCTCATTTAACCAGAGGAAAAGGTAAACCTCCCAAGAAATCCTGGGGGAAACCTCAAGATCCAAGAATCTCAATTCAAAGCCAAAATCTCGAAATTAAACAACAAGGTGAAGACACGCTTCTAGAAAAAGCTGGTCGCCAAAAACATATTCAAGATCGCTTTGACTCATACATTTGGTGTTCTCAGTTTGGATCTCCTGAAGTTCGAAAAGCTGCATTAAGAAAGATATCAAGTTTTAAAGGGGCAAAATATGATGAAGATAAACTCGATCAATTTGAAAATGATCAGCAAAGGCACGCAAAACGAAAAATTCAAAATGGAACAACTCAAGAAAGACAACAAGCTGCTGAAATTCTGCTCCAAAGCGCAAGACAAGAAACCATCCCTTTGATGGACACACTTTCATACATTTTTTCTCATGGAACGCCTTCTCAAAAAAGAGAAGCACGCAATATTAAAAGGTCAAGAGCAAACAAATAAATCTATTTATGGTTGTACAGCCTGATAAAGATATCGCGCCGCTTCACTAAATCCGCCCATTTTAGCTGCGCATGCGGCATCAATAGATTTACTGGTAAAAGGTGATTTCAGCTTAATGTACCCTGCATAACTATCTCTTTTAACACATGAAGTTTTATCTTGAACCCTCTGCTTTAAAAAGACAGAAATCTTTGAAATCATTTCTTCTTTAAGAACCAAAGAAGATTTAATTGCTTGCTGTGTAATCATTTCATCAAAAGATAAATCAAAACGTTTCATACACGCATATTCCATCACCCAAGGCAAAAGAGCAGAAGAATAATCCCCTAATCTTCCTCCTACACGAATCCTGAAATCGGATAAAGATATTGACATTAATTCGTACCTTGACAGCCCATTCATCTTATTGCCTTCAAGCTCCTTGACAACTTCATTAAAAACCAAATAAACATGTGGCTGATATCCTAAAAACATAGTATAAAGTTTATGGGAAAAAGAGTCTTCAACCTCATTGTCTTTGATGTCTTGAAGAATTTCATAAAATAGAACATTATTTTTTATCAACGCACAATAATTCAAAGATTTTTTGCAATATACATCATAATTGGATTTACTCTTAACTTCTTGTGCATAATGACGCATCAAAATATCTAAATTATTATTTTTTGGGAAAATACGTTTTAAAGATACCCCTCTCATGAACGCAGAGTTGATTTTTTTCATATAAAAATCACTCGAAAAAATCGTCATCAAATCTGCACTTGTAAGCGATAAAACATTTGGATTAAAGATGCTTGTAAAAAAATACTCATCTAGAGTTGTTCCACGACTTATAATGTAATCTTCCACTCTCTCATTCATAGCTTTAATCCCAAGAGAGTCCACTTCTCCTTCCTCCAAAAGATCAATATCAGCATCAACCACTGCCGCATCTATAACAACATCTCTAATGGGGGGATTTCTGTTTAATTTTCTCTCAACTGAACTCACCCTTTCAGACAAACAGGATTCAATTGAAAATCTACGATCAACTGAAGAGGATGTATGAGTACTGCTTCCCGAATCACTTTCATCTAAACTGAAGAGGAATGCTTGCGAAGACGACGCCATTAAAGTCAAACCATTTTTCAGAAACGCAGCACAAATAACGACGCTTAAAAATTTCATTTTTCATCCTTTTTATTTTTATTTTTTTGCAAGCATAGGTTCTGTTGAGAAATTTAATAAAGTATGATAGAATGAGAATAAAACGAGGA
>CAZCFE010000031.1:0-3465 GCA_964497925.1 uncultured Alphaproteobacteria bacterium | reverse complement strand
CGTCCCAATAAGACGAGAGGCACTGTGTTTTTCCATATATTCAGACATATCAAATCGAAGCAACTTTACTCCTAATGATTTTGCCAATTGATTTGCAAGCTCTGTCTTCCCAACACCAGTTGGACCTGCAAAAACAAACGCACCAATGGGCCTATCCCCACTTCTAAGCCCTGCTCTTGACATTTTTACGCATGAAACAACTTTTTCAACCGCCTCATCTTGTCCAAAAACACTCAAAGTTAACTCTTGTTGTAAATTTTGAATTTTTGACTTATCAGTTGAAGAAACTTGAAATTCTGGAATTCTTGCAATCTTAGCAACAGTTGCCTCAATGTCGTGTACGCCCACATTTGCGCCTTGTTTTTTAAGTCTTGAAAAAGATGCTGCTTCATCAATAACATCAAATGCTTTATCAGGAAGCTTTCTATCGGTAATATATTTAATAGCCAAGTCAACAGCTGACTCAATTGCACCTTGATCATAAACAATATTGTGATGTTTTTCATATCTGGATTTCACACCTTGAAGGATTTTTACCGCATCGTCCCGCAAAGGTTCTCTGACGTCAATTTTTTGAAATCTTCTAAGTAATGCTTTATCTTTTTCAATACGTGTCATCTCTTTATATGTTGTTGCGCCAATGCACCTGATCCCTGAAACACCTGATAAAACCGGCTTTAAAATGTTAGCCGCATCCACGCTGTTATTTTCTGTGGCACCCATTCCCATAATCGAGTGGATTTCATCAATAAACAAAATAGCCTTGGATTTAAGCTCTATCAACTCATCAATCACGGCTTTGAGTCTTTCTTCAAAATCTCCCCTATATCTTGCTCCGGCAAGAAGGCTGGCTAAATCAAGGCCATAAATAGTGACGTCCTTTAAAACATCAGGCACCTTCTTATCCAAAATTTTAAGACTAAGCCCTTCAATAATGGCCGTTTTCCCAACGCCCGCATCTCCGACCAAAAGTGGATTATATTTTGTATGACGCAATAAAACCTGTGTCAACCGGTCAATTTCAGATTCTCTTCCAATCAAAGGAGGGAAATGGCCTTCTTTTGCACGCATAATATAATTTGTGCAATACATTTCTAATGGTGATTCTTTCTTTTGCTCTTTTGGATGTAACGGTATGGGGTCGGATTGATTTTCATGATTTTGATCAGGAGTATCAACAATTTTAAATTGCAAATTTGGTTTATTAATCATTCCTTGCGACGTGAGTTTGGAAACTTTATCAAGCGTCACGCCATGTTTGTTTAAAAAATACACAGCATAAGATTCTTCTTCCAAAAGAATTGATTTTAAAACATCAAGGCTGGAAATATCAACTTGAACTCCCTTATCGTTAAAGGGCTTTGCACGCTGAATCACCTGCTGAACTAAAACCGTAACCCCTGCGGCTTCATCTTCAATGTTAACCATGGGAGTAAAAATAGTATTAAGAAACGCAGTGATTTCCTTGTAAAATTTATGTTCATCAAGACCACACTCGATAAACAAAAGACCAATATCCGGATCTTCTAAAAACGCAATGGCCAAATGTTCAAGAGTTGTTAAATCATGTTTAAGGTTTTTTGAAATTTCAACAGCCCTATTAAGAGTATCACCAAATTCTTGCGTGATCATGACATTTCCTCCTCTTCCAGAGTAATCTGGAGTGGCCAGTTATTACTTTGCGCCAAAGCTTGAGCTTGGAGCATTCTTGTTTGCGCAATTTCAAGGGTATAAACGCCGCACATCCCTACCCCATCAATATGAACTTTCATCATTAATGCATAAGCCTTATTTTCTGTGTGGCGAAAAATAACCATAAGCAAACTCACCACAAAATCCATAGGAGTGACATCATCATTATGAATCAACACCTTATATAGTTTTGGCATTTTCAATACTGTTTTTTCTTTTTTACTGACTTTAGATTGAACTCTTGTCCCCACAACGGCCTCTTTTAATTCATTAATTAACTGTTAATAATATACCATATTTAAGATGATTATTCAACTTTAAGCTTACGTGGACGTTTAAAATCAGCAAGAAGCATGCAGTTGGTATGTCCACCCATAATGCAAGTTATATAAAGAATATTGGGGATGGGTAAGGGTGAGTTTTGTTCTTGTTTGCGTGTTAAAAAAATAGGTTTTTGGGGTTTTCCTCTAAAACGTAAAGCAGACAACAAAGGCTGGGATACAGTTTCACGCTCTAAAACATTTATCACCTCATCAGATGCACGAATCTTTAAAATCGATAGAAACAAACAAACATACCCCCATTTTTTCATAATCCCACCCTGCGCTTTCTTTGCTCTTCATCTAAACGTTTTCTTGCTTCTTTCTTGATAGAAAGAAGAGTGTCTGAGTTGCAGCCCATCCGTCTTAAAGCACTAAGAGCCAAAGCATACTTCCCTCTAACATTTAATAATTTCAAAATTTCTTCAAGTTTTTGAGTTTGATTTTTTTGCTTTTCTTCAAGTAAATCTAAAATTTCAGGATCATCTGGCTCTGGAACAAGATATGTCATAGATTTCAACCTTGATCTGACAATTTTTGGATTTTCAAATGATTTTCCAATATATATTGCCAGAGTTTTGGCTTTTGCCCGCATCAATAAATCAACACATTCTAACCGCTTAAAATCACCCACATATCTTGATGAAAAAATAAGACGCAACACAGGATTAGCAGGATTGTGCATCATATTTTCAAAATGTGGTCTATAATCAATAATCGAGCGAGGAATTGGAGTTACCAAATCAGATAATGGCTCACCCTCAAACGCCTGAGTTTGAAAAAAACTTAAAAATATCAACACCAATAAAAAATATTTATCCATCCTTATACACCTTTATTATTTAAACGAATAGACAAACTCTATCACATCTTATTTAGGTTTTGTTAAGTATTTTTACATAGACTTAAAGTAATTTCTTATATCAAAAATGGAGAAAAAAATGAAGCTTGCACTGATTTTAATTCTTAGTTCAATAGCACAATTGAGTGTTTATGGCGCAGGAGAGTCTCCTGATATTAGCTATAAGCCAATCAATAACGACCAAAGGGAGAAATTAATAAAGGCCAAAGAAGCAGCAGAAAAAGCTATTTCTGCCTCAAAAAACTCACATTGCAAGTCCGTTGCACAAAGGGTACTTTCAGGTTCAGGCTACAGTGTAATTCCAGATGGAGAATTACTGGATATAAATGCCAATAGAATGATGATGGCCTACAAACGTGCATTCGTCAACGCACGCTCAGACAACACAAGACGTTGGGACAAAGATGCCAATATTGATAGCTCAACGTACAGAGATAACGGCATGTGGAAAGCTTCTGAAGATCTTTTTGATCGTATTTTTGCAAACACCAAAGAACAAGACGAAAGGCTCCCTACAGATTTAAAATATGGCGCTGTAGGTTCTGTTGAGAAATTCATTTAAGCCATTGAAGAGCTGCAATAAAATGCAAG
>CAZCFE010000030.1:0-4517 GCA_964497925.1 uncultured Alphaproteobacteria bacterium | reverse complement strand
CCAGCTGATAAACAAGCCGCAGTGCTTTATTTTGGTGATGGCACAAATGGCGCCAGCAGAAGAAGTATATATGACACCAACCCTTCAGGTGTTCTAACCGGTTATACAACACTTTTGAGCATCCAAAATATGATCAGTGCTTATGGTAATTTAAGCCCATGGAGCGGTAAAGATTCCCTACTTGCACAATTCCCCTCATCTTCAGATAAACAAGCAGCCGTTCTTTATTTTGGGTATGCCGCAAATGGTGCCACAAGAAGAGGACTCTACGATACTAACCCATCAAATATTTTAGATGGATACAGTGTTTTTGCTGATATGCAAAAAATGATCTCAGATTATAACAGTTTAAGTGGATGGTTGAATAGGGATTCTATGCTTTCTACGCTTTCTTCAGGTCTTGATGCACAAAAAGCTGTAAGGCATTTTCTTGATTCTGGGAACCTATCGGACTATGATGAAGCGCAGATCGATGGTTATATAATGGAGCCGACTACATTTGATGAGATACTTAGTCAGATTGATGATTGGAGAAGAAGACCTATTGAAGATGATATTTGGGTGGATGATGTTGGGATGGGGGATGATCCTGGGATAGAACCCTAAATAATCTCTCAAAAAAGAACAGCAAAATAATTTGTAATGGCGACAAAAATGGGGATATACACATGGATGATGTATTTGGTTGTTACTGACTGCCAATTGTAAAATAATTACTCTTTGTCTCTTTTTTTATTGACAAATACTGTGTGTTTGTTTACAATGGTTTTATAACGGTTGAAACAGATGGTATTTTGAGTGAAAAAATAAAAGGAGTGAAAATAAAATGAGTGATCCTTATCCCTATATTCACCGTGAATGTGAATCTTGGCTTGAAACAATGACGGCTTTAAATCCGATTCTCTCGGTCATGGGGCCACGTCAAGCTGGAAAAACAAAACTCATTCGTGAATATTTTCCGCATCTGCCGTACTTTGATTTAGAAAAAGAAGCAACAAGGGCAATGGTTGCAAAGGGTCCAGAAGATTTTGTAAGGGCGCATATGGATGGGTTGATCGTTGATGAGTTTCATCATATCCCAGCACTTGCCAGCGCATTTAAAGCTGTTGCTGATGAGTTGATTTGGGATGCTCGCAAGCAAGGCATAGTATCTGTTTCATCGCGTTTTATTATCACAGGATCGCACAATTATTTGCTGTCAGGAGATGTCAAAGAAACAATGGTGGGGCGTGTTGCTATCATTGAACTTCCTCCTATGACAGCCTCTGAAATTGGTAAGTTTGATACAGCAGAGCTTATGTTTAAAGGGGGGTACCCTATTTTACATATTAATGGGGAAATTCCCGCCACATTTTTCCCAAAGTATATTAGATCTTATTTAGAGCGTGAGGTAAGAGATATTCATAACATTAAAGACCTTGTAAAGTTTCAAGATTTCATGCAAATGTGTGCGAGTATGTCAGGAAAAGTTATTGATGAAGGTCTGATGGCAGGTCAAATGGGAGTGACCACACCAACAATTAAAAATTGGTTATCAATTTTAGAGGCGAGCTACATTATTTTTAGAGCAAGACCTTATTATAATAATTTTGAAAAACGTTTGATTAAGAGACATAAGCTTTATTTTTATGATACAGGGCTAGCTGCATATTTCTTAAATGTTAAGTCAAGTGAAGCTTTGATGGATCCTGAATCTCGTGTTTATGGATTACGTGGACAATTGTTTGAGAATTTATGTTTTTCAGAAATAAAGAAGAAGCTTTTGAATAAAGGCCTTATTTTAGATTCAGCTTATTTCTGGAATGTTGAAAAAGACGAAGAAAATCCTTATGAGGTCGATTTATTGCTTAATGGAGAATATGCGCTTAAGGCGGTTGAAATTAAGGTCAGTGATAAGTTGCAATCGAACTGGTTTCATGGCGGAGCAAAACTGGGAAAATTGACCAAGGTTCAAAAGTATGTGATCTATAACGGGCCAACGCTTGAAACAGAAGATGGGATTGCGTTGAACTTCAAAGATATGAACAGAGTGTTTGAGGATATTAGGCCACATAATAACAATACTTGAGTTTTAAGCTATATATAGAGTATAGTCTTGACCATCAACTTAAAAAATAAGGAGAAAATCCCATGCTTCATTTTATACAACAACAAGATCCCTCTCTTTATGAGGCGATGATGCGTGAATATAAGCGTCAACAAGACCATATCGAGCTGATTGCATCAGAAAATTTTGTTTCTTCTGCTGTGTTGGAAGCTGCAGGATCAATTTTGACAAATAAATATGCTGAAGGCTATAGTGGAGCCAGATACTATGGTGGATGCGCGCATGTTGATGAAGTTGAGGATTTCGCGATTTCAAGACTTAAAAAACTTTTTGGTGTAAACTTTGCAAATGTTCAGCCACATTCGGGTGCTCAGGCAAATTTTGCTGTATTTTTCGCGCTTCTTTCCCCAGGAGACACGTTTTTAGGAATGGATTTGTCCGCAGGTGGGCATTTAACACATGGATCACCCGTCACGGTGAGTGGAAAGTGGTTTAAACCGGTAAGCTATCATGTTTGCCAAGATACGCACTTGATTGATTATGACGAAGTATTAAAGCTTGCGCTTGAACACAAACCAAAACTTATTATCGCTGGTGGATCGGCATATCCACGCGAAATTGACTTTGCAAGGTTTAGACAAATTGCTGATATGGTGGGCGCGTACTTGATGGTAGATATGGCTCATTTTGCAGGTCTTGTGGCAGGAGAGGCGTATCCAAGCCCTGTTCCTTATGCACACGTTATAACAAGCACCACGCACAAAACGCTTCGAGGGCCAAGAGGCGGGATTATTTTAACCAACGATGAAGTGATTGCAAAAAAGATTAACTCTGCTGTTTTTCCAGGCGCGCAAGGTGGTCCTTTAATGCACATCATCGCTGCCAAAGCCGTGGCATTTGAAGAAGCACTTGAGCCTTCATTTAAAGAATATGCTCAAATGGTGGTGCGCAATGCAAGAAGTCTTTCTCAAACGCTTCATGACAGAGGATTTTCAATTGTTACAGGCGGTACAGACAGTCATTTGATTCTTGTAAACGTCACACCTAAAAACACAAATGGTAAAGATTGTGAGAAATATCTTGAATCCTTGAACATAACATGCAATAAGAACACTGTTCCTTTTGAAACGCTCAGCCCTAAGATTGCCTCAGGTATTCGTTTGGGGTCACCTGCGTGCACAACGCGTGGATTCAAAGAAGCCGAATTCGAAGAAGTTGGTCATTTGATTGCTGATGCTGTTGAAAATATGGGGGATGAAAACGCTCAAAATAATATAAAAGAAAAAGTGGCTGAGCTGATGTTAAAGTTTCCGCTTGATTATAAATGAAAGAATAATAATGTCTAAAGAAAAAAATGCCTTCTCAAGAAGATCTGCTGCCCGTTATGCGGCAATTCAAGCCTTACATCAATTCCATTTAAGGGGTGAGTCTTCAATTTCGATGATGCACGAATTTGAAGCACATTTTATCAACAATCATCCTCATGAAGAAGAAGATCTTGATTTGCGTCACGCAGACAGAACCTTGTTTACATCTCTTTTTGAAGGGGTGATTATAGAAAATGATGATTTAAAAGCCATCATCACGCCTCACTTGGGAGAAGGTTGGACTTTTGATAGGGTTGAGCCACTTTTGAGATGGATTCTTTTGCTTGGAACATATGAATTATTACGTTCACATCATATTCCAGCAGCGGTGATTATGAACGAATATATTGAAGCAGCTAAAGACTTTGTTGATTTGAAAGAAGCATCTTTTATCAATGGGGTTCTTGATAAGATTGTTAAAAAGGTCAGAGAACAGACTGTATAAAAAAAGGTCTTAAAGACCTTAATTACCATTCGTCTCTTTGTGTTTTTTCGGCTCTTTCATGCCTTTCTTGGGCATCAATGCTTAAGGTGGCAATGGGCCTTGCTTCAAGGCGTTTCAGGCCAATAGGCTCGTCTGTTTCCTCGCAAAAACCATAAGTGTTTGAGGCAATACGCTCAAGCGCCGAATCAATTTTGCTGATCAATTTCCGGCCTCTGTCACGTGTGCGAAGTTCGAGTGTTAAATCTGTTTCGTTTGATGCTCTATCGGTCAGATCTGCTTCTTGAGAGTGGTCTTCTTTAAGTTCGTTAAAAGTTGTTTCCACATCACGCACAATTTCATCTCGCCAGTCGAGCAGTTTTTGCTTGAAATAATCCAAATGTGCCTGGCACATATATTCTTCATCATCACGGGGTTTGTAATTTTCATTCAACATTTATAATGCTCCTTTATTATTATTTTTAAAGCTTATCAAAACATTATATGTCCCAAATAAACAGAGTCAACACTAAAATTCCCCTTCATCTTGTTTTTTCAAAACTCATGATGTTTATGATTGTTCCAAAGGAAGGTCTTGCGGTGGTTTTTCAACTAAAATTCATGCAGCATGCGACGCCCTTGGTAATCCGATCAGATTATCTTAACATCTGGAGAGGTATCT
>CAZCFE010000029.1:0-4987 GCA_964497925.1 uncultured Alphaproteobacteria bacterium | reverse complement strand
GCCGACGCTCTAACCAACTGAGCTACACCCCCGTTGTTAGCGGGTAGTGGGTCTTTTATATTCAAAAATGATCTAAAGGTCAAGTAAAAATTTATCTTTTTTTCTAAAAAATAGTTTTTTATATTTTTCATGAAAAAAACAGTATTGAGTTTTAAGGGGTTTTGAGCTATTGTTCGTGTTTGATGCATAATGTTTGAAAGGCTAGTTGATAATGAATAGAACAGATGTGGTAGTAATTGGAGCAGGACCTGTGGGGTTGTTCAGTGTGTTTCAGGCAAATATGATGGGGCTTAAAACTCATATTGTGGATGCATTACCAATTATTGGAGGTCAGTGCGCGGCTCTTTATCCTGAGAAACCTATTTATGATATACCGGCTTACCCAAAAATTTTAGGCGCAGATTTAATTAATAATTTAAAAGATCAAATTTCCCCGTTTAATCCAATTTTTCATTTAGAGCAAAGTGTAACCGATGTTGAAAAAAAGGAAGATGGTTTTTTAATTCGAACCGATAAAGGAACTCAGATCCATGCAAAAGTAATTTTTATTGCCGCTGGTGTGGGGGCTTTTGGACCTAATCGACCACCGCTTGATGGAATTGAGGGGTATGAAGGGAAGTCGGTGTTTTATTTGGTGCGTGAACGTTCTTTCTTTGCAAATAAGAAGATTGTGATTGCAGGAGGAGGGGACTCTGCTGTTGATTGGACAATTTCTCTTTCAGAAATAGCAAGCCATGTCACGTTAATTCACAGACGCAATAAATTTAAAGCCCATATTGAAAGTTTGAACCAATTGGAATCCCTTGAAAAATCAGGAAAAATTGCAATTAAAGCCCCGCTTCAATTGCATGGGTTGACTGGTCAAGATGGCATGCTTAGAAGCGTTGAGTGTGCAGATTTGGAGGGAAATATCGTCTCGATTGAGGCAGATGCTCTTTTGCCATTTTATGGTCTGGCTTCAAATCTAGGGCCAATTGCTAGCTGGGGCCTTCAGATTGATCGTCATACGATCCCTGTTGATCATGCAACATGTCAAACCTCCATCCCTGGTATTTATGCCATTGGAGATATTGCGCACTATGAAGGTAAATTAAAGCTTATATTGTGTGGGTTTAGTGAAGGGGCAATGGCTGCTCATAGTGCAAGAAGTTTCGTTCATCCAGGTGAAGTTTTTCATTTTGAGCATTCAACCACAACAGGCGTTAAATCAAAGTAATTATAGGTCCTTAAAAAGACCTATAATAGTAAACTTAATGGATTTTCGATGTTTTGCTTGAGATCGGTTATTAATTTTGCCCCAACAGCTCCATCAATTGCTCTGTGATCGACAGAAAGTGTTGCCTTCAACATTGAAGAAATTTTGATTTCTCCATTTATAACTATTGGTTTTTGAACCGCTTTGCCAATTGCCAAAATCCCGGATTGTGGAGGATTGATGATAGCTGAGAACTCTTCCACACCATACATGCCAAGATTGGAAATAGTCATGGACCCACCTTGATATTCTTCAGGTCTCAATTTCCCCTCGCGTGCTCTTTGAGCGAGCTCTTTGACTTCAAGAGAAATTTCTTTTAGTGATTTCTTGTGAGTATTTTTTATAATTGGCGTAATCAGACCCCCTTCAATTGCAACGGCAATGGAAAGATCAATACCACTATACATTCTTAACGAATTATCCATCCACATGACGTTGGCATCTGGATTTTGAGATAATGCAACTGAAAATGCCTTTATGATGAAATCATTAACTGAAATTTTTATATCTTCAAGAGATTTGTTAATTTGAGTGCGAAGATCTAGTAATTTGTCCATATTGCATTCAACGCTTAAATAAAAATGAGGTGTGTTTTGCTTTGATTCACTTAAGTGTTTTGCAATAACTTTTCGCATATTAGATAAAGGCATATCAATATAATCAAGTTGTGCTTGAATAGGTTTATAGTTTTCGATATCTGCCTTGACAATACGTCCTCTGGGGCCTGATCCTTGAATTTTTGTTAAATCTATACCGTTATTTTTTGCGATACGTTTGGCAAGGGGGGATGCGATAATTCTGTTTGAATCTGTTTGTGTTGCATGGTGTATTTGGGTGTTGGGAATAGATGGTTCTTCCTTAAGAGGAAAAACAACTGATTCGTTTGATTTTTCAACAATCATTTGAGAAGCTAACACAACATCCTCACCTTTTTGGGCAAGAATCGCAATAACACTGTTTACAGCAACATCTTGAGCTCCTTCTGAAATGATAATTTTGGCTAATATGCCTTCGTCTACCGCTTCAACTTCCATTGTTGCTTTGTCTGTTTCAATTTCAGCCAAAAGTTGGCCGGATTTGATAATATCTCCTTCTTTTTTATGCCATTTAACCAAATTTCCTTGTGTCATCGTAGGAGAAAGAGCTGGCATGAGAATTTTTATTGGCATGATTAACCTCCCATTAAAACTGTTTTTACAGCATTTACAATATCCTCAACTTGAGGTAAAGCCAAACGTTCTAAATTTGCAGCATAGGGCAGGGGAACGTCCTTAGCGCTAACCCTTGCAACAGGTGCATCTAAATCATCGAAACCATGTTCCATTACAACAGCCATAATTTCAGATCCAATTCCTGCAAAAGGCCATCCTTCTTCCACAACAACCAATCTGTTGGTTTTAGATAAAGAAGACAGAATGGTTTGTGTATCTAGAGGTCTTATTGTTCGAAGATTGATAACTTCTGCGTCAATTCCTTGAGTTTGTAAAATTTTTGCTGCTTCTAGTGATTTTCCAACCATAATAGAAAAAGCAACAATGGTGACATCTTTCCCTGGTTTTGCAATATCTGCTTTTCCAATTGGAAGTGTGAAATCAGGAGAATCGTCGACTTCAAAACTTTGCCCATACATTAATTCATTTTCAAGAAAGATTACGGGGTTTGGATCCCTAATTGCTGATTTAAGCAATCCTTTGGCATCATTTGCATCATAAGGTGAGACTACTTTAAGTCCAGGAACATGTCCATACCAACTTGCAAAACATTGAGAATGTTGTGCGCCAACTCTTGCAGCAGCTCCATTTGGTCCTCTAAAAACAATAGGACAACCCATTTGGCCGCCTGACATATAAAGTGTTTTTGCTGCAGAATTAATGATTTGGTCTATTGCTTGCATTGAAAAATTAAACGTCATGAACTCAATAATGGGACGAAGCCCTCCAAATCCAGCGCCAACGCCAAGACCTGCAAAACCTTGTTCAGTAATGGGTGTGTCAATGACGCGTTTATCTCCAAACTCTTCCCATAACCCTTGACTGATTTTATAAGCTCCTTGGTATTGGGCGACTTCTTCCCCCATGAGAAATACATTTTCATCCCTTAACATTTCTTCCCGCATTGCTTCGCGCAAAGCTTCTCTGACTGTGATTGTTCTCATCGATCGTCTCCTATTAAAATATCACTCCAGAGCTCTGATTCATCTGGCTCAGGAGAGTTATCTGAAAATTCAATTGCTTTTAAAACTTCTGTCTTTACATCATCTTCTATTTTTTCAATTTCAGATTCGGTTACGCCATTTTTTATTAAGAGGGAGCGTAAGAGCTCAATGGGGTCCTTCGAATCTTTAATTTGATCGACCTCTTCTTTTGTGCGATATTTTGCAGGATCAGACATAGAATGTCCTCTATAGCGATAAGTTTTCATTTCTAAAAGAGTAGGCCCTTCTCCATTTCTTGCTCGATCAATAGCTCTCTTTCCAGCCTCTTGTACGGCCAGAATGTCCATACCGTCCACTTGTTCACCAGGAATCCCATACGAGGCTCCACGGGTCGATAAATTAGCTGTAGCAGATGATCTTGCAAGGGAGGTTCCCATTGCGTATTCGTTGTTTTCAATAATATAAACAACAGGCAGCTTCCAGAGTGCCGCCATGTTAAATGATTCATAAACTTGGCCTTGGTGGACAGCACCATCACCCATATAAGTTAAACATACACCGCCATCATTTTTATATTTATGTGCAAAAGCAAGACCTGTTCCAAGTGGCATTTGCGCTCCAACAATACCATGTCCGCCATAGAATTTCTTTTCACGGCTAAACATATGCATAGATCCGCCTTTTCCTTTAGAATACCCATCTTTGCGCCCCATAAGCTCAGCTAAAACACCTCCTGGATCCATTCCACATGCAAGCATGTGACCATGGTCTCTATAGCTTGTAATAACAGAGTCATTAGATGTTATGACGGATTGCATGCCAACAACAACAGCTTCCTGTCCGATATAAAGGTGGCAAAAGCCCCCAATTTTCCCCATGCCATAAATCTGCGCGCACCGCTCTTCAAATCTTCGGATCAAAACCATCATATAAAAATAAGATACAAGATCCTTTTTGGATGCCGTCATCAGTTGTATACTCCTTATGTTTAAACCAAATTACATCTTAACTTGATACACGAAAACACGAATGATTTCAAGTTTGTAATGTATAAGTTCAATAATTGATCTCTTGTGTTTTGTTAATTATGATATGAGGATATCATGATGAAAACAATTTGTCAATAATTATTTTTAATAAAAGTGATATTTTTTGTCATTTTTCTATGTGTCCTGTATAAACTATGAGTGATTAATTTCCAAAGAGAGACTTTCCAGATTACACTCTGGATAGCAAAATTTTATTACCAATACCCCTCTGGATAACAAATAATTTTTGTCATACAGAGGGGTGAAACCCAGTGGAATCTCTTTTTCCTTCGTATCATGCAGTATTTTTTCATCACCTATTCCCAAAATAGAGATCTTTCGCTTATGCTCTGGATGACAAAGTTTTATTGCTACGCAAGAGGAGCAGCGCCTCTTTTTCGCTCGTGGCAGGTGATGGTTGTGATTGATTAATGGTAAAAAATATTTGACAATTTCTTGTTATTTTGATATTATTTAACTGTTCATTAGTAAATATAGGTTCTGTTGAGAAAATCATTTAAGCCATTGAAGAGCTGCAATAAAATGCAA
>CAZCFE010000028.1:0-5165 GCA_964497925.1 uncultured Alphaproteobacteria bacterium | reverse complement strand
TAATCACATCATCATTGATAACATTAGAAACTCCTGATCCAAAAACAGCAGGTGTGTTCATTGCCAAAATAATAGGCAACATTTTAAAATTCAGCTTTCTCATTCCTTATCATTCCTTTTTTAATTTTTCATTGAATGTTCAAAGCTTACTAAAAAAAAATAAATATCAGGTTAAAACTATCAATAAATTTTTATTGAAATTTATGATATTTATTAACGGCATTTTAACTTTTTTTTGATAGTATTTTTGTAATGAGTTTGAAAAAAGGAGAATTGAAAATGAAAGTCATTGGTTATTTATTTTTAGCTGCTTTAAGTTCTGGTTACAGCCTTCATGCGTCTGATTTTTCAGATATTCTCACACAAAAAGCCCCAAATACATCCCATATAAAAACAAATCATAACCTTGATGATTTTTTGAATCAAACCAAGTTCTTTTCTCCAAAAGAAAAGCTTGAATTTGCGCGCCGCATGCCACAAACAACAACTCGTGAAAGACGGATAAAGTCCGCAGCACATTTAGCACTTCAAGAGGATCCTGAAGTGCTTTTTTATCTTAAAGTGAAATTAGATGAAGCGTGCAGATAACCATTATCTAATAAACCTACTGGCAAGCTTTTTCTTCTTTGCTTTTATTCGTTTTTGACCTTGTGGAGAAAGCCTTTCATACAAAAATTTATAGGTATCCGACCTGTGCCCATCCACCATATAAGCAATATCGATAGGTCTTTCTAATTTCATTCCACGACAAGTAAAATCATCACAATACAACACTCCATTACTATCTAAGTCTAACCCTAATCTACCTAAAAAACTTAAAGATTCTATATTGCCATCATAAGCCATTGCGTGCGCATAAGTTGCTCCATCAGTATTTACGCACTGTATGCTCACTCCTTTTTCTGTCAGCTTCAATGCGAGATCAAAATTGCTGTTTGACAAAGCATGAGCCATAAGATCATTCCATCCTGAGGGAGAGTTAAAATAAGAAATATTGGCTCCTTCATTTATCAGAAAAAGAGCTCTTTCTTCATTCCCATTTTTTACTGCATCGAGCAACAAATCTTCATTTGAAAATTCTTGCCCCAAGTCATTAACGCCAACTGGAGAAACTTCTCTATCAAAACATTTCTCACTTGCATTTCCCTGCAAAGAAAAACTCAACACCACACTTAAAACTGTATATACAAATTTTTTACTCATTTTTTGATCCCTTTATCATTTAATATGTTTACTTTAAAAGCCATAATGTCTATATGGGGTTAAAGAAATATAAATTCAAGATGGAATTTGATATTTTTTAATAATGAAAATATTAGGCTCTGTCGACATTCACTTCAACAAAAAATGATTTTGAGTGGAATTCTACCTAGAAAAAATAAATCTGCTGGGAATTCCACACTCAGTTTTAGAGTCCGAGGATTTACTAAAATTATTTTTAAGGTTGCGCTTACAAGCACTGAAAAATCCCAGATTTTCTTGCATAAGGCCTACTTGTGATATACAATCTTGGCTAAGATTTAAATCTTTGGCTGCAATTTGTCCCATAAAACAAGCATTTATATATCTTCTTAAACTATAAACTGTTTGTTGTGGAAATCTTTTTCTATAATCCTTATATTGTTCTCGATATACACTTGCGCAATTTCCAACTTTTTCTCGTCCAAAATCCGTACGATTGGAGCACTCACTTGTGAGTTCTTCAAAATCTCTTGCTATTTTGAGTTCACCTAACAATCTTGTAAGGCTTGAGAGAAATTCGCGATAGCTTGAAAAGAACAATTCTTTATCCATATTCGCAGAGAGATTATTTCTAGTTAAAAAAGATGTCTTTTTTTCACTAGAATTAAAAAGATCGTTTTGGCTGACTAAGAATGATTCAAACATATTTATCAATGCTCTGCCAAGATGAGCTTGAAAATTATTGTTTCTATTGCTTTTTTCAAATCTTGATAATTGAAATCGAGTTAAATCTGATGCATCTGCAGGATAGATCTTTTGTTGTTTGCCATAAGCTAAAAGCTGAGCAAAGAAAATTCTTTTAGCTTCTATTTTTTCTAATAATTCTGAACCTTGGGAGGAATCAGATTGTGAATCTGATCCAAAAACATATGAATTTAATCCCATAACTCCACACAATAAAAGTATCTTAAATAATTTCATGATAATTGCCCTTGATGTCTTTTTATTCCAACCTATTTGAACTTTATCAAAATAAAGTAAATAAAGTCTTAAAAACGCCTCTAAATGATAAGTAAATATGGAGCTTACCTTAGGAGGAAGTAGAGTTGTGATGAAAAGGCTCTGCGTTAGAAAAAATGGTTTTTTGGGTGCATATGTGTGATCTTTGATTGAAGTTGTAGGAATTTTATACCTTATTGAAGCCTATCGTTTCTGGCTGATTTATAAGAAAGCAAAACACCACAAGCATGTCTTGCATTACTCACTCCATTTATGACAAATAAACTTAGCAAAAAACTAACTTAAATGAAAATATTAATTGACAGAAAAAATAAAGTATGTTAATATTTTTACATAATGATGAGGTGATCCCTTAATATATAAAAATAAAAAACTCTTGTTTTTTTAAAATTAAAATATTATATAAAGATCACCAATTAAAATTTGAAATTATAAAACAAAAGAAAAGGAATTACAAAATGAGTAAAAAATTATTGTTAAAAGCATTTGCATTGGCTGTTTGCATGAATCATTCTGAATTAAAAGCAAGCTCTACCGATGAACTGCCTATACAGGGGCATGCTCAAGAACAAGCTCCTTTGAATCAAAGAAGCGGCTTTAAAGGATATTCCACAGGGCAAAAACCCGAATTTGCAATACCCCCATTTTCTCTTAATATGGCATCTGAAAAGTCAATGATGCAATCTTTTTTTAATCAACCGCAATCCTTAGATACAGCGCAAAAAGTTTTGCAACTTGCTCAAAAATGTCACGCAAAAGGAGAGTTTGACCTTTCCACAATCATACGCGACTTAGAGCAAATGATCCGGGATGGAGAGACTTCAGGCGCAGAACTTTGGAATGCGTTACTACGCATACAAGCGGCTCAAAGTACCAACATATCATCTGAGGAAAAAGCCTTATTCTCTCACCTTGCCGGACTTGGAGAAGCCATTCAAGCTCTTACTCAAGATGATGCCTGGAAGTCAAAAAGAAGCATGTCTGTAAACATTTTTGCAGCTCTTAACACGCCGTCAAAATTCGCACAACGCCTTTCTCAAATACACCCTTACCACACATTTTCCAGTTCACCAGAAACACACCATAAAGCATTTGAATTTTTCCAGAGAAAACTTGCGTTGGAGCTTCAATCAATGCTATCGATTGTTCCTGTTCTTGAAAGAGGATTTGTTGGATTTCACTTCTTAATTGAAAATTTGATCAACGACTCTTTCCCAATTGCCTTTCCATCAGCTTCTTCAAAATTAAGTGCGCACGGCATTGAAGGCTTATCTCCTTTAGGTTTCACACTTCATGATTTGGCTCATATCGAGCTTTACGGGAAAAGAGCAGCACTGAGCAAATATGGCGCCATGCTATTTCAAAAAATGGTGGACGACAAAGTTCCTTATCAAAAAGCAACAGAAATTGCCATTAGCCGCGTTATTGAAGCAGAGAGGCTTCTCAAAACCATGCTTACACGCGCATTAGAAACCATTGATCAAAAAGCCTTTTCTGGAGAAATGTCGGCCACTGACTACGCAAAAGCGCTTCATGGATATTTTTATCTTCTTCACGAAAACCCACTTTTCTTTAGCCCACTTTTTGAGTGTGAAACATTTTCTGATCTACTTGTTAAAATGGGACTAAACTATGATTTGATCACTGAAGAAAAATTGATTCCATCTTTCTCCGCTTTAAACCCTTTTAATACTTCGCCTATTGATGGATCAACTTTATTATCAGATGTTGATATTGTCACTCAAATCATGTCAGACACATCAACTTTTGAAAAATTCAAAGTTGAAAAATATGATACATTTGATCCAACAAATGCAGTTGATCGCTTAGAAACAAAAGTCCATAGGTCTAGTTTCTCAATCGATGTTGAATTGCATTTTGAAAATGGAAATAATGTATCATTTGTTTTTCCAACACTTCGCCAAAGCCATCTAAATGCGCTTCACAGCTTACACTCCCTTAAAACTTTTTGGAATGACGAAAGTATTGATCCAAATGCACAAGATATAACCGCTGCCTATTCAAATATGGCAAAAATAACAATAGGAATCCAAGAAAGCGCAAATTACTTCTTAAGTCAAATTAACACAACCGAACTTGATGCTTTCTACACAGCAGAATCTTTGAGAATTCAAGAATTATTTAACGCCCAAGTTACCGCTGCAACACCACAACAGGTTCAAATTATATCAAGCCCATTACATCAAGAAGCACCTTCTTCCTTTGGTGGATATTCACCCTATGTTTTAGAAGAAACTAGATTGAGAATTGAAAATGACTTATTAAAACAATTAATGGCCCAAAGCAGACCAAATATATCATTAAAATCTCAAGCCCCAGTTGAATTCACCATGACATATGGAGATGCAAAATAACACTCATCTAACTTTTGGGAACAAATCAACACCTTGTTCCCAGCTTTCCATGCCCCAACAAACAACACCATTTGTCGTTTTTAGGGGCATGGAAATTTTAAAGACTCTTAAAATTTAAGCTTATATGTGATTTTCTTATATTGAGGTTTAATTTTAGAAAAAATGGCGAAGACCAGTTTACCCCAACCTAACCAACTCCAAACTGGGGTGGTATAGTCATGTTTTCACTCTCTGAGGCGATGAGGCCTACTTGGAGATTATCAAATGAACCATTTTGGATTCTCTGAAAAAAGGGGCATCCTCGAGTTCCTATCTTTTCTTTAGCGGCTTGACTAAGAAAAGATAATCTGATATAGTTTCTTAGTTTGAACAACTTAAGAAAAGATGGCTTATGAATAAAAGAATAGGAATATATATTACACAAAAGATCTCTGGTGAGTCATATAAAGCATATGTTCCCGCAAAACTGCCACCTGAGCCACCTATAGAGCTCACGATGCTTTATCCTTATCTCGAAAAAGCAACTCTGGCTTTAGCTGAATTAAATAGTATTCATAAGACTATTCCTAATACAGCGCTCTTTATCTA
>CAZCFE010000027.1:0-6696 GCA_964497925.1 uncultured Alphaproteobacteria bacterium | reverse complement strand
TTCCGGCCTCACCACATCCACACCCCCAGATACTGCCACTGTCGATGCAAAGGCTGCTGTACAGTTAGAAAAAGGCATCAATGTTGCAATTAACATCACGGATGAATATGAATAAAAATCCATTGTTTTTTTAGCATAATTTGAAATAGGGAGTATGCTTCTTTCCTTGTTTAACAACAATTTCCCACCTTTATCTTTTACTAAAAAGGCTTGCGGTGTTTTTTTTATTTTTATATTCTTTACGCCATATGTTGTTTTAATGTGTGACATGGTTCCCTCCAAATAGTCATTTACAGTATCTTTTCTTCAAAATTTATCAATATGCCAGTAATGGTCCACATGTGATACTCAAGCAAAAGTTTTAATATTTGATTAATTGAAGAAAATATTTTTTTTTATTTTTTTGATTAGTTTTAAGGGAGTTTTAACTCCTATGATGTAAACCTTAATACATGGAAGAAAAAAGGAACCATTTAAAAGATTAATAGATTAAAGGAGAAAAGACATGGATACAATTACCCGTAAATCAATGGAAATTTTATTAGATTTAATAGAAATTAAAATTGGTGTTTTATCTATTAGCGATAAAGATGATGAAAGAGAATTGCGTAATTTAAAAATGGCAAGAAGAGAGCTTTTATTTACATTAAATCAAGTCCCATCAAAACGGGTAAAAAAAGAAATTGAAGCATATCCAGACGTACCAGTCATCGCAAAACCACGAAAAGCTCGCAGCAATACATTAAGGGGACTGGATTAAGACAATAAAAAAGGGGCAGATCCCCCTAATTGTCTGCCCCTTTAAGAAGGAAGAGGAGCAAAGCTCAACTCTTTCTTCTAATCCATCAAGAAACGAAGCTTTACGCCGCGTAACGAGAAGGATCTCTTAAAACATACCCTCTTCCCCATACAGTTTCAATATAATTCTCACCGTTAAGAACTTTTTGTAGCTTTTTTCTCAATTTACAAATAAAAACATCAATAATCTTAAGCTCTGGTTCATCCATACCGCCATATAAATGGTTCAAGAACATTTCTTTTGTAAGAGTAGACCCCTTTCGCACAGATAAAAGCTCTAAAATAGCATACTCTTTACCCGTCAAAGGAACTGCCTTACCGTCAACTTCAGCTGTGTGTGTGTGAAGGTTGATAGTGAGTTTGCCTGTTTTGATCACAGAGTCTGAATGCCCTTTAGAACGCCTTACAATGGCCTGCAGTCTTGCAATAAGTTCACCCTTGCTAAAAGGCTTGGTTAAATAATCATCCGCCCCAAATCCAAGCCCTTTGATCTTTTCATCGGTTGCCGAAAGCCCTGATAAAATCAGAATAGGTGTTGTGATGTTGGAATTGCGTAAACGCCTTAAAACGTCATATCCGTCAATATCTGGAAGCATCAGATCAAGAACGATGGCATCATAATCATAAAGCTTTCCAATTTCAACTCCCTCTTCCCCAAGATCTGTAATATCTACCACAAACCCTTCAGATGTAAGCATCATTTCGATACCTTTTGAGATTGATGGATCGTCTTCGATGAGTAAAACGCGCATTGGACTTGCCTCCTTAATAAAGTGTTTCTTTGTTATGTTCAACCTTATGATGTATGTTGATCAAAAAAGGTTAACAAAACATTAACCACGTTAACACTTAGTTCATTCTTTGCAAGTAAAAAATTAACCTTTACAGATTTACACGCGAATATCCACATGTTTTAAACCTTTAATAAAAATTATTGGTACAAAAAAAGAAAACCATAAACATAAACCCTATGATTGTAAAAAAAATCGACATTATCTGTCTCCTTATTATTATTGTTTTTTATAGTTTTACAATAAAAAGTGAATAAAGAGTTAACGCAGCCTTTGGGAATGCATCAAAAAAGAACAAGCCTCCCATTTTACTCTAATCAAGAATAAAAAAAGAGGCTTTGATGAGACTTATCTGTCTTGATCCAATATATCTTGCTGCTCCATCCTTGCAAGAATAACACCAAATCTTGGAACTTCTAATTGAGCATCAAACGTACCCGAAATAGAAGCCGATATTTTGATTAATTCAAGATAACCACCTTCTTTTTCTATTGATTTCAAAACAGCATCTGATAGGGCTGAGAAGCCATACGCCCCAAGCCTAATTGCTGCTTCTTTTTTTTCTAAAATGATAGCATTTTCATCTTCACCATCTTTTGCAATATGACAAGCAAGGTTTAGCAAATCCTCTCTAACAACATCCCCAGCATTATCAACAGGACTTTGAGTCAAAAAATCCAAGGATGCTTGCAAACTAGCTTTCTTATCTGAAAAACTAGATGATTCCTGTCTTATTATATGGTATTGGCTTTCAATTCCTCTAAGAACCTCAACACTTGTTGCAGGACCGCGTTCTGAAAATAATTTCATAGACTCTGAATTAAAAGAAAGCCTTTCACCTGCATCCATAGCATGAAGCCCCATATTCAACAAAACCCCTAAAAGCACAAAACTTAATTTTTTCATAATTTGATACCCTTTTCTAAATATTAATCTTAATAACTTTACCATTAAAGCTGCTTAATTTTAGGCTTATACAATATAAATATGACAATATCAAGATATTTTTATTAAAAAAACATGAGATTTTTATTTGATGTGATTTTTAAATTTTTTCTTGTTTTTTAACTCAAATTATGGCATATTAATATTGTTGCCTGCTTGGTGGAATTGGTAGACACAACGGACTTAAAATCCGTCGGCTTCGGCCTTGGGGGTTCGAGTCCCCCAGCAGGTACCATTTCAGTAATAAAATTTAATTATATTTTTAGGAGCGTTTTATGAGTGAAAAACAAGAAACAGGCGAGAGCCCTATTCCATTGCAAAATGAGGATAATGTTGGGATTTCTGTGACTGTACAATATATCAAAGACGTTTCTTTTGAAAATCCCAAGCCCCTTACATCTTTAATGATCAGAGACAGAGCTCCTGAAATTGATGTAAATATTCAAGTCTACACAACAGGACTTGGCGAGAACGCTTATGAAGTGAGCCTTATTGTTCAAGGACAAGCCTCATTTGATGAAGATCCTGCTTTTATTGTTGAGCTAACATATGCTGGCATATTCATACTTGAAAACGTTCCAGAAGAATTGATTCAACCTATTTTGTTAATTGAATGTCCACGTATTTTGTTTCCATTCGCACGCAATATCGTAGCAGATCTAACACGTGATGGCGGGTACCCTTCCTTAATGTTAAAACCAATTGATTTTGCAGAACTTTACCGTCAACGTCAAGTCATGCCTGAAGAAGGACACGCTTAAAAAAATGTCATACGTCGTTGTTGCTGCTCTTTATAACTTCATCAAACTTGAAAATCCCTTGAAATGGCAAACAGCTCTTAAAGAGCTTTGTGAGCGTTATCAAATCAAAGGAACGTTACTTTTGGCTCATGAAGGGATTAATGGAACAGTCGCTGGAACAAGGCAAGCAATCAACGCACTTAAAGATTTTCTAATTGATGAAGATTTTTTCCAAGGAATGGAGTATAAAGAATCCTTTGCTGATAAAATGCCCTTTTACCGCATGAAAGTGCGTTTAAAAAAAGAAATTGTTACTCTTGGCGTTGAAGGTGTTGACCCTACACAAAAAGTTGGAACATACCTTTCTCCGCGTGAATGGGACGCTCTTCTTCAGGATCCAGAAGTTGTTTTGATTGACACACGCAATGACTATGAAGTCGAAATCGGCACTTTTAAAAATGCCATTGACCCCAAAACAAAAACATTTCGTGAATTTCCAAAATTTGTAGAAGAAAACTTCAGTCCCCAAAACCACAAAAAAATAGCTATGTTTTGCACAGGTGGAATCAGGTGTGAAAAAGCAAGCTCCTACATGCTTGAACAAGGGTTTGAAAACGTTTACCATCTCAAGGGCGGAATTTTAAAGTACCTAGAAGAAACACCAGAAAACGATTCTTTATGGGACGGCGAATGCTTCGTTTTTGATCACAGAGTTGGCGTTAAGCACGGACTTGATTTGGGAGAAGTAAAACTTTGCCATGGCTGCAGAAACCCTATCACGCCGCAAGAAGAGCTCTCGCCATTATATGAACGAGGCGTCAGCTGTTCTAGATGTCACGATCAAACATCTTCGCAACATAAAGAATCCGCCAGGGCGCGTCAACGTCAGATTGATCTTGCAAAATCACGCGGGATGGAGCATTTGGGAAGAAGCTCTCACGCACATTAACACTTAAAAAAATGCCACACCTCACTTAAAAAAGATGTGGCGATATCAAGCCTATTTACGTGCCTTCAAAGGAAAATAATCTGTTATATCCCTTTTGACTCTTTTTAAAACCTTAACAGGGGAATTTGGATCTATATTTTCCCAGCATGTATCATCTTGCGAAGTTTGATCAAAATCTTTGGACAAACCTGAAGAGACCTCATGTGATGTCTTTCCATAATCACTACTTTGAGTAGAACTTTGACTATTGCTCTCATCATCGCTATCGCCCCACCAAGGCCTCTTTTTCTCAGGAGACACATATTGTGGATTCCTGCGACACAACTTACCATCATGGAAAGACAACTCCTCACGCCCATTTAGTAAATCCTCATATTCATTATCAGGAAGTTTTACTCCTTGCTCTTGCAACTCAGAAAGAAAATTATAAAACACACCCACAGGTGTAAATTTTGAAATAACAACTTCTTCTTTTTTTTCCATATTTAAAAAATCGCCCGGCGAATTGAATAATGTTTCCTCACAAGAAAAACCTTCCACGCCCAGAAAAATTAAAAGAGTAAATGTAATTTTTTGAATGCTCATCAACTAATTACTCCCCTTGAGGCAAGATTACATCATCTTCATGCCAGCTTGCCATTACAGATCCGCTCGTCACCAATTCCGCTATTTCCTGATCTGTTAATGGCTCTCTCTTCACATCCCCTTTTGAAGGCGCTTGTGGCTCAACACTAGTATTATCCCCTGCCGCAAAAGTTTTTTCATTAAAACCTGTGACCATTAAGAATGCTGCGCAAAGTAAAATCAATTTTCTCATTTTTTCAATCCTTATTTTATGTTTAAAATACAAAGCAAGCCCTTTAAACAATATTTCAAGATATAAAAAACCTGGTGCCATGGTTCCTTCTCTTAAAATTATTTTTAGTTTTTATTTGAATGCTTCCTCTTAATTCAAGGTATATACATCTTATCTTTGAAAAAAGCAAGAAGAATTTTAAGGAATTCCATGAGTATCAAGACAGCATTCGATTCTTACAATATTCTGGAATTTTAACAAAAAATATGATATATATAGACTGTAATAATTTTAATTTTTGTAAAGGATATCGACCGTGAAACACTATCATTTTTTTCTAGCAACTTTATTATCTGCCACTATTACAGGATGCATGGATTCAGAAAAATCTGGAAGTTCATCTTCAAATATATCCTCTCCCCAATTTTCAACATTTGAACAAGCAAAAGCTGTTGGCTTTACCAAAACAGACGTCACAACAATAGCTCAAAAAGAGTTTCTGGAAGGTTTAGATTTTTCTTATGATATTACAGCCCCCTTAACCAAACTACCAAAAGAGACTATTCAAATCGGGCAATTAAAAATCTCAAACACCAGTTTTAATCCAACTCAAGGCGTTTGGGCAAGCGGATTATTAACAGTTACAGGCACCAGCTCCTTTGAATCCGAGAAAGCTTACGGTATTACGCGAATTTTAGAACTTGATGGAAGCACTGCCCCCGTTAAGTTTACTTCTAAAAATTTTGATATCACGGCCAAAAAAGAATTCTCAGTTGAAGGCGACACCACAAAAATAGGCATCCTTACCGCCCCTATTCTTCCCATTAAAAACCGTCCTGACTCGCCTCTTATTCTCATTGCAAGAGGGACATCACAATGGGATATTTCTGAGTCAACCTTCATATTAAACGAAAAAAATATTTTCTTTCTTGAAGAAGGAACATTAACGATGGACACAGTTGTAAATGAAAACGGAAGCGTTATACTATCTCAAAATAACTCTGAGTTTAAGTTATCAAAAAGATTTAGTCAATTGGCAGAAGGAACAATGTTATTTTTAAAAGATTCATCTTCTTCATATACAGCACAGTTGAGTTCCCCATCAATCCTTTTGGGCGGAACTTTATCTTTACTCAATAAAAATGATACCCCTTTTGAGGTAACACAAACATACATCTTAATCTCAGGAGAAGTTCAAGGACTTTTTGACAGAGTCATCATCCCTGAGGGATTTTCCTTGTATTATGAAAAAGACAAAGTTCTCTTAAAAAAAAGCGCTCATGCCCCTATACAACAAAAACGTGACTTTATAAAGCTTGAGTCAAAGGATTTATATAGCAACACATACCAAGAGATTAACAATGTCACATCTGGAGATCGAGTTTTTAAAGAACAAAACAAAGCAAGTTTCACCCTCAAAGGAACTTCCCTTGATTTAACATTTTTTACAAACATCGCAAGACTGAATCTTTATGGATCAGGAAATACTAATCTCAAACACAATGGTTTATCTGTCCAAGTCTTCGAAATTATGTCATCAGGGAATCTAACTTTGAATTTTGATAAACTTTTTACATTTAAAAGAACAAATCTTGTCCCCTCTCCTGGATTTGAAAATGCGGCGTCTGCGCCTTTGATGATTTCCAATGTGGGTAATACAACTTGGCAAGTGGATGG
>CAZCFE010000026.1:0-9806 GCA_964497925.1 uncultured Alphaproteobacteria bacterium | reverse complement strand
GAAAGATCCCTCTTTCGAACACGCATCCACCCCTGCTCCCATTTTATTCCCAAAGAGAGATCCCACCAGGGCCTTGACAGGCCCTTCGGGATGACAGGATGGGGCGGTGTTTGTCACCACCTCCCCCTTGTCATCTTGAATCCCACCCCCTTGTCATCTTGAGCGCACGTGAAAGATCTTGTCTTTCGAACGCGGCATCCCCCACCTGCTCCCATTTTATTCCCAAAGAGAGATCCCACCAGGGCTTACAGCCCTTCGGGATGACAAGATGGGGCGCCCTTTGCCACCCTGAGCCTCCTCCTTTTTTGTCATCTTGAGCAAAAGCGAAAGATCTTACCGTTCGAACGCGGCATCCACCCCCGCTCCCATTTTATTCCCAAAAACAGATCCCACCAGGGCTTACAGCCCTTCGGGATGACAAGGGGGGCGGTGTTTGTCATCTTGAACGCACGTGAAAGATCTCTTTTTCGAACGAGCATCCCCCCTGCTCCCATTTCATTCCCAAAGAGAGATCCCACCAGGGCCTTAGAAGGCCCTTCAGGATGACAAGGGGGGCGGTGTTTGTCATCTTGAACGCACGTGAAAGATCTCCCTTTCGAACGAGCATCCCCCCTGTTTCCATTTCATTCCCAAAAAGGGATCCCACCAGGGCTTACAGCCCTTCGGGATGACAATCGTTCGAACACTTCATCCACCACCGGGGAATTTTTCTCTATGACAAACATAAAAAAACCCCTTCTTGATGTGACTCAAAAAGGGGTGTTGTGTTGTAAAAAATTATAATGCCTTAACGGGCTGTTTTTGCTTCGATAGCCTCCAGAAGCTTTTCGACCAAGGCTTGCGTTGCTCCTTGGTACCCGTGAGGAAACATAAACTTCATTTCAGAAAACTGGTCATAATAATCTTGAGCGAAATCAGGTGTAATTGTTGAGTCTTCTTTTGTGAAAATTTGCGTAGCTTTTTGAATTATCGCATCATACGCACCGCTCTTAATTGACTCTTGAGCACTCCAATCGAGCAAATCTACAAATACATCAAATCGAATTTGATCAAGGTTTTCCGGTTTCATTTTTTCGATGCTTTCTTGCAATTGAACAATGTGCCCTTTGAGGTACTCTTCAATTCCTTCGTAACGTCTCTTCATGGAATCGTAATCTGACTCTCTTCTTTGAAGTTTTTGTTCAACTTCTGCTTTTTCTGCTGTCAAGCGTGCAACATCTGCTTCTGCTGCTGCTTTAGCTGTTGTCATGCTTGTAAGCTCACCATTCAAGCGTGCAACTTCTGCTTCTGCTGCTGTTTTAGCTGTTGTCATGTTTGTAAGCTCACCATTCAAACGTGTAACATCTGCTTCTGCTGCTGCTTTTTCTGCTGTCAAACGTGTAACATCCGCAGTTACTGATGTGGTCATGTTTGCAAGCTCAGTTGTCAAGCGTGTAACTTCTGCTTCTGCTGCTGTTTTAGCTGTTGTCATGTTTGTAAGCTCACCATTCAAACGTGTAACTTCTATTTCAGCTGCATCTTTAGCTGTTGTCATGTTTGTAAGCTCACCATTCAAACGTGTAACTTCTGTCGAGGCAGTTGATAGTTGAGATATTTGAGTTTTTAAACTTCTGTTTTCTTTTTGAAGATCAGTCACATGTGTTTCGATTGCAGCAGTAAAACCTCTAGTGGCGGCTCTGAACCCGTCAATATCAGCAAAAGGATCTGTCCCAGATCCAAATACATTCACACCACTTGTTGCTGCAATAACGGCTGCCATAATTGTTTGTTTTAAACTAAATTTTTTCATCATAATCACTTTCTTTTGTTAAAAAATTATCTTCATGCTTAATGGAAAACGTCTTCCTCATTTCCATACCATTGATATAAAGGTTCACGCCTAAAAATTCAAGACTATTTTTTAAAATAAATCATTCCTAAAAATTCAAGACTATTTTTTAAAATAAATCATTTTTTTAATATTTAAGCGCAAATTTAAATGGGTAACCTGCTCCCGTTTCATCCCCAAAGACAGATCCCACCAGGGCTAACGCCCTTCGGGATGACAAGATGAGTCCGCTAATTGCCCCCCTTGTCATCCTGAGCGAAGCGTGAGGGTCCCCCTTTCGAACGCGAATCCACCACCAGGGAATTTTTCTCTATGACAAACATGAAAAAAAACCTTCTTGATGTGGCTCAAAAAGGGGTGTTGTGAAAAATTATAATGCCTTAACGGGCTGTTTTTGATCTCATAATAGACAAAAGTGTCCTGATTAACTCTATAGTTGTTCCATTGGTCTCTTGAGGGAGGAGATATTCTCTATCAACCCCATACACCATTTTAAAAAAGAGGTCATAATAACCTCCAACTGAAATTGTTGGGGCTTCTCTTTCAAGGATATTTATCATAGTTTCAATTAGATGATTGTAATCTCCATTAATTATGAATTTTCGAGCTTCATCATCCAAGCCACAAAACACTCCTGCAATTGCATAAAACGCACCTTGATCTTGATCAAGTTTTTGCTGTTTTAAAGCCAAAGCATGGAGCTCACTTTTAGTCTTTTCTTTTTCATGCAAAGCACTTATAGCTGCATTTTTATCTTGGGTTGTGCGTGCAAGCTCAGCTTTCAAACGTGCAAGCTCATCTGTCAAACTGATAACCTTTGCTTGAGCTGTTGCTGCCCTGCGTTGGGCATTCAAGAGTGCCTCTGGTGCCAAGTCGCTTGATACTATAGAAGGGGTTTCTAAGTTTCGATTGGTTTCTTGCATTTCCATCTTGGCAGAAAAGCCAATGGACCTGTAATTGTTAGTATTTGCAAAAGGATCTGTCCCAGCTCCAAATACACTCACACCACTTGTTGCTCCAATAGCAAATGCCATAATCGTTTGTTTTAAACTAAATTTTTTCATCATAATCACTTTCTTTTGTTAAAAATTTACACTAATTCCCACACCATTTCTATAAATCTTATTATATAAAAATTCAAGGATATTTTTTAAAATAAATCATTTTTTTGATATTTAAGTGCAAATTATAAATGGGTGACTTGACATGAAGGGGGTTATCTGGGATAATTTAACAATCAAAATAAAATATGGAAATAAGTCATGAAATACGCACTTCTATTTGTCTTAACGGTTTGTATTTGGGGGTGTTCTAAGGAATATCCACACCTTGACACCGTTCCCCAAGTTGATATACCAAAATACATGGGAACATGGTATGAAATTGCCAACCTTCCAAACTCTTTCCAAAAAGATTGCACAGGAACAACAGCCCACTATTCCTTAACCCCAAATGGTGATGTTAAGGTTGTAAACAAATGTTTTAAATTCAAACTTGATGGCAAAGAAAGCGTTGCAACAGGAAGCGCAAGTGTTGTGGACACCAAAACAAACTCAAAACTCAAAGTTACTTTTTTCTGGCCATTTTTTGGGGATTATTGGATTATAGACTTAGCTCCAGACTACACTTATGCCGTTGTTGCTTCGCCTTCTAGGGAATATCTTTGGATTTTAAACAGAAAGCCCGTCATGGAAGAGGTTCTTTACCAAAGCTTAATTACTAAGATCAAAGACAAAGGGTTTGACACAGCAAAGGTTAAAAAAACACTTCAGTTTAATTTAAAGGAATAAAGTTGCTTTTTTGATTGCATGATTGTGCAATATATGCTACAAAGCGTTATTATTTATATAAAGAGGATTTTTAAGATCATGAAAAAAGGAATTCACCCAGATTATCATACCATCACAGTCACAATGACAGATGGCACAACATTCCAAACACGTTCTACTTATGGAAAAGAAGGCGCAACGCTCAGACTCGACATTGACCCAAGAACACATCCAGCATGGACAGGCGTTCACCGTTTGATGGACAGCGGCGGACAGCTTGCTAAGTTCAAGAACCGTTTTGAAGCTTTCGGCTTAAAATAAACATTCCTTGAGTCAAGAGGGGTTTTTTCATTCCCCTCTTTTTCTTTCAAGGCCGAGTGGCAGAGTGGTCATGCAGAGGACTGCAAATCCTTGTACATCGGTTCGATTCCGGTCTCGGCCTCCAATTCTTTCAAATTATTCAATCTTTTGTCACGCTGAACTTCCCTCTCCTTGTCATCTTGAGCAAAAGCGAAAGATCTCTTTTTCGAACACGCATCCCCCACCTGCTCCTGGTTAATCCCCAAAGACAGATCCCACCAGGGCTTACAGCCCTTCAGGATGACAACCAGTGGGGCGTTTTCAATTCAGCTTTCCCCCTTGTCATCTTGAATGCACGTGAAAGATCTCCCTTTCGAACGCGCATCCACCCCTGCTCCCATTTCATTTCCAAAGAGAGATCCCACCAGGGCTTACAGCCCTTCAGGATGACAACCAGTGGCGCGTTTTCAATTCAGCTTTCCTCCTTGTCATCTTGAACGCATGTGAAAGATCCCTCTTTCAAGGGCGCATGCACCAATTTTTCCATAGTTGCGTTTTTTAAAAAAACATCTTGAAAATAAATCTCATTTCCGCTATATAACACTTAAAATCACTCCATTATACACACAAGAGGAAAATCATGAAAAAGATAAATTTAATTACCAGTATTGTTGCAACACTTATCTCATCAACTGCGCCTGTTATAGCAAGTGAATTTGAAGAAGTTGCTCAGACCAAAATGAGCAGCTCAGGGGTCAAAGAAATTCAACTTGCCCCATTTACTCCAACAGACCACTGGGCGAGGGAATTATTTGAAAAAACACAAGAAGAAATTATCCAGGAATTACGAACACTTGAGTTTGACATAAATCAGACTTTTTCATTTACTTCCCGCAACGGGCCAGCAAATGCAAACATTTTGCACGCGGCTGCATTCCAAGGATATCTTGATGTCCTAAAGTATTTGGTAGAAGAAAAAGAGGGGGATGTAAATGAAAAAACCTCAAAAAGAAAAACGCTTTTGCATATAGCCGCAAGCAACGGACAACTTAATGTCGTGAAGTATTTGATGGACGCAGGTGCGGATGTAAGCGAAAAAACCCGAGGCGGACTCTCCTTTTTACATATGGCAGCATTAAACGGACATCTGAGTATCGTGAAGTATTTGGCGGACGAAAAAGGTTGGGATTTAACCGAAAAAACCTCAAACGGAGTCTCCCTTTTGGACTTAGTTGCAAGCAACGGACATCTAAGTATCGTGAGGTATTTGGTAGAAGAAAAAGGTGCTGATGTAAACCAAAAAGATCAAGGCAAAGATTCCCTTTTACAAAAAGCTGCAAAAAACGGACATCTGAGTGTCGTGAAGTATTTGGTAGAAGAAAAAAAGGGGGATATAAATGAGAGAGACTCAGGGGGATTCTGCCTTTTGCACTTAACCGCATTCTATGGACACATTGATATCGTGAAGTATTTGGCAGAAGAAAGAAATGCATGTATACAATGGGGTCATGTTTGGGGGGTTGCGAGTCAGGAAATCAAGACATATTTGCTCGATCAAAAAAATAAACGAATATCTGAAATTCTAAAAAGAAACACTTCTTCTTTAACTCCTAAAGGTGAACCTAACTTTACTCTAGAAAGTCAACGAAAGAGAAAACTTCGTGATTTCCAAGGTCAGAAAGCTCAAGGGTCATAATACAGAAAAAGCTCTTGAAATTAAATCTCATTACCCTTATATAACAGTTAAGCCAAGAGATCTTGCTTATGCAACCCCAAGAAAAGGAACACAGTCACCATGAAAAAGAAATTAAAATTAATTGCCGCCATCATCACAGCATTCATGTCATCAAATGCGCATGCTATGGACAGCAGTAAGATCTTATCAGAAACTTACATCTGGTCAATGCCCCATACAAATGAGAATCAAGACCCGCAACAATTTTATGCAGATCTGAGCTGTTTTACGATGAGTTTTTTAAAGGTGGAAGAGGTTCTTAAGTTTGCACAAACTTCAAAGGGACACTGGAATGCATATAAAAATACTTTTCCAGGCTTGATATTGGATGCATCTATTCATGTGGATGATTACTTGAAGCTATTTGCAAAAGCTTTTTCTTCTGGTTGCCCTTTTGTGAGTTCAGGATTTATAAAACAAATGTTTACCGTATATCCGGCGCTCAAAACTTCATACTCGCTTAGAAACTCGAGTGTTTTTGATCAAATAGTGGAAGAGGATTCTTGTGTAATACAAGGGCTTGAGAAAATGGCAGATTTTTTGCAGCCTTATATAGACATTTATCCTCAAATAACTCAATCAAATCCAACCCCATATATAAAGTATCCCCATCAAGATACAGCAAGGTTACGAGCCTTTAGCAGCATGATAAGTATGGAGAAATATCCAAATATGTCTGTTCGTAACAAAATATGGTCTGTAAAAAACTTGATCGACTCTGGAGAAAAACTTAAAGTTTCACAAGCTCAGGTTTTATTGGAAATAGCGCAGGACAATTCTATAACAAAGCGTTTCAGAGTAAATGCTGCGCAATATTTGATAGAGTTTAGCCAAAGATATCAAGGTCAAGCGGAAGATTTTTTATTCAATGTTATGAATGAAGAATATGAGGTTTTTCAAGAAAGATATCAACATTATGGTATGAGTGAAGCAGATCTGAGTTTTCTAAACAGGATGAATGCTGCAATGCCTTTGATAGAGTTTAGCCAAAGATATCACGCTCAAGCGGAAGATTTTTTATCCAATGTTATAAATGATATAGATGCACCTGTTCACCACAAAGTAGACGCCGCAATTCACTTGCTATGGTTTAGCCAAAGATATCAACGTCAAGGAGAATGTTTTTTATTCAATGTTGCAACTGATCCAAGTCAAGAAATTTCCGACAAAATCAACGCTGCGCGGTCTTTGATGGCTTTTGGTGAAAGGTATCTAGGTCACGTGGAGGAAGTTTTCCACGAAGGAGATATTATTGAAAATTTGAATTCTGCGGGATACTTGATTGAGTTTGGTAAAAGGTGTCGAGGTCACGTGGAGGAAGTTGAGCCTAGAAAATAGATTAATTTTTAAAAAGCTCTTGAAATTAAATCTCATTACCCTTATATAACAGTTAAGCAAGCGATCTTGCATGATTAATTAAAAAAGGAACACAAAATTATGAGAAAAAAATTACATTTAATTGCAGCCATCATCGTGGCACTTACTTGTGAAAACGCGTGCTTGATTGCCAGTGAAGAGTTACCACAGGATGCAGAACAAAATATTGCTGGTATATTGCTTAAAATGGCTCGCTCTGCGCCTGAAGCAATGCAAGAGATTCTGTTTACGCCAACATCCGCATGGGAGTTGGCTTTGTCCAAAGAACCAGAACAAGAAATCATTGAAAGGTTGAAAAAATTATCTTTTGATGTGAATCAGGTTTTTTCTATTTCTTCTTCTACTTTTGGAAGTGGATCCGCTGATGGGAATATTTTGCATAGAGCTTCAGAAAAAGGATACCTTGATCTTGTTAGATATTTAATAGAAGAAAGAGGTTCGGCTACTGGAATTATTACTTCAACGAAACGAACCTGTTTGGATATCGCTGCATTAAATGGGCATCTTGAAGTTGTCAAGTATTTCATAGAAGGCAAAAACATGCCTATACATAAGCAAACTTCAAAGACCCCCTCCCCCTTATATTTGGCAGCATCAAAAGGACATCTTGAAGTTGCGAAGTACTTGGTGGAAAGAGGCGCGGATATGCATCGTGTACAAGGATATTCCCCTCTCTATATAGCAGCATCAAAAGGACATCTTGATATTGTGAGATATTTGGTGGAAATGAGGGCAGATATAACACTAGAAAATTCATCAAGCAAATATCTCCCCTTGCATATAGCAGCAAAGTATGGACAAATTGCAGTTGTCAGTTTTTTTATAAAAGAAAAAGGCATGAATGTAGATACGAAAACTTCACAGGACATGTCTCCTTTGTCTGTGGCTATTCTCAATCACAAATTTAAAAGTGTGAAATATTTGGTGGAAAATGGAGCAGATGTAAGTGGGGTGGAGTTGAATAAAATTAAAAATCCATCAATCAAAGAATATTTACAAAAAAGAAAAAAAATGCTGTTTAAGCCAGACCAAGAGTGGGCTCATAGTGTATTCAGAAAAACAGAAAAAGATGTTATCGAATATTTAAGAAAAAAGACTTTTGACGCAAATCAGGTTTTTTTACTATCTTACATTCGCGATGGAAAGCCCCTTGATCTAAATGTTAATATTGCCCATGTAGCTATTATAAAGGGGTATTTTGACGTTTTTAAATATTTGGTGGAAGAGAAAAAAGTTCGTATAGGATCAGAAACACCACAAACATTCTCTTTTTTGAATCTGGCTGTATGTAAAGGACATCTTGAAACTGTGAAATATTTGGTGGAAAATGGAGCAGATCTAAGTAATATTAATCTGGAGCAAATTGAGAGCGCACCAGTCCGGGAATATTTGATATCTAAAGGAGCGGTTATTCCAGGTGAGTCAAGCCTTCCAGAGTCATCTTTTTCCGCCCAATCACAAGAATTGCCCAGTTCACAGGAATTAGAAGTTGCCCCTGACTTAGAGTCAACTCGGGTAACGGGCCATAAAAGAGGCGTTGAGTTTAGTCCCCATGTTAGGGTTCGAAGCTTCAATGATGATGATGGATCTCATGCTGATTCTTCAACAACTATAAAGAGAGCCAGAGGCGCATAAAATAATTTTTTCTCGCTTAGGATGATGAAGGAGGTATCGGGCTCTATTAATTAAAAAAGGAACACCATAAAAACTTTGATCCAGCTTGGGGGTGAATCCCAAGTTCAAGCAGAGGAAATTTTATCGAACATAGTGCGCTCACTTTTGGACAAAGCAAATACTCAAATCCTAAACACTTACTATAGATTGAACGCAGCGAACGATTTGGCTAAGTTGGGGGGGGGGTGACTCTCTCAATGAAGCAAGAAGAATTTTGATGGAGATAGAGAAAGATAATAATTTGACCGTTCGTGAGCAGGTAAATGCCACAGAAGCTTTAATTAGGCTTGGGAGAGGATGAGTCCTGTGCGCCTCCCTCTCTTGTCATCTTGAGCGAAAGCGAAAGATCTCTCTTTCGAACGCGGCATCCACAACCTGCTCCCATTTTATTCCCAAAGAGGGATCCCACCAGGGCCTTAGAAGGCCCTTCGGGATGACAAGATGGGATCCACTTTATAAATCCTTGAAAAAATTCACAAAAATTTAACTTATTTATGTCACAATTTGCATTAATCGTTCAACAAGAGGGGAAAATGGCCCGGGATTATTGCGTTTATATGATGATGTCTGCTTCGAACACAGCTCTTTATATTGGTGTGACGGGGGATTTAATGAACAGGGTTTTAGAGCATAAATCCGGAGCTTTCAAAGGCTTTACCCGTAAATACAACTGCTCAAAACTGGTATACTTTAAGGAGTTTAGGGATATTGGGGAAGCAATTGAGTATGAAAAAGCTCTTAAAAAGAAAACCCGTGCAAAAAAAGAGGCACTGATTGAAACTCAAAACCCTCAAAGGTTTGATTTATCTTTAAATTTTCATGATGTCTTTAAGGAAACGAAAGATCAAATCAGGAACATTGTTGCAAGATGGCACAACCCTTCATCCCTCCTTCCCCCCAAACCACCTTTCCCAAGAGCCCGCCATCCTGCTTTTGAAAACAGCGATGAGTCATAAACACCCTTGTTGCCTCCCCTGACCCCCACTTTTTTTGTCACCCTGAGCCTCCTCCCCTCTTGTCATCTTGAACGCACGTGAAAGATCTCCCTTTCGAACGCGCATCCACCCCCTGCTCCCATTTTATTCCCAAAGAGGGATCCCACCAGGGCCTTAGAAGGCCCTTC
>CAZCFE010000025.1:0-12866 GCA_964497925.1 uncultured Alphaproteobacteria bacterium | reverse complement strand
CTTGCATTTTATTGCAGCTCTTCAATGGCTTAAATGATTTTCTCAACAGAACCTAAGAAAATATTTAAACTTAATTCAACAAAGTATTATCTTTGAAATAATAAAACCAGAGTATCCATTCCTTGGCTCTGTTATTAGGACCAGTATCGGCTCTCCATCTGCAGAAAAAATTGCCCAAGTATTACAAAATTATAAGAAGCCAAATCAATTTTTAATTGGCGCTTTTTCATCTAAAAATTTAATTGCTGTTATTGGCTTTGAACTTAAAGGTGCTCAAGCTATTATTAAACATATTAGCGTGTCTGATGATTTTAAAAAGCACGGCATTGGTAATTGTCTGATTCAAAAAGTAATAAAAGATCACGCGCTAAGTTCTATATTATTGGAAACCGATGATGAATCTGTGGGATTCTATAAAAAACTAGGCTTTAAATGTGAACCTTTTGATAGTGAGTACGGCATTAGATATCGTTGTCACTTGGATTTATCGTAATCAGACATCTGTATATCCCTCAAAGAATTCTGTTAAATTTTTATGGTAAATATCATCACAACCATCCTCTATTGCCCACACCCAGCTCAGCACGGCTTGCACAAAACACCAATCAAGGATTCGCTGCGATGATAAGTCAAGGAGCTCAGAAAATCGAGTGATACGATTATGAATAATATTTGGAGTATCAGCGTGATTTAGTAATTCCGGGATTGGATTGCGGATAAAAGCTGCCACTTCATACGCTGGTTCGCCAATTACACCTTTTGGATCGATCACCAGCCAATCTTCGTCATTTTGCAAAATATTATCATGATGTAAATCGCCATGAAGAAAAACATTTGGCTCAGCCGTTTTTAAAAGCTGATCACGAATTTCTCTGGCTTTTTGAAGCAAAGGCTCAGGGATTCCCCAATCTTGATCTAAGGCAAGAAGCCAATCTTTGATATGAGGAAATGTATCTTGTTTCGGTAACTTAGCCTGTGCAAGCTTCTGGAGAACATCACAGACAAGTTCAATTGATTCTGACTCTTTGTCGGGAAAATAACTTTTAAGTGATGTGCCAGGAAATGCGCGTTCCAAGATTAAAAATCCAGAGCCTTTTGCAATAATGTTGACTCCTCCAAAATCTTGAAAGTATTCAATTCCAAGGCTTTCATTTTCTAAATTTTTCAAATCAAAGCTTATTTTTAAAACAATAGTCATGCTTTCTTGAAAACCAGATAAGACGTAATTATACGTTAAATTCAAAAAAGGTTTCAAATCGCGCAGATTATATTTTGATGCTATATCTTGGATTGTTGTATCAAGGCTGCTCAGCCACTTTTGACCTTCATTTCCATAAAGATTAAGGATATTAGATTCAAAGGTTTTTATTTGTGGACTGAGCATGATTTTTTTATTTTTTTAGCTTTTTCATAAATTCACTTGTCTTTAGCTCGTTTAAATTCATGGTGAGTAAAGGGCATTCATTCAAAGTTAGTTCTGTTTTCAACTCTTTTGATCTTTCAATAATTCCTTTTGCGCTTTCTATTGAAATATTAAAATTTTTCTCAAATTGTAAAGGCCCACCATTTTTATCGATCAGTATTGCAAATGTCATAAGGGCAAGGTCTGTTTTAAAATGATCCCCAAGGACAGTCGTTCTAACGCTTGCATGAGGGTCAAAGTTGTCTCCAACATAAGGGGCCAAAGTGCCCATAATACGCTTAAACTGAGCTGCTGGCCAACGTCTATCACAAAATTGCAATATAATCTTGCGCAAAGATACAGCATCGCTTGGGAAAGTCTTATCTTTCAAGAAAATCTGAAAAGCTTCTGTGGGTGTGTTTCTTTGTGTGATGATCAATCTTTCCATTTTTTCCGATTGCAAATAGCTGAATCCTAAATCGCCTTCATCTGTTTGCGGAGCTTTATCTGCTTCTTGCTTGCGAAGCTCAGCTGTGGGTTCTTGAGTTGTGATATAGTGCAAAATTGGAATGGGTTGTAATCCAATTAAACCTTTTTCTTGAAAATAAACCAAAGAGCCTTTAATTGTGGACTTTGGAATTCCGCCAATTGGATTCACTCCACCCATATGCATATCTCCGCCAGCAGTTGTATAACCAAGAGCGGCTTCAGATGCGTTAGATGTGACCAAAGGAATCTTGCTTTCTTGATTGGCAATCGCCCACGGCACAACCAAACGTGTACGTGCTTGATAATTTTGCATTGTTAAGTCATCTTTGGGGTTTGACCATGTTGGGATTAATCGTTTTGTGTTTTTTTGAATGTAGTCGGGCAATTTTGGATTTGATCCCACAGGAGCATTTACAAATTTTTGAATTTCTTGCTTGATTTTATATTCCATCCAAGCTTGATATATTCCTGTGAATCCAGATATATTTGATATTTTTTGAATCATCCAATTCGTAAATCCGCTTTGTGAAGAGTCCTGTTTGGCATCTTCAATTGTCTTGTTCATATCAATTGATGCGTGTGTGATTAAATATTCATCTAAATTTTGTTGAACATTATGAACAGTAAATGTCCCTCCAATACCTTTTACTTTTGTCCCATTTGGAAGCTCTCCTCCTTCGATGAGCATACGCGCAGCATTTAAAGTTGTTGATGAGCTGTTGTTTGTGGGAAGATAAATAAAGGTGAGCATATTCTTTTTAATAAAATCAACGGATGCTAATTCCCCTTGATTTTTTAAAATACTTAATGCTTCTTCTTTGCACTTAAGCAGAGGGAAACGTTTGAAAAACCCTTCAATCCCTTCCTGTTTGATGTCAAGCTCAATCATTGTTGCAAGCGCAACGGCGCCGTAACCTGAATCTGCTCCTCCGGAAAGCGATATCACGTAACCTTGTGCTGGCCATGATTGCTTGGCTAGGTAATCACGCAGCCAGAGAGAAATAGAGCGCATAAATTCCTCATATGCCAATTCTTCTCCTTTTGCTTTTTCAAAATCAGATTCTCCGCCTTTTTTAGAAGGCTCATGATTTGAGAAAGTGTGTTCAATATGAGAGTGAAGAGTTCCTTTTTTAGCAACTGGTAAATCAATTGTCGTGCTGCTATAAGAAATATCCTCAAAGTTATAACGTTGCCCATGATGGATCATTTTTCCGTTTTGGGCATAAATTTGGCTTCCTTCTGCTGCATAAATACCTGATTCAGATCCAAGGTAGTTTGTATAAATATAGGCTCCTGAATAAGCGGATCCTGTTATGCATAAACCTTTGATGCGTAACAATTCTTTATTGATAGCAGCTTGTGGACGGCTTGCGCTAGGGTTGAGCACAAGAGATAAATCAGTTGAAAGAGATAAGGATGCGATAATTCGAGCTTCAGTTTGTTCTTTATGCGTGATTGTTGAATCATCTTTTATTCCAGGCCAAGCTTCAGCGCATTGTTCGTGAAATAATGTGAGTTTATTCTTATTATCCCCAAAGGAAATAACAGGCTTCCCAAAAGGAACGCTTGAGCCATCAGGAAGGGTTATATTGATGGTTGCTTGTGTGATAGGCCAAGTTTGAAAATGCCTATTTTCATATTCAACCGGCCCATTTGCAAGTATTGCTTTTGCCCCAATTCCAACTACTTTACCATTTGTAATTGTAATTTGCGTATTGTAAGCCCTATCATTGATGTTATAAAGAGGGTCGTTGGCGATTAAATTTTTATCGCTATGATGCCATGGGGCGCCTAAAGAAATAATCAAGTTTGGATTTTTACTTTTAGCATAAGATGCAATATATTGAATTTGACGCCAAACAGTTTCATTATTTTTATTCCATTGATGATAATCATCGGCGGCATACCCGGTTAAGCTTAGTTCTGGAAAAGATAAAACATCCACATTGTCTTTAACTGCCATATCAATCGCTTTGATATGATGATCCACATTACGTGCATAATCATATACGGTTTGGTTAACGCTCACGCTTGCAACTTTGATACGAATCAAAGGGGCAGGAGTAATGCTTTCTCCATGAGTTGTAAAATTGGTTAGTATGCAAATACTCATTAAATATATTTTTAGTTTCATGATTTTATCCTTTGTTTTTGAGGGGTGAATCATACATTTTCTATATTGAGTTTGTCAATTCCAATATAAAATGAAAATTTCCCTTGACCTTGACGTTGCGTTATACTTTAGACATGTTTTTATGAAAGATGAAAAAGGATTTTAAAGATGAATTACACAGTTAAAGAACTTGCAAAAATATCAAATGTAAGCGTGAGGATGCTTCATTTTTATGATGAGATTGGGTTATTAAGGCCAAAATCTCGTGGTGAAAATGGTTACAGGTATTATGGCGAAGAACAACTTTTGATATTGCAGCAAATTCTTTTTTACCGTGAGTTGGGAATTTCTTTAAATGAAATTGGCGATATTCTCAAAAGGTCAGATTTTAATAAAATTGAAGCCCTTAAAAACCACAAATCCATCCTTCTGGATAAAATCAACCATGAAAAACGGTTGATTCAAACAATTAATGAAACGATTGACTATTTAGAAGGAAAAACAAAAATGGAACATAAAGAATTCTACCAAGGGTTTGTTCGGGACCAAAAAGAGTTCGAGCAATATTTGATTGAAAGTGGGAAAGTGACAATAGATCAAATCCAAGAACAGCGTACAAAAGTTAAAGAGCTAGAAGAAAAATTAATAAAAGAAGGGGAAGTTGAAGAAGGGGAGTATGTGTTTGAAAGATATATGATTCAAAATGGCATGATTACTCAAGAGGAAATTAAACAGCAAAGAGAGCGTATTAAAAACACAAGTATGCAGGAAAATGAAGAGTTGAAAGACAAAGCAAAAGAAATGCAAAACGAACTTGTGGCTTTGGTTGTGGAAAAAAGAGTCCCAGACTCTGTTGAGACACAGAATTTACTGGACCATAATTATGATCTTGCAAATGCAATTTCTCCACTTACGCGCCAAAAATTTGTTGAAGTGACAATCTTTTATTTAAAAACTCCCCAGCTTCGAAAGGTTTGGGATGACTTGCATCCAGATTTAGCCGATTTTGTCGATAAAGCAAACAAAGTTTATGCTGCGCGTTATGGTCTTGAAGTTTGAACTTACGACTTCTTTGGGAGTTGAGGCCCCTAAAGAAGTCTTTTATGTTTAATTCTCATGAATTGCTTTTAAAAACAGATCCCCATATTTTTGACTTTTAACTTCGCTCACGCCGCTGATGTTCAAGAATTCAAAGCGTGTTCTGGGTTTTTCCTTGACCATATCAATAAGCGTTTTATCGTGAAAAATAACATAGGGGGGAATGTTTGCCTCTTTGCTTAAGGTCAGCCTTAATGCTCGCAGTTTTTGAAAAAGTGCTTCTTCTTGTGGATGTGAGAATGTGTGTTCTTTTTTAAGAGTGATATCTTTTTTTGAAGGTTGCTTGATTTGAGGTGTGTATTTTTTAAGTTTGAGCATATAAGGGCTTTGTAAAAAATCTCGACCTTTATCGGTAATATGAAGACCACCAAACCCTGCAACATCAACGCGTAAAAGATTTAAAGATGTTAATTGACGAAAAATATTCTTCCATTCATCAATTCCATACTCTGCTCCAATCCCAAAAGTGCTCAACATGTTATGATTGAAATTTTCAACTCTTTCTGTTTTATTTCCCTGCAAAACATCAATTAAATAAATGACGCCAAATCTTTCCCCTGTTCGCAAGACGCAAGATATTGCTTTTTGAGTGGCAACGCTTGCATCAAACATATCGCCAGGGTTTTTGCATGTGTCGCAATTTCCGCAAGGGTCGCTTTTATCCCCAAAATACTCCAAAATGATTTGCCGCCTGCATGTGCCTGACTCACAAAGTCCAATTAAAGCATTCATTTTTTGATGTTCAATTCTTTTTTGTATTTCTGGCGCGTTGGATTCATCAATAAAATTGCGCAGCATAACTGCATCGCCAATATTATAAAACATCACTGCTTCAGCAGGAAGGCCATCACGGCCAGCTCTGCCAGTTTCTTGATAATAGGCTTCAATATTTTTTGGAATATTCATATGCGCAACAAAGCGTATGTCCGGCTTATCAATCCCCATCCCAAAAGCAATTGTTGCAACCATGATGATGTTGTCTTCTTTAAGAAACCGATCTTGAAATTGAGCTCTTTGTGCGGTTTGCATTCCTGCGTGATAGGGAAGGGCGTTAAACCCTTTTTCTTGAAGCCAAGCCGCCATTTCTTCTACTTTTTTTCTTGAAATACAATAAACAATACCATTTTTCCCCATATATTTGCTTTGAATGAAGCGTAACAATTGTTGTTTGGGGTTGTTGCTATTTGGAATTGCATAGTAAATATTGGGGCGATCAAATCCAGTGATAAATGTTTTTCCATTTTGTAGTTCCAATTTTTCAACAATATCGCGTCTTGTTGCGGCATCGGCTGTTGCGGTTAAGGCAATTCTTGGAATGTCTGGAAATTTTTGAGCAAGAATAGATAAGTTGACATAATCAGGTCTGAAATCATGGCCCCATTGCGAGACACAGTGTGCCTCATCAATGGCAAACAAGGCAATGGGAAGGTTCATTAAAAACCCTAAGAAATTATCCGTCAAAAGCCGTTCTGGGGAAACGTAAAGCATATCAAAGTGACCACTTTTAGCGTCTTTCATGGTTTGTGCAATTTCATCAAAAGACATGGAAGAGTTGATGCTGGCACAGCGAATATTTAAATTTTTCAAGGCAAAAATTTGGTCTTGCATCAAGGCAATTAAAGGAGATATGACAATTCCTATGCCATTTCTATAAAGTGAAGGAATTTGATAACACAGAGATTTCCCGCCGCCCGTTGGCATCAGAACAAACGCATTCCCGCCATGAATCACATGGTTAATAATGGCTTCTTGATCTCCCCGAAATGAGGAATAGCCGTATATTTTTTTTAATATATCTTGAATTTCCATGTCCATTTTTCTTGAATTTTTTTCACATAAATTCATCATAACATACATCTACAATCACTTGTGAAGGTTTTTTTATATTGAATAATCATTTTTTTATTGAATTTTGAATAAAAGATGTTGTATAAAGAGTGTAAATTAGCTGGTTTTAAAGAACCATAGGGTAAATTAGGGACCAAAGGCGTAAAAGTCGCACCATGATTTAATTTAAAATATCAAGACTGCTTTAAGCAGTGTTGCGTTTTTTTGTCCCTAAAATCTTATATGTGGATAAAAATTAATAAAAATTAAGGAATTAGAAGAATGAGAAAAAATATTTTTGCAGCAAGCGCGATGGTAGCGTTGATGAGTCAAACAGCTATGGCGTGTGGATGGTGTCCTTGTTTTGGAGGGAAAGAAGAAGATCCTGAAAAAACACTTCAAAATGTGTCGGTTAGTGGCGTTGAGAGTGTGAACCCCATATCTGAGATAGGTAGAGAAGAGGGGAAAAGTGGTGAAGGGAAATATGATACTACGAATCCTTTATTAAATGCGCATCTTGTTCCACAATTGACTGCTAAAAGACTTAGCGAAATGCCCAGAAGTATTACAAAAGTTACAGAGGGTTCTAATGAGGGGGGGTCTGCTTTTGGTAGTCCTGATAGATCTCAGATTTCCAAAAACAGTTTTTCAGGAATTTCGGCACAAAATACTGACAGGGGTTTGGATGAATTGCAGTTGGCAATTATTAATTCTGGATTGCCGCAAGAAATTCAAGAGGAAAAATTGGATATTACCAGTTTTTCTAACTTCTTCTATGCATTTGGTCGTGGGGGTTATGATGATCTAAACCTTCCTTTTTCTATTGGCCTGTTCATGACGGAAGAAGAAGGAGGGCTTTATCTTTTACATAAAACGCAACAAGGGTTAGTCAAAGCTTTTGATCAGGCTTATTCTTTGAAAGATAATGGGGTATCTGTATCCATATGTGAATATATGGGGCAGGGTAAATCGGGATCTGTTTTTGGTGGAGGGGCAGATTTTTCAGATAATAAAGTAAGGGAAAGGGTCCTGAAAGCATTATCTTCATATTCTATATTTGGTGATTCACAAGAAGTGAGTGAAGCTGTTGGAACCTCAAGTGGAGGGTCTAGCAGACGAGGAAGTTCTGTATCGTCAAGGTCATCTGTTGCCCAAGCTAAGCCTCTAATCGAACAAGAAAGAATTGATGGACTGAATTCATATGTTGAATCTTTGGTGGGCGATCAAGAAGCTGGGAGAGTGTTATATCAAGAGTTTAGAGGTTCTTTATTAACACATGTATTTGAGAAAAGGGAAGAAGGGTATCCGGTTCAATATATTGTTGAGTTGATGAGATCTGAATCTGAAAAAAGACATATTTTAGAAAGTGTTGCAAGCGTTCTTGAGAATCCTATTTCTGCAGGTCTTTTTTTAGAAGTGTTATTTCCCATTACGGATCAAGACGAGGCGTTAAATTTATTACTCAGGATCAGTGGATTCGGGTTGGAATATAGCAGGTCAGCGGGATTGAAGTATGCTTTTGGTGATCAGAAGGAAAAATTAACTCTTCCAAGGTCTGTTGGTGTTTTACGCACAGATAAAACCATACATGTAATGTCATTGGAGTCAAGATCTGCGTTTTTTAAATCTAGTAAATAAAACTCATTAATAATTAATTAGAAGAAGAAAAAAATGAAAAAAAATATTTATTTAATGGCTGTAATCTTGATGAGCTCTCAGATTGTTAGGGCAGCTCAGACTTCTGAATTGACGGCTTTATTAGATTCACCTTCTGGTGTGCATTCTTCTTATTCCTCTGTTTTTATAAATGAAAAAACTATCACAGAATCAAACTGGAAGAGTTGGTTTATTGTGAGTACTGTTCTTGCGATTACTGGCGGAGTTGTCTATTACTGTTGTTGTTGCTTGAAAGATGACCCTAAGGATGACCAACAAGATGATGGTACAGAAATTGTTGGCAATGGTATCGAATCTGTTTCAGGGGAGTCAAGAGAGGATCTACCTGAAGAAATAAAATTTTCAGCTCCTACTCAACAAAAGTTAATACAACATAACCGCGGATTAAAGTCTATTCCTGAAGCCAATGAAGATAACAGTGGTGGAACGCCAGATCGAGGCTCGATCGTTTCATCTGTTATGGATCTAGGATCAAACAGTCATGATTTAGAGCAATTAAAGTTGGCAATTATTAATTCTGGATTGCTGAGAGAAATTCAAGAGGAAAGATTGGATACTATCAGTTTTTCTAACTTCTTCTATGCATTTGGTCGTGGGGATTATGATGATCTAAGCCTTCCTTTTTCTATTGGTGCGTTCATGACGGAAGAAGAAGGAAGGCTTTATCTTTTACATAAAACGCAACAAGGGTTAGTCAAGGCTTTTGATCAGGCTTATTCTTTGAAAGATAATGGGGTATATGTATCCATATGTGAATATATGGAGCAGGGTAGATTGGGATCTGTTCTTGGTGGAGAGACAGATTTTTCAGATAATAAAGTAAGGGAAAGGGTCCTGAAAGCATTATCTTCATATTCTATATTTGGTGATTCACAAGAAGTGAGTGAAGCTGTTGGAACCTCAAGTGGAGGGTCTAGCAGACGAGGAAGTTCTGTATCGTCAAGGTCATCTGTTGCCCAAGCTAAGCCTCTAATCGAACAAGAAAGAATTGATGGACTGAATTCATATGTTGAATCTTTGGTGGGCGATCAAGAAGCTGGGAGAGTGTTATATCAAGAGTTTAGAGGTTCTTTATTAACACATGTATTTGAGAAAAGGGAAGAAGGGTATCCGGTTCAATATATTGTTGAGTTGATGAGATCTGAATCTGAAAAAAGACATATTTTAGAAAGTGTTGCAAGCGTTCTTGAGAATCCTATTTCTGCAGGTCTTTTTTTAGAAGTGTTATTTCCCATTACGGATCAAGACGAGGCGTTAAATTTATTACTCAGGATCAGTGGATTCGGGTTGGAATATAGCAGGTCAGCGGGATTGAAGTATGCTTTTGGTGATCAGAAGGAAAAATTAACTCTTCCAAGGTCTGTTGGTGTTTTACGCACAGATAAAACCATACATGTAATGTCATTGGAGTCAAGATCTGCGTTTTTTAAATCTAGTAAATAAAACTCATTAATAATTAATTAGAAGAAGAAAAAAATGAAAAAAAATTATAAAAACTTTCAAATTTTAGCAACAACCGCTTTAACTGTTATCGTGTGTGAGCAACAAGCCGTGTGGTCACAAGATCATGCTTTGCCTCAAAAACCGGTTGTTTTGCATGGAAATGTTGCGCATGCTTTAGAGTCTGCAGGAAAGATGCTTGTCACATCAAGAGAAGCTATTGGACGCGTACAGTATGAGCTCAATGATAAGGCGGTATTTGTGGGGCGAGATGCTCAAATGAAGATTGACCAGGCACGTTCTGCAACCTTTATTATGGAAACGCTTGATAAAAGACAAGCCCAGGTTTTAGGAAGAATTGAATCCCAAGGTTCGGTTGTGATGGCCTTTCCAGGGGGTGTTGCATTTAAAGATGGGTCTGTTGTGGATGTGGCGAATTTAACCGTTGTTGCAGGACGGGTCAAAGAAATTGCAAATGGCAAGATTCATATGATGCCAGATTCTGGAGAAAAAGAGGCATTGATTACAAACGAAGGAACGATTAAGGTTAACTCTGGAGGGCTTGTTGCTTTTGTGTCGCCTGCAGCTGCAAACTTTGGGGTTATTGTGGCAAAAGCTGGAACAACTTATATGGGGAATGGCCAAGATTTAGATCTTTATGGGGATGGTTTAATAAAATTTGATATAAAATCAAAACCAGCCAAAGAGTCTCTTGAAAAAGCAAAGAAGCTTGCAAAACAATTGGGTTTGAACGATGGGATTTGTGTATTTCAAGATGAGGTGGACGTTTTAAATATCGTTCGCTCAATTTCAAGCACAGGAAATTCAGCCAGTATTGAACATGCGCGTATAGAATCAGGAACAGTTATTATTGGATCAGGTCATGATACGGTGACTCATATTGGCGAAAAGGCATTGATTCAAGCCGAAAAAAGCAATGGAGATGGTGGCTTTATTGTGGTTAGCGGTCAAGTTATTAACATGCAAGGAAAAGCAGACGCCTCATCTTTCACCGGCAAAGGTGGAGATATTTTTATTGGTGGAACTTGGCATGGCGGAGTTATTGATGGAAAATATGAAGAAAAATTAGAGAAATTTAAGCTTGATAAGGATATTGTTGCGCGTATAAAAGAATCATCGAACATAAAAATGATAAATGCACAATCGGTTATTTTTGGTGAAAAAGCGATACTGAACTTTTCTGGGGTTGATGATGCAGGTATGGGGGTTTTATGGGCGGATTATGATACAACTCTTTTAGGAAGTGTGGATATGCGATCATCAAAGGGGCGTTCTGGTCTTTTTGAAGGATCTGGTAAAAAATATTTAACAAAGCTTTCTTCTTTTAATGTTTTAGCAACTGGCCAAAAAGAAGGAGTTGTTTTATTTGATCCCAAAGATATAGGTTTGATTCAAGATACTCGAGGTATGCCAATGCCAGAGGGCATGAGCGAGGTTGTTGCGAAGGATGATGAAGGGGCCACGACTATTTATGAAGGAGACACAATAACAGTTCTTGAGAACATTGATTTAACCAAACCTCTCATATTAAGTGCGGGAAGCGGAGGCATTCATTTGCAAGGATCCGTTCACTCGACAAACGGACTTCGTATTATAGCAAAGGGTAATATTACAGGCAGTACAATTAAAGATTACCAGGATAACGAAATGAAAGCTGGCTTTCATTCTTCAGATGGTGATGTTATTTTTAATGTTGAGGGCAACATTGGGACTCTAGAATTGCCTATTGGATTGGAGGGGATAGGGGGCAAACTTCAGATTGAACGAGCGGAGCATGTGTATTTGCAACAAGACATGTATCAAGGGGCCCTTGATACAGGAGAAATAAATGTTCAATATCTTTGGCTTCAAGCTGGGGAGGTATTAACCATTAATGGGAAGATGAATGTTTCAAAGATCGATATTTTCGCTCAGTATTTGACTCGGGATGGCGGAAGATTTATCTCTGACGAAGTTATGTTACAAGCAGTCGATGGAGAAGGAAACGAGACCACAACTAAGATTGGGGGTTCTGCCGAGGATAGATCGTTTATTACAGATCAAGATTTAAAAAATTTGATGACGAAGGATGATGGTGCTGTTTGTGTGAAAAAACTGTTCTTAGATGGTGTTATTGAATTTTTAGAGGAAACTTCTGAACTTCAGAAATTAATTAGTCAGGAGGCAAATCCTTTAAAAATTCGCTTTAGTGATTCTTTTACCGCAGACCATGATCAAAGCATTGGCAAAACATTTTGGCGTGAATATCAATATCAACAGGCTCAAGCAAAAATTGCAAGACTTGAAAACGAACTTTCGAATGTGCAAGGCCAGCTTTCAAGGGCTTTGAGACAGATTGATGATCAGGGGGATCAAATTGCTGTTTTGAAGGCAAAAGAACAGGAATTGAACAATCTTCTTGTTCAAGCTGAACAAGAAAAAGAGGAAATGGAGTTTCGATTTAGAGAAGAAAATTCACTTCTATTAAGCAGAATAGATGGGCTCCAGATTCAGAAGCTGGATCTGGAGGGACAGTTAAAAGTCGCTTTGAATGTGGGACAATTGTCGCTAACCATTGAGCGTTTGGATGAAAGACGCGCAGAGCTTCAAGCCAGTTTGCAAGAAAAACAACTTAAGCTGATAGAATTAGGGCAAGAACTTGCGGAGTTGAATCAAAAAATAGAAGCTGACGATTCTAAAAGTCTTAGAGGGGAAATTGCGCAAAAGAGGCGATTGCTGGCTCAAAATGAAGAGGAATTGGCCGATGCAAAGCAAGCAGAGGTGACAAGGTTAACAGAAGAGATTGCAGCACTTGGAGAT
>CAZCFE010000024.1:0-13325 GCA_964497925.1 uncultured Alphaproteobacteria bacterium | reverse complement strand
TGTTTATTTGGCAAACTCAAGCATTTCCGAAGAGTCGCAACACGTTACGATAAAATCGCCTCCTCCTTCCTTGCCTTTGTCACTATAGCTGGAATATTCCTATGGTTAAAATAAATGTCGACAGAAGCTAGATTTAAATGTTTTTTATAAAAAATCAAATTTCTGATATATCGTTAATCATTTTGTAACTTTTCCATGCGATGTTGAACTATAGGAACTTAAAAAATAACAACATCAAGGGGAAAAGAAATGGCAGGAACAACTGGAACGTCTTCCATAAAGAATATGGTTGATATTGATGGAGCTCTTTCATCAAATGTAGATGGCTACGAAGGATTTGGAATTCTTTATAGTCAAGATTTTTCATTTAGTACAACAATTGGTGCAGGTGCTGGAGGTTTACTTGATACGTCTGCCCAGATAAAAGCAACACCGCTTGTGATCAAAATTGCATCAGGCGTTTATATTCCAACCATGGAGACACATTTTATTCAAGGAACACCTTTCTTAAAAATCAATATTGCAAAGCTTGCCAATGTTAATGGTACAAATCAGCTAAGAGAAACCATCCTTTTTGAAAATTGCTATATCTTGAAAATGTCTCCAAGCAATGATGTAAAAACAGCTATGAATTATAATACGCTAACATTACGTTTTACAAAATATACAGATACATTATATGCATACGATGATATTACGGGCGGTCTTTTAGGAAAAACAGAGTCCATTTATGACTTCTCTAAAAACATTACAGCTTAATTTATAAAAAGGAGCATATAAAATGGCAACACCAACTGCATCTCAATCTCAATCTCATATTATCAACATTGAAACAATTATTGGAAAACCTCAACTTTCTTCTACTATTGATGGATTCCAGGATTATGGCCCCTTATACGCATCATCTTTTTCATTTGAAAAAATTGTGGCACCTGAAGCAGGAGCTGATTTGTTTGCATCAGCAACGATCACAGCATCGGCATTGAATATTACAATTCAAAAAGGAGGTTTTATTTCTGATTTGCGAAATACATTTTTAAATGGATCTCCTATTGCGCAAATCACCTTATTGACACTTTCAAATGTTGGGGGAACAAATAAAATAAGTGACAGGCTTATTTTTAATAATTGTTATTTGCTGTCTCTTGACACAAAAACACTTGCCGATGGAACCGAAACGGCTATTTTAAATATTCGTTACACAAAATTCACACACACCGTCTTTCAACATAAACAAGATGGGACTCCTCCTGGGCAAAATGAATCTATGTTTGACTTGGCAACAAATACAACGGCTTAAAATATAGCTTGAGATAGAATCTAAACTGCTATAGAATTAACTCCTGATGAATTACAACTCAAAGGGAGTTAATAAATATTATGGCAGCAACAGCAGGATCTAGTTCTCAAACCTATATGATTAACATTGAAACAACAATTGGCACTCCTCAATTGAAATCTGCTGTCGAAGGATTTGAGGTTTTTGGTCCTTTATACAAATCAACTTTTTCATTTGAAAAAATTGTTTCCCCTGAGGCTGGAGCTGATCTTTTTTCTTCTGCAACTATTACGGCAAGCCCGCTTTCCGTTACAATTCAAAAGGGGAACTATATATCTGATCTTAAAAATACCTTCATGAGTGGCTCGCCTGTGCAGCAAATAACAGTTGTAACACTTGCTAATATTGGAGGGACGAATAAAATAACGGATCAGCTTGTTTTTAATAATTGTTATCTCTTAAGTGTTGATGGTGAGCAAACAAACGCAGATTCTACAGAAATTGCAATACTTTCAATTCGTTACACAAAATATACGCACACAGTTTTTAACTATGATCAAGAAGGCATTCTTTTGGGAAAGAATGAAAGCATGTTTGATTTGACTCGAAACACAACATCCACAACAGGAGTTAGTTAAGCCTTCTTTGCGTTATAATTTCCAATTGCTGCAGTTATGGCGTCTTGTGCCAAAATGGAGCAATGGATTTTAACGGGGGGGAGTGCTAAATGGGAGGCAATGTCGGTATTTTTGATTTTCCCGGCTTCTTCTAAAGTTTTACCCTTGATCCATTCTGTAGCAAGAGATGAAGACGCAATTGCGGCCATACATCCAAATGTTTTAAACTTTGCATCACGAATCAGACCATCATCACCCACTTCAATTTGAAGCTTCATTACATCTCCGCATGCAGGCGCGCCTACAAGTCCAGTCCCTACATTTTGGGAATCTTTATCAAGAGCTCCAACGTTACGTGGATTTTCATAGTGATCAACAACATCTTTGCTATAAGCCATTTTTATTTCTCCTCATTTTCGCCAGAGCGTTTTCTTTGTACACCTGCGAATTCTTCGTATCTATTCAAATCTACAGTATCAAAACTGCCATTTCTTTCATCGTGATCATACGTCTGTGTCACTACAGGATTTGGCGGTGATGATATTTGTGGTTTTGGCTCTTCCGCCTCTTGTGCTCCAAAACACCACCAAAAACAAGTTAGAATTCCAAACATAATGATCACACTCTTTGCGCATATAATAACGAATTATACCTTAAAAACTTGTAACATACAAGTTTAATTCTTTGATTCTTGTCACCCACAAAATGCATAAAAGTCAACAAAACGCAAGGCAAAATCACGAATTTGGGAGAGCAGGGCGATTCGATTGTCTTTAAGGGATGGATTTGGATCATTGACTGTCACATGATCAAAAAATGCATTTAATGGGGAGCTTAATGTTAACAACCCATTGAAGGCTTGTGTGTAATCAGATGCTTCTTGAATTTTAAAAAACGCTTCAAAAAGGTCTTTTTCTTCCTGTTGCTCAAAAAGGTCTGGTGATACATGCGCGGTGTTTTGAACGCCTTTTAAAATATTGGCGGCTCTTGAGAAAACGCCTCTTAAAACTTCCCCTTCTTTTTGCGACATGATATGGGAAATGGATTCAACTTTTCTTGCAACTTCTGGAAGATTTTGATCTTTAATATCTTGATGGTTCAAACACGCATTCATCACATCATGAGGGATATTCTGATCTTTGAGCATCACTTTAAATCTCTCTAGAATGAATTCAAACACTTCTGCAGCTGAATGTTCCATATGGGAAGTTAAAAGCTGATAAAGATTGAAGGATAAGTTATTTTCCAAAATCAATCTTATAATGCCAAGGGCTGACCGGCGCAGAGCAAATGGGTCTTTTGAACCTGTTGGTTTTTCACCAATGCTAAAAAAGCCAAGAAGTGTATCGATTTTATCGGCAAGAGCAATGATCACGCTTAATGGGTTTTTTGGGCATGTATCATTTGGACCTTGTGGCTTATAATGCTCTTCAAACGCCAAAGCAACATCTTCGTTCATGTTTTGAAGTCTTGCATAATATTTTCCTGCAATTCCTTGAAGTTCTGGGAATTCATTCACAAGTCCTGTTGCAAGATCAGCCTTACACAAATTTGCAGCTTCCAGAATGCGTGATTCATCAAGTTTAAATGTAACCTGGTTAATCTTAATGGCAAGGTTTGATATGCGCGCAACCTTTTCCAACATGGATCCAAGTTTTTGGTGGAAAACCCTTGTTTTTAGACCTTCAAGGTGATCTTGAAGAGTTTTCTTTTGATCAGTTTGAAAGAAAAACAGGCCATCAGAAAGCCTTGCGCGTAAAACACGCTCGTTCCCACAAACAACTGTTTTTCCGCCATCTTGTGGGGTGATTCCTGCTGCAAAAAGGAAAAATGGGGCAAGGTTTCCTTTATCGTCTTGTGCTAGAAAATAACGTTGGTGTTTTTTGCAAACAGCAATTAAAAGCTCTTTTGGCAAAACCATAAACTGTTCATCAATGCATCCTTTTAAAACATGAGGCCATTCAACAAGGCCCGTGACTTCGGCTAAAAGGCCTGGGTCCTGAATCAACTTGTAAGGCCCTCCCTCAAGCAATTTTTGAATTTGATTGATGATAATTTCTTGGCGCTGAGCAGAGTCTACGATAACATTATTTTTTAAAAGATCTGATTTATATCCTTCAAATGAAGTGACGGAAATTTCTTTCTCTCCCATAAAACGGTGACCAGATGTTGTTGCTTTGACAGGAATTTCAAGATCTTGAACTTCAACTTTTTGCCCATTAAAAAGAGGCATGATTTGATCAATGGGACGAACCCATGTCATTTTCTTATCACCCCAGCGCATGGATTTTGCAAAGGTCAGCTCATTTAAAATGTACTTGATGATTTTTTCTAAAACTTGATTAGTTGGAAGTCCTTCTTGAACAACATCGGCCATCCAATAGATTCCTTTTCCTGTATCCACTTGACGACATTGTTCTGGAGACATATTCACGCTTTGAAAAAATCCTTTTTGCGCTTGATCTGGTGCGTCAATTTTGGGGCCTTTTTTTTCTTGAGTTTGCGTGCTTTGAGATAGTGGCAATCCTTTTGCGCAAACAACAAGGCGTCTTGGTGTGACAAAAGATTCAATATTTTCAAAAGACAGGTTTGCTTGGACAAGCTGTTCTTGTAAAATTTTCTTTAAATCCTGACATGCTTTTTCTTGCATTCTTGCAGGAATTTCTTGGGTTAAGATTTCAAATATAAATTCACTCAATTTCTTGTATCCTTATACTGTTTTTGCTTTTTCGATGACAGATGCAAGTCCGCCAACCATATAAAATGCTGCTTCTGGAATGTCGTCGCACTGACCTTCTACGATGGCTTTAAAGCTTTCAATTGTTTCTTTTAATGGTACAAACACGCCTGGTATTCCCGTAAAAGTTTGTGCAACATGAAAGGGCTGGGAGAGAAGTTTTTGAATTTTTCGCGCTCTTGCCACAATAAGTTTGTCTTCTTCAGAAAGTTCATCCATGCCTAAAATTGCAATAATATCTTGCAAGGATTTATAGGTTTGCAAAATTTGTTGAACTTTGGTGGCAACTGCATAATGCTCAAGGCCTACAACGCGTGGATCAAGAAGCCTGGATGTGGAATCAAGAGGGTCAACAGCTGGGTAAATACCAAGCTCTGAAATCTGACGGCTTAAAACAGTAGTTGCATCAAGATGTGCAAATGATGCAGCAGGGGCGGGGTCTGTTAAATCGTCAGCTGGAACATAAATTGCTTGAACGCTGGTAATGGACCCTTTGTGTGTGGATGTGATGCGTTCTTGCAAAAGACCCATGTCGTAGGCCAGTGTTGGCTGATAACCTACAGCTGATGGAATTCTTCCTAAAAGCGCAGAAATTTCAGCTCCTGCTTGTGTGAATCTGAAAATATTATCGATGAACAACAAAACATCTTGTCCTTCTTGGTCTCTGAAGTATTCAGCCAGAGTCAGACCTGTTAATGCAACCCTTGAGCGCGCTCCAGGCGGTTCATTCATTTGCCCGTAAACAAGGGCAGCTTTGGAGCCTTTTTCAAAATCAATCACGCCTGAGTCAATCATTTCATGGTAAAGGTCATTTCCCTCACGTGTTCTTTCTCCAACGCCTGCAAAAACAGAATATCCGCCGTGAGCTTTGGCCACATTGTTGATAAGTTCCATAATCAAAACAGTTTTTCCAACGCCTGCACCCCCGAAAAGACCAATTTTCCCACCCTTTGCATAAGGAGCTAAAAGATCTACAACTTTAATTCCAGTAGTTAAAATTTCAGATGAAGTGGCTTGTTCGCTAAAGCTGGGAGCTTTTGCATAAATGGATGATTTTGATGCGGTTTTAATGGGGCCTCTGTTATCAACAGGTTCTCCTACAACATTCATAATTCTGCCTAAAACTTCAGGTCCAACGGGCACATGAATTGGATTTCCTATATCAAGAACCTTTTGTCCCCTTGTCAGGCCGTCTGTTTTGGACATAGCAATTGTGCGCACAATATCATCGCCCAAATGTTGGGCAACTTCTAAGGTCAGAGTTTGTTCTCCATCACGCTTTATCTCAAGCGCATTTAAAATAGCAGGAACGTTTCCTTCAAATTTTACATCCACAACTGGGCCAATAATTTGAGTTACGATACCGTAATTCTGCGCTTTCATCTCTTTTTGTCCTTTAAATTTATCTATTGCATTTGGTGGATATAACTATATAACAAATACATTTCACCAAGCAATCATTTTCCCTGTTAATTTAAATATAACACAAATAAATATCTTGTCAACTATTAATTTACAAAGCAATAGGAGCGCATGCTCGAAAAATACAGATCACACATGAGACTTGCAAAGATGAAAAATTCGAGCATTGTTTTTTGGCTTAAGTATCGGTTAAGGAACTCTGTTTTTTAAGGTATTCGGCCATGATTACCATGATGAATAGGTATGTGAAAAAGCCAGCGACCCTTTCAATGTACCAAACTCTTTGGATGATTAGATCATTCTGCCTTCTCAAGAAATCTATTTCATTTTGTGTTTTTGTGTAGTAATTTCTAAGGAATACAAGCTCTTGCGGGCTTTCAGGTTGAGTATTGAGAGAGTTTTCGTCTTGTGGTAAGTCAATCCCTTGAACAACATTTTGTGATGCAAAGACAAAGCCAAGTGCGATTATTTTCCAAATTTTCATGTTTTTTCTCCGATCAAACATTATGATACTACATTTTTTATTAAGAGCAATCCATTTTCTTGGTCCGAAGGTTGTAAAAATAATTATTGACAAAATGTTGTATATTTGTCAATATATTTTTATATTAAATGAAAGGTAGGTAAAAAAAATGTTAGATATTATGATTATGCGGGATTCGAATTTTCAGGAAGAATTGCTCAGGGCAGGGGGTGTTTCAAAGGAGAACTTTATGCAAGTTTTGTCTAAAAACCCCACATCTTTGCGTATTTCAATTAAAAAAATACAAGAGGTTCCTGATGAACAACTCTTTTGATATAGATGACTACTCTTTGGAAGAATTACTTGAAGAAGCTCAGAAACGCTTTTTGGAAATGGAATATGATTGGGATGAAATTGCCAGACCAGAGCAAAAAATGCCAAAAGAAGACTGGCATGTATGGTTGATTTTGGCAGGGCGTGGCTTTGGAAAAACAAGAACAGGGGCTCAAACCATTCATCAACTTGCAATGTCTGGAAAATACCCAAGAATTGCTTTGGTGGGAGAAACAGAGCATGATGTTCGCAGTGTGATGGTGGAAGGGCAAAGTGGTATTTTAAATATTGCCTCGCCTTTGACACGTCCGCAATATAATTCTTCTTGTGCCAAGCTTGTGTGGCCAAATGGTGCTATTGCTCAGCTTTTTTCAGCGCAAACGCCAGATGCTCTTAGAGGTCCTGAATTTTATGCAGCATGGGTTGATGAATTGGCAAAATATCCTCATCCACAAAACCTTTATGATCAATTGAATTTCACACTGCGTCTTGGTCAAAACCCAAAAATGATCATCACCACAACACCAAGGCCGATTTCTTTGATCAAAGATCTTTTAAGTAAGGCTTATGTTCACATAACAAGAGGATCCACTTTTGATAATGCAAGGAATCTATCTGCTCACTTCATCAAGCATATTAAGGATTTATATCAAGATACCGATCTTGGTGCACAAGAACTTGAAGGTGAAATAGTCCACGTTTCAGGGCTGTTTCGAGAAGGTTGGTTTAAACATGGGTATCCATAAAAAAGACATAAAAAAAGCAACCCTTATATAAACAAGAGTTGCTATATGTTCTCAAGCTTAAACTATTTCCCAGACACAGCGTCTTTTAAGGCTTTTGCAGCGCGGAACTTTGGTACTTTTGTTTCAGCGATTGCAATTTTTTCGCCTGTTTGAGGATTTCTTCCTTCTGTGGCTTTTCTCACACCAACAAGGAATGTTCCAAAACCAGCCAAACGAATTTCTTCGCCTTTTGCCAATGCTGAAACCAATGTCTCAAATACAGCTTCGATTGCAACTGTTGCTTCTGTCTTTTTTATATCCGCAGCTTGTGCTACAGCATCAATTAATTCACTTTTATTCACGGGAATAACCTCTCTTTATATCTTTAAAATTGGTTTTATCAGTTTTCAAATCTTCATGTATTACTACAGATAAAATCAGACTAGATCCTTTTAAGACCCGCGTCAACCTTTGTTTGAAGGCTTTTATCATCTTTTTTTAAAAAAATATGAATATGTTGTATTTTTAACACAGAAAACCAATAAAAAACCCTCCCATAAATCGTTTTAGACGGGGCAGGGAGGGCGTTGTTTGATTCTACTTAATCTTTGCTTCTCTGAAAATCACATGCTTGCGCACGATTGGATCGTATTTTTTAAGCTCAAGCTTGCCTGTCATGGAACGTGGGTTCTTATGTGTTACATAGAAAAAACCTGTATCTGCGCTACTTAAAAGCTTGATGTTAATTGTTGTTGGCTTGGCCATTTATAATCTCCTTGACTAATCATTTTGTTTGCTGGTGCTGCCGGAGAGGATTGAACTCTCGGCCTCACCCTTACCAAGGGTGTGCTCTACCACTGAGCTACGACAGCATCACATATTTACTTTCAGGTTATTAACACAAAAACACTTAAAATGCAACACAAAACTTATATTTTTCCAAAAAGTGCTCTTATTATTAACTTTGAGTTTCCTGCCTGGATTCCTTCTAAATTTTCAATAGTTTTTTCTTGTAGTGCTTTAAGAATACGAACTCTTTCCCTGGGGTTGAAATTTAAAAATCCAGACTGACTTGCCTGAGTTAAAACGTCCATGTTAATTTTTTGTACGCTTTTAATGGTTTTATTCTTTTGGCGGTTCGTGCATCCATCAAGCAGCCTTGTTTCTTCAATGAAGGCTTTTTTCCCCGGCGATAAAGCGTCTATGAGTGTGACCCATTCTCCAACCTTTAAATGACTGATGACTTCTTGTTGGTTTTGTGTCAATTCTTCTCTTGTAAGAGACTGAGTTGCTTTTTCAACAAATGCTGGTGTTTTGCCTTTAAGCTCTTCAAGAATTTTCAATCGATCTTCTAAATGTTTTTGTCCCTTATAACCGCCATTAATACCGACTTTGCGAAAAGATAAGGATTGATTCCCAATCATGATGGCCAATGAATCTGGATCGACTGCTTGAAGGTGCTTTAAAATGACATGCTGCATTGAAATATCAAATAATGAAAAATCAAGAACAGATAAAAGCTGTGTTAATGAAGAGTTGGAAATCCCTTGTAAGTAATAAAGTGAATGCTGACGATCTCTTAAATCACTGCTGGATAAAAGATTTGCTGCGTGCGCAGTATAGAGTGTGGATAGGGGGATTTTGGACACATGTCTTAATTGTGAGACTTTGAATTTGGTATTCATTTTATGAAAAAAACCACTGTGAACAGCATATCTTAAAACAAGAAAATCAGACTTTCTTGCAATTTCAAGTATTTTGTTGTGTGTATGGCTCATGCGTTTTGTTTTGTTGAAGATATGACCAAAAAGGAACTTTTCCAAATCATCCTCGGGCCCCACATCTTTGTAACCATTTGCGCGTTCACAGTGGGTTAGGGATCTTTGAGAATAGCTATCTAATGTATCATCAAGATCCATTCCAAATGCTGAAAAGTAAGTTATTAAAAAAGTGAAAAATGAAAAAATAAATGCATTCATGATAAAGCCTCCTTATAATTAACAGCTGTCACATGTGCATAATATATTCTAATTATGAATTTTGTATGAACAATTTTAGATTCCTTTTTTCTTCATAAACAAAATTATGTAAAATAAAAAATGAAAAGGGAATCAAAGAGCCCCTAAAAACCTTAAAATCCTAAGATTTGGTAAACATGTTCTTGTGGGAGGAACCTCCGCCTGATTTGGATTAAGGATTGTAAAAATTTGTTGATGAATATCGGTCTTTGTGCCTTGAATGAAATTCAAGAATTCGTTTTTTGTGAAAGACTCTATGTTTGTAAGAAACTTGTTTGCTTTTTCAAGTGTGTCTGTGTTTTTATCTTGGGTTCCAATGTTTTGATGCAATAATGCCAATGAAAGCTGGATGGGAATCTCATCTGAGGACTCAAATGGGTTTGGTGTGTATTCTTGTATTTGTTCTTTGAGTTCTTGTGTGAAATCAATCCTATTTAAAAGAGATTGCCCACTTATCAAATCCGTAGTTGGTGTTTTCCCTGATTCTTCCAATAAAAAAGCAAGTTTAAAATACACACAAGCTATATTGAGTAAATCATTATTGGTTGGAGGCGATTTTTTGGATACAAAATCATGACATGTTTTTCGCACGATTTTTCCGATATATTCAATATCAGGCCTGGTATTCATCATATCATTAACGCATATCAGTGTATAGCTTAAATCACCAGCTTTCAAACTGTTTGAAGCGGTTAGTATAAGCATTAAAGCAATTATTTTTCTCACTTTTTTCAATCTTTCTTTGTTGAATATGGGCGCACTATATATATTTCTTTTGAAAAGTTGCAAGCATTATTGTATGGTTATACATAAATTAACACAAGGGGTGCTTTTTAGCTGAGACGAGATTTTTCAATCTTAACCCTTTGAACCTGTTTGGTTAGAACCAGCGAAGGGATGTGGGAATGTTTGAATATGTCTTTTTAATTATCATTTTATCGTGTTTAAGTCTTTGTTTTGAGCATCCTTTTGATGTGATGAAAACTTGGTGGCAAGCAAACCCTGGGCTTCCTTCTCTTAAGGTTGTTATTTCACGAATTCATCAAGCCAGAGGGGTTTATGGGTTTTATTGTGGGTTTTTGCCCAATATGATAAGAATTCTTTCAAAACAAGCCTATCGTTATCCTTTGATGATTTTTCTCCCACTTTTTTATAAAAGTATTTTTGAAGAAAAATGGTTTATCAGTTTTTTATGCGCCCTAACAATTGCTTTTTTTGAAGTCCTGGTTATAACGCCGCTAGAACACCTTAAAGTGAGACTTATTTTGATTTTTCAAAAAAATCATTTAAGTTTTGATGTTTATAAAGGCTTTCATATCGTTGCTTTGCGTCAAATTGTGTCATGGGGAAGCTTTTTGTGTTCACATGATTTATTAACTTTTATCTTCCCAAATGCCCATTTTTTAATCATTGGGGTGATGGTGGGAATTCTGAACACGCTTTGCACCCTCCCCTTTGATTGCATGAAAACATGTATCCAAAGCGGTAAAGCCCGGACAATTCAAGAGGCATATGCGCAAATACACTCTTACAAAGGGTTTTATAAAGGGGTTGAACCAAGAATGATTCAATACACCATCAACGCAGCGTTTACTCTTTTTATCTTGGAGAAATTTAAAGGTTTTTAAGGATCTCATTCCAAGTTTTATGAGGGATTTTCGAAGCTGTCGTGTCTTTTGATACCAAGTGTTTGATGATAAGTTTAGCCGCATAGCGCTTTTGATCATGGGTAGCGTTTGGGTGACTCATCACCTCTACAGCTGCTGATTTTAACCCTTCTTCACTTGTTTCCAGTGTGCCGCTCTCGCTTAGTTTTAAAACACTTATTTGATACGCAAGGGTATCTAATGGGCTTTGTGGCATGTATGTGCGAATTTGCGTCCCCATTACTTTGTATGTTGTGGCGAACAACCCTTTAAAATGACTTGCGTGCGATTCAAAAGATGATCCCAGACAAATAGTTAATGCTAAAATACCGCCAATTGTTTTCATGATTCTTATCCTTATTTTAATTTTCATTTTATTGCATAAAACAAATATCTCATGATTTAAAACCCGAGTCAAATCAAATTCTTTTTAAGTGCTTAACCTATAAAACACATGATTCCCAAGGCTAAGGGTCATAAGATTTGGATCTGCCCAATAAGGGGTGATGGCTTTTGTGTGATAATGATTGGCGCCAAGTGTAAAATCAGGAGCGTTTTTAATTGTTGTTTGCAAGACAACATCTTGGCATATTTGAAAAATGGGGCTTTGTTTGATCACATCACTTAAAAGCTCGTCCTTATTTGGGTCTCCTGTATTCCAACATGAAAATTGATATGGTTTTTGACAAATTTTTGCAATTGTTTCATTTTTGCTTTGATAAAACCTGTTCACAATCACAAGAGCCACGGCTTGAAGCCCTAAAACACCCGTTAAGTTATACTCTCCCCTTGCTTCTCCATAAATTGTACGTGTCATAATTTCAAAATCATTTTGTGTCATTTCATCACCTTTTTATAATTAACTTTATAGATTACATTATGTCAAAAAATAAATGTATTGTCAAATAAAAAATACATTCCTTGGAATATTTTAAATAATTAAGGGTTTATTCATACTTTGTTTGTTATGTTAAAGACTCATAAGATCCATGTTGTAAAAGGAGATCTGCCATGAAGCGTTTTTTATTAATCTTTTTCATTTTCATAAATCTTCCAGTATTTTCAACAGATTTAGAAGGCACACAGGATGCTTTGGCTGCCCAGCAAATGGAGAATATGCTTAAAGGTATTCTGGTGCAGCATGCTTTAAATACCGTTCCATCCTCCCCCAGCAGGGCTTTTGATGATTTCGTGAGCGTTTTGCCGCAGCACATGCACGCTCCTTTGAAGGGGGCTTTGCATTCCTATGCTTTGCCGCAATCTTCTCTATGGCGCGAATTCTTGGGTGATATTGAGCGCAATCATTCCAGTGCAGATGGTTCAGGCTACATGAAAATGGCGTTGATTGCCCTTGAAGAACTTTTCAATCACAATCTTGTTTTCCTTATTTTTCAAGAAGGGTCTGATTTGCATGAGGCTAAGAAAAATAAACAAGCCCTACATGTATTGACCAGTATTCTTCCTTTGAATGTCATCACATTCCTTGATAAAATTAAAGCGATTAAGCCCTATGAAGAGACAGCTTTTGACCAAGTTTCCCTTCAGCTTGATCAAACCGTTAGAACAAAGCCCTCCCCTTTACCTCAGCTTGATCATCTTGCTTTGGTTTTAATTCGTGAAAAAATCCAGGAAAAACGCCATGACCACTTTTATTTGCGTGCAACAAACCGTTTACGAGAAATGGACGACATGGGCGCAATTGAGCTTTTCATGCAAATGTTGCCACAACATATTCATACGGCTATGAATGAGCTTTTAAAAACAACAGAGCTTCGTGTGTTCACCTTGCGTCAAATGTGCGAAAATTTCTATTCTGCCCATAAAAAAGACCTTCTTCATATTCAAGACCAAGCCTTGGTCAAAGCTCTGGAATCGGCAGAAAAATTCATGATTGTGTCGGTAGATCCTTACTATTATACAGATGTTTAAAGGGGTTTTTTTAAGGAATTATAAACATGACTCCGTAAAGCCAAAGCCCACTCTTTCGAGCGCCTCATCCACCACCTGCTCCCATTTCATTCCCAAAGATAGATCCCACCAGGGCTTACAGCCCTTCGGGATGACAACAGTAGTCCTCCTTGTCAT
>CAZCFE010000023.1:0-17514 GCA_964497925.1 uncultured Alphaproteobacteria bacterium | reverse complement strand
AATCAGACGCCAATTACCTTGCTTATAACTTTGAATTCACGGTCAAGGAATGAAAACAGCGCTTTTCCTCATTTTCATGATTTTCCCAGCTTTTGGCCAAGAAACTGCCATTAAAGAAAAGGAAGAAGAAACTGAAAAAAAAGAGGAGGACAAAACTAAGCTCCCCAAGGACTTTGTAGAATTAGAAAAAGAAATGCCGCCATTTCATTTAATGACGGAGTTCCAAAATGGGCATGTAAGTTTATTGCCTTTAAGCATTCCCATTATCCGAAATGAAAAAGTTGTATGCACAATTGAAATGGAAGTTTCCTTGCAAACCAAAGGGTTTAAACAAAGTTTAGAACTATGGCGCCATAGAAGAAAATTACAAGATAAGGTTTACAACCATCTTTACTGGCTTCTTGATTTTGCATGGGAAGAAAATTGGCATCCAAAAATTGACCCCATTCGTATGAATATAAAAAAAGCGCTCACTCCTTTGAATACGCAACTTTTAATACAAGACGTTTTTATTGTTAAATTTTTCGTAAAAAATGAGGTTTCTTAAAAAAAACTTGACATAAAAAAAGCACTATTGTATAGTGAGTGCTAAGATTAACAAAATAAAGGATGATAAATATGATTCGTTACATTTCCACTGCCGCTTCATTGACTGTGTTGCTCACTGCATCTTTTGCCAATGATGTTCTTGCCGGTTCTTCAAAAGCAACAGAAACAAAACCTGCTGCAGCAGAAACAGCTAAACCAGCAGAAGTAAAAACAGAAACTTCAGTTGTAACACAAACTGGAACAGGTCCGGTTATGGCAAAAGTTGGCGATAAAGAAATCAGAAAAAGTGAAGTTGATCAAAAAATTGCGGAATTGAAAAAAAGCGCTGAAAAAACAGAAAATAAAGATAATCCAATTTTCAAAGATCTTTTAGATCCAAAGAAAAAAACAGAACTTGAAGGAAAAGTTCTTGAGAGCATTATCACGAAAATGTTACTTGATGAGGGCGTGAAAAAAATCAAAGAAACTGAAAAGTTTAAAAAGACAGCAGAAGCTGTGCTGGAAGAAATTGCTCAAAAAAGCTTTCTTATCGAACAAGCAGATAAAAAAATCACTGATGACGAAATTAAAACACAATATGATGCTTTTGTGAAAGCACGCCCTGCTGAAGATCAAGCTTATATTGCCATCATCAGAACAAGCGATGAAGCAAAAGCAAAAGAAGCTTTTGAAAAACTTGGAAAAGGCGAAGACTTTGCAAAAGTTGCAAAAGAGTATTCCAATGATGAACGCACAAAAAATGATGGCGGCGCAATCAACATTGCAATCAAAAAATCCGACCAATCCCCCAAAGAATTGGTTGATGCAATTTTCGCAACATCAGTTGGAAAAGTATGCGATAAGCCAATCAGAATTGAAGCTGATCTTGGAAAAGAAGGTAAAAAAGTTGAATATTTGATATTCAAGGTTACAAAGCGTGAACCAGTACCAACTCCAACTCTTGATCAATTGAAAGAACCATTAAAAGCAGCGATTCGTGAATCCAAACTCCCAGCAGTTATGGCCGATCTTCGTAAGAATTCAAAGGTTGAAATTTTCAAGTATGATACATCTGGAACAAAAACAGAAGCAGCAAAAGCAGAACCATCAAAAGATGCAAAGCCAGCTGAAAAGAAATAATTTTTTTCAAACCTTAAAGCCCGCAGATTTTCTGCGGGTTTTTTTATTCCTCAAACAGAACATCTTGCGCATCGCTTTCTCCCAGTAATAGAATAAGCGCCCAATTTATCTTTTGAACAGGCATTTTTCTCATCCATTCAAGATGATAAGTTTCTGGATAAAGCATTATATTATGCATTTCTCCTGCTTGTGCGCTAATAGATGAAAAAATAGAAGACATATTGCTAATCTCTTTTCTTTTTGCCCCTATTTCTTGACCTTCACAAGATCTAATCATCTTTGAAAATATTGATTGTGCCTGAATATGAAGATTGGAAAGATGTTCATCTTTGTTTGATGCATCTTGTTGAACTTTTGAAACCATGTCTTTTACCCAAAATTTCAGCTCATCTACAAATTCTTCTTTTAGCAACTCTTGATATAAGTCATTTCTCTCTAACCCTTCATTTAAAATTCTTTCTGCAGAGTAAGATTTTAAAGAACCAAAAACCAACAAACATAATGCAGCGTGAAATATTTTCATAACAGAATCCCCCTTTTTAAAGTTAGATTTAGATTGTATATCACACTCATTACTATTTTATTAATTTCAAGAGTTTATAATAAGGTTGCTTTTTAAGCCATTTTGAAATATCATAATAAATGGAAGCTGCCGGGTTCGCTTGAATGTTTTATCCCTGGGGCCATAAGATCCTTTCGGGGGCTGTCACTTCGTAGACTGTGGTTTATGTATACGGTCACCCACCTATTTTTATAATAGGCCGCAAAGAGGATTCAAAAATGTTTGCGGCTCATGCGGCTTCCTTTTATTTTTTCAATACTTCTTTTTGCACCATCGTCAGTTCCTTAATTCCCATTTTAGCCAACAACATCATACTTGAGAGCTGATCTTCTGTGAAAGGCTTATGCTCTGCTGTTGCTTGAATCTCGATCAATTTCCCAGAGCCAAACATCACAAAATTTGCATCAACCTGGGCCCTGGAATCCTCTACATAATCAAGATCAAGCATTACTTCTCCATCAATCACGCCGCATGAAACAGCTGCAATCGTATCAATCAAAGGCAAAGCTTTAAGTTTACCTACTCCTACCATTTTCTCTAAAGCTAACTGAAGAGCAACATATCCTCCTGTAATTGCAGCAGTGCGTGTTCCTCCATCTGCTTGAATAACATCGCAATCAATGCGAATTTGCTTTTCACCCAATGCCTTTAAATCCACAACCATACGAAGAGCCCTTCCAATTAAACGTTGGATTTCTTGCGTTCTTCCTGTTTGTTTCCCTTTTGAAGCTTCGCGATCAATTCTTGATTCTGTTGACCTTGGCAACATTCCATATTCAGCCGTGACCCAACCTGTTCCTGTATTGCGCAAAAATGGAGGGACTTTGTCTTCAAATGTGGCCGTTGCAATCACATGCGTATCTCCAAATTTGATCAAACAAGAGCCTTCAGCCCACTTTGTTACGTCTTTGATAATTTCAATAGGGCGAAGTTCGTTAAAAGATCTGTTATTATGTCTCATTTTTATTTTTCCTTATTTTAATTTTAATGTTAAAGATGCTTCTAAAAATCCTTCTATATCCCCATCTAAAACGCCCAAAGCATTTCCTTTTTCAAATCCTGTTCTCAAGTCTTTAACCATTTGGTATGGGTGTAGAACATAAGACCTAATCTGATGTCCCCATCCAATTTGAGACTTAGAGTCATTCTCGCTTTGCATAGCTTCTTCACGTTTACGCAACTCCATCTCATATATACGCGCTTTTAGCATGGACATGGCTTGCGCTCTGTTGCGATGCTGAGATCTATCGTTTTGACAAGTCACAACGATTCCTGTTGGCATGTGGGTAATACGAATTGCGCTTTCTGTTTTATTGACATGTTGCCCTCCAGCGCCTGATGCTCTATAGGTATCTACTCTTAAGTCTTTTTCTTGAATATCAACTTCTATACTGTCATCAACTTCTGGGTAGATCCAAACTGAAGCAAAACTTGTATGACGTTTTGCATTTGCATCAAAAGGAGAAATACGCACCAAACGATGAACACCAGACTCTGTTTTAAGCCAACCATACGCCATCTCACCTGTGATTTTCAATGTCACAGATTTAATTCCTGCCTCATCGCCAGGGCTTTCTTCAAGCCATTCTGTTTTATATCCCCTTGAGTCGGCATAGCGCATATACATACGCACCAGCATTTCTGCCCAGTCTTGCGCTTCCGTCCCCCCTGCCCCAGCATGCACTTCTAAAAATGCATTATTGCGGTCTGCTTCCCCTGAAAGCAAGCTTTCAAGGCGCTTTTTTCTGGATTGGATCTGCAAGTCAAACAACTGAGTTTCTCCTTCTAAAGTCAGAGCCTCATCACCCATTTCTGTGCCAAGATCAATTGCTGTTAACGCATCATCTACTTGTTTTTCAAAAGATGTAATCCTTGCAATTGATGCTTCCAGATCATTTTTTTCCTTCATAACAATCTTTGCTTTGTCTGGATCTTCCCAAAGATCTGGATCTTGGGACTCCTGGATGAGATTTTTCAAAGACAAACATGCCGCATCAAAATCAAGATGTTTCTTTAAAATGATGATACATTCTTTAATTTCACTCAAAGCTGATTCTAATTCTGCGCGCATTTTATTCCTTAATCCTCAAAATCTAACCCTTGGCCTTCATAGTAACTTCTTCTATTTTGCCACTTTTCATCCACAATCACATGCAAAAAGAGATGAATTTTTGCACCCAAGAAATGCTCAAGCTCTTTTCTTGATGCTGTACCTATCATTTTAATTTTTGCACCTTTATCACCCAGAACAATTGCACGTTGACTTTCTCGCTCCACAACAATAGATTGCACAATTTTTATATCACCATTATCAAAAACTTCAAAGCGATCTGTCATCACATGAATGGAATATGGCAATTCTTGATGCAAATATTCATAAATTTTTTCACGTGTGATTTCTTCAGCGCTGGTTCTTTGTGACAAATCACTAATCTGATCTTCCATGTAAAACCAAGGTCCAAATGGCACCTTTGAACACAATGACCCCATAAACCTTTCAACTCCATCCCCACTCAAAGCAGAAATCATAAAAATATCATCAAAATTAAACACAGAAAACTTAGAGATAATTTCAAGGAGTTTTTCCTTTGGAAGCAAATCAATCTTGTTTAAAACAAGCATTTTTGGTTTTTCAAATGTTGATAATTTTTGAGCCGCATGCAAAGAATTGGAGAGATCTTTTTTTGCAGCATCCACAATCAAAATCACCTGATCCCCGTCATAGGCTCCATCCCAAGCAGCCCTGACCATTGCTTTTTCAAGGCGTTTCTTTGCTCCAAAAATTCCAGGAGTATCAATAAAGACAAGCTGAGTATCATCTTTGGTATAGATTCCTAAAATTTTTCGTCTGGTTGTTTGAACTTTGTGTGAAATAATGCTTACCTTTGCCCCAATAAGCTGGTTCAAAAGCGTTGATTTTCCCGCATTCGTTTCACCAATAATTGCAATAAATGCAGATTTTGTATTCATTTTTGTGATCCTTTTAATGTATTAAGCAACTTCAACGCTGCAATATTTTGAGCATCTTTAACTGAAGCAGCCACCGCTATTTCGCTTAAATCTGTTTGTGGAATTTGGACTTGCATTGTAAACTCTGGAGCATGCGGAGGCCCTTGTGTTGTCATTAATGTATAAACAGGAGCTTGCATTTTTTTAAGATGCAAGTACTCTTGCAAGGCTGTTTTTGGGCGTTTTAAGGGTTTGCTTTCATTGTCAATCAAATCACCCCAGTATTGATGTATAAAGCTCTTTACTATATCAACCCCACCATCTAAAAAAAGAGCTGCCAAAAAAGCCTCCATAGCATCGGCAAACAAATTTTTGATCATCCTTGAATCGTAACCTGCAGTGTCATATTGAATATATTTATCAAGACCACATTTGATACATATTTTATACAAAGTATCCATACAAACCAGATTTGCAGACCTTAAAGAGAGCTCACCTTCATCCGCCTCAGGATAACGCGCATACAACGTATCTGCAATCACCAATCCTAAAATACGGTCTCCTACAAATTCCATTCGATCAAAAGCAATATCTTTTTTCTTAATCATCTTGCGCCTTTGAGACAAACTTGGGTGCAAAAGAGCGTGTTTTATCAAATCATGATTCTTAAAGACATACTCAAAAAATGGGAATTTGATGGGAACTTCATGAATAGACTCAGCAGACATATTTTAATCACAACTCTTCAAAATTAATATTAATTCAACATGATCAGACTTAAAATTTTTGATAATAAATTCTTGTTTGATATTACTTATCATAACCATAATAATATTTTTTGTCAACTTTATTTTACATACAAAGATGCAAACAGCAATAAAATTAAAAATAACCTCTCATTTATACTGGCAACATCCAGATAGAAAATCCCGCCATAAACCCCAATCATTTGTCCTCCACAAAGGCCCTACCAACAGCAAGAATGTTGCCTTGTGATAGATCTGTGTAACGTTTATCAGCTTCTGCTGTTTTTTTGGATTTTTTTGGGTCTTTGTAAACTTTAAGCCCCATAATAATCATCTTAAAATTTGGGTCTTTTTGGGTCATGATCACACCGCAACACCCACTTTTAAAAAACCTACCAAAAACCGATCATTCTTTGAAACACTTAGATAGATCATCATCCATCCCTTCTTTGATAAGTAATGTTTTGTCAATAAGCCTTTTTTTCTCTACAATGGCTAGCAAAATCAGGGGTCCCAATAGGAAAGTTTTTGTAATTTATCATTTAAATTTCTAAACCTGAAAATATCTCATTTTGCATTTTCTTGGAAAGAGATTATTAATGTCCATTTAAAGATTCAATTTTAGATGTTTTTTGATCGCTCAAAGGTGATTTCTTCAACAAAAATACACACAAGATCGATGATACAATAAAACCAATTGATACATAATAAAAATTGGTATTTTTCTCTGCCCCCACTCCTGAAATCATAATAATTGCCATCACCATTTCAATAAAAGAAATAATGGATGAAGCTGTTCCTGTTGCGGCCTTTGATTTGATGGCATGAAGCGCATTTGAAGTTGCATTTGCAAAAATAAACGCCATTGAGAATGAATACATCCCCATAACTGCCACTAAAATCAAAGGTGTTTTACAAACACTCAACGTTGCAAATAATAATAAACTTCCTGATATAAAAGTGCCCACAATACCAAAACGCATCAATGAAAAATATGTATAACGATTGTGGAAATAATGATTCAACAAAGACCCCAAACCATAACTTGCAACACTTAAAAGGTTATACAAACCAAAGCTAATCTGATCAACATTCATTGAATTAAAAACAAATGGCGCTGTTGCGATAAAACTCCAAAGACCAGAAAAAACAAGCCCTGAGATCAAAGCATTATTCAAAAATACTTTATTTTTCAAAATTACAACAATTTTCACTTTAATTAAACTGCATGAAAAAGGGTGTCGTTTTGATTTTTGTAGTGTTTCTGGAAGAAATTTGATCAAACAAATTAATAAAATCATCGCCGCACATGAAAGGAAAATAAAATTCATTCTCCAGCCAAAAAAATGTGCAATAACCCCTCCTAAAAGAGGAGCAAAAGCAGGCGATGCTGAAATCACCATTCCCAAAATAGAAATCACTTTAGTTGCATGCCTTTTTTTATAAAGATCTCCCACAACAGCTAATGCCAGAACCCATGCCACACCCTGCCCCAAGCCTTGAATAAAGCGCGCAAAGATCAAAACATGAATACTAGATGAAATAGAACATAAAAAGCTTCCAATCAAAAACAAAGAAACCCCCGCAAGCAAAAACTTTTTTCGCCCGTAACTGTCAGACAAAGGTCCATACAAGCATCCTGAAATTGCAATTCCAAGAAGATTTACCGTAATTGTTAACTGAGCTATTTCTTCATTAATTTTAAAAAATGATTTGATTTCAGGCAGACTTGGCGAATAGATATCGGTTGCCATTTCCATGATTATCAATATAAGAATAAGTAAAAGATTAATCACCATTTCTAATGTTTCTCCGTATTTAACCTGATTTTTATAATTAAATATGAGCAAAGACTATCATGAAATTGTAAAACCAACAAATTTTAAGGACATTTTTTTACATGAGAAATACTTTTGTCAAAAATATTATTTGACAATTTATTTTTTTATGTTAAAATAATTATAAATAATTGAAATAAAAAAGTGACACCCTTATATAAGACATAGAAGAAAACAACAGGAGAAACCAACATGAAAAAGATTACAACACTTGCTTACTTAATACTTACAACTTCCTCACAACTTTATTCAAGTGATGGCGCATCAACAACGCCCAGCTACGAAGACAATCCATTTTGGAGACGTGTCGCTGCAGAGTCTGGATATCGCCTTGGTGATACCCATGCTATTAAAATGCAAATCCAAGAAAGACTCAGAAATTCTTCTTCAGACCCTTTAAGCAAAGATGAATATAAATTAATGCACACCCCCACAGCAAAAGGCGGAATTGGATCTATGTGGCATGAAGAATCAGAGGGCCAAGGCGTTCCTATTTTACTGTTTGAAAACTCAGGAATAAATCATCAAGGGGTTCGTGTGAGCCCTCGATCGCAAATTTCTTCTTTGGGCGAATTTAGCGATCATGGCGCAGGAATGGCATCTCTTATAGGACAAATATCCCCAAAAGCTCAGATCATTGTGATACATACCGCTGACTTACCTAAAATTAATGAGTTTCCAGATGTTCGAATTTTAAACTTCTCAAACTCTATAACAGAAAATGCCTTGAGTTCATATATACCATTCTTGAACAATAAAATCATTGTAAAAGCATCAGGAAATAACGCGGAAAACTTATCTTCTAACGGCTGGAGCCCATCCATCTCAGATTTTATACTTTTTGCTGGAAATTTAAGGCAAGACCTCAGAGTCACTGCATCCTCAGGAAAACCAGGAGATATGCAATATATTCAAAATAATTTCTTATGGGTCACAGCACAAGATATTATGTGCGCAACAGGACTCGAAGAAGGAAATCAATATTCTCCCATCTCAGGAACATCATTAGCAGCAGCCATTTTAAGCGGGGCAGTTGCTCAAATGATGGAACGCTTTCCTGAATTCTCAAGCATAGAAATCAAAGAATGTCTTTTAAAATCAGCAGATCAAGACTTTATCCAAATATTTGAAGATGGTCATGATGGTGTGCACGTTTCACCAAAACATACGGCGCCTGGAGTTGCCATAGATGCATACAATCCTTCTATCTGGGGGAAAGGTATCTTGAATTTGAAAAACGCAATTATTTATGGAAATTTAAAAAGAAAACAGAAACAAACCCCCACCGCCATAACGGCTAGAAGCCATCGACTCGATAGAGCAATTCAAGAAATAGATCTCAAAAAAAATTCTAATTTGCGTTTTCAAATGATGGAAAAAATCAATCAAGAGCGCACAAATGGGGCTCTTCTGATTCAAAATAATTGGAAAAAAAGAAAAGATAATGTTAAATCCTGCTCAAAAAGAGATCCTTTAACACTTGATCCCTCCAAACCTGGTTTTACTTATGAAAGAGCTTTGAGTAAAACTTCTTCAAACTTTATCCCAGAATTAACTGCTTTAGAAGAAAAACAACTAAGAGGAATTTTATCTAAACCTTCTTCTGCTCAAAAAAGTAGAAAAATAAAAGTTCTTGAACCGCGCCCTTTAATTTTTGAAACATATCCATTCTTAGAAAAAATTTTAGACTCAAAAGAAAATCTCCCAAACATGGAAAGCTTTCTTGAGTTTCCAGAAAAAGCTGCTCAAAGCCTGTTAGAAAAATTTGGTGAAAACTTAAGCACGCTGTTCAAAGGAGAGAAAGTCACCGGCATAACATGGAATGGGCTAAACTTTGAAGCCATAACAACCAACATCACCGTTCTAGAGCGTTTTGCTGATATTCTTGCTTTAGAAAAAATAAAAGGATCTTTTGATTCCTCTTTTGAAAACATCAAAAAAGTTGAAAGGTTTGCACTATTTCTTTTGAAACACGAACAAAGCACTCCCGCACTCAAACAAGCTGTTCTTGAGTTTTTGAATATATTGAAATCAAACTCATTTTTTGGCTACTCTGCATCACTTTCACAAGAGTTTTTGCATGCTTTATATACACAAAATATTTTAGATGCAAAAATTAAAAAAGTAGAAATTGGTTATCATCATACAACAGGTCAAGCGCATGGATATATAAGACAAATATCTTTTCATGAAGCTGATTTTTTCACCCTTTCCCAAATTGAAAAAGTCGTTTCAAGTCAATATTTTGAAAAACTTATCAGAAGTGAGGTCTTCTTCTTGAGTGCACTAAGAGAGTCTGTTGGATATAGCGATTCTTCTAATGCCCGAATGATCAAAATATTGGATTTTTTTACACGCTACGGAAGCGCACTTGATCAGGAAAAAAGAAATGAAGCTTTTAAAAAATCGTTGAGTCAATTCGAACTTTTTTACGATCAAAAATGCTCACATGAACAATTTAATTTATGGGTTGCAACATCAACACAGTTGGGTGTTTCATTAAGTAAAAAAGATTTTCAAGGTCGTGATATTTTTGAGTAATAAAAGATAAAAATTGACGAAGGCACCTTTTCTTTCCATAATCAAATTTGAAAAGAAAATAAAAAATGAAAGATGTTAGAATTAATATGATAAAAACTCGCTTAATCCCTTTTGTAAAAATGCAAACACTTGGGAATGACTTTATCATCATGGATTTAAGGGAAAGTCCTATTATTTTAACATCCACCATCAGATCTAATATTGCTAACAGACGCCTTGGAGTGGGTTCTGACCAAGTCATCACCCTTCATCCTCCTACAAATCCAAATGCCGATGTGGCAATTGAGGTGAGTAACAGCAATGGGTCCATTAACAATGTTTGCAGCAACAATATCAGATGTGTTGCAGGGTTACTGCTCCAAGAAACAAAACTGAATTCCATTCATATCGAAACACATACAGGCGTTTATGAAGCAACTGTTTGCGGAAAAGAAATTGCCGTTAAATTTGAAAACCCGTCTTTTAAATGGGATGAAATTCCTCTGACCCATGAAGTTGATACTCTGTATGCCCCCATCGACCTTGGACCATTAAAAACACCCTCTGTCATACATCTGTTAAAGCCACACATGGTTTTTTTTACTTCACAACTTGAACATATACCTCTTGATTATTTAGGAAGCCATCTCGAGCATCACACCCTTTTTGCAAAACGTGCAAACGTTATCTTAGCTCAGGAAATCGATCAAACATCGCTTAGAATTCGTGCGTGGGAAAAAAATGTAGGGATTAGCCCAGGATGTTCATATGGAGCCGCAGCTGCTGTTGTGTGCGCTATAAAACGCGGTCTTTTTCAAGAAAATGAACATATTGAATGCGCGCTTGATGGCGGAAATCTTAGAGTTTTGGTAACCGGATCACAAGTATGGGTAAAATCAATTGTTTCAACAACCTTTACAGGCGTAATTGATATTGGAATTTGGGGGTAAAAATGAAAGAAAATTTAAAAACATTTAAAGTTTATAGATACAATCCAGATACAAAAAGCGCCCCATCATACGATACTTTCACCATTGATATCTTGAAATCTGGACCTATGGTCTTAGATGCATTGTTATACATCAAAAATGAAATTGACCCCACACTCACGTTTAGACGAAGCTGCAGAGAAGGTGTTTGCGGAAGCTGCGCCATGAATGTTGCGGGGAAAAATACACTTGCGTGCATCAAACCAATTGAAGAATGTTCCTCATCCAAAGGAGAGATCCACATCAACCCCCTACCCCACATGCCTGTAGTTAAAGACCTTGTCCCTGAGCTCAAACAAGCCTATCTTCAGCATAAAAGTATCTCCCCTTGGATTGATGAGGAAAATATTCAAAACCCCTTGAAAGAGCGTCTTCAGTCACCAGAAGAAAGAGCCAAACTTGATGGTTTATGGGAATGCGTGCTATGCTTTTGTTGCACAACAAGCTGCCCAAGCTATTGGTGGAACCCTGACAAATATCTAGGTCCTGCAACTCTGCTTCAAGCCACCAGATTCATTCAAGACTCAAGAGATTCAAGAAAAGAAGAAAGACTCAGCCGCCTTAATGATAAATTCAAACTTTATCGTTGCCGAACTATCATGAATTGTACAAACACTTGCCCAAAAGGATTGAATCCTGCCAAGGCAATTGGAAAAATCAAGGAACTTCATTCATTTTCATCTGCTGATTAACTTTATAAAACATTTTTTTAATATTTTTTCACATAAATTAAGAGAATATTTAGAATGTTTTGAGACAGTCCCTTTTAGTGGTCATTTTAGGATCGTTATTGACTTTTAAATAAAGAATCATTAAGGGAGAAAAAATTATGAATAAGCTAACCTACTCGCTATTAACAACTGCAATTCTTGAAAATGGAGTTTTGGGAGCAGACATTCCTCTTGAAAGTCAATGGAATTCAAGCAATCCCATATTTCAAAAATTCATCACCGACAATCACTATCCTGAGTCTGTTAGCGAAATATCATGGAAAATCATTTCATCCACCTATCAAATTCCAGAAGTTAAAGTCATATTAGACGCCATTACAGATCCTGAAGTCAAAAGAACATGCCTTGATGCAATTTCAAACATCCAAGGTAAAAACATAAAAGAAAGCGTTATTGCTGCTCAAAATTTAAGCTTATTCCCAAGATCTGGCGATAAAAAAAGCGATCTTTCTGCAAAGAAAAATATTTTAAATAGCTCTAATATAAAATCCATTATCAATTTCTCTCAAGTGTTACATAAATCTTTAGAACAATTTAGCAGCTACGATGAAGTCATGGCAAAATTAGAACTTGCAATGGGAACCTCAGAAAAAGCTAAAGATTTTCTAAAAAATTATATTTTCCAGGAAGAAACTTTTGATTTATCTAAGGCATTAGATTTTTCAAGTATTTGTAATGAATATGAAGATATTGCATTTTTAGAAATTCTTGAAGATGAAATAAAATCAAGAACTTCTGCTCAATCACGCATGGCCCTTGTTGAAAAATACATAACGCTTCCTCAAGAAAACCTACTCAATGTGATAAACTACATTTCTGGAAATTTAACTTTTCAATCACAAGATGAATTAATTGATGCGCAGGAAATATTAATTAAAATTGGCGCGCGCTCGCAAGATTTGACTTGGTTTGAAGCTTATGCATCTCCTTTATCCAATGGTCTTTCAGTAATCAATCAAGTCCGTTTCATGAATATGCTCTACAGTCTTCCTCAAACAGCAGTTGACAAGCCTTCTAATAAAAGCCTTTCAGAAGAAGAAGTGTTGCAGCTTAAATCTGTTTTAAATGTTATAACAGCTCCAAAGTTTGCAACAACAGCGACCGTTTCAGACAGAATCAATGAAATTGAAAGACTGTGGACATCATATAAAGGAGCTGTTCAAAACGGTCTATTTGCTAATATTGCGCAAGCAGAATACAAAGATGCCCTTGCTTGGATGCCAGGAAATGAGGCTTTGCTTGCAAACTTTGTAAAATCTTCAATTTCAAGCTCTGGATGGAGTGAAAAACTTGCAAACCTAACATTGTTTGGAACGCTATCTGATAAAAAATATTTTGATGAGCTAGATGCATCTAATCAAGCAATGGCTTTTGCTTGGTATCAAGCTTCTACTCCTGAGCAAAGATCCAGCTTTGAACAACTTATCTCATTTGGCCTTTTCAACGGACTTTCAAGCTGGAGTGATAAACTTACAGTTTTATCCAATTGGAATTCAACAGACGCAAACACAAGAACAAATATCATCTCAAACGGAACAGCTCAAAATAAGCAAGATGCTCTTGCAAACTATATTATAATCGATTCTTCAAAAAGATCATTTTTAATTCAAAATTTAAGTTCTGACGTAAAAGATGCTTTGGCTTTTGGTGTTGCAAACGCAGAGGCACTCTATAATATTCCACATGATTATTTCTCTGGTCTTTCAACCTGGGCAGATAAACACGCTGTTTATCGCAACTATCAAAAATTATCAACTCAATCATTTTTTACAGATTTAATGTCCAATTTAACCGGATCAGACGCACGTCTTGCCATGGCATGGGCTGCGCAAGATGGGAAAGAAAAATTGCGTCAAAGAGTTATAGATCACACAGTTGCGCCTCTTTTTTCATGGGACGCTAAAAAAACAGCTCTTGAATTTGCTATCAGTGCACAAATAAATTCCATTTACTCAACCTTTACAACTACGGACAATCGGGCGTATTTTACAGATCCCGAAAAAGGGATTGAAAGAATTCAAGCATATCAAGCTTTGAACCTTTCTGATGCAACTATTTTATCAGAACAACAAACTATGATTGATATTTACTTAAATGTTCCTTTGAACGACCGTCAAAAAGCCATGGAACTTGGAATTATGGAATATAGCGAGGCAACTAAAGATGCATTTTCTGTATTAAATTCAAGAGGGATTTTGGGGGATGATTGGGAAACAGTAAATACTCAAATTCAGAAATATTCAAGCATAAATGCATTGGATATACAAAAAGTTTTAGATCTTGGCCTTGATGGATATGAAAATTCAATCTCTTTTGAATTTTCTATTTTAAATTCAAAAAATGCCCTCGATAAATCTTCAAACTGGGCTGATGCAAATGCAAAAATTGCAGCTTATCAAGAAATTGATCCCTCCATTCAAGAAGAAATTTTACAGTTTGGCCTTGATCGATATATGGCTTTAACATCACAACAAAAAGGAGTTCTAAAATCTATCCCTCTTGATGGATCATGGGAAAAAGTGGTCTTTCTTGCAAACACCCTTCTTGCAACACCTGTAAATGATCAAGCAAAAGTAAGAAGCCTTGGTCTTGAAATTTATAGCAATTTTTCACAAGATCAAAAAGAAGCATTTTCAGATTTGCACGCAAGAAAATCTTTTGATCAAATTTATAATTGGAGCCAAATTATTCCAACCCTTGATTTATACATTCAAGTTCCAAAAAACATTAAAGTTCAAAACGCAGCCTTACTATACGGTTTAAAAAACTATCTTGAACTATCCCAAGATCGAAAAAAGGCTTTTCAAATTTGGGCCATAAACGATCAAAGCAAATTCGCCCAATTATTCTCAAGTTATCAACCACTTAAAACAGAGCTTGAAAAAAAAGGGCTTCTCATTAACATGAGCCTTGAAAATATGGGGGAAATTGTTGCAAATCTGCTTTGCAAAGATCCAATTATAGGACTTGCTCAAATCAAGATGATAAATGTTGATATACGCCAAAACGCATTAACAGTCGACCTTGCAAACGATGTGACGGCATCTGACAGAATTGACACTATTCGCAAATTATCTTCTAATAAAATAGCCTCTACAATTGAAAGCATTAAGCTTGATTTTCAAAACCTTGATCAAGGACAAATTGCATCTTTCTTTGCTGATGAAAATATGCTTAAAGTTTATGATCTAATGATGAACACCAATCATGATTTCTTTAATCTTGCTTCTTTAGATGAAATCAAAACATCTATTATCAATTATGCAAGCCTTCAGTCATACACTTACCTTGAAAAAGCCTTGGATATTTTTACAGCAAAAAATGCGCGTGATATTTTATCTTGGCTCACTTCAAATAAAGAAAAATTCAGTGTATTGGCATCAAATGAAATACCAGGACAGCCCAGTCTTCTTTCTGGAATTATTTCGTTAGATGATCGCATTATGATGATTAATACCTTTTATGATGCATTTAATAACAAAGACTTGAACGCACTTCTTGGTTCAGGGCTTCTTCGCGCCCATGGGACAACCGCTAAAGATCTTCTTGAATTTTACAAGCAAAATTTTTCAATGTTTCATGCTTTAAATGTCAAAGACTTGTTCAAAACACTTAATAAAAAAGATCTAATCAATGAGTTATCCTCATCTGGCGTAGATTCAAGTGATATTTTGATGATCAATTTACGCTCCAATCCAGGAGCGGTATTTATTGACAGCGCAAATGATATCGCTAAAATGGTCATTGCTATCAAAACAATGATTGGAAATAATTTAAGTTCTGATCTTTCACAAATTGCAACTGATTTTGGATATCAAAATGATCCTATCATAAGTGCTCAAATACTTGCGTATTTTGAAGATGCTCCCCGTCTTTATGCTTATAACATTATGAAAAGTGGGACACATAATTTCTTTTCTGGGATAGACTGGACAACTGCTCGAGAAACAATTAATAATTATATGTTCTTAATTGACAACAGACATAATGGTACTATTCTTGGTTCTTCATCAGGAGAAAATGCAAGAGAAATACTTAAAAATTATAAGTCAATAAGCGTCGATGATAGCCAAGCTATGTTTGATTTAGGGCTTAATGGGGAATCACTTGCCAGCTATTTATCAGACCTCAATAGAGATATATTTGAAACTGTTCATGGTTTACATATATTAGAAGGCTTATCTTCATGGGCAGATATCTCTAAGGTTTTAAAAGATTATGCACAAGTTGGCGATATTGCCCTTCATTTAAGTAGTACCCCAAACGAAAGAAGAAGCGACCTAGCCAATTCTGCTGTTATTGGAAGTGAAATCACAGCCTTATTATTCAGTCTTTCTCACACGAATTCACAAAAAAGAGCACTTCTTGCCGATTATGTGGCAAATCCAAATAATGCAATTCTGACTGTCATTCAAGAAACAAATTTACTTGAAAAGTTGACTTCATGGTCACAAATGAGGTCAATCATAGAAAGTTATATATCATTAAACCTTGTAAACAAAGTCAATTTCTTTGATCTTATGCAAACACCACAAGACTCAAGAAGCGCATTATCTTGGCTTTTGATATCGGGCAATGAGGTGAAAGCAAATGCCTCAACTCTTCCTTCTTCTGGAAAATATTCTTGGAACAACATCAAAGATTTGCTCGAAGTAGGATATATGTCAATTGGCGGGGGAAATGTATTTGAAAGCAATATAGCTTTAAGATTAAATATGGCTGACCAAGCAGCTGCACGAACATGGTATATAAGTAATCCTTCACATGCGGACTTGGTCGATGAAGCACTGCGTGATCGCATTCTAATTGGTCTTATCACATGGCGCGATATTGAAAAAGCATTAAATGATTATAAAAATGCTGGAATAATGGCATATGATCTTGTCACAGGAGCCACGGCAGATGAATCCAGAATAGCACTTACACAATACACTACTTTAAAAACATGGGGGAATTTAGATATTTTCTTGAATAAACTCCCATACCCTGCTGATAAGCGTTCCGGAATTATTTGGGCTGCAGATCAAGACAACAGAGATGCTGCTGATAGTTATTTATCCGATTCAACATCAAATTGGGAAGACATCCTCATCGACATTGCAAAAAAATCCCAGGTAAGCATACTTAAAGCCATTCATGATGCAAGAATTCAAGCTGAACAATCATCCCTTGGTGCCGCTCACTCAAAGGATTCTGCTGAAGCTTCTGCATTAAGCGCTCAAGCTTCCGCTTCAAAAGCATCAAATTCAGAAGCTCAAGCGAAAAGCTCCGAAGATAAAGCTCTGGCTTCTTCAACCAGTGCTGCTGTTTCTGAAGCTCAAGCGAAAGATTCACAAGATAAAGCTCTGATCTCTTCAACAAATGCTGCTCTTTCGGAAGCTCAAGCCAAAGACTCACAAGATAAAGCTCTGATCTCTTCAACAAATGCTGCTCTTTCGGAAGCTCAAGCCAAAGACTCACAAGATAAAGCTCTGATCTCTTCAACAAATGCTGCTCTTTCGGAAGCTCAAG
>CAZCFE010000022.1:0-17520 GCA_964497925.1 uncultured Alphaproteobacteria bacterium | reverse complement strand
ACCTTAGAAGAAGGTTTAAAACAGCTCATCGAATGGCGCAAAAACCATATTGATCAAGTTGAAATGAGAAGAGCGAAGGTAGCGTAAAATGTCTAATCTATTAGATCTAGAATCTATTCTTAATATTCTTGTCGACCCTGCTACAAAAGATCCAATTTTTTTGAAAAAAGACCATTTATTTAATCAAAGCAATAACAGTAAATTCCCAGTGACAAATCATTGTCAATCTCCTTTGCTTTTCCCTTCGGAGATTATCCCGTATTGTAAAGAAGACTCCTTAGATTGGATTTCTTTAATTGAGACAAAGGATCCTCTAAAACAGTATTTTGGAATTTCTTCTATTAAATGGAATGGTGGATCTCATAATTCATCTTATAATGATCAACACTATAAGAATTATCTTAATAATTTTAAAAATCTTATTGCAGATGCTAAAGGTATGTTACTTGATATTGGTTGTGACGATCCTAATAATACCGTTAAACATTTTCCGCCCGATATCCAGTATATAGGCTTAGATCCTTTATATTATACACCTTCCAACCACTTCAAAATTCACAGTATCGCTGAATTTTTGCCTTTTAGAGATCAATCTTTTGATGCTATTTGTTTCGGCACAAGCTTAGATCACGCTTTTGATGTGTATCTTGCTATATCTGAAGCTGCGCGCGTTTTAAAAGAAGGCGGAGCTTTTTATTTATCGACGCTGGTGTGGTCAGAAAAAGCAGAACTTTATAGAGACAGTGTTCATTTTCATCATTTTAGAGAAGCTCAAATAAAATTTCTGTTAGAGCAAACAGCTTTTTCTCTTAAAAAAGAATTTAAGACTTGCTGGAAAAATGACACTCATAGAGAAGTTTTATTTCTAAAGGCAATCAAAAAATGAAAAATATTCGCATCCTTATTATAGGAGGAGGATCATATATAGGTAGCAACCTGATGAAATCACTCAATCAAGATTATGAGGTGTTTTGTACATTCAATAATAAACAAGTAGATTTGCAAGGACTTCATGCCTATTATGTAAATTTGACACAGCCTGATCCATTTAAACTGCTTAGAAATGAAGACCCTTTTGATATCATTGTATGGACAGCACAGGCAGAAAAGTATAGTCAAAATTTAAATTCATATAAAAATCTTATTGACGTGAATGTCTCTGGGCTTCAAAAGACATTAGATTTTGCTAGAGATAATCGTGCGACCAGATTTATATATTTATCATCTGGGTCTGTGTACAAAAAAACATCATTACCATTAGTTTGCGATGAAAACGCACCTATAGATTTAGATTCATATTATGGTTTTTCTAAATATATTGGTGAAGAAATGTGTCATCATTATTCCTTATCAACTGAAATTAATTATATTTGTCTTCGTTTATTCACGGTGTATGGACCCTTTCAAGAAAAAAAAGTTATTCCGAACATCTGGCAAACAATCAAGAATAATAAAAATATTTCTCTCAATTCTGGTATCGGAATGAAATTCAATGCTATTTATATTGACGATTTATGCAAAATTATAAAAAAAATTATCAATTTTGATGTGAAAAATAGGTTTGAGATTTATAACCTGGCCAACCCAGAGATTCTCAATTTATCTGATATTTGTTATGAAATTGGGAAATTAGAAGAGGTTAATCTATCTCTTTCAGAAAATGAACTGCCTATAACTTATTCTCTTGCTAATATAGATAAGCTCACAGGAATTATTAGTGATATATCTTTTTGCTCAATGCAAGAAGGTTTATTAAAGATATTTAACTCAAGAAAACAGTAATATGTGCGGAATAGCAGGCATCATCAATTTTAATCGGCAATCCATTGCTCATAATCAAATTAAGGCGATGACGGATAGTCTTGTCCATCGCGGCCCTGATGGCGAGGGGCAATATATTGATGAATTTTTTGGGCTTGGCCATAGAAGACTTGCGATCATTGATTTAAGTCCTGCCGGGCATCAGCCTATGCAAACAAAAGATGGTCAATACACAATTTCATATAATGGAGAAGTTTATAACTTTAAAGAAATCCGTATAGAGTTAGAGGCTCTTGGTTATCATTTCCATTCTAATACCGATACTGAGGTTATCCTTAAAGCCTATGCGCAGTGGCAAGAAAAATGTGTTCATAAATTTAATGGCATGTTTGCCTTTGCTATTTGGGACAAAAAAGATAAAAAACTCTTTATTGCTCGAGATCGCTATGGAATAAAGCCTCTTTATTATTATAAGAATGATAAGTATTTTATTTTTGCATCAGAGGTTAAAGGAATCGAAGCCTCTGGTTTGTATGAAAAAGCAATTGATAAAGAAGGCTTAGTAGAATATTTAACGTTTCAAAACTTCTTTACACACAAAACACTTTTTAAAGATATTCATATACTGATGCCTGGGCATTATGCCTATGTTAAGCAAAATGGTAGGTTTGACATATATCAGTACTGGGATTTTCATTTTTCTGGAGATTTACAAATCTCTGAAGAAGAGGCCACTCAAGAAACTGGTCGTCTCTTCAAACAAGCTGTGCAAAGGCAACTGATTAGCGATGTTCCGGTAAACGCGTACTTGAGCGGAGGTATTGATTCTGGGGCGATTACGATGATTGCGTCACAGTTTTTACCGCACATGAAAACCTTTACGATTGGGTTTGATCTCAGTTCTGCAAGTGGATTAGAGCTATCTTTTGATGAACGTGCAAAGGCTGAGCATATCTCATATTTGGCTAAAACTGAACATTATGAAATGGTTCTTAAAGCGGGTGATATGGAAAGGTGTATGGATAAATACGTCTGTCACCTGGAAGAGCCAAGAGTGGGTCAAAGCTACCCAAACTATTACGCGGCAAAGCTTGCTAGCAAATTTGGCAAAGTTGTATTGTCTGGGTGTGGTGGAGATGAGCTTTTTGGAGGCTACCCATGGCGTTATTTTTATACAGATCAGCCGATAAGCTTTGATGCATTTATTGATGCTTATTACTTAAAATGGCAACGTCTTATTCCAAATGCACTTCTTAAGGATTTGCTCGCACCTATTTGGGAAGAGGTTAAGCATGTGTGGACGCGGGATATCTTTGCTGATGTATTTAAGTCTATAAAAAAGGATCCATTAAGCCCGGAGGAATGTTTAAACGCCAGTCTATATCTAGAAGCAAAGACCTTTCTTCATGGGTTGCTTGTTGTTGAAGATAAACTTAGCATGGCGCATAGCTTAGAAACCCGTGTGCCATTTTTAGATAATGATTTAGTTGATTTTGCGATGCAAGTTCCAATGCATCTAAAGATAAAAAGTCAATCTCGCAAAGTGGATGAAAATGATCTAGGGCGCAAAGTAGATGCTCATAAAGACGGTAAATGTATATTACGTGAAATACTTTCAAAGCATTTCGACAAGCAAGTTACAGAAAATAAAAAACAAGGCTTTTCCTCGCCTGATGCCTCATGGTTTAGAGGGGAGAGTATTGAATATGTTAAAAGAATTATTTTTCAGAAAAAAACAATAATTAATAATATGTTTGACTCGATAACCTTAGAAAAATTAGCAAATCTGCACCTTAATGGAGAGAAAAATATGAGACTTTATATTTGGGCTATTTTGTATTTGAGTAAGTTTATGAGCAATTTTGATGAAAAATAATACAATTATTGTTTGCGGAGTATTGTGCAACAATGATATTGCATTAGCAGAGTTATTGTCAAGGTATTCTCTTAATGTAAAGGTATTAAGACTTTTTTCTCACCAAGCTATTCCAGAAAATAACTTGCCAGGCAAGTTAACGTATTTTACTTACGATAACATTCAGTATGTTGAAAATGCCACTCAATTTTTACAAGAGTGCTCAAAGGCAAAAAGTATAATTAGTATAAATGGTTATTATCCTGCAGTGGTAAGGTGGAGAATGTTTTTAAGAGATTTTTTCTTTCGAAATAATTTTAAGAAAGTCATTAATCTAACTTGCGGATCTGATATCACAGAGCTTTTTATAAAAAATAACTTAGAAGGTTTCAAATATCGGACTCACTTAAAGAATTCTTTCTATAATTATATTTCTCCATATCCTTGGGCGATTAAGAATTTACATAAGGTGTTTCTAAGGAGCTTCTCTTTTTATAGGTTTAATTTTTTTCTTTTATCTTCAAAAGAAAACAAAATTTCAACAGAAAAAGAGATTATATTTTTTCACCCTTCTAATCTAGATTGGGGGATTAACGATAGCAAATTAAATCGTAATTCCACGAAAGGAAATGATAGATTCTTAAAAGCTTTTATTCGAACTCTTGGTTCTGGATTACAGGCTAAGTGTATTTTACTAGACAGAGGACCAGATGCAAAGGAAGCAAAAAAAATCATTAATGAAAGCGCTTATGCCTCCTCTTTTGAATTTCGATCCACTCTCACGCCACATGAATTAAAAAATGCAATTATAATGTCAGACATCATCATTGACCAATTCGATGTCGGCGGGCTTGGGGGAATTGCTTGTGAGGCCATGGCCCAAGCTAAGCCTGTGATGATTTACATTGATAAAAATTGCTGGCCACTTGTTTATGATGAAGAACCTCCTGTGATAAATTGCCAAACGGAAGATGAAATTTATAAAGCTATCTTAGAATGGGCAGATAAGAAGAAGCTGAAAGATTTAGGTGAAAAAGCAGAAAAGTGGGTCCGCAAATACCATGATGTACATACGGCTGATTTTTCTGAATTTATCTTACGGGTTTGTTTAGCAGCTGGCCTTGAATGGCCAAGAAAAGATTTAGCGAAACAAGGCGAATGATTCCCCTCACCCAAACGCATCTGTGGGCTGATTTAAACGAATACTTTAATGGGATGGAACCCTATAAGTTTACTCTGAGAGGTATTTCATGTTTGTTTGGACATGACAACAAAAGTAGATCCATAACTTCTTTTGGCGGGCCTGTCATATCCGGCAACGTATCCGAAGAAGATTTTGCAAACTTTATTAAAGAACTTTTGAAAAAACTTAGGAACGAAAATATTGATCAGGTGAATTTTAGGGCGCTTTTTCCATTAAGAAACTGGTCTGAGAGTTATGAAGATAAACTAACAAACTTTGAATTCCAACATCATCTATGGAAAACCTTTATAATAGATTTAAAACCATCTGAGGATGAATTGTTTAAAGCTCTACATCATGCAGCCAGAAAAGGTATAAAAAAAGCGCAACAAGTAGGTGTATATATTTATAGGTGCGAATCTTTTGAAGATTATTATACTCAATTTCTAGTTCCTTATCTCAATTCGACGAACCGCTCCATCAAAGAAAGAAAATTTTATCAAGAGGGATGGGATTTGGATAAGAGCAAATTCTACAGTTGCTGGGTTGCAAAAAATCAAGAAGATCAGTTATTGGGATTCCTTGGAAGTTATCGTCACGATGGAGTGGCAACTGAGATTATGTCTGCACTAACGCCCCTGGCTTGGGAGCAAAAAATACCCGTTCAAGACTTGTTGCATTGGGAAATAATTAAATATCACAAAAATTGTGGTGACTTATATTTTGATCTTGCTGGGTTTAATCCTCACCCCACCTCAGACAAAGAAAAAAATATTAAGCGCTTTAAAGAAAAATGGGGTGGCGTTGAATACGATACATCATCTTATACCTTAGATGCCAGATCCCCACTTAAAAAGTTGTTTTACAAAATAAGAGATAAGATTCGTGTCTAACTTTTGGAAAAACGCAGGGATTCTGACAATTGCTGAGCTTTTTTTAAAGCTTAAGGCGCTTATCATGATGCCCTTTATTACAAAACATTTGGGGGCCGTAAATTATGGCATCTGGTCTCAAGTTATGGTTATTGTCTCTGTTGTTTCCCCTCTTGTTTTTTGCGGCATGGATAATTCACTTGCAAGGTTTTTACCAGGAAGGCCGTTGGAGGAGCAAAAAAAAGAATTTACAGGTTGGTTATTGTTTGGGCTGACAAGTAGTTTGCTTATATTAGCCTTGATTGCAATTTCGCGCCCATGGATTTCAAAATTATTCTTTGGTGCCGACGGAGAGTATCCACTGTTTGTCCTCTTAGCTGGTGCAAATATTGTAACAACAGCAATGTTGACAGGGATACGCAACTGGTTTCGCGTTCAAAACCAAGCTAAATCATTAGTATTTCTGACAATTTTGCAGAACATTATTCAAATGGTTGTGCTCATTATTATTTTGATAAAAAATCTTAGCATTTATGAGCTTGTTTTATGGAGTCTAATAGCAGATCTTTTTATTGTTTTCGGATATATAGGCTATTTATTTTTTAAGGAAGTTTTTAAATATCCGTCATTGCACTGGTTAAAACCTTATTTCCGTTTTGGAATTGCTTTTTTACCTTCTGGATATGCAGTGTGGGTTTTAAACAGTTTAGATAGAGTCTTTTTGGCTCAATATCATACGCTCGCAGATATTGGTATTTATTCTATATGTTTTACGATTGGCTATACGCTCATTCAAGTTGTTGTGAATCCTATATGGAGCCTTTTTCCAACAAAAGCAGCAGAGATGTATAACACAAATAACGTAAGTGAGCTTAACATACTTTTTAATCAGTCAATAAAGCTCATATGTTGGATCATTTTCCCATCTATTACAGGTCTGATTTTTACAAGTGATATACTTTTATCAATTATTACAACTGATGATTTTGCAAAAGGATATCTTGTTATTCCTATCATACTCGCGGGATATTTATTTCTTATGTTGTCTGCCTACTTTGAATCTGTTCTTGTGTTAAGAAACAAGCCTGTTCTTAGCACTGTATTTACAGTTATTGCTTGCATTACAAATATCATCTTGAATTTTGCACTTATACCTAAATTTTCTTATATGGGGGCTGCAATCGCAACAACTCTCTCTTTTGGGCTGCAATTGTCACTTAGCGCTTTTTATGCTTTAAAAGAAAACGTTGTGATATTAAGGATGCGACCGCTTTTTAAAATCATTTTAGCATCTTTATGTATGCTTGCACTGGTTTTTCTTGCAAAAGAAACTGTACTTCATGATTTAAGCGTTTTTTCGCTCATGGGCCTAAGCATAATTGGATTGTCCTCTTATCTCGTTTTCACTCAACTTATGAATGTTTATAGATTGAAAAATATTTTAGAAGAAATAAAAAGGAATGTTGTCCATGTCTAGAGCTCCTGATTTTGTTGTTGCAATTATTAAAAACTATTGGGAGCCCGGTCAAAAAATTTTAGAAATTGGTTGTGGACCAGCATTTTTAAGAGATGACTTTGGTAAAGATTACATCGGAACAGACATTACTGATGAGCCATATACCATAGATTTACCAAGAGATGTTGATATTGTTTGTTCAGCCGATCGCCTGGAGGTTGCAGATAATTCTATTGATATTGTTATTATTAAGTCAGCATTTTTTTTATTTGATAATCACAAGAAATCATTAGAAGAAGTCATGCGCGTTCTAAAATTCGGAGGAAAAGTTATCATTTTTGATTACAATCAGAAAACTCAAAAAGATTTGCAGCTAAAAGAAAAGCATTCTCGTTATCCTTGTTGGACACAATGGGGATTAAAAAAGATTGTGAAGAATCATCATTTCTGCAATGTAAAAAACCTTATTGCTTCAGCACAACAACCATCGGGGATAAAAAAAGTCTACCTTCTTTTAAGACAAGAAATATTTGGCTCTTGGGCCATAGTATGTGGAGAGAAGGTTTTATGAGTAATAAGTCTTATTTAATAGATGGTAAAAAATATAGTTCTCAAGAATTATTGGCTATTTTCAAAGAAAGCAATCTTGGAAAAAGAGAAGAAATCGTTCTTTCAATGATTGATAATTCTACCGACGATAAATATATCGTTGATCTGGGCTGTCTTTATGGTAGTTTTCCAAAAAAACTTACTGAAACCTTTCCCCATTCAAAAATTATTGCAGGTGATTACTTAGATGATCATCTTGAAATTTCACGTCTTTTATACCCAGAAATCAAGCATATTTATAAAAAACTGAATGCTTATGATCTTGACATTGAAGATAGTAGCGTCGATATCCTGACCTTTCAAGAGGTTATTGAGCATTTGGAAGGCGCTGCGCAATCAATCAAAGAAATTAACAAGGTGCTTAAAATAGGAGGTGAACTTATATTGTCAACACCAACAGCCTATTATTGGCGTGATATGTGGCAAGCTTTTAAATATGAGATGCTAAGAAAATATCGCAAAAAAAATCTACCGTTGTCAGATTCTGTTTATTTTCAAGAACATGAATGGAATCGTCATATATACTGTTGGACACCATCAACGCTTTATACTCTTTTAAAGGTGAATGGGTTTGAATATGTAACTCATGATTATTGTCGAGAAGGGAGAGGCTGCGTTGAAAATTTTATCCTTAAGTTGTTTCCCTTTTTGTCCCCCACAATCATTATGAAAGTGCGCAAAATATCTACTGCATCAGAGAAAATCATATGACCCAAAAACTCTTAGTTATTATCCCCGATCGACTATCTGTGCTTATTCAAAAAGGCGAAGTGGTGCCCCGGTATTATAACCCTGGCAATCTTTTTGATGAAGTGCATATCATGATGACGAATGATGATCGGCCAGATCCAAGGTTAGTACAGCCTATGGTGGGTGATGCAAAGCTTTTTCTATACAACTATCCTGAACCTAATGGTTTTTTTAAAAAGACTTTGGGGTGGCGTCCATTTTTAATGAAGGCGTGGGCTGTGGGCGCCATAGAGCTAGCAAACAAAATAAAACCCCATTTAATACGTTGCTATGGTCTTCATCTCAATGCATTTTTGGGGATTATGATGAAGAAAACTCTAGGTGTTGCGTGCATCACTAGCTTGCACGGAAATCCTGATGTTGACTATTTACGTGGACGACTTGCAAAAACGTGGAAGGATAGAATTATAGGCTTTTTTCAAGGCAAGCTAGAAGAATATTGCTTGAAAAAATTAGATCATACTATTGCAGTTTATACCCCCATCGAACCTTACTTAAAAAAACATAACGCCAAAAATTACTCTATTATTCATAATGTTGTGGGAATGGGTGCTAGAGAAAAAGAACACTATGATATTCAGGGGTCTTTGAAGCTTGTTTGTGTGGGAAGACAAACTTATCTTCAAAAAGACCCTGCATCGATTATTAAAGCTATTTCCTCCTTAGAGGGTGTTCAGCTTACACTTATTGGAGATGGCGATTTGCATGATCCTTTGAAACAATTGGTAGATCAATTGGGATGTCAGCGCCGAGTTACTTTTATACGAAGCTTAGAGAATTCTAAAATTCTAGAAATTATGCAGCAAGCTGATATTTATGTGTATCATTCTATAAATTATGAAATTAGTAAAACATGTATAGAAGCAGCCCTGGTGGGTCTTCCTGTTATTGTAAATGATAGAAATAACAATCCAGCTGAGGAACTTCGTTCTGCTGGATTTTACCTTGTAGAAGATACTCCTGAAGCTTACAAGGAAGCGATTTTATTTTTTTCCCAGGATCATAAAAAACGTAAGGAACTAGCACAGCATTCTCATGCTTATGCAAAAGAAAATTGGGCGCCTGAAATAACAGAGCGAAAACTTATGAACCTTCACAAACAATATATTTCATCATGAAAACCATCCATCTCATTTGCGCGGCACGGCCGAATTTTATGAAAATTGCACCACTTTATCATGCTTTAAAAGATGAAGATTGGTGTAAGGCTGAAATTATCCACACGGGACAGCATTATGATTATCAGATGTCTCAGGCATTTTTTGATGATTTTGGATTGCCTTCACCTCACTACCATTTGGGTGTGGGCAGTGGCACCCATGCTGAGCAAACAGCACAAACGATGATAGCTTATGAAAAATTATGTTTAGAAAAAAGCAGGCCTGATCTTGTTGTGGTCGTTGGCGATGTAAATGCGACATTGGCGTGTTCTATTGCTGCTAAGAAAATTCATTTGCCTGTTGCCCATTTAGAGGCTGGCCTTCGTAGTTTTGATCGTACCATGCCAGAGGAAATCAATCGCCTGGTGACAGATTCCATCTCTGATTATTTCTGGACGCCTTCAGAGGACGCCGATGATAACCTCAAAAAAGAAGGAGTGCCTCTAGATAGGGTTCATATGGTAGGAAACATTATGATTGATACCTATTGTATGATGAAAGACAAAATAGAAGAGTCTGAGTCTTATAAAGCTTTTGGCCTGCAAAAAAAGGGGTATGTTGTTTTAACACTTCATCGGCCTGTGAATGTAGATGTTCAAGAAACATTAGAACGTATCATCCATAAGATTGGGGAAATTGATTTGCCTATCATTTTTCCCGCACATCCTCGAACACGTAAAAGCCTGGAAAAAATACATCCTCTGACTGCAAACATATCTCTGTGTGAGCCTTTGGGATATATAGATTTTATGAGTCTTGTTTCCAACTCAGCGTATGTCATCTCTGATTCAGGAGGGATCCAAGAGGAAACAACGTATCTTGGCATTCCTTGCTTCACCCTGAGAGGCACAACTGAACGACCCATTACGATCACCATGGGATCAAACCAGCTTGTGTGTGTTGATACCCTTCTGGAGAAAGTAAAGTCCCACAAAAAAGGAAATATTCCGCCTCTTTGGGATGGAAAAACAAGTGAGCGCATTGTGATATCAATAAAAGAAATTTTAAAATAATGACAATACCCATTTACATCAAAATTGCTAACCACATTGATCCAAGAATTTTGTGGCAACTATATGCTCATAAAGCGAAACAAATTTTGCCTCGATCTTTTTTTATTTTGTCTTTTGATTGCGACACCGAAGAAGACATTGATGTTGCCTTAGGTGTACATTCTAAACTCCAAGAAATGGGAATTACACCTGTTTATGCGGTTCCTGGAGAGCTCCTGAAAAAAGGCGAAAAAATTTACCGCAAAATTCATGAAAAAGGCGCTGAGTTTATTAATCACGGTGGCTGTGAGCATACCTATTTTGACAAAGAAAAACAAAGGCATGCAAGTTGTTTTTTCTATGATCAGCAATCGCAAGAAGATTTAAGAAAGGATATTTTTTTAGGCCATAAAACATTACAAGATGTTTTAGGGACCACTGCAAATGGATGGCGAACACCTCATTTTGGGACATTTCAAAAGCCTGAATATATTACGTTCTTATACAGCATTTTGAATGAGTTAGATTACACATTTTCAACATCAACAAGCCCTGTTATGGCGTATCAATATGGCCCTTTATTTAAAAATGACGGGATTATTGAAATTCCCGTCACAGGAATATATTCACAACCTTTGAATATCATGGATACATGGGCTTATTTTGCAGCACCCGATCGTACTAAATCTCCTTCAGAATATATAAAATCAGCACAACATCTGGCGCATTTTGCACGTAAATGTCCAACGCTAATTAATATTTACGGTGATCCCAGCCATATTCACAATAAACCAGAATTTTTTGAAGCCATGGCTTTGCTTGTGAAGTCAGCGGAAAATGTCAATTACACACAACTCCTAGAGAGAACACATGAAAATATACGCACTATTTGATGACTCTTTTTTTAGAAAAAAGCCTCGTTGGATGCCTGAAAAGCTTTACCGCGTGGTATGTCAAAGATCTAACCCGCGATCAAAGGAATATATGCTAGATTTATTGCGTGAAAAATTTCCTGATGCTGAAATCGTGGATATAAATCAGACACGTTCACCTTGGAAAATCATCTTATTATATCCTGATTCAATTGGTCTTGGATGGGGTAAGATAGAAAATAGGCTTAAAATTCAGACCAAAGACATTACAATTTTAAATGGCAGAAAAAGAGTTTTTGAATTCACATCATCTGTTCGAAGAAGGCTCTTACTTCGTCGTTTTCTCGAGATGACATTTTTACCCGAAATACTTTTAACACCTTTTGTGCTACTTTATGGAATTTTTGTCGCCACCAAAGATAAAATCAGAGGTTGCAAATCATGATCGATAACAAAAAAGATATTCAAAATTGGTGGGCTGAAAACCCTATGACTTATGGAGAAACACATGGTCAGACGGCATTTAAAGATGGCTCTTATGAAATGGGAACGCGTGAATTTTTTGATCGTATTGATCAAGAGTTTTACAGTTGGAATAAGCCACTTCATAATAAAAGACCTTTTGATAAACTCTTTCCTTATGAACAATACGCTGGCAAAAAAGTTTTAGAGATAGGATGTGGACTCGGTTGTATGCTCATGAATTGGGCTAAAAATGGTGCAAATTGCACAGGTGTTGACCTTAATCCAACTTCAATTGAGCAAACTAAGAGACGATTTGAACTGCATGATCTTAAGGCAGATATCCGTTTAGAAGATGCTAATAATCTTCCTTTTGAGGATAATTCCTTTGATTATGTTTGGTCTTGGGGCGTGCTTCATCACTCGCCTAATCTTGAGCTTTCCATCAAAGAACTTTTTCGTGTGCTCAAACCAGGCGGTGGATTTGGTATTATGCTTTATAACCGCAAAAGTTTTTATCAATGGTACATGACAGATTATGTTGAGGGATTTTTACATAGAGAGTCAAAATTTCTTACACCATTAGAGCTAAATAGCCGCTACGGTGATGGGCATCGTGAAGAGGGAAACCCTCATACATGGCCTGTAACAAAAAAAGAAGGCCTTGAATTGTTAAGTCCATTTAGCAAGGATGCAGATGTTCGTGTTCTTGGAACAGACCTTGATTGTGTTTTAAACCTCATGACTCCTGGGGTAAGTGCTTTTATCCCTAAACCAATCATTAAAGCTCTTGCCCGTAGATGGGGGTGGAGTTTGTGGTTTCATGGCATACAGAATGTATAGATTATGTGCGGCATAGCAGGGATTGTTGGGAATTTTGATCAAGCTCTAGGAACAGAGCTTATTCAAAAAATGCTCTCTATCATAGAACACCGTGGGCCTGATTCGAATGGATATTGGTCTCATGACGGTTTTGCTTTTGGCATGCAGCGCCTTAGTATCATCGATATTGCAGGTGGTGATCAACCTATTTGGGATAAAGAGTCAGGTGTTGGTATTGTTTTTAATGGCGAAATTTATAATTTTAAAAAAATCAGAGCTTCATTAGAAATAAGTGGTATCCAATTTCATACCCACTGTGATACAGAAGTTATTTTACAGCTTTATCTTCAAAAGGGAATTGCCGCAATTCATGATCTTGAAGGAATGTTTGGGATCTGCCTTTATGACCCACGTATTCAAAAAGTTTTTCTGATTCGCGATCGATTAGGCGTCAAGCCTTTATACTATTATCAAGATCAAAAGAATTTTGTATTTGGAAGCGAAATAAAGTCAATTCTGGAAGCCCTCCCACAAAAGCCTGACCTTAATAAACAGTCATTGTGGCATTATTTAACGCTACGCTACGTACCATCCCCAGAGACTACTTGGGAGAATATTTGTAAATTAGAGCCAGGGCATTATTTAGAGTATGATCTAACTGCGCATACATCTACGATTTCAAAATACTGGGAAATTAATTTCTGCTCAGAAAAATCTGTTAAAAACAGAGATTACGAAAAAGAATTCGAAACGCTTTTCTTAGAAGCCGTTGAAAAGCGATTGCTCGCCTCGGATGTGCCTGTTGGGATTCTCTTAAGTGGTGGTCTTGATTCCAGTTGTATTGCAGCAGCTGCTGTTGAATTAGGGCACAAGAATTTTCACACCTTTTCCATTGGGTTTGAAGATGGCGTTCAATTTAATGAACTGCCTTACGCAAAAAAAATGGCTAGGTACATTGGTTCAAACCATCATGAAGTTATTATTTCCCAAAACCAATTTATCGATTTTATTGACTATTTTGTTTGGTATGCGGACGAGCCGCTTGCAGATTTAGCCTCGATTCCTCTTTATTTTGTCTCAAAATTAGCAGCTGAACATGTAAAAGTTGTCCTTTCTGGCGAAGGGGCAGATGAGACATTAGCAGGATATAATTTAGATGTTCTTGCAAAGAAATTATCATACCTAAAGCTTTTAAAGTTTCTGCCATCCTATGTTTTGAAACGATTGCCTTTTGCAAGCCTTCAAAATCTTTCAACTTCTGGTTATATAAGCTTCCTTAAGGAAAATACCACGTATATAACCAATATATTCTCTGAAGAGGAAAAAGAAAAACTGTTCCTTTCTCCTGCACAAAAGTCTTCAAGAGAATACATAAAAGATCTTTATAGAAAAAGCCACTCAAGAGAACCTATTGATCAGCTTCAACAGGCTTATTGCCAAAGCTGGCTTGTTGAAGACTTGTTGATGAAGGCTGACAAAATGAGTATGGCAACATCTTTAGAATTACGTGTACCCTTTTTGGATCATAAGCTTGTGGAATGGTGTGCAACACTTCCATTAGAATGGAAGGTCGGATCTTTGTGGCAAGGGTTTACCACCAAACGTATTTTACGGTCTTTTGCAGAAAAAAGAATTCCTAAGGAGATTATTGCACGTCCTAAACAAGGCTTCCCTGTACCTGCCTATAAGTGGATTCAGTCAGATCTTTTCGATTTTGCAAAAGAAAACCTGCAGTCAAAATCTCTAGAAACTTTTTTCCACAAAGATGAGTTAAGCTCTTTGTTGCAAAAGCTTAAAGATGGAGACTTACACATCGCTCATCAAGTATGGAACCTTATTGTGTTAAGTAAATGGATAAATAAATGGAGCGTTTAAATATTCTATTCTTAACGTATTCTTATCCACCTCAAAAGTTTCCAAGGTCCGTACAAATCAACCACCTTGTGCGGTACTTGCGCAAGGATTTCAATATTATCGTTGTGACATCAGAACCTGAAAACGAGGGCGATCATTCTCTTTTAAGCTTTACTCCTCTTGATAACGTCGTTTATGCACCAAAGTCAAATTTTACAAAAATTATGGAACGCTCTAAAGGGCACCGTATCAAAAAAGAGATTTTGCCTGATTTTCAGTATCTATGGCATTTTGATCTTTTAAAAAAAACGCGGGTTTTAATTGAAGATTCATCGCCTGATGTGATTATTACTTTTGGTCAACCCATGTCAACGCACATTGCAGGGTTAAAGCTGAAACGGCGGTTTCCTCATATCAAATGGTTGGCTCATTTTAGTGACCCATGGGTCGATAATATTTTCAATGATTATAACGCTTGGACAAAATGGATAAATACATATTACCAAGATAAAGTCTTTAAAAGTGCGGATCGGCTCATTTTTACGTCACACGAAACCATTGATCTGGTGACAAAATGTTATTCACACTGTGTTTTTGAAAAATCCATTTGTTTACCACATGTATTTAATCAAGATTTATACCTCCATCAAGCAGACCATAGAAATGAAAAAATTACACTCCGTTATATCGGGAATTTTTATGGCAGCAGGAAGCCTGACAGCTTTTTGAAAGCATTACAGCTATTATCCCCTGAACAGCGCGCACAAATGCGTGTAGAGTTTATTGGCTCTTGGGCGGAGTCGATCAAAGATATAATTTGTGTTTCTAATCTGGAAGATACTGTTTTTACTTATCCTGCCGTAAGTTACATGAAATCTTTAGAACTCATGCATTCAGCTGATATTCTTCTTATCATTGATGCTCCTACAGAAAAAAGTCCATTTCTTCCGAGTAAGCTGATTGATTATATAGGTGCTAATAAACCTATTTTTGGAATTACCCCGCCTGGCACATCTCAAAAACTCATTGAGGAGATGGGTTTCCTTGTTGCTGATTCGAGAGATGTTTCAGATATCTCCAATAAGCTCATGCAAATGATTGAAAGTTTTTCTAAAAATAAGTCTAAAAAGGTTCCGTCAAACATTAGAGATAGGTATTCAATTTCTACTGTTGGCAAACAGATAAAAAGTATTTTAGAAAACGTTTAGAATTCAAAACATGCATCTCTCCCCCTATCATATCCTCGCTCAACTCTGGCGGGGCTAATGGATTCTGCGAATTATTAGCCGTCAAAGGAGATCTAGGTTACGCTCGTTAACTTTGCATCACAGGATGCAAAATCTTTTTACCCTTTAGATTCCAAGCTCTGTTTGATACAAGTTAACCAAACTAAAAATAAATGCTCTTTTAACGCGTCTAGGAAATGTCCTTAGGCGCGTTTTTTGTTTAAGAAAAGCTCTGAAAACCCTCAACGCAGATTCTGTACTTTCTTGTATTGATGCGAGAAGTTTCACCACACTTCTGGTAATTGTTGGGCTTAAAATATCTGTAATTGTATCTAGTGTACGCATGCACCCCTTTTACCATAAGCTTCCTTCTCTTTATCATGGTTTGAGGACCATTTTATATCCCAAAGCTTTTCGAGTGATTGTGCAAATCCAATGGGCAGCTGACTATTCTAAGAATTTACGTAATCTTTTTGTCATTCCTAATGCGGTTTAAAAGCCTCCCTTCCAGAAAATCAGTGCGCTTGATAAAGCTAAGTATATCATTTCTGTGGGAAGGCTATGTCCGTTTAAGGGGGTTGATACCCTTATCCAGGCCTTTGTGCACCTTCATCCAATCTACCAGCATCTGCGTCTTACGATTTATGGGGAAGGCCCCCAGCGAGAGCATCTGCAAAGCCTCATCAACTCTTTAAACCTTCAGGAAAGAGTCTCATTAGCGTGGGGCAACTAAAGATATTCATCAAAAACTTGCTGAAAGTGTGTTGCTCTAATACAAAAGCTCCGGAGAGCCTGATTGCTGATTTCCTAAAGGGCCAGTGTAATGTTGTCAAAACACTAACCCAGATTGTGCTTTCATCTCATAAGGATGAGAGTTTGATTGTAGATTAACCCACATTAAACTTCCCAACATCCAACGCATTACTAATCCCAATCTCTTCCAGAAAATCAGCATCATGGGAGATGACAATTATGGCGCCAGGATAAGCTTTGAGGGCCTGTATGACATGTTCTTTCGTCTCTAAATCGAGGTTGTTGGTGATTTCATCGAGGATCAGAAGTTTCGGTGTTTTGGCTGCGATTTGTGCCAAACTGAGCCTTGCCTTTTCACCACCTGAAAGTGTATTGACAAAAGCATTGACCTCTTCATTCTTACGAAATAAAAAATCGTTTAGATGACGTCTTATTTCAGTAAGGGGCAAGTGTGGCACAAGGTCTGCTATGGTTTCAAGTACGGTTTTATCAGGGTTCAATGTCCCATAATGCTGATCTAGATAACCAATGTCGTCTCGTTTTATCACATGCCACTTGCCGGTTCTGAAGACACTTTCGTCCCCAAGGATAGCTTTGATCAAGGTTGATTTGCCTCTGCCGTTATCGCCTGTGATACCCAAACGCTCACTGCCTTGAAGACTGAGATTGATTCCTGATAATAGGGGTTGCTTTTCGAAATAACCCACAGAAGCACCTGATATGTGTACTGCCATACCACGGCCAGCATCATAGCTTTCTATAGAGAATTTAGGCACGATAATTTCAGGAAGGCGGAGATCGCTCAAGCTTTCAGCTAAATCAGATTTACGCTTATCGATAGCAGATTTTTTACGACCTGACGTTTCTTCAGCCCTGCCAGCTTTCGCGTTACT
>CAZCFE010000021.1:0-18652 GCA_964497925.1 uncultured Alphaproteobacteria bacterium | reverse complement strand
TCTCGTCTTATTGGGACGCCTCCTGGGTATGTAGGATTTGAACAAGGTGGAATCTTGACAGACGCTATAGATAAAGCCCCACACAGCGTTGTTCTGCTTGATGAGATTGAAAAGGCACATCCTGATCTTACCACACTTCTATTACAAGTTATGGACAGAGGAACGCTAACTGATAATACAGGAAAAGTTGTTGATTGCAGAAATATTATTTTGATTATGACGACAAACGCGGGTGTGAGAGATTTGCTTAAAAATCCCATGGGATTTGGCGAACGTGTAAAAGACTTAGATGATAGCGAGCAAATTAAAGATCTATTTTCGCCAGAATTTAGAGGGCGTTTAGATGCGATGATTTCATTTAAAAGCCTTGGAACAGATCAAATTGCAAAAGTGCGTGATAAGTTCTTGAAAGAGGTTCTTGAAATTTCAAGATCCAAAGGCTACAATCTAACTTTTTCCAAAAAAGCCTTAGAATGGTTGCTAGATAAAGGTTATAGCCGGGAATATGGCGCAAGACCAATGAGACGCACGATTGAAGAAAAAATCAAAATTCCTTTGGCTGAAATTTTCTTATTTGGAAGCATTGAAAACGGAAAATTGCTTAAAGTCGATATTAAAGACGACCAAGTTCAAATTATTCAAAAATCTTCACGTGTGAAAGTTTAATCTTTTTTATAAGGATTATCCGAAGACTTGACGATGAATCTGATAGGAATTCCCCAAAGACCGAAAGTTTCGCGCAAATCATTTTCAAGATATCTGATGTATGAATCTAAGACTCTGTCTTTGGCATTTGCAAATAGAGCGAATGTTGGAGGTCTTGTTTTAATTTGAGTCGCATACTTGAATTTAACTCGAATTCCGCCAACAATAGGAGGTTGGTGTTTTTCAACTGTATATTTAAGCCAGTCATTCAATTTTGCTGTTGATATGCGAATATTCCATAAAGCATAAACATCAAAGGCTGCTTTTAATAAATCATCAGTTCCGGATCCATTTAAAGCAATTAAAGGAATGAAAGGAATTCCTTTTGCTTGGTTCAGTGTGAATTTAAGTTTATGTTCAATTTCTTCCAAGGTTTCTTTTTTATTAGTTACTTGATCCCATTTGTTAAGACCTAAAACCAAGCATCGTCCCTCTTTGATAGCATGAGAAGCAATATGGAGATCTTGAAGCTCAAGAATGGTTGTTGCATCCATAAGCAAAATAACGATGTGGGCATATTGAACGGACCTTAGGCCATCAGCAACAGAGAGTTTTTCAAGTTTTTCATCCACTTTTGCACGGCGTCTTTGACCGGCAGTGTCGACCAAGCGAATTTTTTGTCCTTGGTATTCAAAATCAACCGAAATCGAATCACGTGTCATGCCAGCTTGAGGACCAGTTAAAAGCCTGTTATAACCAAGAAGCGTGTTAACAAGAGTTGATTTTCCAGCGTTAGGGCGTCCAACAATTGCAATTTGAATGGGTGGTATTTCATCACTTTGTTCGAATTCGAGTTCTGGGTCTTTTTTGGGCATATGTTCAACTAAAATATCATATATTTCAGAAATTCCTTCGCCGTGGGCTGACGAAATAGGTAAAGGTTCACCAAAACCAAGAGCAAACATTTCATCAATATTGGCTAAAACTTTACGGTTTTCAGATTTGTTGGCAAGGATATGTACAGGCTTTCCCATGCGGCGTACTTTTTGCGCAAGGGTTAAATCTGTGGGGGTAAGTCCTTCTTTTGCGTCAATCATAAAGAAAACAACATCAGCAAAAGATATACCTTGTTCGGTTTGTGCAAAAATGCGTGCTTCAAGATCATCTTTACTCATAATTTCAAGACCTGCTGTGTCAATGATGGTAAACTCTAAATCAGCAATACTTGCACGGCCTTCGCGCCAATCACGCGTAACTCCTGGCTGATCATCAACAAGGGCAAGTTTCTTTCCGCATAAGCGATTAAATAATGTTGATTTTCCAACATTTGGACGTCCAACTAAGGCAACTTTAAGCATTATGATTCCTATTTATACATTAAAAGCTGACCTTCATGGGTCAGAAGCAAAAGAGTGTTTTTGACGATAATAGGCTGCAATATAACAACATCAGGAAGATCAATCATCTGAATTATTTTTCCACTGACAGCATCTAAAATGAAAAGTTGTTTTGTGGTTCCTGCTGTATATAATTTTCCATTCCCAAGGGCAGGGGCGGACCAATGTGTTACTTTATCAAACAAATCAGGATTTGTTGCTGGAAGTTGTGTCTCCCAAATTGGCATCCCTGTTTCTTTTGAAAGAGCCACAACGGTTCGGCTGGAGGTGGTGAGGAAAACAGCATTTCCAGATAGTAACGGTAGTCCCAATGCTGAAATAGGGCTGTCCCAGACGCTGTCCCCATCTTTCAAAGCTATTTTCGAGAACTGGCTGTTAAGGGTTCCTGCGTACAAGAATTCCCCGTCAATGACCGGGTTTGCTGTTATATTTGAGAATATTTTCGCAAGAGCTGCTTTTGACCCGCCCAGAGTCTTTGTCCATGATACAGCTCCGTTGTGTGGTTTTAGAGCGGCGATTTCCCCCGAGTTATAAGGGCTGATGATAGTCATATCGTTTGATGCAGGGCTTGTTCCTGATGCAATGCTAGAAGATTCTGGGATGCCTTCATGACTCCAAATTTGTTGGCCGGTTTTTGTTTGATAGGCTGTTGTTCTACTATTGTCTGTTGTAACGCAAATGATATCTTTATTCACAACCGGGGTGCCTCTGCAAATTCCAAAGGTTGGTTTTCTCCATAAGATAGACTTTGTTTTCAAAGAAACAGCAATTAACTCATTAAGAGATGTTGCGATATAAAGAACTCCTTCAAAATGGGCAATTCCGCCCCCAAAAGAGGCATCTATGTCAGTTCTTTTTGAATTAAACAAAGGAAGCTCAAAAACTTTATTTCCAGAAGAAAAATCATAGGCCTTAAGCGTGCTGGTGTTATCAAGAATGAAGATTTGATCATTAATAACAATAGGGGGACACAAGATTTCACGGCCATTTGAAATTCCAAGATCTATTGTTTTTGCAAGGCTTAAATTATCGCCAATTGTTGCGTGAGCCATTTTCCTTAATTGATTTGCTCCAACATTGTCTAAAGACTCCACAGATATAGGCTTGTCTAGTATCACTTTTTCTGCTCTATTTGCTTTTTTCTTATCTTGATTTGCAAAGAAAATCGATTCACGGTTTCCTTCCAAGTTTTTTTTATCTGAGAAAAAAGAGCTACAACCTGAAAGCAGCAAAATAGCAATAAGTTTTAGGTGTGTTTTATTCATTTCTTTTCTTTACCTTTTGGAGATGGACTGGTGGGGATAATTTTTGGTTTTTTCATATCATCAGCATCTAAACGTTCAAGAACGGCAATAGCTCTTGATTTGATTTCTTGTGAGATGATCATATCATCTTTAAGTCTGGTTGCAATTTCACGCATTTTGCCAAAGTTTTTCTCAATACCGTGCTGGACCATTAAGGCTTCTAATGCTAGATGATGCCAGTTTGTGTTTGAATTTGACAAGGCTTCAAGTCTATCCATAATTTCCGGCTTGTGTTTTTCTGGAAAGGGTCCATGAGCAATAATGATTGAGGCCATATCCTTGTAAAAAGCTGGAGTGTTTGAATCTTTTTGAATTGAATGATAAGCGCTGTAAATTTTTTCTTTGAGCTCGTCTTGCTTGTCGCTTGTTTTGTCATAAATAAGTTCAAGGGTATAGGCTTTTTGAAGGCGAACAAGTGTTTTAAATCCAGAGTCAGCCGTGTTTTCTAAATAATTAAGCTGACTTAAGGCGCGTTCGTGGTCTCCATTTTCAATAGAGCGAAGAGATTCCATATAATGACCAGTTAGCGTCTGCATATTGGATTTTTGATAGTCTCTCCAAACCAGATGAGAAATAGATGCAGTCAAGGCAAGACCAAGTCCAAAAACAAGGTATTTCCCGTAAGAAACCCATAAAGCATGAAGTCTTTTGTATTTTAAATCTTCTTCAACTTCTTCAAAAAATTGTTTTTCTTCAATTGTTTTTTCATTCACGGTGCATTACTCCTTTGATCCAACATGTTAATTATACAGCCATTCAGTTATACACTATTTTTTGCCTTTAGTTCAATAACACTTTGATATTTTTATTTAAAAACCATAAAAATGATTCTTTTGTAAAGCTTTCCTCTGTTTTATAGGCTTAAAAATTGCTTTTGTTGATAAAAAACGATTTTTTGATTTACATATAAATCATTTTTGTTGATTTTTTCGTGAATATATTATATATTGTGAACATAAGACATCTTTTGACTTATATGTGAAGCTTTTTTAAGGAATATAAACAATGTTGGAACCATTTGCCCCTTCTTTTGAGGAAGAACTCAAAAAACTAGTTATTGCGCACAGAAAAAAATCCAATTTGTCGCAAAGCGATTTGGCTGTTTTTGCAGGGGTAAGCCGTACAGCTATTCAAAGGTTAGAACAGGGCAATACGACTATTCAAATGGATACATTGCTTAAAATTTTGATGGTTTTAAATATCCGTCTTTATCTTCAAGGTCCAATTGGGGATCAAACGGTATCATCTTTTTCAATTTCTGTTGAAAGCTTGCTTTTACAAAAAATAGAGGATGAAAAATGAGAAAAGCCTTGATTTTGGTAAATGATAAATCAGCAGCTATTTTAACAGAAGAAATTAGGGGAAGTAGATATACCCTGGCTTATCTTCAGAATTATCAAGGGGATCCAATATCATTAACGCTTCCCTTGCACAAAGAAAGATTCGAGTTTCATAAATTTCCTCCTTTTTTTGACGGGCTGCTTCCAGAGGGGCCTCAGTTAGAAGGGCTTTTAAAGCGATCAAAAATTGACCGAGATGATCATTTTTCCCAGCTTCTTGCTGTAGGTGGAGATTTGGTAGGCGCGGTAAATGTGAAAGAAATCTAAACCACTTTATAACGCGTTGCTTTTCCTTGCCCAATGCGAATGAAGCGTTTCATGAGGGTGAGTTTTTTAATGATTTCCTCAACTGTTCTTTCTGGAAAATTAAGGGCCTCAACCGCATCTTTTCTGCTGAATTCTTGTGATTTATTCTGGCATGCCCATTCCCAAAGTAATGTTTGTTTTGGAGATAAAAGATGCTCGATTGTGTCTTGGTTCATAACTTCAATACTTGAGAGTGCTTGATTTTTAATCTCATTTAAAAAATTATCTAAATTGAATGATTCTTTTTGGGGTTGCAAGGGTGACCATTTTATGAATTCATATCCTTCTTGCAGCATCAAAAGTGCGATTAAGATGTCCGCAACTTGAGCGTTCCCCTCTCGGAAAGGACTTAGATCTAAAAAGGTTTGAATAAACTTTGCAATTTTAAGGACAGAGTGCTCAGAGCTTTGATGATAGTTTTCAATCGCCTTTTTTATTTCTTGTTGTGCTGCTGGAACTGCTTGCTTTCCCATAAATATCCCCATAATGTTTTGAGGGGAATTGGCAGAATTAAAGTTATATTGTCCTTTTTTGTAAAGATCAATATTGCTATAACGCAAAATTTTTTCATGCAATTTGCGCACCAAAGTTTCTTCAAATATCAAAGCTTGGTAGTCCTTAAAAATCATTTTTAAGGTTTGAATATATCCAAAAACAATAGCGTCTTTATCTGATTTGAAAAGGCTTGGAGGTTCTTTTTTGATAATCATCTCAATTTCTTTAAGAGAGTATCCATATTGTTGTCCAGAGGCTGTGATGTTTGCGTTAATAAAGCTTTGAATAGTTTGAGGCAGAATGTATCTCTTGCTGATCCTCCATGCATACTTTATACCGTCTATGGTGCTTAGTAATTGATAGATTGTCTCAAGATTCACAACATACGCTCCTTCTAAAAAATACTTACGAACAATTTTGTGATATTGCGTGAGTAAAGTCAAGAGACTTTTTTTGATTTTAAATTTTCAGATTAAGCAACCCTACGAAATACAGTTGCATATTTTAACTTCTAATGTGTGTGTTTTACATTGTAAAAATTGTTCTGTTTGGGGTATGATTATCAATCGTTTTTAATTCTATAAGTATATAAATGAGATAATTAATACTATGATGGATCAATCTTTAGCCTTAGATACTCTTTTTCAAGAAATTTTACCTCTTGAACTTTGCCTTGAATTGCTTGAACGCAGAAAGAATAAAACAGTTGAAGAGAGTGATTTTTTGCTTAAAATAGCTCCTTTTATGGACCTGTTCTTTGAATCAGAACAGCTGGATTCTTTGGATCGATTGGTTGATTTTAGGAGAAATTATTTAGGTCGGCATATTTTGCATAATACATCTCTTGATGATTTAAATGGAGTGGATACATCAAAATTCCATGATCTTAATTGGCAGGATTTGATAGGAGAAAATCTTGAAAAATATTGTATTTGGGCAATTCATTCAGAAGAAGGAAAAGAAGCTTTAAAAAAAAATAAGATATTCTCTTTGCCGCGTAAGATTGACTTTGAGAATCCTGTTCAAAAGCCTAAAAAATTACTACCCTTGCAAGGATTTGATATCAGAGACAAAGGGCTTTGCCGGCAAGGAGCTCTTCTTGAGGCCCATTACTGCCTTATTTGCCACAAGAGAGAAAAAGATACGTGCAAAAAAGGATGCCCTTTAGATCAGAAGATTTCGCAAATGGTTTTAACGTATCGACAAGGAAATGTCTTAGGTGCGCTTGCTATTGCGATGGTTGATAATCCAATGATTTTGGCCACCGGCCACAGAATTTGCTACGATTGTGCTTTGGGGTGCATTTTTAAAAATCAAACACCTGTTGATGTCCCAGGAATTGAATCTCAAATTGTAAGATCTGTAATTGAATCAGGAAGAGAAGACATTTTCACAAAACTGTCTTTTTGGAATCCTTTAAAAAATGACCCATTTCCATCTTCTTTTAATGGGTACCAAGTTTTAGTTGTGGGGTCTGGTCCATCTGGGTTCACACTGGCGCTCGAGCTTTTAAGGCGCGGCTATAAGGTTGTAATGATTGAGGCGCTGCAAACTTTTGGTGGTGTGATGGATTATGGAATTACGCCACGTTGGGACAAAACTCTTTTAACTAAAATCAAATCTATATTAGATTTTCATTTAAATTTTTCATTTTATTCAGGAATTCGTTTTGGGGAAATGTTTTCTTTAGATGATGCTATAGAAAAGGGATTTGATCATGTTGCTCTTTGTATTGGAGCAGCAAAGCCAAAATTCATAGGAATTGAGGACTTGCCTTTTAAAGGAATTAAAATGTCCAATGATTTTTTGATGTCTTTGCAACAAGGAAAACCATATATAAAAAATTCTGCAACACACATTGATATCAAGTTTCCTGTGGTCGTGATTGGGGCAGGGCTTAGTGGCGTTGATGCGGCTGTAGAGGCAATGATGTTTGGAAAAAACCGTGATGTATCACTTTTATACCGAGGAAAAATTAAACATAGTCCCGCCGCCCGCCAAAATATCAATGAACTTCAAGAAGCTGTTGATTGTGGTGTTAAGATTTTAGATGAAAGAGAAATTATGGAAATTAGGGGAGGGGAGTTTGTCGAGGAAATTATTGTTTATAACAAATCTTTAAATAGTAGCGAAATTATTCATGCAAAAACAATTCTCATTGCAGCAGGAACAGAAGGTGTCGACCAAATACAACATCCCCGTATTTCTTATTTTGGAGATGCTGATCCACATTTTCGAGGAAGCGTGGTAAAAGCCATGGCAAGTGTGAAAGACGGGATAGGGGGCCTTGATGAGTTGATCAAAAGTCGTGAGATTCTCCCAAAAGAAAAAGAATGTGATTTTGAATCTGTGGTCGAAGATTTTAAACTTATATCCAAGGATTTGATTGAAATTAAGATTAAAAATTCCTTGATTGCCCGAAAAGCAAAGCTTGGTCAATATATTAAATTTGAAATCTTAAAGGTTGATCAAAAACACCCATTAGAGCCCATACCTTTGCGAATAGGAAAAATTTCAAAAAATCAAGATTTTTTTTATGTGCATGTTGTAAGACGTGGCATTACTTCAGGAGCACTTTTTGATGTGTATAAAGGCCAAAAAATTTCAGTTATTGGTCCGCTTGGGGAAAGTCTTGAAATTCCATTTGAGAAAAAATGCTATATTCCCTTACCAAGTTCTTCTAACGATTTTTTAAGCGTATTGAATGAAGCTTTGAAAGAAAATGATAATTTCATATCTTATGATAATTATGGTTCTTTTGATTGGGCATTTGATGAAACGGAAACAGTCAAATCCATACAAAGCTATCATACAACAAAGTCTTCTTTTATGTGTATGATGCAAGGTCTTTGTGGGCAGTGTTTGACGAAAATATATGAAAACGGTCAACACCAGGTGGTGTTTGGTTGTACGAAAGGAATTTGTTTAAAATATTGAAAATTCAAAATATCTTAAGTCTAGGAAGGGGTTCTTGAGAAAAATCCTTTTATTTTTTCAAGAATAGAAGAAGCTGGTGAGATCATTTTGGTTTGTCTTGATGTTCCATAATGGAGGGCTTGGTATAAGAGTCCTGCACATGTTGCAAATGCGGGGCCGCTGGATGTTTCTCCAAGGCCGAGTATGTCTAAGGGCCGTCCGAGTCTTACATGTTTTCCCATCATTTGTGCGCACAGTTCACGTGCTCCTGGAAGCTGACTTCCGCCACCGGTTAAAATGATCCGTTGATGTAGAATTCGTGATAAGCCTGCGCTTTCTATTCTTTTCTTAATCATTTCAAACGTTTCTTCAAGTCTTGGTTGAATAATACTGATGAGTGCTGATTTTGGGATTTGAATTGATGAAAAGCCATTTTCTGAAACCTGAGAAACAGATATGACTTCTTTTTCATCTGACTTTGCAATTGTCGCGCTTCCGTAAAGAGTCTTTAATCGTTCAGCTTGAGCAACAGGGGTGACCAGAACTCTGGCAATATCATTTGTGATGTGGTTTGATCCAATCATCACGCTGTCAATCCATATTATTTTTCCATTTTCAAAATACGCGCATGTGGTGCTTCCTCCGCCAAGGTCAATGACAAGTCCGCCCAGCTCTTTTTCATCATGGATCAATACTGATTCTCCAGATGCATAAGCACCAAATGCTACCCCTGAAATATCAAGCTGACAACGATTCACGCACACAACTAAATTTCTTAAAATATTAGATTGTCCTGTGATTAAGTGAATACGTGAGCGTAAGTTTTGTCCAAACATACCTTTTGGATCAACAATATTTCGTTGATCATCAACGTCATAATTAATGGGAACGGCGTAAATAACATCTCGTCCTTGGGGCTGACGACCGATCCAGCCCATGGATTGAATATTTTTAATAATTTCTTCATCCACACCTTGTGGGCCTAGTGCGTAATCAACAGCAATTAATTCAGATTGAATATGGCTTCCTGAAAGGTTTAAATAAACGTTTTGAATGCTGACTCCTGCCATTTGTTCGGCAGTGCTAACAGCACCTAAGATTGAATTTTCAAGAGCTTCCATGTTGGTGATTGTGCCGGCTTTAAAACCTTTTGAGAGTTGATAACCAATTCCAAGGACTCTTACGCCTTTATCTGAGTCAAGTTTTCCAATGGCACAACAAATTTTTGTCGAACCAATATCCAAGGCTGCAACAATGTCATTCCCAATTCCAAGACGTTTGACTTTATGGTTGTTCTCATGCATGCGTGTTTGCTTTTTAATAAAATTGTGAATCTTCTAATCACATTCATAGTAGCATACTGTTAATTTCATATCAATCAATTTGTTTGATATTTGTATAGTTCATTGCTATTTTAATAGCACCACATAAGCTTTTGAATTATATAATTTCTTATACTTTGTATCCTTGTCTGATTGGTCGTTATGGGGGTGTTTGCTAGTAAAACTTGCGCAATATCAGGTCGCTGAATTCCTACATAGTGTTTTATGATTTCATATGGATCTGCTTGTGTGATATCTCTTAAAGTTACAATACAAGGGATATGCCTGTATATAACCGCCATATGTAAAGGTGTTGTTCCATCTAAGGTTGCGATATTTGGATCAGCTCCCGCATTAAGTAGAATGTGTATTACATTCTGATGGCCATTTGCTGCTGCAAAATAAAGAGGCGTTTTTAGTTCTGAATCGGTTGTATTTGGATTTGCTCCTGCTTTGAGTAGAGCTCCAATTATGGGTTCATTTCCATCTATTGCTGCAAAATGTAGGGGCCTAAAGCTATGTGGACCAACAGAATTTGGATTTGCTCCAGCTTTTAATAAGGCATTTACGGCATTTGGATGGTCGTTCATCATTGCTGAAAAATGGAGTGCAGACCATCCATGAAAATCAACCCTATTTACATTTTGTTTTTTTTCGATCAAAAGATCAATGATATCTTCATGTCCATTTTCTGCGGCGATCTGAAGAGTTGTTTGGTTAAAAACACAAGGCCCTGAAAAAGTTGACGATAAATCTATGTGGTTTTCAATTAAAAATAACAAAAGGGGCATCACCCCATACTTACAAGCATATTTCAGGTTATCTGGGGTGATTTTAACCAGAGAGGCAAAAGGAGTATTATGTAGCTTTGCTTCCATGAAAAATTTACTCCATAAAAGATTTCTGGCGGTAAAATGTTTTGAACTATAGAGATTTTTAATGAATTTTTTTTTATCTTGAAATGTAGATAGAGTATCAAAACTTGACTCAAAGGGTTTTAATTCTAAATTAATTTTTCTATAAGGAGGTTGATCAATATTTCTAATGATGCTAAAAAGTCGAAAGTCATATTTTGCACAAGATGCAAGCCATGATATTTTATCTTGCATTTGAGTTCTTAGAAAAGCATTAAAAATACGAACTTTATGAAAGATTTTTTTATTTTTTAAATTATATGCTGTTTCTTGTTCAGTGATAGAAGAAGGGGTTTCATGAATTCTATCAATGAAATCTTGAACCTCTCTTCCTTCCTTTATTAATGGATTGGCCCATCTTAAAAATGCTTTATTTGTTGCTCTGAGTTCTGTTAAAGATTTTTGATCAAGATATGAATCGATAGGTATTTCTTCTGGTAAGCTTTCAAGAGCAAAAAGATTAAAAGAAAAAAATCCACACAGAAAAATATATTTTATTATAGAAAATTTCATGATAATTTATAGTCCAAAATTCTTATGTTATTATTCTGATTAATAGGAAGGAATTTTTGTTTTTATTTCACTATCTTTATTGTGATTAAATCATGAATATGTAAACAAATCGTGAATTTTTAAAAAAAATTCTAATTTAAAGGCTGAAGAGTTTTGTTTTTAATGCATTCATTTGCCTATATGTCTGTCTCATCATTTAAAAGGCTATTGATCATGCTAGTGACCAATTCTTTGGTGGCATGCTTGCGATGTCTTGATCGTTTTTTCTTAGTTTGATTTTCTTGTGTTGTAGGTGGATTGTTTTTTATACAAATTTTTTCCTGAACGGTTGTTTTTTTCGAATTTTCTCTTTGTTCTTTTTTGATGGACTCAATTCTGTCTAAGTTTTCTTGATATCTTTTTTGGCGTGCTATCATTGAATCTTCTTTTTGTTTTCTTGTGTTTTCAAGTTGAGATTTTCTTGATTTTTCTTGTTTTGCAAGGAGTCTTTTGTTTCTCTTGTCATCTTTCTCCTGTTCCTCAATTAATATTTTCTCGTATTCTTGAGCTCTGATTATATCTTGCTTTCTTTTTTCTTCTTCTATTGCAAGATCGTGCATTATATCTTCATATGATGTGATTATGATGTATACAGATTGTGTCACTATTTTGCGAGTTATCCCTTCAATCAAAATATCTATATGATCACTGGCGTTTGCGGATTTTTCATTTAAAATTGCAACAAATAAAAAAAACATGAAATTTATTTTTTTCATAAAAGTTCTCCTTTTTTAATAAGAGGATCCTACTATTAAAAAGTGTATTATTTGTTAATTATCAAGAAAAATATAACTTGATCCAAAATCTATATTTTTTACAAATATGTTATCAATGATGCTTGTTTGGTCTTCATCTTACCCGATAGATAGAGATATGGATCCTTTTAAATCATTGTTTTAATATGCACAAACCCTTAAAAATTCAAATCTACACGGATTATATCCACATCAAAAAATTGCCTGGTCGCAATTTCTGAAGGAATTCAAGAGAATCCTTATGATTTTGTGGAAATCATAACAGGATTCGCGAGTCTGGATTAAGACATTGATTGTTGTTCCCATAAGGGTTCTTATTGAGCAACTGGTTCAAACTATAGGTGGTCTTATTTCCGGTAAGACTCTTTCGATATTTGATGGAACTCGTAAAGATATAATTGGTTAGAGCATGAAAGGCTAACTTCGGAATACAATTGCTTAAAACACTGATTCTTTTTATTAAAAGCTTCATAGATTATACCTAAATTTTATTTTTCCAATAAGAAAGACTTTTTAAAAGGTGGGTGCAAGTTAACTTTTTGTTAAGTCATTTATATTACGGTTGGATAATTGGAAAAGTTTAGGTGTGATTAGGTGGAAAAATGGTAAGGGTATTTATCTTTTTATTGTATATAGCAGGCACTCCTGTTTTTTGCACTTTTCAAGAAGATGTTAAGATTGTTCAACAAATTGCCATGAAAGCATTAGGTGCAACTAGCCAAAGAGCTCTAGTTAATGACGATGAAGATGGCTTTGATGATGAGGACGAAGAATTATGAAAGCTGGTATGTGGATATTGTTCGTGATGATTGCCTTTTGTGCTCAAGAAACTTATGCAGATCAAAAACCTGCTTCTTCTCCACCACCATCATGTAAAGTAGGAGGTAAACATCCGCCGTGCTCTCCACTTCCATCTTCTTCTGAAGGAACTGATGCAAACAAAAAAAGGAAAATAAAAAATGAAAAAGAATAAAATTTTGATGATGGTTGTAGCAGGGTTAATGTGTCATGATGTTCTTAACGCTTCTGGCGGAACCCTTCTCCCCCCGCCTCCAAATCCTGGAGGGACATCGCAAGGGGGAATGGTGCAACAGGGGACCCCTCCTGCGCAGGGGCCTTCAAGAGGCTTTGCAATGTTCAATAGAAGCAATCAAGAAGTGCAAGGAAACTCAAAAAAAAGATCGTTCTTAGGGTTTGGAAGAAAAGACTCTAAAAGAGAGTGTAAAGATGCTGCAACACTTGCAAATAAAGCGCAAACTTGTCAAGATATAAATATCAAAAAAGCATTTATGGATGGATCAGCATTATTAAATTCTCTTTGTGAGAGGAAGCCTATGGGAAATCCTTCACAAGAAGCGATAAAGACCGCAAAAAAACTTCGGAAACTAGCTGAAAAAAGTTCAAATCCGGATAAATATATGCAGATCGCAGATTCTTTGGAAATGGTTGTTACTGCAGGCAATAAAAGCTCTGTTATGGGCGAACTGCAAGCACGTCCAAGAATGGTGAATCCAAATATGCAGCAACAGCAAGGCATGCCCACCCAGCAATCAATGGGTTTCGGGCCCCCTAATGCTAATGGGGTTGGACAGCCAAATGGTGCAAGCTGGAGGCCTCAGCAATAATTTTAGAAATCTTTGATGAATTTCATTCCATCTTCAAGATTTAAATCAAATCTTTCTCCTGTTTTACGGTTTTTAACTTCAACCCGTTCATCTACGGCTCCTTTGGGGCCGATGATGATTTGAAGAGGCAGGCCGATAAGGTCCATATCTGCAAATTTAACTCCTGCTCTTTCGTCTCTATCATCATAAAGAATTTCGATTCCTGCATTCAAAGCTTCTTTGTAAAATTTTTCACATAATCTAGAAGTTGCGGAGTCAGAAACTTTCAGGTTAATAAGTCCGACTTTAAATGGTGCAACAGATGCTGGCCAAATGATGCCATTTTCATCATGAGAAGCTTCGATAATGGCTGCCACAAGACGCGATACACCAATCCCGTATGAACCCATGTGTGGAGTTATAAAGGTGCCATCAGGGCCTGTGACTTGGGCGTTAAATGCATGTGAGTATTTTGTTCCAAAGTAAAAAATATGACCAACCTCAATTCCTTTGGCGGTTCTAAGATCGCTTTCTGGAACAGGGCAGGAGGATGGGTCGTGTTTTTCCTCGGCAACAGCATATAAGGACTGTAATTTATCAATATCAAGCGTTTCTTCGTTTAAATCTTCAAGGCGCTTATCATAATAAATTGTGCTTTCTCCTGTTTGCGCTAAAACTTGAAATTCATGACTCATGTCCCCGCCAATGGCACCAGAGTCTGCTTTAACGGGAATAGCAGTAAGACCCATGCGTTTAAAAGTGCGAAGATATGCTTCGTAATGGGCTTTATATGCGCGTTTTGCTCCTTCCATATCCATATCAAATGAATATCCGTCTTTCATCAAAAATTCACGTCCGCGCATCACACCAAAGCGTGGTCGAATTTCATCTCTGAACTTCCATTGTATTTGGTAAAGAGTCACAGGCATATGTTTATATGTTTTTATGAATGTTCTAAAGATGTCAGTGATTAATTCCTCATTCGTTGGGCCATAGAGCATTTCTCTGTCGTGACGATCTTTGAACTTAAGCATTTCTTTTCCATAATCATCATAACGACCACTTTCACGCCATAAATCAGATGATTGGATGGTTGGCATTAAAACTTCGATATGGCCTATACGGTCTTGTTCTTGGCGGATGATGTTAGCAATTTTGGTCAGCACTCTAAGGCCAAGGGGGAGCCATGAATAAATCCCAGAACTTGATTGTGTGATAAATCCAGCTCGCAACATAAGCTTATGTGACACAATTTGTGCTTCTTGTGGATCTTCGCGTAGTGTTGGAAAGAAGTATTGGGAAAGTTTCATGATTTGATTATCCAGTCATTGGTTTTTATTTTTGTTAAGTTTATTAAGAAATACTGTGTGAGTCAAATAAATAAAATAATTTGTAAGCTTAGCGTTTTTTCCTTCTTTTTTTAGGGGGGGAGACAAGAAGTTCTTCGTTGCCGTTATATGTTATGATTTCATATTGAGTAACGTTTTCAGTATCATTTTCTGGAGATGAATAATTTACCATCTCCATTTCTTTAAGAGAAAAAGCTTCCTTTATTTCTTGTTGTTTGTAAAACACAGGAAAATGAAGGGGGTGATGCGAAGATGAAAGCCCACTGGGATTATTTTGAAGTGGAGTTGCTGCATGAGCACATCCACAGTCACAAGGGCCTGTTTTTTGTGGGGCAGGGGTGATATCGTTGACTATGATAATATTTTTTGTCGGCAGTGATGGGGCGTTTGTTGTTTTGTGAGGAATAGGACTTGGTATAGAGGTTGATGGACTGGGCGTGTTTTTTGTTTCTTTGGAGGAAGAAGTGGGTATGTGCCCACATCCACAGTCTGTGCCGCAAGATTGAGGAGCAACAGGAGGGACGCTGCTGCAGTAAGTATTTATATTTTCATTGATATCTATAAAGATGGAATCGCTGTTTTCTATTTCTATATTCACAATTGTTTTTAATGCATCAATTGCTTCTTGTGTGTCAAAAACAAGAATGCCGTTACGGGCACCTAAATCTTTGGCTTTTTTTCGAGCTTTTGTTAACGAGTTTTGGCATACCCCTTTGGGTATTTGAAATTTGATAAGTCCATCCCCATAAAGATCAATAATTGTTGAGCCGTTACCTAAATAGGCCTTATCTTCAAAGGCGATAATGCTTCCATAGTTCAAGGCATTTGGAGCAACAAATGCAACAAGTCCAGCGTCTTTAATCGTGATTTCGCCCTCATTGATGATGTTCGCGCCCTTCACACCCGAGTTTTTAATTGCTCGAATTTTATTGTCATTTAGAATTGTATGATCTATTTTGCCCGCCACAACAAGCAAATTTGCAACGTTTACACTTGATCCATCTTTGAAATGAACGCCTCCTGGAAAGGCCATCACAACTGAACCTGGTGATGTCAGTTTTCCAAAAATATCAGCTCTTTGTACGCTATCTGTTTCCATTATAAATGTTGCATCTTTTTTTTGAGAAATATGGATTCTCTCGCCTTTTGCAATAAGCGTATTATTGTCAAATTCAAACTTTGCTGATGCCGTGGGAGATTTTGAAGTGACGGTCATGATTTTATCATTTATTTTATGTGTGACAGTCCCATGCGTTTGCTCGCAGCTTGTTGGTAAAGCATAAAGATTTTGGCTTAAAAGCAAGCCTGCAAGAGCTGATAAAGTGTAGATACAAATGTGTTTATTCATTTTTATTTTCTTTAAAGTAAAAAATCCCCTTACCAAATTTGATAAGGGGAGAATAGTTTTTTAGTTAAGGGTAGTTTAGAAGCCCATGTCTCCCATTCCGCCCATTCCACCGCCATTTGGCATAGAAGGGGTTTTCTTCTCGGCTTTTTCAGCAACCATTGCTTCTGTTGTGATCAACAATGATGCAATTGATGCAGCGTCTTGAAGAGCGGTTCTGACAACTTTAGTTGGGTCGATGATGCCGTTCTTAACCATGTCACCATATTGACAAGATTGTGCATCAAATCCAAAGTTTGCTTGATCATTCTCTAAGATTTTCCCAACAATCACAGAACCATCCATTCCCGCATTTGTTGCAATTTGACGCGCTGGAGCTTGAAGTGCGCGGCGAATAATGTCAACACCAACTCTTTGATCGTCGTTAATTGTTGCAAGGTTTTCAAGGCACTTGATGCTTCGAAGAAGAGCAACGCCTCCTCCTGGAACAACACCTTCTTGAACAGCTGCTCTTGTTGCGTGCATTGCGTCTTCAACGCGGTCTTTACGTTCTTTCACTTCAAGTTCAGTGGAACCGCCAACTCTGATGACAGCAACGCCACCTGAAAGCTTTGCCAAACGTTCTTGAAGCTTTTCACGATCATAATCAGATGTGGTATCTTCGATTTGTGTTCTGATTTGGGCGCAGCGTGAAGAAATGATATCTTTTGATCCAGAACCATCAACAATTGTCGTTGCATCTTTTGTGATTACCACTTTCTTAGCTTGTCCAAGCATATCAAGCGTGACTGTTTCAAGCTTCATGCCAAGTTCTTCGCTGATGAGTTGGCCATTGGTCAAGATTGCAATATCTTCAAGCATTGCTTTTCTACGATCCCCAAAACCTGGGGCCTTAACAGCTGCAACTTTAAGTCCGCCACGAAGTTTGTTTACAACCAACGTTGCCAATGCTTCACCTTCAACATCTTCTGCAATGACAAGCAAAGGACGTGTTGACTGAACAATTGCTTCTAATACAGGGAGCAATGGTTGAAGTCCGCCTAATTTCTTTTCAAAAATCAAGATAAATGGATTTTCAAGCTCACAAAGCATCTTGTCAGAATTTGTAACGAAATAAGGTGAGATATACCCACGGTCAAACTGCATACCTTCTACAATTTCCATTTCTGTTTCAAAAGATTTTGCTTCTTCAATTGTGATAACGCCTTCACGGCCTACTTTTTCCATGGCGCGTGCGAGCATTGCTCCTACATCTTTATCTCCATTTGCAGAAATTGTTCCAACTTGTGCAACTTCATCATTTGTTGAAATTGGCTTTGAAATATTTTTTAAATTTTCGATAACAGTTGAGACTGCCAAATCAATACCACGTTTAACATCCATTGGATTCATTCCAGCAGCAACAACACGTACGCCTTCACGAACGATTGCTTGCGCTAAAACAGTTGCAGTTGTTGTTCCATCTCCTGCTAAATCAGAAGTTTTGGATGCAACTTCGCGAACCATGCGTGCGCCCATGTTTTCAAATTTATCGCTCAAATCAATTTCTTTTGCAACGCTGACGCCGTCTTTCGTGATGCGTGGTGCGCCAAATGATTTTTCAATAACAACGTTACGGCCTTTTGGGCCAAGTGTCACTTTTACGGCATCAGCCAAAATATCGACACCTTTTAACATTTTTTCTCTGGCTTCTGAGCCAAAACGAATTTCTTTTGCATTTGACATGTTTTTATTCTCCTAAAACTAAATATTAACTTACGCTGCTTTGATGCCCATAATGTCTGATTCTTTCATAACCAAATATTCTTGCCCGTCAACTTTAACTTCTGTGCCAGACCATTTGCCAAACACAACAACATCGCCTACTTTTACATCCAACGGTAAAACTTTGCCTTCTTCTGTGCGTGTTCCCGTTCCAACGGCCACAACTTCACCTTCAATAGGCTTTTCTTTTGCGGTGTCTGGAATAATGATTCCGTTAATTGTCTTTTCATCTTTTTCGATACGTTTAATCAAAACTCTATCATGTAAAGGTCTAAATTTCATTTTTCACTCCTCTTAAATTTTAAAATATCACTCTAATACTCCGAGTGCTAATATCACTTTTAGCACTCTTGGTGGGTGAGTGTCAAGAAGAAAATGAGATATTTTTAACTTTATCCAAACTCTTTTTTAAAAGTTCTTGAGTTTTTTTCTGTTGCGGGCATAGGGTCATGGGAAGTGTCATCTCCATTATTATTCTGGCCTCTCTTCTGTTGTGAGAAATCTGTTTTTGCATTGGTTAATCCGTGTAAGTGGGGCACCCCTGAAAAGCGTCTTTTGTTCTTTTTCTTCTTGGGTGGTGATCAAAAGCATAGGTTCTGTTGAGAAAATCATTTAAGCCATTGAAGAGCTGCAATAAAATGCAA
>CAZCFE010000020.1:0-18681 GCA_964497925.1 uncultured Alphaproteobacteria bacterium | reverse complement strand
ATGCGCCCTCTTGTCATCCCGAAGGGCTGTAAGGCCCTGGTGGGATCTATCTTTGGGGAATAAAATGGGAGCAGGTGGGGAATGAAGCGTTCGAAAAAGAGATCTTTCGCTTTCGCTCAAGATGACAAACAGTGACCCCATGTCATGCGCCCCCTTGTCATCCCGAAGGGCCTTCTAAGGCCCTGGTGGGATCCCTCTTTGGGAATGAAATGGGAGCAGGCGTTACATGAAGCGCCCCAAAAAGAGATCTTCGCGCATCGCTCAAGATGACAAACACCGACCCCATGTCATGAACCCCCTTGTCATCCCGAAGGGCTGTAAGCCCTGGTGGGATCTCTCTTTGGGAATCAAATGGGAGCAGGTGGGGAATGAAGCGTTCGAAAAAGAGATCTTTCACATGCGTTCAAGATGACAAACAGTGCCCCCTTATCATGCGCTCCCTTGCCATCCCGAAGGGCTGTAAACCCTGGTGGGATCCCTCTTTGGGAATTAACCGGGAGCAGACGGTAAATGAAGCGCTCGAAAATAAGATCTTTCACGTGCGTTCAAGATGACAAACAGTGACCCCATGCCCTACGCCCCCTTGTCATCCCGAAGGGCCTGCTAAGGCCCTGGTGGGATCCCTCTTTTGGAATAAAATGGGAGCAGGCGTTACATGAAGCGTTCGAAAGTAAGATCTTTCACGTGCGTTCAAGATGACAAACACTGGCCCCATCTCATGCGCCCCCTTGTCATCCCGAAGGGCTGTAAGCCCTGGTGGGATCCCTCTTTGGGAATGAAATGGGAGCAGGTGGGGAATGAAGCGTTCGAAAATAAGATCTTTCACGTGCGCTCAGGATGACAAGAGAGGGAAAGGGGAGGGTGAGTTCCTTTTAAGATGATTACGTGATATGATCAAAAACAGATCTGACCTGAACAGCAAATTTTTTAAGCCTTTTGACCATGTCAACAGTCCAATTACTCCCATGGCTTCCATGAACTTCGTGATACCCAAAAGGTATCCCTAAAATTTTGATATGAGTTGGAGATGTTTCGCCTTTGATCCCTAAAAGATACGACATTCTTTGCAAATATCTTTGAGCTTCATCTTTTTTCAATCCAGAATTACTCAAACCATCGATCTCATTAAGCAAGTTATGAACCTTTCGTTTTTCAGCTGCTTGTCCAAGATAAGCTTGTTGAATAATCCAAATATTTTCTCCAGATACTTGAATTTCTTGAAAATCATCTTGCTTTTGAGTGCTTTCTTTTTTGGCTTGCAATTCTTTTTTAGCCAAACTTCGGTCTCTTTCTTCTTGAAGGATTTCCTGATAATCAAATGCTTCTTCTTGTTCATCAGCAACAGATACCTCTTCAACCTTGCTTGGTAAATTCACGTCATCAGCAAAAGGATTCAGCACAACACTTGCTTCCTCATCTGCTTCTCTTTCTTGCAAGAAATCAAATTCTTCACTATTTTTAATCTCAATGCCATTTTCTTGTGATGCAACTTTTTGACGCGCGCGATACGCTGCTTTTTTCTTTTTTCTCTTCTCTTTTTGCTTCTGAGTTAAGGGTTTCTTAGCAGACTCTTTTTGATCTTGCTGGCTTTCTTCAAAATTGAAAATTGTTCCATCAACATTGAAACGAAAAACAAACCCTTTAATTTGCTGAATTCTGATAATATCTGCAGGCGAGCAAGTAATTTTTCGTCCAGCCACGGTATATGGGATATGTTGAAAAGGAAGGCTTTTAAGTTTGCGTTCATACTCGTCTTTTTTCTCTTGCGATGTTTCATAAAGACCTGCTTTTGAAAAGACTTGTCTGAGTTGATATGTTTCACTCCAAACACCTCTTTCAAGGCTTGATGCGTATACAATATCGGCTGATCTTATGGCTTGAGGATAAAAATCTCTCTCAAACTCCATCATTTCGGGGAAAACGTGAATGAAACTGTCTAAATGTTCATATTTTCTTAAAAACTGAATATGCCTTATCCTTGCAGAGTCTTCCCCAATTTCTTGTTGAGCATATTTAAGGTTTTGATAAGCCCAAACTGGTTTTTGCAAATAAAAATCATTCCAAAATAAAATATCGGCTGTATGTGACATTTGATGCAAAACAGCTTTATCTTGCTCTGGGGAAAAAGTTAATAAAAGCTCCCCAATTGAAAATATTTTTTTGTTGTCAGCATTTGCTTCTTCTGGAGCAACAGTTTGTCTTATTTTCTTAATGAATAGTGTTTTTAAAAAATCTTGTTTTGCCTTTTTTCCAATAGTTGTGCCTTTTTTAAACCTAACCAGATTACCTTCATATTGCACATCCCTTTCCAGCTCTTCAAGAGAAAAATCTTTATATCTTGAATTTTCGACATAAGATAATTTTTTTATTTCTTTTTCCTCTTCCAAAAACTCTAAAGGTGAACAAACTTCAAATCCACTTCCAGCTACCATTGATGAAAGATGTGGTATCAACTCTCCTGAAGAGCTATTCCCAGCATAAGCCTTTATATTGGTCATAAGAGAGATGATGAGTATTTTTTTAAGAATTTTCATTTTTTGGTCCTTTGTGTTTTATAAAATATGAGTTATTTATATATAAGTATTTCCTGATTTTATTTCAAGCGTTTTCTTGGCTTTTACAACAAGAAGCAGGTGGTGAATGACATGCCCCAAAGGGGGATCCTCACGCTGCGCTCAGGATGACAAACACTGGCCCCATCTTGTCATCCCGAAGGGCTGTAAGCCCTGGTGGGATCTATCTTTGGGAATAAAATGGGAGCAGGGGGGGATGAAGCGCTCGAAAAAGAGATCTTTCGCTTTCGCTCAGGATGACAAACACCGCCCCATGTCATGCGCCTCCTTGTCATCCCGAAGGGCCTTCTAAGGCCCTGGTGGGATCCCTCTTTGGGAATGAAATGAGAGCAGGGGGGGGGATGAAGCGCTCGAAAAAGAGATCTTTCACGTGCGTTCAAGATGACAAACAGTGACCCCATGTCATGCGCCCCCTTGTCATCCCGAAGGGCCACCAATTTCGTGTTATCTAGGCCAAGACGAAGCCGACTCTAAAATCTCTCTTGCAATTGAAAGTGCCCGCCCATCTCCTTCTAAGTCTAAATTCACACCCTTTAATCTTTCTGATTCTTCATCATAGATTGTCTGAGTCATCTGAAAAATTTCCTCTAACAACTCTTGTTTACGAGGGTGACGCGAGAGCAATATGTTTTTCAAGAGATATTCAACAATTTCACATTGTTCATAAAGAAATTCTTTGGAAAAATCATGCGAAACTATTTTATTAATAACATTTTCGTGTGTATAAATCCCATGCTTTAAAAAAATATCCATAATGCTCATAAAATCAATGTAGTTTGAAATTTCTTGGGTTTTGTCTAGGAATTTCACAGCGCGCTTTTTGAAAACTTGCATGAAAAAATTGTCTTTAAACCGCTCGATTAAGGTTTGCGCGGCCAAAATTTGATGACCCGTATAAGCATTTGAGTCTTCAAGAATAGAAAGTAAGTTTCTTGCTATTTCATGTTGCGATTGAGGAAAAAACTCAATCATATCAAGACAAGCTGCATATCTGGTTTGAGCGCAAAAACTTGTCTCATGAACAATTCTTGAATAAATTTCTATTCCTTTTTGTTTATCACATTTACCCTTTTTAATCCAAGATTTCAGCTTTTCAAGCATACGAAACGATTGGTATTTAGATTCTGTTTCATAAAGCTCCTCCATTTCCGTCTCAACTGATACTCGTGCTTTTTTTATTTTTTCTCGAGAATTATGTTCCTCCAAAAATTCAGAACTTCTTTTTCCATGCCCAATTTCAAGAAAATTTGTGCCCAAAACACAATTCGTGCTAATCAACAGTGCTATTAATAAATATTTTTTCATGCGTCTTTCCTCATTTTTAAATTAATTCACTTTTTAAGTGTAAACACTCTTTTAATTTTATTTCTTCAATATTGAATAAAGGTAAACAATTAAGCATTTTGCCATGGCTTTTTTGTTTTCATATTTATAATATGGGGACAGTATGTATAAAATTCAATAGATAATTTTATTTAATTTTAAGATTGAATTTAAAGATATTTTTATTTATATTACAACATAAAAAGAAATATACAATCAATTTTTTAATAAAAAACAGGAATCAAAATTATGAGAAAATTAAAATTATTACCAATTTTAGGACTTTTACTTTCACTTCAAATTAAAGCATCTTCTGATGAAGTTGTAACAAATGAAAACGCACCTCCGAGCATAGAATCGTTCAGCAACTCTGAAATCCTTGGCCATGTTGCAAGCAGGCTTAGAGATGGCGGGGAAAGTTATCAAAAATACCTTGGATTTATGTTTTTTGTAAGTAAACGTAAGGAATGCTCATTAAAAGAAGCCTTAAAAATTGCCATGCTTTTAAAAGCAATGGGAGATACCAGAAGATATGAATCCGTCATGACAAAAACAAAGGGAGCAATCATTAACTCTGACCTAAAAATAAGCCTTCAGCATTTCTCTGGCCTTCTTGGCACCCCATCTGCTTTTGAAGAAATACAGGCCAAATTAAGCCCACAAACACCCAAAAATAGCTCAGAGAATCCTTTTTACACCTCCCCAACATCAGAGGAAGAAATGACATTTTATGGAAACAGCAAAAAACGTAGATATCCTTGGCCTCACAACTAACTGGCTAAAAGTGGTGCGGTAAAACACACCACTTATCATCTTTTATATATTTCCCAATTTGACCTTGAAGTTATTGCAAACCTAAAGGTCTTTTTTATGCTTAAAAATCAGCTTATCGTATGAGCATAATTATCAACACGGAAGTTGGCAAGGAGGAAAATCCCCCCCTTGTCATTCCAAAGGGCCTTAGCCCTGGTAAAATCTGCCTTTAGTGATTAGTCTCTCTAAGGGTTTTTAATAATTTTATAACGCCCCAAGTTTGCTCCATAGTTTGAAGGGCTGTAATGGCCTGATTTGTATAATCCCCCCCAAGTTCCGCCAAAAATCTTGCAGCGCATACTCTGTCACGAGAATCAGGAGCATCCTGTGCTATTGCAAAAAAAATCTGAGCCATTTGAGGTTTATACGCACCCTCATCAAGCTTCACCAAAGATCTTGCGGCGTCTCTTCTGTCCTCAACACGCTCAGCAGCATTCTGTGCTATCGCCAAAAAAATCTGAGCCATTTGAGGTTTATACGCACCCCCAAGCTTCGCCAAAATTTTTAAGGCGCGTACTCTGCTATAACAATTCCCAGATGCTATTCCTATCGTACACAAAATCTGAGCTATTTCAGGTTTATACGCACCCCCAAGATTCGCCAAAGCTTCTGCGGCGTCTACTCTGTCACTAAAACCCGCATTAGCAGCCCGTGCTATCGCCAACCAAGCCTGAGCTATTTGAGGTTTATACTCACCCCCAAGCTCCGCCAAATATTCTGCAGCGTCTATTCTCTCATAACCATTCACAGTAGAATCCTGTGCTATCATCATATATCCAAATGCTTTTAAATCCCTTTGATTTTCTTGAAGATATGTTACGATACTTCTTAAGTCTTGATTAGGGGTATTCACATTTGATTTCAATTGTGCATAAAGATCCATATAAGGCCTCAACTGTGGTTCTATTTTATCAAATCCTTCTATGTGTTGCTCATCCATAATTGTGCAAAAAACACTATAGTGTCGGGTGATGATTTGAGTCAAAGTATCTAAATCCGGGTTTTCTTTTGCCAGTTGTTTTTTAAAAAACCCTTTAACGGTTTGCAGCACAGATGGATCCTTGAGCGTTGGATATCTCTTAAACATCTCCTGCACAAATCTTTCGCTGACAAAAGGGTGATCATGAGAAAACATCTTCCTCCCCTTAAATCTTTCCACATAATCATTAAGACCGATACGCGGACTTAATTTTAATCCCGGAAATCGATGTTCATATATTTTCCAATTTGACCTTGAAGTTGCTGCCATATTGGAAGCTTCTTGTATGTTTAAAAAACTCATAATGATGCAAAATATATCATCATTAGAAAATACATCTGGATTAACACGCCGGTAATTCCCCCCTGTTTGCGCTTGACGAGCATCTGCTTCTATTAAAAGATCACTCTCCATCGCATGTGCATTTGATGAAGTAAGTGATATGATGATGGCGGCAATTAAATGTAATTTCTTTTTCATGGTAACTGTGTTCCTTGTTCTTGGGGTTGAATATGCAAGATCTCTTGGCTTAGCTGTTATATAAGGGAGGTCGAATTTAATTTCAAGAGCTTTTTTTAAGGTTAAGCGGGCACAGGCCGTAAATGAGGGTGACAAGGAGGAGGATCCCCCCTTGTCATTCCAAAGGGCGTTAGCCCTGGTAAAATCTGCCTTTGGTGATTAGCTGTTTCTAAGCTCTGTTAATAAATTTATAACGCCCTGAGTTTGTTTCATAGATTCAAAGATTGTGATGGCTTGATTTTTATAATCCCCCCCCAGCTTCGCCAAAGCTCTTGCAGCGCATATTCTGTCACGAGAATCAGTAGCATTCTGTGCTATCGAACACAAAACCTGAGCCATTTCAGGTTTATACGCATCCCCAAGTTCAAATAAAGCTTCTGCGGCGCTTATTCTGTAATAAGAATTCACAGTAGCATCTTGTCCTATCGCCAACCAAGCCTGAGCCATTTGAGGTTTATACGCATCCCCAAGCCTCGCAAAAGCTCTTACGGCGAATATTCTATCAGAACCATACACAGTAGCATCCTGTGCTATCGCCAAGCAAGCTTGCGCTGCTTAATTTTTATACTTCCCCCAATACTTCACCAAAGCTCCTGCCGCGGATACTCTGCTATAATCGTCAGCATGAGATGATGCAATCACCATATATCCAAACGCCTTTAAATTCATTTGGGGGACGCCGTTTAAAATATTGAGTGAGTCATTAACATTAACACGAAGTTGTTCACGAAGGTTCACATACGGCCTCAACTGTGGTTCTATCCTATCAAATCCTTCTATGTGTTGCTCATCCATAATTGTGCAAAAAACACTATAGTGTCGGGTGATGATTTGAGTCAAAGTATCTAAATCCGGGTTTTCTTTTGCCAGTTGTTTTTTAAAAAACCCTTTAACGGTTTGCAGCACAGATGGATCTTTAAGCGTTGGATATCTCTTAAACATCTCTTGCACAAATCTTTCGCTGACAAAAGGGTGGTCATGAGAAAACATCTTCGCCCCCTTAAATCTTTCCACATAATCATTATAACCAACACGTACATCTAATATCAAACCTGGAAATAGTCGTTCATATGTTTCCCAATTTGACCTTGAAGTTGCTGCCATCCTGGAAGCTTCTTGTGTGTTTAAAAAACTCATGATGCGGCAAGCTATATTGTAATCAAGAGGGACATATAGATCAAAAGACTCCTCATTTGGGTGAAAAGACCTCTCATTTCCCCCTGCTTGCGCTTGATTGACATCTGCTGCTGTTAAAAGCTCACTCCCCATCGCATGTGCATTTGATGAAGTAAGTGATATGATGATGGCGGCAATTAAATGTATTTTGTTTTTCATGGTAACGGTATTCCTTTTCTTGGGGTTGAATATACAAGATCTCTTGGCTTAGCTGTTATATAAAAGCAATGAAATTTAATTTCAAGAGCTTTTTTAAAAATTAATCAAAAGGGAAAGGGGCGATAAAAACGGTTTCTTTTTTCTTTTAACACCGGTATACTTTGTGGGTATAAAATTTTAAGAATCAAAATAAGGATTTTGGGATGCATGTTGGTTGTTTAGCGGCGTTTTTAGGGGTGATTTTTTCGAATATTTCTTTATTTGGGGACCAGCCTGAACCGTGGGCATTGTATTTTCAAACTCCTGCAACACCAGTGATGGAAAAACTAAAAGATTTTCATGATTTTTTGATGGTTGTTTCATTTTTCATTGCTTTTTTTGTTTTTGCCGCGCTATTTTTTATTATTTTAAAATTTCGAGAGAAAAAAAATGCAGTCCCTTCTAAAACAGCCCATAATGTTCCCCTTGAAATTATATGGACATTAATTCCAGTTGTGATTCTGGTGATTATTGGAATTCCTTCGTTTAAAATCATGTATTTTATGGACCATGTGCCAAAGTCTGATCTAACAGTTAAAGTTGTGGGGCATCAGTGGTATTGGTCCTATGAATACCCTGGAACCAAAATTGGATACGACAGCTATATCATTAAAGATGCGGATTTAAAACCAGGTCAGCCAAGGCTTTTAGCTGTGGATAAGCCTTTGGTTGTGCCAGTGGACACGGTGATTGAAGTTCTGCTTACATCCAGCGATGTGATCCATGCTTGGGCTGTTCCGTCTTTTGGCATTAAAAAAGACACTGTCCCAGGGCGCTTGACTCAAACATGGATGAAAATTAAAAAAGAAGGAACTTATTACGGACAATGCTCCGAGCTTTGTGGGGCAGGGCACGGCTTTATGCCCATTGCCGTTCAAGTTGTCTCCAAATCAGAATTTGCAAAATGGATTGAAAATCAAAAACAAGGAGTGAAATAAATGAGCACAGATCATGGAACCCCCAAAGGTTGGAGACGTTGGCTGCTTTCAACAAATCACAAAGATATTGGAACTCTTTATCTGATCCTGGCCATCATTGGAGGACTTGTTGGAATGGGTTTTTCAGTGATGATTCGCATGCAATTGTCACATCCTGGCGGAACAGTTTTTGGTGGCAACAATCAATTTTATAATGTTGTAATCACGGCCCATGGCCTTATTATGGTGTTTTTCGCTGTGATGCCAGGGCTTCTTGGGGGCTTTGGGAATTGGTTTGTGCCTCTTTTAATTGGCGCCCCAGATATGGCGTTTCCAAGACTCAACAATGCCAGCTTTTGGTTCATGATCCCATCTCTTATTATGGCGGTTATCTCTATTTTTGTGGGTTCAGGAGCAGGGACCGGTTGGACCATGTACCCCCCCTTAAGCTCCCTTGCAGGGCACCCTGACATGGCCGTTGACTTCTTGCTTTTCGCCCTTCATTTGGCGGGAGTTTCATCAATTTTAGGGTCAATTAACTTTGCTGTGACCATTTTTAATATGCGCGCTCCTGGTATGACCTTATTTAAAATGCCTTTGTTTGTGTGGACAGTTTTGGTGGCCTCTTTCCTTCTTCTTTTGACGATTCCAGTTTTGGCAGGGGGCATTACAATGTTGCTAACTGACCGAAACTTTGGAACCACCTTTTTTGAAGCAAGTGGGGGAGGGGACCCTGTTTTGTTCCAGCATTTATTCTGGTTTTTTGGTCACCCTGAAGTTTATGTGATTATTCTTCCAGCATTTGGAATTATCAGCCAAGTTATTGCAACTTTTTCAAGAAAACCTGTTTTTGGTTATTTGGGAATGGTTTATGCCATTTTATCCATTGGAATTGTTGGATGCGTTGTGTGGGCGCACCATATGTTCACCGTTGGTATGAAGCCATCGGCCAATGTTTATTTTTCAGCCGCAACCATGATTATTGCTGTTCCAACAGGGATTAAAGTCTTTAGCTGGCTTGCCACAATGTGGGGCGGATCTTTACGCTTTCCAACGCCTATGCTCTTTGCTGTAGGGTTTATTGTGGTTTTTGTGCTAGGGGGGCTTACAGGGGTTGTTTTGGCCAATGGCGGCATGAATATTGTCATGCACGACACATATTATGTTGTGGGACATTTTCACTATGTTTTATCTATGGGCGCGGTATTTGGGTTGTTTTGTGGCTTTTATTATTGGCTTCCAAAAATCAGCGGGAAAATGTTTTCAGATTTATGGGGGAAAATTCATTTCTGGGTTCTTTTTGTTGGGGTGAATATGATCTTTATTCCTATGCATTTTGTGGGCTATAACGGCATGCCAAGGCGCATTCCTGATTACCCTAAGGCATTTGAACCCATGAACCATATTGCCTCTCTTGGAGCTTATTTGACCGCTTTCTCAACACTTATCTTTTTGATGATTGTGGCTTATACACTTTTACGAGGAAAGAAAGCTCCAAACAACCCTTGGGGAGAAGGCGCAACAACACTTGAATGGACACTTCCATCACCACCTCCTTATCATACATTTGAGGAACTGCCTGTGATAAAGGACACCAATCATTGAGCTCTTTTAACGCTTACTTTTCTCTACTTAAGCCAAGAGTCATGTCCTTGGTTGTGTTTACAGCTTTTGTTGGAATGATTTGCGCGCCAACACATTTGTCTTTTGGCGCCAGCATTCTTGCCTTGTTTGCCATCACGCTTGGGGCAGGGGGATCTGGCGCTTTAAACATGTGGTGGGACCGAGATATTGACCCATTCATGAAGCGCACTCAAAAAAGAGCCCTTTGTACAGGAGAAGTTTTACCATTTCAGGCTTTAATTTTGGGGCTTTTTTTGTCGCTCATATCAATTATTGGTCTTTACATGGTTTCTAATTTTTTAAGTTCTTTTTTGTTATTTTTTACGATATTTTTCTATATTTGTATTTATTCCATGATTTTAAAAAGAAAGACTCCCCAAAACATTGTCATTGGAGGTGCAGCTGGAGCTTTTCCACCCATGATTGGATATGTTGCGCAATCAGGTTCGATCAACCTTGAAAGCCTGATTTTATTTTTGATTATTTTCTTATGGACCCCCCCTCATTTTTGGATGCTTGCCCTTGACAGGATTGATGATTATGCAACAGTGAATGTCCCAATGCTTCCAAACACCCATGGGAAGCAAGAAACCATCAAGCAAAGCATTATTTATGTCATTTTGCTTTGGCCCGTCACATTGATCCCTGTTTTTTATGGAATTTGGGGCTATTTTTATGGAATTTGCGCAGTTTTGTTGAACTTAGGATTTACAATCAGTATTTTCAAGTGGGCAGAAAGCGCACCCAAACGTGTTTTTGGAATTTCAATATTTTATTTGTTTTTTATTTTCTTAAGTATTTTAATCGATAGATTTTTTCAAGGTGTCTTTGCGTGAATGACGATCGCAAAAATACGGCAGTTCTTCTTGTTTGCGGCGTTATCGTGATGTTGTGTCTTGCTTATGCATCTGTCCCCATATACCGCATATTTTGCCAAAAAACAGGGTATGGAGGAACTGTGAACATTGGAAAGGTTAATAAAGGAATTATCCTGAATAACCGCATCTTAAAAATAAAATTCAACAGCGATGTAAACCCTTCCTTGCCTTGGAAATTTGAACCCATGCAGCATGAAATGAATGTGGCCATTGGCCAAAGCAGCCTTGCTTTTTATAAGGTCAAAAATGATGCCATGGTTCCTGTTTCAGGTATTGCTACATATAATGTCACTCCAGAAAAAGCTGCTGTTTACTTTAACAAAGTTCAATGTTTTTGCTTTATTGAGCAAACACTTGAGCCACAAAAATGGATTGAAATGCCCGTTCAATTTTTCATCGACCCTGAATTTGCAACAGACCCCAACCTTAAAGAGGTTACTTCAATCACACTCTCATACACCTTTTTCCCAGTTAAAACACCCAAAAATGCCGTGGTTGGTTTTAGAAGTCATTAACGCATTTTTTTTCATTGGAAATTAAAATTTGCTCGTGTATAAGGAATTGTGAAATTTGTTTTTAAATAAAGAAAGTATTGGTAAATGAAAATAAAGAATATTTTAATGGCGGCATTGTTAACTTCTGGAATGAAAGCCTATAGCGCTGAATTACCCCTTATTGAAGGGCTTATGATGACACAGCAGTTCGAAAGAGCTTGTGAGCATTTGCACACGGTTATCTCTGCCCAAAAAACAAACGATCAAGATATGCATGTATACGCTTGCATGGCGGCGCTTAATCACATGATTTTAAAAAAACCACAAGATGCAACCCTTTTTATAGCTCTTGCGAATGATTTTGAAAGAACAATTCCAGATCTTCCTCTTGAAAACAGATATCTACACTTTTTAGCGCGAAATGCTCACACTCCCAATCAAACTGAATTCAACAGGCAAATGACTCAGATGATGGAAGAAGAGTCCAGACTTCCTGAAGAAAGCAAAGGTGAGTTTTCTAAAAAAACAAAACAATTTCTTAAGATTTGCATGGATAGGATTGAAAACTTAGATAATGCCTTCGTATATTTTGCAGCATGTCCTGATAGATGTGTGGAAAGCGCGCGATTACTTATGGAGCAGCAGCAATATTTAGATGCCTGGGATCTTTTCAAAAAAAAAATTGAAATATCGGTAGGTTTTGGAACAGAAACAAAACGCACACCCATCACAAATCTCCTTCAAGAACACAGATCCTCTCTTTTTCAAAGTTATATAACCTGTGCTTTTGATGAAGAAGATTACAACACAGCGTCTGTTCTTTTAAAGATGCTTTTAGTTTCTGGAGAAAGGCATTCATCTTCGCGTTTAGGAGGCCTTGTTTTTTACGCCACCAATGATATCCAAGCATTGAAATCTTGGGTCAATAAAATTATCCTTGAAATATCAAATCCAACAGAAAATACGTTGCCTTATGAAACTTGGCTTGATCAAGCATTTTGTGTTTTTACGGCGCATCATTTATATCAACATTTGGGGTTGAAAAAAGATAAAATCGACTTGTTTTATGGAAAAATAGTTGAAAATCTTAACGAATTAGATAGGCTCACCTGGCTTGATTATTATCAAAGTTTCATCTTAAGGGTTGAAAGATTGAATCATAAAAAAGCCTTACTTGCACAAAAAGCTCAAGAAGAGCTTTTAAACGAAATGAGTAGTTTATCCGTATCAACAAAATCTGCATCTTCTGGAAAAACAACTAAAAGAAAAGAAAGAGTCAGAAAACAAAAAGAACCAGAACAGCCGGTTTTAAAAACTGTTTCTCCTGAAGAAATCGAAAGATCTCGCCTTGCAAACATTGCACATCAAAAAGCTCAAAATGAAAAAGCGCTAGAAAAAGCAAGACAAAAAGAATTGGCTCGCCAAAATGATTTAGCCAAACAAGCCCAGGCGGTGCGCAACAAAGCTGAAAAAGAAGAACGAAAAGCTCAGGAAAAATTAAGAATAGCACAAAAAGAAGCGCAAAGAACTCAAGAAGAAGAAAGACTTGTACGCATTGAAAATGAGAAAAAATCTTTGCCTGAGCTCAAATTTGAGGTAGCATCAGATAAAAAAAGTGTCACACTTGAAACAGGCCTATGGATTCCTGTTTTCAAATATAAACAAGTCCAATCATTATGTAACCCATCATCTTTTCCTTTGAATGGTTTAGGGTTTGTTTATGAAAAAGATGGTGTAAGAATATTCTATCCTTTGCCGCATTAAATATATATACTTTGCGCAAGATTAATTCTATAAGGAGGTTTTAATGGAACTGGATCCTGTTTTATTGGCACGCATCCAATTTGCTTTTACGGTAAGTTTTCATATTATCTTTCCGGCAATTAGTATAGGATTATCTAGTTTTCTTGCTGTGATAGAATGGCGTTGGTTAAACACTGATAAAAAAATATTCCAAGATATCTATAAATTTTGGGTGAAAATTTTTGCTGTCACATTTGGTATGGGGGTTGTCTCTGGTGTTGTGTTATCGTATCAATTTGGCACAAACTGGTCCATTTTTTCTGATAAAACCTCAAACGTTCTTGGCCCTTTGCTTGGATTCGAAGTCTTAACAGCTTTTTTCTTAGAATCTTCTTTTCTAGGAATCATGTTGTTTGGATGGGGTCGTGTGAGCAAAAAAATGCATTTTGTTGCAACATCTATTGTTGCCATTGGAACAGTCATATCTGCTTTTTGGATTTTATCAGCCAACAGTTGGATGCAAACACCTCAAGGATTTATGATCGCCCAAGATGGAAGGTTATTGCCCACAAATTGGATGGAAATTATTTTTAATCCATCTTTTCCGTATAGATTTATACATATGATTATAGGAGCTTATTTAACAACAGCGTTTGTGATAGGAGGGGTAGGGGCTTTTTATTTGCTAAAAAACAAATTTATACCCCAGGCACGCATTATGCTGGGTATGGCCACAATCATGGCGATATTTGTTGCTCCAATACAGCTTTTGGTGGGTCATATGCATGGTGAAAATACAATGCTTCATCAACCTGTTAAAGTTGCTGCAATGGAAGGAAATTGGGATAAAAGACAAAATGCGCCTTTATTTCTTTTTGGATTTCCAAATCAAGAAAAAGAAAAAACAGATTATGGTATCACAATCCCTGGAGGTGCCAGTTGGGTTCTAACGGGAGATCTAAACGGCAAAATCCCAGCTTTAAAAGATTTTCCAAAAGAAGAACGTCCCCCTGTTGTATGGGTGTTTTGGTCTTTTCGCGTGATGGTTGGTTTGGGATTATTGATGATTGGTATTGGAATTATGAGTTGTATCGAATTTTTTCGAGAAAACTTGTTTAGAAAAAAATGGTTGCATATATGGTGGGTCAGCATGATTCCTAGCGGCTTTGTCGCAATTCTAGCTGGGTGGTTTGTGACAGAAATTGGAAGGCAACCTTGGACTGTTTATGGTGTTTTAAAAACTGTTCACTCTGTTTCTCCAGCTATTACGGGTCCTCAGGTGGCATGGTCTTTAATGGCATTTGTTGTGATGTATACTTTTATTTTTGGTGCTGCCATTTATTACATTATAAAATTAATAGCAAAAGGGTTTAATGATGTTTGATTTTTCTGATCTTGTAGATTTACCTCTTATTTGGTCTGTTATTATCGCGGCTGCAATTTTCTTGTATGTTCTTTTGGATGGGTTTGATTTAGGAGTGGGGATTTTATTTCCATTTGCACCCTCTGATGAATGTCGAGATAAAATGATGAATTCTATAGCACCTTTTTGGGATGGAAATGAAACCTGGCTTGTTTTAGGTGGGGGAGGTTTATTTGCCGCTTTTCCTCTTGCATATGCAATATTATTACCTGCTTTTTATATACCAATTATTATTATGCTTTTAGGTCTTATTATGCGTGGTGTTGCTTTTGAATTTCGTTTCAAAGCTGATCATTCTAAGTGGATATGGGATTATGTATTTCATTTTGGCTCTCTAGGGGCTGCTTTTTGCCAAGGAATTATTCTTGGTGGATTTGTGCAAGGTATAAGTGTTCATGAACGCAATTTTGCTGGAGGTCCATTTGACTGGGCAAGTGCTTTTTCAATCATGACAGGCATTGCTCTTGTGTTTGGTTATGCACTTTTGGGCTCTACATGGTTAATTATGAAGACCACACAAAACACTCAATTATGGTCACAAAAAGTGGCTTCATATGTTCTTATTTTCGTTGGAATTTTTATGACATTAGTTAGTCTTAGCGTTCCATTTATCAACAAAGGAATTAAAGATTTTTGGTTTACTACTCCTAATCTATATTACTTGTCCATCATACCATTATTAACGGCAGTGCTATTTGTGACTATTTTCAATGATTTACATAAAAAAAAGCATGAATATCGTCCTTTTTTGTGCAGCATTGGTATATTTTTTATGGGCTATTTAGGGTTAGGTTTGAGCGTTTTTCCTTGGCTGGTTCCTTATAAATACACCATTTGGGATTCTGCGGCTTATGGACCTAGTTTATCTTTAATGTTATGTGGCGTTGTGCCATTATTACCTTTTATTTTAGGATATACAAGCTATTGTTACTATGTTTTTCGCGGGAAAACGTCTCATGAAAAAATGTATTGAAAATTTTTTAAGATGGATGAATAGAAATCCAAAAACCAAACAATGGGGATGGTTTATTTTGTTGTGGGTTGGCGGCATGCTATCATTTTGGATCATGGCCTATCCGATTAAACTTCTGATTAAAAGTATGAGATAATCCTTTAAAAGATATACTCAGCCCTGTTGGTGAACATTTTTTCTGCTTTTTTAATTGCATGAGGAGCAACAACCATCACAACCTGATCCCCAGGCTTAAACATTAAAGCATGAGTGGTAAACAAAGTGACACCATCACGAATAACAACAATCACCTGCATCACATTTGGAATATTGATCTTTTTAACCATGTAATTTAAGATTGGACTGCTTTCACTGATTTCAGCCTCAATAACTTCAGCTACTCCGTCTTTGAGAGAATGAACAGATTTAATTTTTCCTTGACGAAGTAAATGCAAAATGGATGAAATTGTTGCAGACCGTGGATTAATCACACCATCCACACCAAGAGATGACATCAAAGAATTATAGCTGGTGCTGTTAATCAACGCCAATGTTCGTTTTGCCCCCAGTTTTTTAGCCAAAAGTGATGCCAGAATATTCACCTTATCGTCATCTGAAACAGAAATAAAAACCTCGGAGCCACCAACATTTGCTTCTTCTAAAATTTCAGCTTCAAGCGCATTTCCTTGAATGATGACCACATCTGGAAATTTTTCTGAAAGCTTAAGCGCTGTTGGTTTTTGTTTTTCAATCATTTTAAGTTGCAAATAAGAAGAGTTCCCTTTGAGCAAAGAAAGCAAATTATTTCCAATGTTTCCTCCCCCCACAATGACAATTCTTTTAAACTGCTCGTTTTTATGTCCAAAGGCTTCAATGACAGGGTTAATGTCTTCTTCGTTGCACACGAAATACACCTCGTCTCCAGCCAAAATAAGTTCGTGATCCTGAGGGAACAAAATTTGATCGTTTCTGATAATTAGGGCAACGTTAAAATCAACCCCATGTATCACTGTTGCCATTAAACGTAAAGGCGTATTTAATGCAAGCCCGCCCGCAACGGCCTTAATCCCAACGAGCAAAATTCGATCATCATTTAAACTGTGAACCTCGAAAGACCCTGATACGTTGATATTTCTTCTAATTGATTTTGCAATTTCAAGCTCTGGATAAATGATGTGATCAATCCCAATATTACGCGCAACAAACAATGGCGCCCATTGTGGATCTAAATATGACTGCTCGCGAATACGGGCAATTTTGGTGGGAACATTGAAAATTGTATGAGCAATTTCGCATGCAACAATATTCATTTCATCAGAAGGCGTAACGGCAATTAAAAGATCGGCCTCATCAATTCCTGCACTTTTTAGGGTGTCTGGTTGACAAGGATGGCCAACAATTGTTTGAACGTCCAATTGTTCATGAAACCGGTCAATGGTTTCATGGGATTGGTCAATGACGGTAACATCATTATCACCTTGCGAGAGATACTTTGCAAGGCTGTGACCAACTTGGCCTCCACCACAAATAAGAACTTTCATGATTTGATCCTGCCTTCAATCCCAAGCATTTTAAGTTTTCTGTGCAAAGCTGAGCGCTCCATTTCAATAAATTGAGCTGTTTGTGAGATGTTGCCTGAAAATCTGTGAATTTGTGCTTCTAGATAATGCACTTCAAATGATTCTCTGGCTTCTTTTAATGGGAGCTTTAAAATTTCACCACTTTTATCCCAGCTTAAAAGAGGGGAGGCGGCTTTCATGATTTCTTTTGGCAACATTTGAGCGGTAATTTCAACATCATCTTTTGCCGGAGACATAATCAAAAGCCATTCGATCAAGTTAATCAATTGTTTTAAATTTCCAGGCCATTCATAGTTTTGCAAAACCGCCAATGCATCAGGAGAAATTACCTTTTCAGGAAGACCAAGTTTGTTGCTGACTCTTGTAATATAATGGCTTAAAAGTTTTGGAATGTCATCACGATATTCCCTCAAAGGAGGGACTTGCAAGGGAATTACGGAAAGCCTATAAAACAAGTCTTCCCTGAATCTTCCTTCTAGAATTTCAGCAGAGATATCTTTGGCAGTTGAGGCCAAAACGCGCACGTCAACCTTGAATGATTTGCTGCTGTTTATACGCGTGATAACCTGATCTTGTAAAATACGTACCACCTTATTTTGAATGGCAATGGGCATATCGCAAATTTCATCAAGAAGAAGCGTTCCGTTATCAGCTTTTTCCAAAACACCTGGAAATGTGCTTTTTTCAGGGCCTTTTTCTTCAATCCCAAACAAAACTTTTTCCAAAGTTTCAGGGGTTAATAAAGCACAATTCACACTCACGAAAGGGCCATTCTTGCGTCTTGATTGCGCATGGATTTTACGCGCCACAAGTTCTTTTCCGCTTCCTGTGGGGCCCGTAATTAAAATTCTGCAATTCGTGCTGGCAACCTTTTCGACCGAGCCTCTAAGAGCAAACATGGCAGCAGTTGTGCCTAAGATCTCACCGTAGTAAGAAAATCTGGTTTTAAGTTCTTCGTTTTCACGTTTTAAATCACAAGATTCAATCGCGCGCCTTGCCAAAAGCAACAAACGATCAATATTAAAGGGTTTTTCCAAAAAATCATATGCCCCAATTTTAATGGCGCTAACGGCTGTTTCAATCGTACCATGACCGCTGATCACCAAAACAGGAACATCCGGGTCTTCTTTTTTGATCATTTCAAGGAGTTTTAAATTGTCATACTTAGGATCGCCCAACCACACATCCAAAACAACTAAATGAGGCCGCTTTTCAAGGAACTGTGTCAAAGCATCCGCACCATTTCCGGCAACTCTTGTGATATATCCTTCATCTGACAAAAGCCCGGAAAGTGCTTCTTGAATATCTTTTTCATCGTCCACGATTAAAACATCGTATTTCATTCACAATTCCTTAAAATATAAAAATTCGTGTGTGATAAAAATATAACACATACAAAATATTCATGTCAACAACTTACTCTTTAATGGCCTGAGCTCACAAAAACAGCTTAAATCTTCACATTCAACCCTATTTCGAATCCATGCGAT
>CAZCFE010000019.1:1113-18892 GCA_964497925.1 uncultured Alphaproteobacteria bacterium | reverse complement strand
TCGTTTTATTCTCATTCTATCATACTTTATTAAATTTCTCAACAGAACCTATTATGAGAATGAAAATTTTTGCAGTGTTTTGTGCTTTTATGATGGGGTTTAGTGTTCAAAATAACGCATCAGGTATCCTTGTATATGCTGAGGGAGATAAAGAAGAGCGTCTTCAAACTCAAAGAAGCATTCATAATAATTTCACTTTTGAGAGAAAGTTTATTTATGTAGAAAGAAATTTTTTGCGGTGGTTTCTTTCTCAGATTAAATATGCTGTCCCCCTGTCCCTTTCTATGATACCAATGGCATCTGAACAAGAAATTGAAGAACAAGGGCTTCATTTATCATACGCAATTACACGTTTTAAAAGAGGTTCTACTCATATTGCAAGAGCAACATTTCAAAGATTGGCAAATGACCCAACAACAGCCTCAAGTATTCGAGCGGATGCTTTGGAATGGTTGCAGAAATATAAAAACTCACCCTCCTAGAGCAGGGACTGGTAAGTTGAAGGCTGCAAGATCTTGGGCTGTGTAATATCCTTTTTTTGCGCCGTTCGAGCAAGCGCACCTTTGACCTCCATCACAACGTTTTTCACCTGTATCTGCACCTTCATTGAAAAGATGGCTTTTGCGGCTCGTAAGTTTTCCATCCATCTCGTTGTCTGACATTTTGATCATAAAAGCTTCTTTATTATTAATACTTTATATATGATGGTTGAGGAGATCCTGCGCTGATCATTTGAATGACGCTTTCAAGCGTTTGATCATTCCTTCCCGCTAAACTTTGTTGAACCCCTCTGACGATGGCTTCTCGATTACTTTGCGCAAGTGATCCAATAGCATTAAGAATTTTAAAAACAGATATATAGTCCCATTCGCGAATATTATGTAAGTACTGCTTGTAAACTATAGCAACCTCAAATAACCCAGCCGAGGGAATATTAAGTATTGAAAGTTTTTTGTAAAGTTTAAGGGTGTCACTATCTAAAAATTTGGATGATTTGATACTGGATATAATTCCCAGCCTCCAATATGTATCGTCTTTATTCCATGATTCATGAATGGTGCGAATGATCCTGGCAACATCTTGTCCAGCCCAACTTGGATTGATGATTTTCTTTTTTAAAAGCTCTTGGTAAATTGATGTAATTGATGATGAAGGGGCTTGAGATGAAATAGGGACATTGCTTAAATTTTCAAGAGTAGATGCGATATCTTCGTCTTTCATTCCTTCCACAAGAAGTGATTGTGAGCGTAAAATATCAATAAAATCACTTTGTATAGATGCTTCAATCAAATTAAATGCTTTTAAAATGATTAAAATATTGTCTAAAGACATGGAATGATTGATGAGTTCTTTTGTGAAAGCAGTTTGCACTAAGCTTTGATAATTTCTGTCTCTTGACTGGTAAAAAACTTCAAATATTTTTGGGAAGTCATCAGGAGAAATAACTTTTGGAAATATTTTTCTTTTCTGCTGATCGGCTATAAATTGTTTGTATTCAAGAATATCTTGATTCGATATATGTTCAAAAATTTTAAAAATCTGTGTCATTGTTGCGGCAGGCGTTGTGGGTTTTAATAAGCCTTTATAGTATGATTTTTGTAATACAGAGAAACGATTTTTTGGATCAATACCTGCAACACCTCTTATGATTTGAGCTTGAGCTCCTGGAGGTTTTTGAAGAATTTTATAGGCTTTAGAATTCATAATAGGAGTGATTATTTTTGAAAGATCATCTTCTTGAGATGAAATTTGAGTAATAGCATAAAATAATGCGCGCAACGATAAGGGGGTTGTGTTTTGAGCGGCTTTTTCATTTTTTAAAATCATGGAAAATAGTATTCTGGAAATATATATTTCTCTTCTGTTGACAGTTATAGGCTTTATTAAGGAGTTATAAATAAGTTGACGGTCTCTTTGTGTCATAGAGGCTAAAGCTTTTGCTAGTTTATCGCGTATGTGTGTAATGATAGGACTGCTTTTAAATGAGTTTAAATTAAAGGCGTATTGTATTAAAGAATTTGCTTTATCTTTTGAATCCTTGATATCCTCAGCTTCCCCAAACTCAGGTGAAGAGGAAAGTCTTCTTCTTTTGGTGTTTTGAATGTCAGTTGATGATTTGTCTGTTTCCAGGACAGCCGAAGAGCTATAAGCTTCCCCAAACTCAGATGAGTTGGCCAGGTTTCTTTTTTTGATGTTTTGAATGTCGGATGATGATCTGTCTACTCTGGGAACAAGAGAAGAATTATATGAATCCGCCCCTCCGTTTAATGGAGAACATAAACAGCATGCAAACGCTGCCACGATCAGCGTCTTAATGGGTTTTGTTGCCCTTATTCTCATTTAGATCTCCGCTTTTTCCTTACTTCACCTCCATTTAACGTGAAAAATCTTAATAAAGTGTAAAATAAATCTTGTTGTATTATAAAAAAAATCTCAATAAGTTGACAAATCATATTGACAAAATTTTATATCAATGCTATCATGTTCATACAAGTTACGAAAAAGTTTGTTTTTTGATGTTAAAATGGATTTTTAAATGATGAATTTAAAGATTTTGTCAAATAGATATTTTTGGTAGAAAATATTTTTATTGATAAACAATAAATAAACGTATTATTATATAAAATATTATTTTTGGAAAGGTTGAAAGTGCGCATGTTTTTCTTTTTAAGAGCGTGGTTTTTTGTTAATTTGGCGATCTATTCTCAATGTCTTTTTTCTCAGGAACCCTTGGTGATCAATGGCTTTGGATCTCTTGTCAAGCAAACGGTTAACGGTAATGTCACAATTAATGGCTCGGCAATTGTTGATAACAGTAAAATTAGTGGGATTTTATATGTTAATGGATCTTTAAGTGCCACGTCTTCTGCGATTACAAAAGTTTTAGTTAATGGTTCTTTCGTAGGAAAAAATGTAGATATCAGTTTTCCTTCTCAAGTCCAGGGGGCTTTTGAGGCGATTGATTCAAAGTTTGGTGATTTGGAAATTAGTAGTGATTCTGTCATTCTTGAAAACTGTACTGCAAAAGATATTGTGTTATCAAAAATGAACAATGGTGACCAAGTTATTCAGATTAAGGGTGACTCTAAAATTGAAAGTATTACATTTGAATCAAAAGGGGTGATCAAAAAATCATCTGGAACCATCATTAAAACAATAAAAAATGCAACAATTGAAAACGATTAAATAAGGATATTAAGTATGGCTGGACATTCACAATTTAAAAACATTATGTACAGAAAAGGGGCCCAAGACGCAAAACGTGCAAAAATTTTCACAAAAATTATTCGTGAAATTACAGTTGCTGCAAAGTCTGGATTGCCTGATCCCAATTCGAACCCACGTCTTAGAACAGCCCTTGCTGCGGCAAGAGAAGCAAACATGCCAAAAGATAACATTGATCGTGCAATGAAAAAAGCTTTAGGGGGAGATGATCAAACAAACTATGAAGAAGTCAGATATGAAGGTTTTGGCCCAGGACGTATTGCTTTTATTGTAGAAGGGCTTACAGATAACCGTAACAGAACAGCGCCTGACGTTAGAGCTGCTTTTAATAAAAGCGGAGGGGCTCTTGGAGAAAGTGGAAGTGTCAGTTTTATGTTTGATCGTATTGGTCTTATTTTATATCCAAAATCTATAGCGCCTGATGATGTGATATTTGAAGCAGCTCTAGAGGCTGGAGCAGATAATGTGGAATCTTTTGAGGAAGGTCATGAAATTACAACATCCATGGAAGGATTTGCTGGAGTAAGGGATGCTTTGACTGCAAAGTTTGGCGACCCACAACAAGGAAAGATTATTTGGCGACCTCAAACAACAACCTTGGTTGATGTGGATACGGCCAGATCTATTTTGAAATTCATGGATGTTTTAGAAGATCATGACGATATTCAAAACATCTATGGTAACTATGAATTCCCGGAAGGATTTGAAGGGTAATGAATAGATTAACAAGCATCAAAATTTTAGGCATTGATCCTGGTTTGCAAAAAACAGGGTGGGGCGTGATTGAAGTTAAAGGCAACACAATGCGCCCTTTAGGATTTGGTGTAGTTAAATCTAACAGTTCTGACTTGCTTGGAAAGCGACTGAACGATCTTTTTCTAGGGCTGTGTGAAGTGATAGATCAATTTTTGCCTGATGAGGCAGCTGTTGAAGAGACATTTGTAAATATGAATCCTGGGTCAACTTTAAAGCTTGGAATGGCCAGAGGGATTGCAATGCTTGCTCCTGCATTCAAAAATTTAATAGTTGGAGAATATGCTGCGAACAAAATCAAAAAATCAGTAGTTGGGGTAGGGCATGCCTCTAAGGATCAAGTTATGATGATGGTGTCAAGGCTTCTTCCCTCATTAGGTCCTATTACATCGGATGCTGCTGATGCCCTTGCCATTGCGATCACGCATTCTCACTATCGCTCTTTTAATGCGCTTAAGGTCATATCATGATTGGAAAATTAAGGGGCACAATAGATACTATTTTTGAAGATACGCTTATTTTAGATGTAAATGGTGTGGGTTATTTGGTTGGTTGTTCGGCAAGATTTCTTTCTAAATCAAGCGTTTCTGCGTTTCTTTCTCTATGGATTGAAACTATTTTTTCTCAGGAGAATTTGCGTCTTTTTGGCTTTGAAACACTAGAAGAAAAGGAATGGTTTAAACGTCTTCAGCTTGTTCAAGGCGTTGGAGCAAAGGCTGCTTTAAATATATTATCGGCTTTAAGTGTGTCAGAACTTGAGCATGCACTGGCAACATCGGATCAATCTGCCATTCGAAAAGCAGAAGGAGTCGGCCCAAAGCTTGCAACCCGTATTGTGACAGAGCTTAAAGATAAAGGCTCTTTATCTGTTTTTCAAGGGACTAACATTGATGATGATGTGCTTTTAGCTCTCATCAATTTAGGATATAAACGTAATGAAGCATTAGATGCTGTTAAAAAAGCAAAAAAAGAACAAGGTGAATCATCCACATTAGGCGGATTATTGCAAGCGTCTCTTCAATTGCTATCAAAAGGATAAAATATGGAAGATGATCGTTTTTTAAATGCTCAAAAACAAGAAGAAGATACATTTGAAGTCAATTTGCGTCCTCAATATTTGTCTGAATTTACCGGACAACGGGCGCTTAAAGAAAATTTAAATATTTTTATTACAGCTGCAAAAACACGAGGAAAAGCGCTTGATCATGTTTTATTTCATGGTCCTCCAGGGCTTGGCAAAACAACTCTTGCTCAAGTTATTTCAAGAGAGCTTGGCGTTGGGTTTAGGTCAACATCTGGTCCTATTATTGGAAAGCCTGGAGATTTAGCTGCAATTTTAACAAACTTGCAACCCAATGATGTTTTATTTATTGATGAAATTCATAGACTTAGTCCTGTTGTTGAAGAAATTCTATACCCTGCAATGGAGGATTTCCAGTTAGATTTAATGATTGGCGAAGGTCCTGCTGCAAGGTCTATAAAGATAGATTTGCCGCCGTTTACACTTATTGGTGCGACGACAAGATCTGGTTTGCTTACGACTCCTTTACGTGATCGTTTTGGAATTCCGCTTCGTCTTGAGTTTTATGAAGTAGATGAACTCAAAAAAATTATCATAAGATTAGCAACAATTTTAGGGGCGCAAATTGAGGAAAGCGGCGCAATTGAAATCGCGACGCGCGCAAGAGGAACCCCTCGTATTGCAGGAAGAATTATAAGGCGTGTGTGGGATTTTGCTCTTGTTGAGTCTGGGGGCATTATCACAAAATCTGTGGCGGATAAAGCCTTGATGCGTCTTGGAGTTGACTCCTTGGGGCTTGATGATATGGACCGAAAGTATTTAAAATCGATAGCGGAATTTTATAATGGCGGTCCTGTTGGCATTGAAACAATTGCGGCTGTGTTGGCCGAGCAGCGTGATACGGTAGAAGAGGTTATTGAGCCCTATTTGATGCAAATTGGATTCATACAACGCACGCCACGAGGACGAGTTATTACAGAACAAGTTTATGAATATTTGGGGTTAAAATGATAAAATTATTACTATGTCTTTTGGTATCTTTTCCGGTATTTACTGTGCCTAAAGTTTTAGTTAGTATCAAACCACTTTATACTGTGGCAGCATATTTAACAAAAGGAGTTTCTACACCTGATGTTTTAATGTCAGAAAAAATATCTCCGCATCATTTCCATCTTCTTCCATCCCATATTGAAAAATTAAAATCAGCTGATATTTTTATTTGGATTGGACCGGAAATGGAAACTCAGATTTCAAAATTAATTGATCAATTTGAGTCTTCCAAATTTATTACGGCAACAAAGATCAAAGAAATGTTCCTTTTGCCCATCAGAGGTTCAGGATGTGGCTGTGGAGATCATCACCACCATGGAATGGACCCACATCTTTGGATGAATCCAGATAATATGATTATAGTTGCCAAAGCCTTGAAAGAGAAGCTTATTCAAGCTGATGCTCCAAATGAGAACCTATATAATAAAAATTATGATAATTTTATGCTTAAAATGAATGAGCTTAAATTGCGTATTAAACCAGCGGTTTCAGACTTTTTTATTTTTCATGATTCTTTGCAATATTTTGAAAAATATCTTGGAGTTAATGGGCATGTTGTTCAAGGGAATGATGATGCTGGTTTTTCAATTAAAGAAATTATGAATCTTAAAGAGCTTTTGAATGCAACTAAAAATAAGATCATTCTGACAGAAGAAACTCCAATTTCATGGATTCAAGAAATGATGGGAGATATGCCAAATTTAAGTATCCATGAGATTTCTCCAGAAGGTATTCAAAGAACGGTTGCAGATGATATTTATTTTGAAATCATGGGGGATATTTGGACAAAAATTTCTGTGAAAAAATAAATCTAAATTCTGGAATTTTTATGAATATGGATATTCATGATCCAGCCAAAAGCAATAAAAAGCGAAATAAGGGATGCACCTCCGTATGAAACAAAGGGTAGAGGAACGCCCACCACTGGAAAAAGACCAGTTACCATGCTAATATTGATAGCAACATAAAGGAAAAAAATAGCAGTTACGCCAAGTGCCAGTAATTTCCCAAAGATATGCTTTGAGCTTAATGCAATTTTAAGGCTTATGACGAAAATTGATATGTACAGCGATAAAAGAATAAAAACTCCAAAATACCCCCATTCTTCTCCTATAATTGTAAGAATAAAATCAGTGTGTTTTTCAGGTAAAAAATCAAGATGGACTTGTGTCCCTTTTAAGAAGCCCTTTCCCCAAAAGCCTCCAGATCCTATTGAAATTTTTGATTGAAGTATGTGATAACCGGCTCCAAGGGGATCTTGTTCGGGGTTGATGAATGTTAAAATTCGCTGTTTTTGATAGTCATGTAAAAAATGCCAAAATAAAGGTAAGCTAAAAGAAAATAGAACAATGATGCTGGCTACAATTTTACGGCTTAATCCGCCTACAAAAAGGAGAATTCCACCAGACAAAACAAGTAAAGATGCGGTTCCAAGATCGGGTTGCTTGAGAACTAAAAGAGTGGGAAAAAAAATGAGAGAAAAAACAATGCATAAGGTCTTAAAAGAATTACGATTAATGTCCAAATGATAATGATGTAAGTAATCCGATATCATTAATACAAGGGAAATTTTCATTAACTCTGAAGGCTGAAGCTCGATGAATCCTAAATTAATCCATCTTTGTGCCCCCATCCCAATTCGGCCAAATAGTTCTACAGCAATCAAAAGAATAAAAGAAAAGCCATAGAAAAAATAACTCATGGACATCAAATTTCGTAAAGGAAGAATGGAAAAAAAGAAAAGAAGAAAAATCCCTATTAGTATTTTCATGCTTTGCTTGAATGCCCATGGATGAAAATTTCCTTCAGCAGCGCAAAACAATATAAAGATGCTAATGCTGCATAATAATAATATAATAGATATCAAGGGCCAGTGAATTTTTTTAATATTTTCAATATCAAAAGAAAATAAAGGAAATATCATGAATCAAAAATCTAAATTTGCATAATGCTTTGCAGCCGTGTGACCTGGAACTGAATCTAATAATATTGCGCGGAATGAAGGGCGTGATTTTATTTTCATGTACCAATCTTTTGCTTCTTCATATTTTTCCCAAGGGACGCTTTCAAAGAAATCTAAACATGATAAATGTGCCGCTGCAACAAAATCAGCAATTGTAAGCTCTTCCCCAGCAAGCCATCGGCGGCGATCAATCAAATAGCAGATATAATCCATATGTGCATGAATGTTATATTGAGATTCGCGTAAATTTTTAGGGTCAGGACCTTCTTTTGTAATATTTCTTTTGTATACTTTTTCAAAAACAAGTTTATGAGTAACTTCACGGTTAAATTTTCCATTAAACCAATCTATAAGGCGTCTAACCTCAGTTTTTGCGATAGAATTTTTAGGAAAAAAAGTGTTTTCAAGATATGTTTCTTCCAGATATTCAATGATTGCATAAAATGATGAGATGACGGTTCCATTTTGATCCATAAAAACAGGAACTTCGCCTGCGGGGTTTATGGAAAAAAAATCATCTCTTTCATCCCATATTCTTTCATAAACAAGATCGAAATCAAGTTTTTTTTCACGCAATAAAATTCGCACAGCACGTGAAAAAGGATCTAAGGGAAGATGAAAAAGTGTTCTCATTTTAAATTTTTCTGTTTTTATAATATCAATACTGATATGATTTAATAATGTAGATTCAATTATAGGATATTATATGTCATTTCTCAACATTATTCTTTTAAGCCTTGTTCAAGGTATTAGCGAATTCTTGCCTGTATCTTCTTCGGCACATCTTTTATTTTTAAGCAAACTCTTTGGGGTTAGAGAACCATCATTATCTTTCGTTGTTGCTCTTCATGCCGGTTCTTTATTGGCAATTTTGTTTTATTTTTATAAGGATATATGGACGCTTATAAAAGGGTTTTTTGGTATTTTTAAAGGGGCTGTTACGTTTGAGTTTTATCAAAGCTTGATTTTAATTATAGCAACTCTTCCTGCTATTTTTGTGGGTTTTTATATTAACAAAGTGAATCTTGATATTTTCAGAACTTCATTTTCTATAGGTGTGATGAGCATTATTTTTGGGATTCTTCTTTATATATCAGATAAGAGCTCAACAGCGTTTTCGAATTCAAGATATATGACAATTAGGCGAGGATTTTTAATTGGGCTTGGGCAGGCATTAGCTTTGATTCCAGGGGTGAGCAGGTCAGGGATGACATTAACCGCTGCAAGGTTTTTAGGGTTTTCAAGATCTTTTAGTGCGAAATTCATTTTTATAATGGCAATACCTGTCATCTTAGGGGCAATTGTTATTAAAGGTTATGATATGTTCCAGGAGAATACGCCTGTTTTGACTCAAGAGATTGGTCTTGGAATTCTTTTAAGCTTTGTTTTTAGTTTATGTTTTTTGCACTTGCTTTTGAAGTGGCTCAAAAATCACAGCCTTTTTCCGATCGTTGTTTATAGGATTTGTTTAGGGATTTTGTTGATTGTTTTTTCATATGTATAGTTTGATCAAATGATTTCCTCTTTTTTTCAAGATAACGATTCTTACCAAGTTATAAATGAACAGTTAGAGGTTTTAAAAACATTAGAAGACCTTTCAAAGAGGATTTCTGAATCATTTTTATCTGGTTTTTTTTCTAAAAAAACAAAAATAAGTGGGGTGTATTTATATGGCCCACCTGGCAGTGGAAAAACTGTTTTAATGCAACATTTTTATAAACATATTTTGATTAAGAATAAGAAAATCGACCATTTCCATTCTTTTATGTTGGATTTTCATCAGAAAAATCATGCATCAAAAGATTCTTTTTGTGGATTTATAAAAGAACTTAAAGGGCATGTAAGAGTTTTGTGTTTAGATGAGTTTTTTATCGATAATATTGCCGATGCTATGATTTTAGAACGATTTTTAAAAGAGTGCGTTCATAATAATATTTTTATATTTTTAACTTCAAATTACGCTCCCGATGATCTTTACCCAAAAGGTCTTCACCGTGATCGCTTTTTGCAAGGGATTGAGTTTCTTAAAAACTGTTTTGAGATTGTTCATTTGAATTCAAATGAAGATTATAGACGTTATGAGATTTGGCCTGATAATGTAGGTGAAAGGAGTTTTTCATATGAAGAGCTGTTCGAGAAGCCCTATGGCACCAGAGAATACGTTGAGATTTGCCAGTTGATTGATCAGATTATCATAACAGATTTTCCAGATCTTACGATAGATCACCTTGACTCTTTAAAGCGTTTAATTATCTTTGTGGATATTTTTTATTTAAATAAAAGGAAAATTAAAATACCCCTTGACTGTTTCTTTAGAATTGATCAAATGAAAGATAAATTAGAAGGCGTTGAAAGAATGGCTTCTCGATTAAAAAGTATGATGGACAAATAAAATGTATAAAAATTTAGTGTTGGGTGCAGGAAAAACAGGAAAATCTGCGTATGATTTTTTGAAAAAAAATAATCAAGATGTTTGTATTTGGGATGATAATCCAGATGTCAAATCATCTTTTTTAGGAGATTTTTTCTCATCTTTCGAAGAAATTTCAAGAGTTATCATCAGTCCGGGTTTGCCAATTTTATGGCCTGTCATGCACCCTCTTTATAAGGAAGCAAGGCTTAGACAAATTCCAATTATAAGTGATTTAGATCTTTTGTTTTTACATGCTCAAAAATCAAAATACATAGGGATTACAGGGACAAATGGTAAATCTACAACAACAGCTCTTCTTGGGTTTTGTCTTGGAAAATTAAGTAAAAATGTTCATGTGGGAGGAAATTTTGGAACTCCAGCGCTTTCGTTGCCAATTGGCGATGATAATACCTATGTTCTTGAGATGTCATCCTATCAACTTGAGGCCTCTTGTATTATTGAGTTTGATATTGGTGTTCTGCTTAATATTACCCCAGATCATTTAGACAGGCATGGAGGTATGTCAGGATATGTTCATGCAAAAGAGCTGATTTTCAAGTCTCAGCGTGAAGGAGTTATATGCATAGATGATCCTTATACATGCCAGATTTATGAGTTCTTAAAGCCTTTAATGAAAGATCGTCTTATTCCCATTTCAACACAAACCTTTTTGGAAACAGGTTATTATCTTGATGGCACAATGCTTCATCATAATGGAGATCTGATATGGGATATATCTGAACATTCAACTCTGAAAGGGTCTCATAATGGGCAAAATATTATGGCAACTTGGGCGGTTCTGTATTTACTAGGGTATTCTCATGAGGCAATACGTCAATCTATATTAGAATTCAAAGGTCTTGCCCACCGTCAAGAACATGTTCTTCGAACAAAAAATGGTATTACCTTTATTAATGATAGCAAAGCCACCAATGCTGATGCGACGATTCAAGCTCTCAAGGCGTATGATGATGTTTATCTTATTTTAGGTGGCATCCCTAAAGCTGGAGGTATTGATGATTTAATTCCTTATTTTCATAAAATTCGCCATGTTTTGCTCATTGGTCAATGTGCGCAAGATTTTGCCCAAGTTCTTAGTGTTTATCATGTTAGTTTTACAATAGAAAAGAACATTTCAAATGCTTTAAATTTTGATTTCAAGGAAAATAGCACAGTTTTATTATCGCCTGCATGCGCAAGCTTTGATCAATTTGAAAACTTTGAACAACGTGGAAAGCATTTTAAGGATCTTGTTATTCAAAGGTTTTCAAATATCTAGCGTTTCTTTAACGCAAAGGAATGTATTCAATATTGGTTAGAAAATCATTGATTTTCTCTATTCTAAGCGAACTATTGTGAATGAATCCACCAAAAAATTCGGAAAATAAAATGCGCACAGCGGGGTCGATTAGTAATAGGTTAAAATCCTTAATCAATATCTCGTTCACATCTTCCTGATAAACCGAATAAAGGCTTCTCTCAGCTGATAAAACACCGCTCGAAATCAATCCCCAATTTTGCATTTTTAAGTGATTTAGGAAAAATCCAAATGTTTCATTTGCCATAAGCTTTTCAAAAAATTCAGAATCAACGCCTTCTGGTGTGCCTGTAATGCCATCCACAAAACTGATCACAACTTTTTTCAGTTGAGGAAGTTGTGCATCTAAAAGATTTTGATCTTCTGTGGAAAATGGTCGATCTTCCCCATAAAGCTCTTTTATAAACAAGATATCTAGAGATCTTAAAATACCGCCTAATGCTCCATCTCCACATTTTAAAATAGCCTCTTTGCTTCCCAGTGCATTGATGAAAGAGCAAACTAGAGTTTTATATTCAGGATGATCTTGATTTCTTTCTAGGGCACGAAATACTAAATGGAGACAGTCACCAAGAGTGATTTGATTTCCAGTAAGATTTAATGTGACGATTTTTTGTGAGGTTTTTGTCCAGAGATTCCCATCAGATCTGAAACAGGTTCCTTGATGTTGTTGGTCTGATATCATTTCTTGCAAAATATCTTGAGCATTGGATATCATGTCTGTGGTTACTTGAGGATTACTCTCTCTTTCTTTTTCAAGCGACGTTATCAAAAAAGAGATTTTTTCTAAAAGATCTTTATCAGAAAATACTGTGGTCCCAAATTCTCTTTCTTTTTCCAATAAAATGGTTGCAATTTTGGATGCATCTCTAATCATTGATAGTGTATGGACATCCCCAAATTTAGTCCTTCGATCCAAGCTTAAATAAGCTTGTTCAAAATCAATATTTTCTGATAATAATTGGGCAAAGTTTTTTATGTTTGGTGTTGATGCAAATTTCTCAAATGTTTTTATTCTCTCATATCTTTGCTTGAAACTTGATGAAATAAAGGTGGGGTCCTGGAGACTTTGTTTTAAAAGTCTAGGGATCATTTCATGAAAATCATCAAAATGAGCTGTTTTGGGCAAGTTTGCAAATCCTTCAAATAAATTATTTTTTATGTCGTGATTGACATGATTTCTGCTTAGGATTTCAATGCCGTAATTTGCAAAATTTCTTGCAGTGTCTGTATTTTCATACGTTAATAAGGAGCTAAAAATCGATGAAAATTCATCAATTGTTATAGAATTGTTTTGGATACAGGAAAGTGCATAGTCTATAATCTGTCTTTGTAGATGGATGGGGAAAGTCGAAATTTGTGTGATAAAATCTTTTTTTACTTCCCATGGGGTGAAAGAATCGCGGATATGATCAATAGCAAACGTATGAAGTCTTCTTTTTAAGATTGTATTTTGAGTTTTGATGATATCTTTATAGATATATGAAAAATTAGATAACGTTATAGATTGATTATCTAGAGATGAAAATAGATATTCAATTATTTGATGTTGTGCATCATCTGGGAAGTTTTTAAATTGTCTCAAGAATATCCATTTATTATGAAATGATGCGTCTGGAGATAAAATTTCATTCATCGCAAAAATGATAAGTTTTTCTTTTAATTTTGTGTCTTTAACATCGATTAAACGTTCATAAATTCTTTCAAATTGAGAGTTTGTGATCTTTTTTTCTTCTACTAATCTGAGCATGTAGTTGATTATTATATCAACACAATCAGAAGGCAGTGTTCTAATCAAGATGTCGATTTTTCCCCAGTCTTGTGAAAGAAATGTTTGAATTTGAGCAATAGCCTCTTCTCGAGAGGGGGCATGTAACGACAGAAGAGAGGCAAAAAGTAATTTTTTGGTAGGGTCGCTGGTTTGTTCCAATATCTCTCTTGTTTGAGCTGCTGCAAAATTTTGATTTTCTGGATTGTTAGAGAGTAAAAGATACGATATTGAAGACAGCTGAGTTGTCATTTTATAAGCATCTGGTAAGCTGGAGGCTTTTTCTAGAAAGTTTTTTGCATAAAAATCTATATTCGGCATATTAGACAGGAGTATATAAACTGAAATAAGGGGAAATCCTTGATGATCATTAAAGTGATCAAATGCCTGTTTTAAAAATTCTTGTGAACGTTCGTTTACTGATACGTTTGGGGAGTAAGTGCCAAGTGTTGCTAAAAATAAGGATTTTGATAACTTTTGATGTATTAAAAAGGGGGGCGTTTGTGGGGGTATTAATGAGATGAGAGAGATATCTTCATCAAATACTATTTGATTGTATAGTTCTTGACTTCTGGTCGAAAATAAAATTGTCTTAAAAAGACAGTAGCGGGCTGTCATGTCATTTGTAGGTTGAAATATGATTTGTATAAGATCATTTTGTATTTCAGGTGTTAGGAGATTAAAAGGTTCGATCATTGGGGCATAAAAAGTTCTAGAAAGGGCAAATAGAGAATTCGTTTCTGTATGCCTTGCCATATCTTCCATAAAAGATTGTTTTGAAAGGAGAGGCATTATGACTGAAGGATTGACCTCATCAAATGTTAAATCTATGCTTGTTGAATATAAAGGCATACTTGAGGTTACTAGAGAGATGAAGAAGATAAGTTTGAGTTTATTCATAGTGTATTTTTCCTTATTTAAATTGAATGTATTTTTTATTATATGACATGACAATAGGGACAGTCAATGTTTTTTTTACAAAATTTGATATTTTTATTTTGATGGAAAAGAGGAGAGATTTTTTAATGGTTATGCAATATTTCGATATATTTTTTTGACTTTATTTTTGATGGAATCATTTAGCTCTTCTTGAAAACAAGGCTTATCACCTTTATTTATAAGCTTTACACGGATTCCTTCAAAGAAGTCGTGGGTGTGAATAAAAAGACTTGATAAACAAAGGTCAAGGCTTAATACATCGCGCAAGGTTTTGCCTTTTGTTTTTGTGATGTGGTTAAAGGTTGTCCAAAATGAAAGGTCAGAGGTTTTAAAATCAGTTCTATGAAAATCTTTTATTTTATTGAAGTGGCTGTGTTGAAAAGTCTGGTTTTTAATATTTTGAACTTCTTTTAAAACTGTAGGTCTTATAAAAAACTTCATAATTTCAATAAGATCTGCGCTATTTCTTGGTTGGTTTTCAATAAGGCTTTTTTCTACAATGGACATGTTTTTTCGATCAATGACGCCTGCAATTAATCCTGCGGCATCTAGATCGGGAGGTGTTATTTCTCCACCACTCATTGCAAAATTGTTGGCAAATCCAGGAAAACGCTTATCTGCCTGGTTGAGCCAATATGACAGTCCAGCATCAGGATAAAATGCAATATTGATTTCAGGGGCAGCTGCTTTGACGTTTAGCAGAAAAAATGGGTATTGGCATGCAAGAGCCACTGCAAGGCCTGCGCCGTATGCCAAGCCCTCTACCAAAGAAATAGTTTTTTTTGAAGAGGCAATTTTGTTGATTAAAGAGTATTCGATATTGAAAAAACTTTCAATTTTAGTTAATTTTTTTTCTTTATAGTGATTGTATACCTCTTTGATATCGCCGCCTGATGAAAAAACGGGGCCGTGAGATTTGATGACAATAAAAGTTATAAGGGGGTCTTCGTCAAGCTTTTTAAATATTTCAAAAAGCTCCATGACCATTTGAGCATTTAAAGCATTCATTTTTTCAGGACGATTTAAAACAATGAATGCAATTACGCCTTCGATAGTATAATACACCATTTTATTTTCAAGGCTGCTCATGTTTGTATCTTTTGCTGCTGAGTGTCTTGATGCGAAGCTTCTTGCGGGAAGGGTTTTCTAGCAAGCCTTTGAGCCTCGTTTAAGACTTTTCTGACATAAAGAGCTCTTGTTATGGCTCTGCGTAAATTTTCTGGATTTTTTGATAAGAATGCTTTTGACATGTTTTGTGTTTCAATATTCATTTGAGATTCCATATCGGAGGCTATTCTTTCTGCTTCCATAGGTGTTGCCGCACAAGCAAGGGTTTCGCGAACTACCATCATTTGCATTAAAATTTCTTCATCCATATAGGTTTCATCTTCAATCCAGGGATTTTCAGGATTTAGATATTTTAATAAGATTTTTGCGCGCAAAATAGGATCTTTTAATTCTCCATAAGCCAGATTTAAACTTGAAGACATTTTTTGAGCTTCTTTTTTTTGCTCTTTTGTTTTGTTCACATATCGATCTGGATGATGTTCTTTTTGAGCTTTAAAATAAACATGATCTAAATCTTCTATATTAATATCAAAATTGGGTTCTAATCCAAAACAAACAAATGGGTCATCCCCTTCATGTTCATACATAAAACGATTCTCCACAACCACACGATCCTTTCTGATTTGGGTTTTGAAAGACAAATCCTGATTGAACTTTGTCATCCACGTAATCCATAATAGAGCCGATCATAAACAAAATTGCTTTAGAATCAATTAACAAAAGCAAATTATTTAAAATAATTTTTTCATCACCATTAATAATTTCATCGGCAAATTCAACTTTATAAGCAAGTCCTGAACAACCTCGTGTTTTAATTGACACGCGAATTCCAGCTGTGGGCTTTCCTCGGCTTGCAATTAAATCTGTCATACGGTTTTGTGCAGCTTGCGTCACTTGCAAAAAAGACATAGTTTAACCTTTCTACTTTCATTTTAAAAAATGCTATTATAGCATAAATCATGAGGTTTTTCATTAGAAAAATCTGTGTCTATTAATTGGTTTTGATGTCTTTAAAACAGATCGTTATGGAGGTTTTGTACAACCGACGGAACTTGATCGCAAAGGGTCAAAGCGCTGAGCCTTGTTTCTCCCGAGTCAAGCGCGATAATCTCAAAATCTCTAAGAGCATTAAAAACTTTATCTAATACTTGAGAGTGAGATCTAAGGCCTTGTCCAACAAGAGAAATTTTCACAAGGTCTGTGTAAATTTTTGTAGGAGTCCAGACGAGTGAGTGTATTTGATCCCAATCATTTTTTGCAATGGAAAAGTTGAAACCATTTTCATGGATTTGGATCATATCAATACTGATATCTTTGTCAGCGATGATTTTAAAAAAAACTTCCAGATAAGCAATATGTTCAAACTGAACCCACATAATATCACGAATATGTACAATGCCTGATATAACTTTATCTTCCATTTTTACATCCTTTTTTATAATGGTTCCAGGGGAGTCGGTAAAGCTTGAGCGCACGTGTAGGCAAACATCATTTTTTTTTGCAATTTCAACGCATCTTGGATGCAGGATTTTTGCTCCCAAAGAGCTCATCTCTAGGGCAGCATCAAATGAGAGAAAGTCATGCTTAATTGCTGATGGAACAATGCGGGGGTCTGCTGAGTATACACCGTCAACATCTGTGTAAATGTCGCATCTTGTTGCTTGAATAGCTGCGCTAATTGCAACGGCAGAGGTGTCTGATCCTCCTCGGCCAAGGGTTGTGATTTCTTGATTAACGGTCATACCTTGAAATCCTGTGACAATTGGAACAATCCCTTGTTGGATAAGAGAGTCAATTTTTTGTGGGAAAACATCTTGAATGCGTGCATTTCCCCAACAAGAATCAGTTAAAATTGGAACTTGCCATCCACACAAAGGTTTGGATAAAATTCCTATTTTAGATAAGGCTAGACTTAAAAGTCCTGCACAGACCACCTCGCCTGTTGATACGATCATATCTTGTGAAGATGAGTTTTGAGTTGCGTTAAATGAGGAGGATAGTTTCAGTAGTGCATTTGTTTGACCCGACATGGCAGATGTTACTACGCAAGGAAATTCGTTGTCTGATATGGACTTTTGTATTAAAGCAGCGCAGTGTGCAATGCGTTCTATGCTTCCAACAGATGTTCCGCCAAATTTTTGAACAATTTTCATCAAATCTAATAGGTACTCCATGATAAGACAAGAGAAAAGAATGGCTTGTCTTAATTGGTTGCGGGGGCAGGATTCGAACCTACGACCTTCAGGTTATGAGCCTGACGA
>CAZCFE010000019.1:0-1103 GCA_964497925.1 uncultured Alphaproteobacteria bacterium | reverse complement strand
AACCTAGAGCTAGACCCCGCCCGTGATCACTTCATCATCAACGAACCCGGTATTGGTTATCGGCTGGAGGAACCAACGAAATGAGAAGGCCGCTGCAAGGGGAGGGGAGTGTGTATGTGGCGGCGAGGCACGCAGTATAGTGAGCCAGCTACTGGGAGGAACGATCAAGCTCCAACCTGTAGAAAACGGGAAGCTGGTCGCTGAAATGCATGGGGAATATGAAGGACTGGTGCGGCTGACAACAAAAAGTCAATTAAGTTTGGTTGCGGGGGCCAGATTTGAACTGACGACCTTCAGGTTATGAGCCTGACGAGCTACCGGGCTGCTCCACCCCGCGTCAAAAAAACATATCCTTTTATATGGCAATCAAATTGAAAAGTCAAGGGTAAAGTTTTACAGAAAAAGGATTTAATTAGATTGGTTTTTGCAAGGTGGGCGTAGGTGAGTATTATTTCTTTTAATATTCTTTTGCTTGTGAGGGCGATCTCTTTGTTGCTCATTAATAGTATTGATTTATATCGCCTGATGTTGAAGTGGTCTTTACCCGGCATGAATAAAAGATGTTTTTATATTTTTACTGTTCGTGGAAAATCTTTAAAATAGGGTATTGGTGTCTTTAAACTTTCTTATACGTCTAAGTTTAGATGGTGTTTAAGGGGGGGGGCACTTTTTATGTTTATGTTTTCAGAAGATTGGAATGTTCTGATTATGAGTTTATGAATTCATTCTAATCGTGTGGTTATAGATATCAGTTCTGGGTTAATTTTATGGAAGACTCAATGAAATTGAGTCTTTGAATTAATATTCAGATCTTAGTTGTCTATTAATAAGATTATTAAAATTTAGTTAATACTGTCTAAAGAGGGGTTCAGGGGTTTTTTCAAAAGGGCGGTTTTTAAGGTTTTTTTTAAATTTAAAAAAATAAATTAAAAAAAACATTAAAAAAGGTTGACGTTAAATCTAAGATCGGATATAAACACAACTACCAGCCGATGAGGTTGGCAGAGACGCGAAAGCGGTTCGATCAGATCTTTAAGAGAGTATATAAAAGAATAGAGAATAAGGGATACAAGAGCAGCAGTCGATAAGTAAATGGATTGGTT
>CAZCFE010000018.1:4991-21451 GCA_964497925.1 uncultured Alphaproteobacteria bacterium | reverse complement strand
TTGCATTTTATTGCAGCTCTTCAATGGCTTAAATGAATTTCTCAACAGAACCTAACTTTCTGTTTATTTTTTGGTGGCATTCTATCATGCTTTTTTTAGAGCGCAAGTATTTATTCAAAACCTGATTGCTTATTATTCAGATTTTTGTTATGCATCTTTTAAGTTGATTTAAAGGTTAAAAAAGAATGAAAAAATGTGTTTTAGTTTCAGCAGCTGCGTTGGTAAACGAAAAGAAGGAGGTTTTATTGGCACAGCGCCCCAAAGGTCGCCACATGGAAGGAATGTGGGAATTCCCAGGGGGAAAGATAGAACCATTTGAATCTGCAGAAGATGCTCTTATAAGGGAGCTTTATGAAGAGCTTGGGATTCATGTTTTAGCACAAGACCTTGAACCTTTAACCTTTGCGTCACATCAGTATCCTGATTTTTATTTATTAATGCCATTATATTTGTGTAAAAAATGGAGTGGAGAAATGACTCCTTGTGAAGGCCAGACCTTATCTTTCGTGCCTGTTGATAAACTTTTATCTTACACAATGCCACCTGCGGACATCCCCCTTGCTCACAGAATCCTTGACTTTTTCACGATAATTTTATAAAAGAAGAAGAATAATTTGCATTCAGGTAGGAAACAGAGATGACAGTTTTATTAGACTTTGAACAACCAATTAAAGTGCTAGAAGATAAAATCAACGATCTTAAGACACTTAATAACACATCTGATTTTAACATTACATCGGAAATTGAAAAACTTGAGATTAAAACCCAAAAACAATTGATTTCTATTTATTCAAATCTTTCCCCATGGCAAAAAGTACAAGTAGCAAGGCATCCAGAACGTCCTCAATTCTTAGACTATATAAGGGAGCTTGTGACAGACTTTACCCCTCTTGCCGGAGACAGACTTTTTGGCGAAGATGAAGCTATCATTGGCGGCCTTGGGTATTTTAGAGGAATTCGCGTAATGATTATGGGGCACCAAAAAGGAACCGATATGGAAAGCCGTCAACGTCATTGTTTCGGAATGGCAAAGCCTGAAGGCTATCGAAAAGCTGCACGTTTAATGGATTTGGCTGATAGATTTTCACTCCCTGTTGTGACATTTGTCGATACCGCCGGTGCATATCCTGGAATAGAGGCCGAAGAAAGAGGCCAAGCAGAAGCCATTGCAAAAAGTATTCAAAAATGCCTTGAAATACGAGTTCCTTTTGTTTCCACCATTATTGGAGAGGGAGGATCTGGAGGCGCCATTGCTTTGGCTGCGGCAAATAAAGTTTTTATGCTTGAAAATTCAATTTATTCGGTTATTTCACCTGAAGGGTGCGCTTCTATTTTATGGAAAAGCAAAAGCAAAGCTCAAGATGCAGCAGCTGCGCTTAAAATTTCAGCTCAAGAACTTTTAACATTGAAAATTATCGATGGAATTGTTAAAGAGCCTTTAGGTGGGGCTCATAGATCTTCTATTTCTGCAATTTCAATGGTAGGAGATGAGGTGGAAAAGAATTTAAGACTTCTGATGAAACAATCAGGCGATGCCCTTCTTAAAAACCGCCGTGAAAAATTCTTTAAGATGGGAGCTTTGAGTGCGTAAAAAACTGTTCATCAAAACATACGGATGTCAAATGAATGTGTATGACTCAAAACGCATGGCTGACTTACTCAGTCCGCTGGGTTATGAAAGCACAACTCAACCAGAAGGTGCGGATATTGTTATTCTAAATACATGCCACATCAGAGAAAGAGCCGAAGAAAAAGTCTTTTCCGATCTTGGACGAATTCGCCCTTTAAAAGAAGAAAAACGATCTCAAGGTCAAGATATGATCGTTGGCGTTTCGGGCTGCAGTGCGCAAGCTCTTGGGGACGAAATCTTAAAACAAGCACCTTACGTGGATATGATATTTGGCCCCCAAACCTACCATATGCTTCCAGAAATGATCGCAAAGCTTGAAAGATCAAGAGCCTCAAACCCCAAAGCAACTATTTTGAATGTTGACTTCCCAGAAGAAATTAAATTTGATCATCTTCCCGCCCCCACCTCTACGAATGAAGCCGGTTTGTCAGCTTTTGTTTCCATTCAAGAAGGGTGCGATAAATTTTGTACATTCTGCGTTGTCCCTTACACAAGAGGGGCTGAATATTCTCGCCCAGTTGAAAAAATTACCAATGAAGTGAAAGCATTGGTTGATCTTGGCACAAAAGAAATTACCCTTTTAGGACAGAATGTGAACGCATTTCATGGCTTAGACTCTTCGTCAAAAGAATGGAATCTTGGAAAACTACTCATGCGTTTAGCTGATTTAGAGGGCCTAGAGCGCATTCGCTACACAACATCCCACCCAAACGATATGCATGCCGACTTATACGAAGCACATCGCGTGGTTGAAAAACTAATGCCACATTTACATCTTCCTGTTCAAGTGGGCTCAGACAGCATTCTAAAGGCCATGAACCGCAAGCACACATGTGATGACTACCTTCGCATTATTGATAAAATGCGAGATTTACGTCCAGAAATTGCTTTCACCTCTGATTTTATCATTGGTTTTCCAGGAGAAACAGATAAGGATTTTGAGGATACATTAAAACTGATTGAACGCGTTAAATACGCACAAGCTTATTCTTTTAAATACAGCATTCGTCCTGGAACTCCTGCTGGAGCCATGGAGAATCAAGTTCCAGAAGATATTAAAAACGAGCGTTTATACCGCCTTCAAGATTTGCTTAATGCTCAGCAATTATCGTTCAATCAATCTTTTATCGGAAAGACATTAAATGTTTTGTTTGAGCGTGATGGAAAACACGAAGGCCAGCTCATTGGCAAGACTCCTTACCTCCAATCCATCTATGTCAAAGCGAATCAAAGATTAAAAGGGCAAATCTTAGAAACAAAAATTACACAGGCAAAGCAAAATGGACTTGCAGGAGATCTAATATTAGTTCAAGATGAAAAAGTATTTTAACTTTTAACCAAAGGAGTTTTCTATTTTGACATCATCCAAAGACACTTCAGCCGTGTTCCATCTTGAATTTGAAGATAATCGATTTTTACCTTCTTTATTTGGCCAATTAGATCATAATTTAAAAATAATCGAAAAAGCCTTGAACGTTTCTTTAGTATCTCGAGGAAATAAACTTGCCATTTATGGCGCGGATGATTCTACAATTGATGCCGCTCAGGTTTTAAGAGGTCTTTATAGGCGTCTTCAGCAAGGAAAAACTCTTGAGGATGGAGATGTTGATGCTGCTATTCGCATGATAAAATCTGATCAAACAGAAGAGCCTCATGACGCACTGTCCATTAAAACAAAAAAACGCACTATACAGCCCCGAACCCCTGGCCAAGCTGAATATATAGAGTCTTTACGTAAGCATGAGCTAGTTTTTGGTGTAGGGCCGGCAGGAACAGGAAAAACATTCCTTGCCGTTGCCATTGGCGTTGATTTAATGCTGCAAGGAAAAGTAGACCGTATTATATTATCACGCCCTGCCGTAGAAGCAGGAGAAAAGTTAGGTTTTTTACCAGGGGATTTAAAAGAAAAAGTAGACCCCTTCTTGCGTCCTTTATATGATGCTCTTTATGATATGCTTCCTTCTGAAATGGTTGTCAAAAAACTGGTCAGCGGTGAAATTGAAATTGCACCTCTTGCTTTTATGCGAGGCAGAACATTGTCATCAGCTTTTGTCATTTTAGATGAAGCTCAAAATGCAACCCCCATGCAAATGAAAATGTTTTTAACAAGATTAGGCCCACACTCACGCATGGTCATCAATGGCGACATCAGCCAAGTAGACCTTCCTTCTAATGTGCAATCTGGACTCATTGATGCATTAACAAAACTCTCAGATATAGAAGAAATAGGCATGGTTTATCTAACAGATAAAGATATTGTCAGGCATTCATTGGTATCAAAAATCGTCATAGCTTACGATTCCATAAAAGGAGCTTGAAATGAATTTGCCATTTTTAATCAATTTTTTCCCTGTTTACAACACTCCAATCTGGGATAAATTAGAAACCACATTAAATGAATTCCTTGAAACTCTATACCCACTTCTGGAAAAATATCTTGAATTTTCCCATCAAAAGAAATCACATTTAAGCGTTGTGTTTTCAAATGATGACGAAGTAAGAAATCTAAACAACTTATATCGCCACATAGACAAACATACAAATGTTTTATCCTTTCCAAACCTATTCATAGATGAGCTTGAATATTTAAAACCAGAACAAGATCCGCACTTAGGTGATATTATTTTAGCCTATGAAACAATCCAAAAAGAAGCCTTGGAACAGGGTAAAGATTTCATACATCACACCAAGCACTTGATTATTCATGGCATATTGCATATTTTAGGATACGATCATATAGCAGATGAGGAAGCCCAAGAGATGGAATCTTTAGAGATTGATATTTTAAAAGATTTAAACATAAACAACCCTTACGATTGAAAGAACAATGAACCTATTTTCCAACATCAAACCACGGATTTTATCTTTTTTCAAAAGCAATAAAAAAGCCAAAAATTTTGAAGAGTTGATACAAACGCACTCACAAACGCACACAATTGAAGATGCTGAAAAAACCCTTCTTTTAAATGTTTTATCCTTAAAACATGTCATTGTTCATGATATTTTCACACCAAGAGCAGATATTATTTCAATTGACCGCAACATCAAAGAAAACGAATTGAAATCTTTACTTAAAAACACAGCATTTTCAAGATTTCCGGTTGTCTCAAAGACGCTTGATGATGTTGTTGGTATATTAGATGTACGGGATTTAATTCGAATCGACACATCTCCAGAGCACTTAAATAAAATCCTAAAAGAGCCATTTTTCATCCCTCCATCTATGCGCATCCTAGACCTTATGATTGAAATGCGGGACATAGGTGTTCACATGGCAATTGTGGTTGATGAATATGGAGGCGTTGACGGTCTTGTCACCTTAGATGATATTATCGAAGAAATTATCGGAGAAATTCAAGATTCAGAAGACCATTTATCGTTATATCAAATTGCCAATAAATCAGACGGATCTTACCTTTTAAGCGGGCGTGTTCCTGTTGAACAGTTTGAGTCAACAGTAGGACCCATTTTACAAGAACACGAAAGACGTGAAGACATACATACCGTGGGAGGTCTTTTATCCTATCTTACAGGTCACATCCCTTCAAAAGGTGAAATTATTGGACATCATTCAGGGTATGAATTTGAAGTTTTAGAAGCAGATGCAAGGCGGATTAAAAGAGTATGTGTCAAAAAAGTATCTTAAAATCAAAATTCAGCTTTTTACTAGAAATTGGAATTGGACTTTTACAAAGTTTTTTTTCACCCATAGGTTTATTATGGATTTTTATCTTTGCCCAACGATTAGATCTTGAAAAGACCATCCAAAGTCGCCTAAAAACAGCATGGCTTTCTTCATTTTTCTACTATATTTCCACACTTTATTGGGTCTCATTTGCTCTAGAAATTGAGATTGATAAGTTTTGGTGGCTCATTCCCGTTGCTTTATTCATCCTGCCAGGCTATGTTTCAATTTTTCCTGCAGTTGCATCCTTATGGTGGAAACGCGGGTTTCCTATAGCATGGATCTGTTTGGAATGGCTCCGAGGATGGTTGTTCACTGGTTTTCCTTGGGGTTTTGTGGGGCATCTATGGCTTGACACTCCGTTCATTCAAACTGCCTCATGGGGAGGAGTGTTCTTTTTAAGTTTTATCTCTATCTTCACCCTTTCTTGGAGTGGTTTAAAAAAATGGATCCTTGTACCAGTGACTATGCTTTCTTACATCCTCCCTCAATCTCAAAATATGTTTTTTGATCACAAAATTCGCATTGTCCAACCAAATGTCACTCAAGAAGATAAATGGGACCGAAAATCTTATGAGCAAAGGTTTTTGAATCTATTAGACATTTCAAAACCTCAAGATCCACTCGTGTCCTCTATTGCTATGCCAGAAACAGCTTTAACTTTCTTTCTAGAAGATTTCCCAGATAGAGTGAAAAAGTTGAAAGAAATTATACCAGAACATGGGCACCTTTTTACTGGCGGTGTACGTCGTCAAATAGATTCAAATAATCAGGATTATAAATTAAGAACAAGCCTTCTTGCGCTAAACAAAAAGGGAGATGTAGTTGCCTTTTATGATAAACATCACTTAATTCCTTTTGGCGAATACTTACCCTCAATTTTACGATTTCTATTTCCAAAACTTTCTAAAATCACCTTTGGAGAAAAAGATTACACGCCAGGCACAGGTCCAGCCAATATTTCTCTGCCAAACACACCCAGCTTCCACCCTATTATCTGTTATGAAAGCGCCTTCTCACATGAAATCACATCAGAAAAAAGAGCCGATTTTATACTTTTAATTACCAATGACGCGTGGTTTGGAAAATCAATAGGAGCAAAACAACATCTTGATTTAGCTCGTATTCGTGCAATTGAGCAAGGTATGTCTGTTATAAGATCCGCCAATACAGGAATTTCAGCATTAATTGACCCCCAAGGACACATTCTAAACTCTATTCCTCTGGGCCAAAAAGGCGCAATAGATGTCTTTATTCCAAAACCAAACACACAAACATTTTATGCAAAATATATGTATCTTGAAAACTATATCATGACTTTGCTCTCAATCATGTTAATATTAGCACTTATAAGAGGATATCGAAAATGACAGAAGGAATTACACTTCACGGAACAACCATTGTGTCAGTACGCAAAAACAATGAAGTAGTCATCGCAGGGGACGGTCAAGTAACACTTGGCCATGTAGTGTTAAAACATAACGCAAAGAAAGTCAGAAGACTTGGGAATGGAGATGTAATTGCAGGTTTCGCAGGAGCTACTGCTGATGCTCTAACTCTTTTTGAGCGCCTTGAAGAAAAACTTGAGAAGCACCCCTCTCAACTTCAACGAGCATGTGTCGAGCTTGCAAAAGAATGGCGTACAGACAAATACTTACGAAAATTAGAGGCCATGATGATTGTTGCCGATTCTCAAATCACTCTTGTTCTAACAGGAACCGGAGATGTTTTAGAACCACAAGACGCTTTAATCGGCATTGGATCAGGGGGCTCTTACGCATTATCAGCCGCAAAAGCACTTTTAAATATCCCCGGTTTAACCGCCGAAGAAATCGCAAGAAAATCTTTAAAAATTGCTTCAGAGCTTTGCATCTACACAAATGAACATGTAACATTGGAGAAAATCTCATGACCATCCTTACGCCAAAAGAAATTGTAGCCGAACTTGATCGGCATATTGTCGGACAAGTAGATGCAAAAAAACTTGTAGCCGTTGCTTTACGTAACCGTTGGAGAAGGCAACAACTCGACGAATCATTACGTGATGAAATTGTTCCAAAAAATATTCTTATGATCGGCCCAACTGGCGTTGGAAAAACAGAAATTGCAAGGCGTCTTGCAAAACTATCAAATGCTCCTTTTTCAAAAGTAGAAGCAACAAAGTTCACAGAAATTGGATATGTTGGACGCGATGTTGAATCCATTATCCGAGATTTGCTAGATATTGCGATTGTCACAACTCGGCAAAATATGAAAAAAGAAATGCGCACACATGCAAAAGACCTTGCTCAAGTCAAAATCATTGAAACACTTGTAGGTGAAGAAGCAAGCCCCGAAACAAAAGAAAAATTTATGCAAAAGTATAAAAATGGGGATTTAGATGAACGAGAAATTGAAGTTCAAGTCGAAGAACAACCCAACTCCCCAGCAGCACCATCTTTTGATATTCCTGGAATGCCCGGAGCTCAAATGGGAATGTTTAATCTTGGCGATATCATGAAAAGTATGACCCCTAGAACAAAAAAGAAAAAGATGCTCGTCAAAGATGCTATTGAACACTTCATATCAGAAGAAAGCGATAAACTTCTTGATTCTGAAATCGTAAAAAAAGAGGCTATACGGGCAGTTGAGCAGAATGGAATCGTATTTATTGATGAGATTGATAAAATTTGCTCAAAATCAGATCGTCAAAGCGAAATTTCAAGGGAAGGCGTTCAAAGAGATCTTCTTCCTTTAATCGAAGGAACCACCGTTACAACAAAACATGGTTTTGTAAAAACAGACTATATTCTGTTTATCGCATCTGGCGCGTTTCATGTATCAAAACCATCGGATCTTTTACCCGAACTCCAAGGTCGCCTTCCCACACGTGTTGAACTCAAAGCTCTTACTCAAAACGATTTCGTAAAAATCCTCACTCAAACTGAGGCTAATCTTATCCTGCAATATAAAGCGCTTATGTCAACAGAAGGCGTCACTATAGAATTCACGCAAGAGGCAATCGAAGAAATCGCAAACTTTGCGGCGCAAGTAAATAAAACAGTTGAAAATATCGGAGCAAGGCGCTTGCACACAGTTATGGAGAAAACTCTTGAAACCTTAAGTTTTGAAGCATGTGAGAAATCAGGAGAAACCATCATAATTGATGGGGACTATGTGAAAAATAGAGTCAGCGATTTAGTAGTAAACACGGATCTTTCTAGGTTTATTTTATAAAAATCAAAATTAATACCGTTTTGGCAAAAATAATTATTGACAAATATTTTTATACGTTATATACTCTTAACATAAATTAGAAAAACATAAAAGAGAGTTATAATGATTCAATATTCAATTCCAAAACTTAAGAAATTATGGTATAGGTATGGCTTCAAATTTAACAGTAAGGATGAAAAATGAGCGACATTGAAAATGAATTACGCACCTCACGCTTAAATAAGCTTGCAAAATTAACAGCAAACGGGATTAACGCATATCCATCAAAGTTTGAAACAACGCATAAAAATCAAGAACTTCAAGATATTTACAAAGACCTTGAAAATGAAGTCGTTACGCAAGATATCGTTAAAGTTGCAGGGCGAATCATGTCTATCCGAAACAGCGGGATGTTCATCGACCTTCACGATGTCACTAATAAGGTCCAAGTTTTTACAACTCTTGAAGGCTTATCACAAGATGTTTACAATGTTCTTGAAAATCTTGATATTGGTGATCACATTGGAGTTGAAGGAACAATCCGAAGAACCAAACGTGGAGAGCTTACTATCAATACCACATCAATTTGGATTTTAACAAAAACACTCCTTCCGTTGCCTGAAAAATACCATGGACTTCAAGATATTGAAACGCGTTATCGTCAGCGTTATCTTGATTTAATCATGAATGCAGAAACCAGGAATCGTCTTCGGATGCGCTCAAAAATCGTCTCTTCTTTACGCGCATATTTAAGTGATCTTGGATTCTTGGAAGTTGAAACACCCATGCTGCACGCAATTCCAGGAGGAGCTGCCGCAAAACCATTCGTCACACACCACAACACCCTTGATATGGACATGTATTTGCGTATCGCTCCAGAGCTTTACTTAAAGAAACTGGTTGTGGGAGGTTTGTGGGATAAGGTTTTTGAAATAAATCGATCATTTAGAAATGAAGGAATCTCAACACGTCATAATCCCGAATTCACCATGATGGAACTGTATCAAGCATATGCCGATTATAATGATATGATGGCCTTAACAGAAAACATCGTTGCGCATTTGGCTCAAACTGTTTTAGGAACAACAACACTCACTTACCAAGGAAAAGAAATTAATCTTGCAGGCCCTTGGGAGAAAAAAAGCATGACGCAATTGGTTTTAGAAAAGACAGGAATCGACTTCTTGGCTCTTGATGTCACTCAAGCCAGAGAAAAAGTAAAATCTGTTGGCCTTTCCGTTGATAATCATGCAACATGGGGTAAATGTGTTGAAACTGTTTTTGGTGAACGCGTTGAGCATTTCCTTCTTCAACCAACGCATGTAACCGATTTACCTCTTGATATCTCTCCTCTTGCAAAAGTGCACCCTGACGATTCAAGGCTAACACAAAGATTTGAAAGCTATATCAACACATGGGAAATTGGAAATGCCTTTTCCGAGCTGACCGATCCCATTGATCAAAAAGAAAGATTCCAATCACAAGTAACTGCCAGAGAAAGTGGTGATGATGAAGCTCATCTTATGGATCATGACTTTATTTGTGCCCTTGAATACGGGCTTCCTCCAACAGGTGGACTTGGAATTGGCATTGACAGGCTTATGATGCTCTTAACTGATGCTCCCAGCATCAGAGATGTGATCGCTTTCCCCACTCTTCGAAAAATTGACCAATAAAAAAGGAGGGCATTAAGCCCCCCTTTTTTTTCTTGTTATTTAAGAGCCGTAATTAGAGCCCCAAAATATGATTGATCAAAGCTGTTTGATCGGCATAATCAACAACACTTTCTGCTGCTAATCCTTCAATATAAGAAGCATCTTTAGAGTCAGCTAGAATTGCCGCAATAATAGCTTTCTTATTTGCATCACTCAAAGCCCCTGATGCAATTGTATTATTATAGAACCCGCCCATTTCCAAAGCATAATCAAGGTTCATCACATCAACAATATAGTTTGCCTGATCTGCTGCTGTTTTAGATGCAAATGTAAAGATATCTTTCTTTGCATAAATTTCAGCAGGTGTGAAATAATTATCACTCATTGCTTGAACAACAACTTGCTTTTCTGTTGCAAGATTATCAGAAGATGTATCACTCAAATCAAACGGACCCGCAGCAAAAGCACCGTCTCCACCAACTTGGATACTGATCGCACGAAGAGCAATATGCATCGCACGTTGTTCAACAGATGTGTTCATAACCATGGAATCAGCATCATAAGAGTTAGCAATGTTTACATTTGACGCTCCTTTTAATGCAGAAACTGGAACACCCGCAACAAGCAATTCTTCGATCAATTCTCTATGTGAGAATACTGCGTCGTTAATCATCTTATCAAAACCAGCATTAACCCCTGAGAACGTAACAGCCGTTTCCATTGCCAAAACATTACCCATATAGGTTGCTGTATCTGCTGCACTTAATGGATGAGTATCAAATCTTGCCAAATCGCCAATCACCTTCAAATTCGCAAATCCAGCAGAATTCGCATCCACCAAAACTTGACGGTTTGCACTAGAGTCTGATGATACGTAATCAAACGCACCAGTAATAGAAAGCGCAATATAAGTTGATCGATCAAGCGCGCTTACATTCAAAACCATAGCAGACGCATCTATGCTCGCAAGCTCAATTGCCCCAATATCACCATTTGTAAATCCAAGCGATACAAGGTTGTTGATAATGTCGCGTTTGTTAGCAGATGAAAGCGCCCCACCAGACAAATCGGCATACAAAGTACGACTACTTCCATCAACAACTTTAAGTGCATCATGGATATCAGAATGATCAACAATCGCCTGAATTGCAGACCAAGTCCCTGCATCAGAAACAATAGAAGATACATTATCAAACGCTGCTTGTCTTGCTGCTCCATCTGTTACATCCGCAAAATATGCAAGCCCTGCTCTCTTATCTGCTGCAGTTGACATATACCCAAGCAAGGAAGACCTACTAGATGACCACGCCGCAAGAGAAACATAATTTGCAAGCGCTGTTCGTGCATCTGCTCCTGTAACCGCATCACTTCCTGCAACTGTTCCAAGTAAAACATCAATACTTGCAGATGCTGTATTGTAGTTTGTAATCGCTGTTGCAATATCACTCCATACTGAAAGACCATTCAATACATCATGCACTGCATCTGCTTTGGCTGCGGCAAAATATCCTTGAACTGTTGCTGTTGCCCCTGCATAACCAGCAAGTAACAAATCTTTCGCTGCAACTGTGGCTCCAAAGCTAATCACATCATCTGCATCTGTCCCGGCTACAACATAATTTGCAAGCACTGTTCGCGCTGCTGCTCCTGTCACAAGCGCATCATCACCTGCACCACCAGTTGCTCCCAAAATCTGTGCAATCTTTGAAGTCGCTGTATTGTAGTTTGTAATCGCTGTTGCAATATCACTCCATACTGAAAGACCATTCAATACATCATGCACTGCATCTGCTTTGGCTGCGGCAAAATATCCTTGAACTGTTGCAGTTGCTCCTGCATAACCAGCAAGTAACGCTCTCTTTCCCGCCGCATCTGCTCCAAAGCTAATCAAGCCGACGGCATCGCCACCCGCAGCCTCATAATTTACCGACAAAGCCTTCAACGCCGTGGCTCTATCTCCTGAATTCCCTGTTTTATCCGCAAAACTTGAAATCATTGAAATTTGTAATGCATTCAGTTTTGTTCCACTTCGCAAAGCATCAACAAAATCAACCCCTACAAATCCAGTATCCGCAACATCTAGACCAGCTTGATTTACAGAAACGGCTGCGGCGATTCGAAGAGCTCTTTCTTTTGCATTTTCTGATGTTGTAGAAACAAGATTAATTGCCGTCAAAATATTAGCTGGTGTTAAATCAGCCATATCAACTTGAAGTTCCATCAATTCATTTACAACATCATAGTTATATTCACCTAATGAAAGGCTAGATGCTTTACTTGCGCCGCCGTTATAAACACTAATTGCAAGCTCAATACGCTTTACACGATCAGCATGTGATTCATTTTTTGAAATTTCAATCAAATCTTTTGCGGAATTCAAATTTGCCACAGAAACACTGTCTGTTACCAAACCTGCCACCAAATCGGCTCCTGTTCCAGAGCTTAAATTACCAAACACGCTATTATTATAAACAGCTATGGCCATTTTTATGCGTGCTCGCAAATTTGCCTCATCAGATCCACTTACGCCAACTAAGCTTTTAGCAGATATTAAATCAGAAACGCTTACACCATTTCCAATTAAATTTTCAATAAGAGCTGCTTTATCAGCATTACTTAAGCCTGACGCTAAAGATGTCCCTGCGTTATAAACAGCATGAGCCATTTTTAATGCAGCAAGCGCATCCGCCCCTGAATATGAAGTTACATCACTTGCCAGATAGTTTGTAAGGCTTGCGTAATCGCCAGAATGAGCTGTACACCACTCAAGCAATCCATCACGAACGGAACTGCTTGCCCCAACCCATGCGGCTCTTAAATCTGATGGGACGTTTGCCAATTGTGTGCTTAAATATGTTGCCGTTGCATCAACTAGGGCTTGCTCAGTTGTAAATGCAGATAATGAGTTTTGATCAAACAAATATCGTCTAAGCTCATCTGCATCAATAACAACTGAACCTGTAGATGTCCCTCCATCAATGAGATGCGCTGTCATGAAATCATCAACAGCTTTTAATTTTAAAATTGCTGCTTTTTTAACTGACCAAACACTAAAACCACCTGTGTGAATATTTTCAATTTCACGTGCTGCAGCTGTATTGCTTCCTGTTTGCGCAAACCAGTCAACTGCTGCCTCAATATCAGCTCTGGTTGTAAGCCCCTCAAGGATACGATTTGTGTTTGCCAAATCATATTTTTTCTTAAACGTACTTTGTTTGTATTTTGATGTAAGCTCTCTGCGATCGGAAATATTTGTAACTTGCGTAAACAATACTTGACCAACGCCCGTGGTTGGATCAACACCTGGCATTTTCTTTGCACCAAATTTTGTAAAATCTTCAAAAGCTGCGCGCTTGTCATCAGATGCCGAAAGACCTTTCCACAAACCAATACGCGCGGCATCAGAAGCGCGTTTTTGATCTGTAATAGAGGAAGCATCACGATCAAACTTAGACATCTTTTCAACGTGACGTTTTTGCGACATTGCCATTCTTGGAGTTGTTGCCGAAGTTTCCAATAATACATCCATCATTGACATTAAATCTTTATCCATTGAAGCACACTTAATCAAAAACTTCTTCATTGCCTCTTGCCCAAGGACTGCATTATCCACAATTGCTCTTAAGCGTGTGTTTTCAAAAATAGGCGCCAGTTGAGCATGTCCAATCGCAAAAAGATCTGTTTTAAATTGAGCTCTATCTTCTGATGCAACTCCTGTAAAACTTTCAACAAAGGTTGTCATTGAAGCATCTGTTGAATTAAAATTAGCAAAATCTGGCAAACTATTAACAGCAAAAGAGTCTTGTCCATACCCAAGCAAGTGAGCAAGAGCCACAGAAAGCAACAAGTAATTTGTTTTTTTTGAATTTGTTTTTGCGGCAAAAGTATTTGATGTTGTGTTTTTCATGGTTTATTTATCCTTTTCTTGTATTTTTTAATGGTTGATTTTCTAATAACTTTTTTATTCTTTATTTAAAAAAACAATGACATAAATCTCTAAACAAACAGTTAAAACGCATAAAAGATTTTTAAAATAAAAAAAGAGGGCCAAAAGCCCCCTTCATTTTTATATTTTTAATTATTATTTTTATTAAATCAAACCTAATGCATTTTTAATAATATATCTAAAAGATGATGTATCAGAAGCTGTTCCATCACCCACATTTGTTGCAGATTTTGCAGAATTGATCACAGAGCTTGAAAAGTTTTCTATGTCAATTGATGTTTTTCCATAAGAAACAATATCATTAATAATTGCCTTTTTATTTGCATCTGTCAAAGATAGACCTGAATAAAGCCCCGTATCTAAAAGCGCTTTATTAACTGAAATTACATTTTTGATATAACTTGACCTAACTTCATCACTTGAACCATTGCCAGATGAGAATGTGTAAAGAGCCTTAAGCGCATAAACATCTTTTGCTGTTTTGCTTAACAGAATCTTTTGAACTACTGATTCACGCACAGTGCCGCTATCTGATGCTAAATATAAAAAGCCACTAGCTGCTCTAATAGCAATATATCCAACACGTTCACGCTCTGATGTATTTAACGCCATAGCTGCTTTACTGATAGTAGAGACAGATCCTATGTCTCCGGACGTTATACCCGCAGCAACCAGCCCATCCATCACAACTGTTTGATCCATAGAAACCGTACCATCACAATAAAAGCTATCAATAAGCGCTGTACTTGGGGTCACCTTTAAAGCAGAATCCAGACCAATAAGGCTGCTCAGATATGCAGCTCTACCTGATATATCAGAACTTGGATGGAAGGCAAATGATGCAATATCACCTGCAGATTTAATTTGAGCAACCGTTTGACCAACCGCTGCCACCAAATCTTGACGTTGCTGCGCACTGTCTGTTCCTAAATATTCAAATGCCCCAACAATACGTAATGCTATATACAAAGCACGTTGATCTGCTGACGTGTTTTTTGCCATGGCGCCTGTATCCGTAGCATTCATTGCAATATTATGAATATCTCCATTAGTGAAACCTGCGTCAAACAAAGACCTGATAATTGAACGATTCCCTGATTTTACAAGCGGTGTATCCCCATCTGTAGATCCATATATATTATCATAGAAGCTGTGGCTTGTTAAAACAATTGAGCGCAAAGCATCATGAATATCAACATGTTCAACAACATATTGAATTGCCGACCAAATTTGAGCGCTATCTACGATATCAAAAGATCCTGACGCTATGCCGGCAACATTTTCAAACCCTGCTCTTCTTGCTCCACCATTGGTCGCATCTGCAAAATAACTCAGTGCTGCTCTTTTTTGTATTGCAATCGATGTTGCCCCATCCATTGCTGTAATATCACCCAGCAACGTTGTTCTGCTAGATCCACTTGTCCCCCAAGAACTCAAGGCATTGGCATTATCTACCACAACTTTCATATCTGACCATGCTGCCACATCGCTCACAAATCCAGAGACAATATCAAATGCCGCTCTGTTTGCTGTTGCACTGACATCACTTGTGAAATAGCTAAGCGCTGTTCTTCTATTGGCAGCACTTTCTGTCCCAATATCTGCTAACATCACACCAAGGTTTGTGGCCCAATTTGCACCACTTGCATCAATAGCTGTTCCATAATTATCAATAACTATTTTAACATCATTCCATACGCTTAATCCACTAAATAATATCTTGACTTCAGCCCCATCAAATGCCGCTCTGTTTGCTGCTGCATTGACATCACTTGTAAAATAGCTAAGCGCTGTTCTTCTGTTAGCCCCTGTTTCACTGTTAATATCTGTTAATAATGTTGCAAGACTTGTATCCCATCCAGCTGCTGTTGAAAGCGCGTAATTATCTGCAACCACTTGAACTGTTGCCCATGTCGTTAATCCGCTAAATAATATCTTACCTTGCGCACCATCAAACCCTGCTCTTCTTGCCGCACCATTCGTCGCATCTGCAAAATAACTCAGTGCTGCTCTTTTTTGTATTGCAATCGATGTTGATCCATCTACTTCTGTAACACTACCAAGTAATACTGTTCTGCTGGCTCCACTTGCCCCCCAAGAACTTAAGGCATTCGCATTATCTACCACAACTTTCATGTCTGACCATGCTGCCACATCGCCTGCAAATCCAGAGACCACATCAAATGCCGCTCTGTTTGCTGTTGCACTGGCATCACTTGTAAAATAGCTAAGCGCTGTTCTTCTGTTAGCCCCTGTTTCACTGTTAATATCTGTTAATAATGTTGCAAGACTTGTATCCCATCCAGCTGCTGTTGAAAGCGCGTAATTATCTGCAACCACTTGAACTGT
>CAZCFE010000018.1:0-4891 GCA_964497925.1 uncultured Alphaproteobacteria bacterium | reverse complement strand
TATCCCATCCAGCTGCTGTTGAAAGCGCGTAATTATCTGCAACCACTTGAACTGTTGCCCATGTCGTTAATCCGCTAAATAATATCTTACCTTGCGCACCATCAAACCCTGCTCTTCTTGCCGCACCATTCGTCGCATCTGCAAAATAACTCAGTGCTGCTCTTCTATTGGCTGCTGTTTCACCACCAATACTCCCCAACATAGTCACAACCGAACTTCCCCATCCTGTTGCTGTCACTGCTGCGTAATTATCCACGACTACCTTGATTTCAGACCAACGTGTCAATCCAGAGAACAAGCCCGCTGTGTTAGCCCCATCAAACGCAGCTTGCAGCGTTGTGTTGTTTGCAAAATACGCAAGCGCTGTGCGTTTATCGGCAATTACGCTTGAGCTGTCATCTGGCATTGAAATTGCCGTCAAAAGAGCAGTTCTACTTGATGCGTTTGTTCCCCACGCGTTTAAAGAATTATAGTTATTACGCAACGTATTTAATGCTAAGGCTCTTGTTATTGCAGAAGTGGATGTTATGTCTGCAATTGATGCCAATGTTTTAATTTCATCTGTTGTAATGCTATACGTGGTCATAACTTGCGTTATAAAATTCATCCCATCATCAAGGGAATTTCCCACTAAATTATTAGCATATAAAGCTATTGCAGTTGCAATTCGGTTTGATCGATCTAAGGCTGTTTCTGAAATTGATGTATTTACAAGATATTCAGCATTAGACATATTCGATCTTGTCACCTCACTCATAGTTAGGAATTTCATCATTAATTGGTTTACAATTTCATATGTATCTTCACCCGTAGCAAGGCCCGAATATAAATAATTTGAAGATGTATTATACACACCAAGAGCAAGTTCTATTCTCCTTACCCTTACATCAGCATTTTCGCCTGTACGCTTTGATGTATCAACTAAATCTTTAATAAGTCCTATTTGCGCGGGAGTAATTGTTTTTAAGACCAATTGATTAACCACTGAAGACTCAGAGCTTCCGTCTAAATTAGTGGCAAGGTTGCGTCCATTGTTATAAATAGAAACAGCCATAGATGTTCGGCTAATTAAAGCACTTAATGATGCTCCAGCTGTATCTACTAAAGATTTAGAGGCAAAAACAGAATCTGCATTAAGTCCTGCATTCATAAGACCTGAAATAAAATTACGCTTATCTGTATTGCTAGAAAGCCCCGATGCTATATTAGTCCCATTGGCCACTGCATAGGCCATTTTAAGGGCATATAAAATTTGTTCTGCCGTATAAGTTCCAGTCAAAAAGCTTGAAAATGAGGAAACATATGCTGCTTTTTGTCCGCTATTACTAAACCATTCCAGCAATCCGTCTCTCACGACAGAGTCCGTACACGCAATCCATGTGTCCAACAATTCATATGGAAGAACTTTTGTTAATCCGTTACTGCTATCTTTTAAAAATGCCGAGGTTGATGCAATAAGGGTTGCATTATCAGCTCCATTAACACTGCTTAAATTTTGAGTTAAAAGATATCTTCTAAGCGCATCTTTATTAATTACAAGATCACCCGAAGTCCCTCCGGAAGATAGTCCTGAATGTCCTACAATAAAATCATCAACTGCTTTAAGCTTAATAATCGCTTGTTTTTTTTCATCCCAAGATGCCCATATTTTAGAATCTGTTACATCATCAATATCTTTTGCAGCATCAGTTGCATTACCTGATTCTCCATACCAAATAGCCGCTTTCTTTATTTCAGACCAAGCCGATAACCCTGAAAACAGTCCTTGAGAGTTTGCACTATCATATTTAGCTGCATTATTAGGATTGGAATACCAGGTAATAGCACTTTGTCGATCAGACCATTTTTCAATAGCTGTAAAATCAAACACACTTTTAGATGGAATATTGGTCACACTGTGATCTCCCACCCATTCCATTGCAGCTTTCTTGTATCCATACAAAGCTTCTGTTGTTCCCGCTTTAAGTCCATCTAAAATACCTATGCTCATCATATCCTCAATCCGATATCCCACACCACGATCCGCATAAGAGAATAAGAGGTCTCTTTTTTCCTTAGCTAAACTACCTTTTTGAGATGAAGTTGCTCCAGAAGGTGTACTCAACCCATAAAGCATCCAATCTAAATTTGAAATTAAATCTTTATCAAATTTTAAAAATTTATCAATCGATGCTAAAAATGCTGTTGCATTTAAAACAACAGATTCAGAAATCGTTAAATTATCCAAGATTTCCTTTAAAGATTCATTTGAGAAAATTGCTTGTATCTTTTGATAATCTTTTGAATAAAAAGATTGTTTATCAGAACTGTCTATAACTCCATAACTTTCCATAAAAGCTGTTGCATTTTTTGCACTCCAACTTTCATATGTAGGAAGATCAAGCCCTCCCAAAGAAGCTTCTCCGTAGCCCAAAATATTAATCAATGCAACAGATAATAAAATATAATTTGCTTTTCTTGTGTTAGATTTTGTATGCGTATTTTCCATGATCAAAATGCCCTATCTCTTGTTCCAAATTTATGTTTTAATAAATCATCATTTTTCTTCTTCTAGAGAAAAATGATGACATAAAGCCCTAAATAAAAAGTTAAAATCATAATAATAAAATAAAAAAGACCAAATAATGGCCTTTTTTATTTTGAGAAAATTAAACGTTATTGTTGAACCAATGCGATAATCTGTTGCATTCTTAAAGAAAGATTCGCTGATAAGCCTTGAAGAAATTCTGGTTTTATATTTTCGATATGCTGCGAGAAAATACCATTTAACATGAACTCATCAATCATTGTTTTATGATCTTGAACACTTGCACCTTCAGGGTACAACCCCATTTCAATTAATGAAAAATCTAATTGCATAACATCAAAAATATACCCAATACGGTCTGCCCCATTTTCAGGTGTAAAAGAGAATAAAGATCGTTTTTCCCATAATTCACCCATCCCGTCATATGCTGGCATGATAGCTCTAGTTAATGCATTTCTAGCGCTTGAATAATACTTTCCTACTTCTTGATAATCATAAACAGCAAATGAATGATCCATATCTACTTCCACATCTGAATTATCGATATCGCCAAATGCCCCCATTGCAGATAAAATTAAATAACCCGCTCTCTCTGAAATGACTCTTGAATCATCGGCAACACCACTACCCATTTTTGCATCTAGAACACTATCAAGTGACTTAATATCTGAGCTCTTCAATCCATTATAAAAAAGCTTATCAACAAGGCTTCCTTGATGAGATAACTCGATACCAAAATAATATAATGGATTTCCATTTTTCAATTTTAAATGCATGTTAAAAACATCATTAATATAGCCTGCACGTTCTTGAGCCGTATGGGTATTTCTCAAATCAAATAATACAGATACATCTGCCTCTTTAAAGTCATGAATTCCTGCATTAATGGTATTAAGTAAATTATATCTTGATTGAGCACTATCATCTGAAATGTTCTCAAACACCCCTCCAATCCGCATTGAAAAATATTTAACCACGTCATCATCAGAAGAAAGCATCCCTATTACAGATTCATCATATTCATCCTGAGTCATAACATTAAAATCACCATTGCTATACCCAGAACGCAGCAATGCATTAACTATATATGGATTATTCCATGAAAAAGATAATGTCATGAAATTTTGCACGGATTCTTCCATATCAATATACTCATCAATGAAATTTGAAATTGACTCCCATGTTTTTTCATCAGGTTGCAAATAAGGGTATACAATTGCAAATTTGGATTTATGCTTTGCATCAGCAAGATAACTTTCTAACAAGGTACGTTTTTTCGATGGTTGATCTACAATTGAAACCAAATTTTTAGCATCTTGACCAACATTTACATAGCTAGATAAAGCACCTGACACCAAACTCCATGAAACCAAATTATGCTTGAAATCATCAAAAAGACCTTGATCATAAGCTTCTTTAAATACTGATTTATGATCGTCGCTGGCATATGCAGCCAAAAGAGCATTTTGATCATTTAACGTAGCCGCCAAATCAATAATAATTGAGACATCAGATCCTGCTGCACCATAATTAGACAAAATGCTTTTTAACACATCCCAAGTGTTACCATCGAGTAAATGAGCTTCATATGCACTAGAAAAAATTTGCTGATGAGATAAAGATTCATAGTACCATGCATAGGCAGAGCCTTGATCTTTAGAATTTTCAAGTTTATCAAATAAATGAGCATCTTTAGCATTTTTATATTTTGATACAACATTATCAATTTCAGCCCATACTGTAAGTCCCGATATTAATTCCGCGTTATAAACCTCCTTGAAAGAATCACTTTTATAGTTTTCAATAAGCAATCTTTGTTCTTGTTTATCATTTGTTAAGCTCAATAAAGCTTGAATATTCAACCCAACATCTTGATATTTTGACAAAAATTCAGAAATTTTAACCCAAGTATTATCGACATCCTCCACCAAATAAGGATAGATTTCCTCAAACATTTCTTGCGAATAATGAGCAAGTAAAACACGTTTTTCAGATGCCTTTGATGAAAGTGAAAGAACAAGATCTGCATTTTGACCAATGGATATATAATCATCAATAGTTTCATTGATAATCTCAAAAGAAGGATTATCTACAAAAGCAGAAATTGCTATTTTATCATAAACATTTCTATGATTTTGATCCATAAAATAACCAAGACCCGACTTTGGATCATCTAATGCAAGTATTAATGCGCGACTTCCCCAGTTCACCAAACTATCTGCTTGATCAACCAAAACCTTCACTTCATCCCACTTGCCAGATGCAAATCCAGAGACCGCGTCAAATGCGGCTTGCTTAGAAGGGGCATCGTAAAAATAACCAAGACCCGACTTTGGATCATCTAATGCAAGTATTAATGCGCGA
>CAZCFE010000017.1:0-26891 GCA_964497925.1 uncultured Alphaproteobacteria bacterium | reverse complement strand
GCTCATCAAATCTGATTCTTTCGGCTACTCAAACAAAGGAACTCCAGGGGTTGTTCTTTTTGATCCTCATCATGTTGTTTTGGTTCAAAATGCATCTCAGCCCATAACTTTAGTAAATGCCCCTTGGAGTTTAAAAACAGAGACGGCTTCAGTTGAGCTTGCTGGATTTAATGCTTCAGGAGAAGGATTTTCTTCAATTTCAATAGGAAAAATGAAGGCTGGAGAAATATATACAGCTTCTGGTTTTATGGTGGTAAAAGACTCTATTTCCTTAAATGGCGCTTTAACTTTGCAAGCAGATCTTGGGATTCAAGTCAGATCACAAATTCAAACTGCAGGAGATTTAAGACTTATTTCTTCGGCAGGTAAAATTGATTTACGTGCAGATTTATGGTCAATTAACAATGCAGATATTATCCTTAATGCTTCTGAAGGAATTTATTCAAGTGTTGATAATGTGAAGGTATTTTCCGATAGAGGTATTTTACTTAATACAAATGGAAATATTGGATTAGCCGACAACCCACTGGCTTTAAAGCATAGTGCAGGGGGATTTGTTTTAAGTGGTCCTTTGACAAAAGCAGTATATATCACATCTCCCACCCATTTGGCTTTGGGAGATAATGTTGGAATTGATGGCATTAAAAGTTTTTCTTTTACAAGTGCTAATATTCAAACAACAGGAGAAACACTTTCAATTCCTCATAAACTCATCATTCAAGGAGATGGGCTCTCTTTGATAGATTCTGGAGATTTTGAATACTCCTTTTTAACATCACAAGGTGATATAAATATTAATGCACCCATATCAGGCATGCAGATTTTAAATTTGACGACTTCTGGCAATATTCTGGGAACAGGACTTGTGTCTGCGCGTAGTCTTTCTATCAAGAATGCAAAAAGTATCAATATGGCAATTGGAACACGTAATACGAAATTAAGGGATATTTCTGGAGATGTATTCATTGATTTTAAAGGAGGAATAACATCCCATCAATTAGAATTAAATAATGTGAATGGAAGAGTTAACGGATCAAGCCTAAATCAACTGAGCATTGACTCATCAAATTCAGATTTTTTGATTGGTGATTTAAGAGCTGCAAATCTTAAGCTTTCTTTTGGAGAGTTTAAAGTTATATTTGATGGATCTTCTTCTATAAAAACTCCTAATTTAGAGATAAGTCATGATCAAGGGGAAGATGCACTGGATTTGATTTTGAATCCAAGAGATGGAAGAAGTGGCCCCTTAGTGTTAAAAACAGAAGATATTCTCAAAGCATGGAAAAATGATGATGGCAGCAATACTTTTGAATCACCAAATCCCTCAAAAAGTCTAAAAATTTCAAGCTCTTCGAATCTTATTGTTGAGGACAATATTCGTATGGGGCAAAAGCTGCATATTTACGCAGGTAAAAGTCTTATTTTAAATGATACTGTTCAAACAACAAATGGCGCAGATTTATTATTTACTTCATATAATGATTTGCTCAGAACAAAAAGTAATGTGAAAATTATCTCAAGTGGGCATTTAACTCTCTTCTCAAGGGCGCTAATGGGCCAGAGCGGTACATTTGACGATGGAACACTTAAAGCTCTTGATATTGAACACGGTATTGGAAAGCGTGTTTATTTGGATGGATACATGCTTGAAAATGTGAATGGCTCTATTTATCTAATGGCCACAACAAGTATTGATTTGGGGAAGGTTTCTCCCAAGCTTCATGAAAGTGGGGTTGGATCTTTAAATATTACGGTTCTTGAAGGTGGCAACACTTTGACAATTTCAGAAAAAATTGGATATGGAACCTACTTTAATGGAGACGTGAATTTTTCATCTCAAGGTGGAATTATTTGGAATAGCCATGTTGTAACGCGTAAAGATATCAACATTAAAACGCCTTCTTTGAAAATGGGACTTGATTCAAGATATGAATCACAAAATTTGCGTATTTCTAATTCATTAGAACAAAACATGGTTTTTGGAAGTGCTGAAAATGAATTTGATTTCCAAACCTTAATCAATAGAGGCCCTGATTTTACAAAGTTTCATGTTGATACTGGAAGCTTTAATCTTATAACAGGTCAAGCAATCAAGAAAAATGATAAAAATCAATATGGTGCAAATAATCCATATCAAAACTTGGATTTGACTATTGTAACAACCGGCGATGTTATTTTTGGTGATAGTTTTAAAGCAACAACATTAAATATTACGGCTAATCAAGTTTATGGGAATGATGTAAAGGCTGTTGTTTCTTCCGATGCTCTTTTTGTTAATGCAAGTAATATTGGAAACAGCATAAATGATTTTTATGTAAAAGGTACAGCAAACATTGCAACTGCAAATCCAATCTATATCAGCTCACCAGGAAATGTATCCCTTATTTCAAAAACCGATCTTAAAGTTATGAAGGTTGTGGCTGATAATGGCGGCGATATTAGTATTAATGTAGATGGGCTTTTATCTTTAGATCCTTTGGCAAGCATTCAAACGCAGAATCATTTAACACTTCGTGGAAATCGCATTTTTATTCCAAATGGGCCTACTTTCGAGGCGTTAAGTTTAACCGTTGGCACATCGAGCATAGATTTGAATGTATTTTCTTCAGCATTGCCGTTGCAAGATGGAGACATCAGTATTGCGGGAATTTTAACCGGATGGTTGAATAACGCTGGAAAATCTTTGGAATTGATTTCAGGTGGGGCTTTGTTTGTAAAAGAAGCGCTTTTTGATGCAACAAGGTCAATTGCATTTAATGCTCAAAAAAGTGTGTCTTTTGAAGAACATGTTACAGCAAAAGGTGTGATGGTGAGGGCTCAAAATATCCTCGGAAATGGCATTTTAAACGGCTCCGGAGAGGCTGTTGACTTGACTCTTAGTGGGGATGTGTCTTCATCTGTATATCTTGCAGATGGCGCTTTAATTAAAGCTTTGAGCTCTTCTGATATTAGTGTGATTTCAAGTGGTAATTTGATTGTTCATACAGGAAATGTTGTAAGTTCTTTGGGGAATGTTATTATTAATACAAGCGGCAGTATTTCTGGTGCTGGTGCAATTGGGGCCGGTAAAGGAATTCTTTTGGCTGCATCTTCTGTTGATGCAAATATTTTAAATGGATATGTTGTTTTTGATATTCAAGGAAACGTAACGCTAAATTCAGTAAATGATCTTCTTCTTGGTGGAGACTCTATTGAAGGTATTGATTTTGCTAGATCAAAAAGTCTTTTAAAACTTCAAAGTGCAAAGTCTATCAAAAATAATAAGGGAATTGTAAAAGGGGACATAATTGAGCTTTTGGCGATTCAAAATATTGGAGATAGTTCAAATCCGTTTATGTTTGAGGCAACATCTATCACGTCAAAATCGCAAGATCTTTACCTTAAAACAATAGGCGATATGCAAATTGGTGCAGCTGGAATTATTGTTTTAAATGACATGAGTTTAGATGTGGGTGGATCTTTAAAGGGTGTTTCTGGGCTTGAAGCTGGAAATTCAATTTCTGTAAAAATTGGATCGACACTTGGAGAAGAAAGCAACCTTTTTAAAGTCAAACACGGAGTTAATGGTCAATTTGAAGCAGCAGTAGTTGGGGCTCTTTATGTTCAAGGTCTTGGGGATCTGCGTCTTGGAAATGTCTTTGCATCTTTTATTGATATTAGAGCAGATAATATTTTAAAAGGCTTAGGCGATGTCAAGGTTTCTTCTTTGGGGGCAATTGATTTAATATCCTTGGGTAAAATTGGGGAAATGGGAGAAGGAAAAGCTTTAGAGGTTGATACTGTATATGAAATTACGGCAAGTGCTAAAGATGGAATTGTTCTTTATTCGAAAAAAGATTTAAAGCTTGCACAAGCATCTGGTTCAAACATTGGTGCGTTTAACTTTATCACAAGTGATGGCAATATCTCTCTTGAGAAGGACATTGATTTTGGAAGCGGTCATACAACTCTTTATGCAGGGGGAGATTTGACATCAAAAGGAGTTGCCTCTGGTAATTACCTGCAATTCACGGCTCAAAACATAGGATCAGAATCCTCTCCAATGAGTGTTGATTCGTTGCATAATATTGATATACAAGCTTTGAATGATGCTTACATAACATCAAGCAATATACTTTTCCTTGGAAAAATTCTTGCTCAGAATATATTAAATCTGAATGGAGCCGGCATTGTTTTATCAAGTGATGTTGTTGGAGGAGAAGTTACTTTTGCATCTCCTGGTATGGCTGAAAATGGATATAGCATCATTTCACGCTTGGGGAAATTGAATATGAGAGGTCTTGATTTTATCAGTGATGGTGAAATCTCAAGAGCTGGTAATGGAGATATAAGTGTTTTGGGGAAAACTTTACAAATTTCTCAAAATGGACAGGTCGCCTTTATGGAATCAGATTTAGATGGAGCGATTAAATGGTCTTATCTTAATGGGCTTGAAGGAGGCGATGTCTTAAAGCTTGGAAAGGATCATGATGTTATTATTGAGTCTACACAAAAAATCTTGTGGAAAGATAACAAGGTTCTAACGCTTGGAAACATTGATATTAGCGCGCTTGATGAATCAAAAGATGTCTCACTTGGAATTGGAGGCACGTTTGGTCAGATTAGAATTCATCATATGACAAACTTTAATTTAACACTTGATCTGCTTCAAGGAGTTGTGATTGGTGACCTTGATATTTTGGGCAAATTAAGCCTTGTGAATGTTTCAGATATTGAAGTTCAGTCAACAAAGGCATTTGATATTGAATCAGATCGTGGTTTTAAGTTGATAACATCAAGTGACAAGGTCAGTATTGCATCCCCTGGCGATGTATTTATCGAATCAAAAACAACAGGCCTGTTTACGCTTGAAAATAAAGTTAGAGGTGTTTTGCATGCAAGTGCAATTGGCGCCATGACAATTGTTGGGAATCAATTAAATTTTGCATCAAACTCTCTAAAAACGACAGCTTTAACCATTGCAACACCTTTGGGGAAAGATATGGAACTTGTTCCAAGCGCTCAAAAAGGGTTAGGTAAGTTTAGCTTAGACGATATCATGAATGCTTGGGATGCTTCTGAAAATAAAGATTTAGCTCTTATATCAGGTAAGGATTTGATTGTAAGTGATGCTGTTGTTTTGAATAGAAAATTGCTCATGGCAGCAGAAAATGACATTAAGGGGCTTGGTACAGTTGATGCTGTATCTCTTGACTTGAAAGGTCTTATTGTGGAGCTTAAATCAACAACAGATATGAATTTAGCAAATATCCAAGTTGGGACATTGGCAAAGCTTGTTTCTGGTGGGAAATTAACAGTGGCACCAGAAGTTGTATTAAGCGGCGATATCACCTTATCTGCGGCGAGCGATTTAATGTTTGAAACATATAAATTTGAAGGAGGATCTACAAGAGAGTCTTCAGGGCGCGTTGTAGCTCATGGCAGCTTTCTGACCTTATCGCTTGCGACAATGAATGGAGATGCGACATCCGTCCCATTCTGGACAAAAGAGGGGGGTCTTCAAGGTGGGGTTGATTTTATATTCCAGGCTTATCCACACATTCAAGGTCAATCCCTTATTTGGAATAACAATATTCTTAAAAGTTCTGGAAATTCTTTAAAAATGATCAGCAACGCAGGGTTTGATGGTGAAATGTTTGGAAGAAATTCTCAGTGGACAAGAGAAAATGGCCTTCAAGGCGGCGATTATCTTATGGTAGAAGGCGCTAAAATTACCGGAGCAGGGCTTGCATGGAATGATATTGCATCTGTGACTGGCAACATGAATATTGATTCTGGAAATAGAGATATTGGTAGAGAAGACCTCTCTTTGGCAATTGATGTCCCAGGTATTCTTAACTTGAAATCATCAGGAATGGTTTATGTAGCTTCAGGATCTGCAATAGATGCTGTTTCAAGTCAAGATTTGAACATTGGCCGATTCAGAGTTATGGAGACGGCGGCTCTTGCAAGAATAAAAGCTATTAATGGTGCAAGTATTTCAGTTTTCGGTCTTGTTGCAGGTGACAATGTTGAACTTTCAGCTCAAAATGGCATTTTCCTTGATGAACAATCAATTCTACACTCAAAGGATGCTGTATTGCTTACAGCTAGCAGATTTACTCAAGAAGGTGGTCAAATTGATGCGCGTATTTTAAAATTTGCAACTGTTGCAGGCCAAGATATGAAGATCTATGGTGATTTGGCGGAGGCTGAAGAGCAAAATGCTTTTGAAAATGGCATGATTCATCTTCAATCTTTTATAGACTCAACAAATGCAGATAAAGCACACTCTGGGTTGAAAAAACCTCTTGAATATTTGGAATTGACTTCTGGAAGCAATTTCATAGTTCAAACAGATTTGAATCTTGATATGGATGTACGTATGCTTGCGGCCAAAAAAATGGTGATTGATGGAAATATTCACGGAGCCAAAAGGCTTTATATTGAAGCAAAAGAAGGTATTTTCCGAGGAGATTCTTATACTGGCTCTGGACGTAGAATTGAAGGCGTTAAAATTACAGCAGATATTCTTTCTTTGGTTTCTGGCGCAAATATTGGTGAAGATGGTGTTTTCTCGAATTCAGGTCTTTCAAAAGCGTTGCGCGTATCTGCTAATCAACTTCACATTTCATCACAAAAAGATGCTCTCATCCATTCATCAAATAATGTAACACTTGGAAAGGTCAATGTTGCTTTAGGGAAATTGGATATTCAAGCTTTAAATGCTTCAAACATTCAAGTATTGGATAATGTTTCTGCAAAAGGTATATCACTGCAAACTTCTGGGTCTTTGACAATTGATGGCGAGCTTGATGATAATGGTCGTGGTTTGACTTTACGTTTTGGCAAACGATTGAATGTTTCAAAAGATTTTAACGCTGCAACACTTTTAATTGGTCTTGAAAAAAGTGCATCGAATAGAGGAATTTCACTGTTTGATCAAATAGCTCCATCACTTGACGGGAATATTGCACTTGGCCAAATTTTGGGTCATTGGAGCAATGCGTCTGATACAAAGCTTACCATTGAATCACAGCGTAACTTGTCTGTAAAAGATGATATAGATTTTGGTGCAAGAGATCTTGATTTATTGGTCAATGAAGATGTGAAGTTTGAAGGCAATGTTGATGCGAAAAATATACGCGTTATTTCTTCCCAAGGAAGCATTTATCAATCATCTGAAAAACTTATAAAATCAACCGGAAATATTGACTTTATTTTTGAAAACTCTGATGGAAACGGTGCTCAAGATTTGGGTTCGAAAGAATTTATGATCTTTGTTGAAACTCCAAATGGATCGGTTTCTGTTAAAGGTGCGCGTGATATTTATTTGGATCCGGCTGATCTTGTTTTAAGAGAAATTGAAGGATCAAGAGATGTTGTTCTTGTTGGGGGGCAAATCTATCAACTTGAAAATTCAGCAATTAACGCTGGCAATTCTTTAAGTCTTGTTTCATCGTCAACTATTGGTAGTGGGGCAAGTCCTTTAAAAATGAATGTTTCTGGAAAAACAAATATTCAAGCGCCAGGAGATGTGTATTTGCACTCTGATAATAGTTTGGATATTGTGGCTTCAAGTCCCATTAATTTCAAAGGCCTTTCTGGTAATCTCCAAAATGTGTCGCTTACATTTGATGGAGATGTCTTAGCGGGCTCTACTTTAACGGATCTTTTTGGAGCATGGAGCAGTAAAACATCCACCAGCAAGGTTTCTTTAGCCTCTTCTGGCAATATGATCGTTGATCAAGATGTGAGCGTGCCTTTGATTTTAACTCTTCATTCTGGAGGAAACATGGTTGGTTCTGGTGTGATTTCATCGAGCAATCCATTGTCACTTGAATCTGATCAAAATATCGATATGAAAGTTGTATCACCCTTGGTGAATGTGCAAGGGCAAAATGTTACGTTGTCTTCTTCAAGTTCTTTGATAATAGGGCAAAATGATGTGAAGGGTGATCTTTTGGTGACGACAACAGGAAGCTCTTCTGATATTGGGTTTGAGCAAGACGTTGTGGCGCAAAACATTACATTTGTATCTTCGCATGATATTTTAGGAAATGGAACAAAACAATTAAATGCGCAGAATACGCTTTCTTTAACATCCGCAAATGATATTGGGAAAACAACAGTTGTGCATGTATCATCACAAGAAACAGTTGTAAATGCTGGGAATGGTGGAGTATCCCGTGTTGCATCTGCTGATCCAATTGGATATCTAAAATTAGAAGACTATAATTTATTTGTTAAAGGATCGGGTGTAAGTTTTGATAGTGGAGTTTTAACATACAGCAACGATGCGACTCTTATTTTACGCGCGATTATTTCAAATGATGATATTGGGTCGGTAACATCTCCTGTAAGATTAACAAACTCTGGAGATGTGTCTTCTGCATCTCTTATTGATATTTTGAATTTGACTGGTGCACTTTATATTTCATCTGATAACTCCTTAAAAATCAATATGAGTGATCGTGATTTATTGGTGGGAAAAATTGATGCATCTGGTCATGATATTGATATTTTAGCCAAAAATTTGAACGGTGTTTCTGGGACACAACCACATTTGATTGGAGCGGATATAAAGATCCAGGCACAAGAAGATTTATCCATTATTGTGGATGCTCAAACAGTTGAAGCCTCTGCTATAGGGCACATGGATTTAGGTTCAGATTCAGATCTTATTTACACTTCTTTAACTGCAAATACTGCCAATGTTATTTCTGGTGGAGACTTAAAAGGTAAAGATGCATCATCAAGAGTAAATGTTCAAGGGGACCTTTGGGTATCTTCTTCTGGCGACATGGATGTGGAAACTGATGGAGATCTATTGCTTAAAGGTGCTGTATCTGAAACAGGAAGCCTTAAATTGGTGGCACAAGGTCAAATTCAGGCTAAAGATGAAAATTCATTGATTAAAGCCTCCGGCAGTGTTGATATTTCTGGTAGCATGATTGGAAATTTGGCACAATCTTTGAACATTCAATCCAAGGGCAAAGTGAAAGCAGTTGGAAAAAATGGGGTTTGGATTTCTTCTGATGAAGATATGATGCTTGATGAAGTAAATTCGGATGCCGTTGTATCGCTTGCTTCAAAGAAAACACTTGGTCTTGATGATGCAAAAATTCAAGCAAACTTTGCTCAAATTGACGGGGCAAAAATTACGGCAAGCAATGTAGCGCTTTTAGCAGATAACCTTAGAATTCAAGGAGATCGTATTGAAGTTGGTGGGGTGAATAAATCAATTTCAGCTTCTGATTTTGCGGCACTTTCTCAAAATATTACCGGAAAAGTGACTCTTGCTGTTAAACAGGCTTTGTTTCAAGAAGCAATGTCTTTTGATAAGGAAACAAGGATTCTTGTATCTAAGCTTTATGTGAACGCACCAATTTCAACCACACATGATTTGATTGCTCAAGCGCAAGGACAAGGAAGCATTATTGAAATTAAGGCGAATGTTCACTCGGATAAAGATGTTGTTTTGCAATCAGATGAATCGATCGTTGCGCCAGCAGGCATTGTTTCTGGTAATAGAATTGCTCTGATTGCAGGAAAAAATGTTGGGGATAATACAAATCTTGTAAGAGTTGCGCCAGTTTCTTATCTTATTGGTTTGTCTGATAAAGAAGGTTTTTATGTTCAGGCAGATGAGGATATACTTGTTGGAGGAGATAAATTTTATGCGGCTGCTCCAAATGGTATGATTCAAGTTGCGCCTTCAGCCAATCGTTCTGGTGTTGTGGCTTTGAATGCCGGTGAAATTATTATTAAAACAACTTCGGGTAAAATTTATGCACAGACAGTTAGTACAAAAGGGTCTATTACACTTGATGCGAAAGATGATTTGGTTATTTCTGGGCTTATTGGTGGAAGGTCTTTGGCTCATGTTGACAAAGATGGATCATTCTTGGATAAAAATGGTAATGTTGTTGCAAGTTGGAATGGATCCGAATTTGAATTATCAAGTGAAAAGTCGGCCAGCGATATAGCATATTATGATCCAAGTGTCAGTCACGTTACATTGAAATCTGAAAAATCTGTATATTCATCAGACTTAAGCCGAACTTTAATTCGTGCGTGGGGTGGTGTTGATATTTTTGCCGGGCAAGGAATTGGAAAATTTAATGAGCCACTTAATGTTCGTACTGGCAATACAGGCGTGGTTAATGCAAAGGCTAGCGATATCGTTTATTTGGTTTCTGGCGCTGTTATTGAGTCTGAAAAAACAAAAATTGGCGATGTTTTTGATATGGATGTATACTATCCAACAGCTTTGAATTTAGGCAACGTTGAAGGAGATCAAGTTCATATTTTGACGCAAGGTTATGGAATTGAAAAAGGAAATATCAAGTCCTTAACGACTATTAATTTGATTTCACAAGGCGATATTGGGACAGAGTTCGAGTCAGTGAATGTATCACATGGAGCTGCATCACAAGTTAATGTTAGTGCGCCTGGCTTTAAAACATATATTTCATCTGATTCTAGTTTAGATGTTGAATTTATTCAAGGCGGTTCAAAAGGTGGAAAACTCAGCTCTGATGGTGGTAATATTGCAATCTCTTCAAACGATGATATTGGTCTTGAAGAGTCACCTTTTGTTGTGGATACAAAGGGCGGAACTTTATCGGCCAACACATCGGGAGAAATTCATATTATAACACCTTCTGCTTTAGTTCTGGGGCCAATTGTTGCAAGTGTTGTGAATATAAATGCGCCGGTTTCTGGATCTTTAACACAAGGAAGCGATACGGTGAATGCGCCGGCTTATTATGACGGGACATCTGTTACACAAGTTGCTTCCGCAACACCACCTATTCCTGAAGTGATTCCAGCCTCGATTTTAAGTTTGTTTAACAACACGGTCATTGCAAGTGGTCAAAATTTGAAATATGAAGATGGCGTTTTGAAATATACAGGTAACTTGAAACTTGATTCTGGCTCTAACACAATTGGCAGTGCTTCTAATATCTTGAAAATCGCATCGGATGCACCATCTTTATCTGATATTTTAACGGTTGAATCTGCAAATGCTATATTCATTGACTCATCTGATCCACTAAGAGTGCATTCTATTTTGGCGCTTATCATTGGAGATCTTAGAGCACCATCTGTGATCGTTGATACCAAAAGCCTTTCAGGTGGAACTGTTCACGGGCAAACTGTGGAAGTCAATGCTTCTGAAAATATCGATATGATGGTTGATGCAGCTGGGGAAGTCAAAGCTTACTCATCCGGAGGAGATGTCCGTGTGCACGCAGTGGGTGACCTTGTGTCAGGAGACATCAAGTCTGACACAGGTCATGTTGTTGCAAAGTCAGATGGCAAAATGTCTATGAGCGATGCAACATCACAAATTCAATCTCCAAAAACGGTTGCTCTTATTTCTGGCCAAGATATGAACGTGAGTGTAAGTGCTGCAAATTTTGTGGCAAACGCACAAGGTGATATCGTGGTGGATGCGGCAAGTGACATGATCATGGGATCTTCAACGACTGTTGAAGGGCTTACCAAGGTTGTCTCGCAAACAGGGAATGTTGAAATTGTGTCGGATAATGCAATTTCAGCTGGGGTTGTTGGCGCAGTTGATGCAAAAGTATTGAGCATTTCAAGAAAAACCATGGATCTTGATATTTCAAACTTGGATGATATTGCAGGAAATGTTGAAACAATGGCATTTAGCGCAAATAATATCAGAACTCTTTCTGGTGCTTTTGGAACGCCCGCAAAACCATTTATGCATAATGTTCTTTTAAAAGGAGACATTGATGTTGATTTGAATCTTGGGGCTGGATATAAAGTTATGCTCGATTCTTCATCCGCGGCAAAAGTTTCGTCTGATTCTGTTCTAAGAGTTGGAAACTCAACGGCCGCGAATATGGCTTTAAAAACAGCTAAAAATCTTGAATTTGATGGAAATGTTGTGACTTCTGGGGTGGCAGTTTTGGATGTTGCTCAAAATGTGATTTCTATGACAGGTTCTCAATTTGATTTGGGGAACGGAGAACTCACACTTAAAGTGCAAGGTGATTCTAATCTGCCTCAAATGAAAAATGTTGCAAAGATTGGTGGAAATGCTGGAAAATTAACAATGCGTATTACAGGTAATACAGTTATTGGATCAACTCCAGTGATAGTTACAAATAGTCTTGATATGACAGTTTCTGGAGACTTAACATTTGAAGCCGGATCCGCTCAAGATGCAATTCAAGCAGGATATTCTATTGTTAATGCCAATCACTTAATTACCAATGGACGGAAAATAAAAGGAAACATTTACTTTTATAACTATCAAAATGCAATGCAGCTTGGTGATAAAGGAGTCGAGTCTTTCATACAAATGACACCAGGAGTTGGTATGAGTGATTTAAATACCTTGTTGAGCACAGTTGGAATTCTGTTAAGGCTTAATGCAAATTGGTATGATTTGATGATTAATTCACCAATTTCTTATACAAATGGAAATTTAGAGCTTTATGGACGTAATGTTATGTTGCCCACAACATTTGGTCAAACAATGGTTACAACAAAAGCTCTTACTGTTGGTGCAAGACAATCTTTCCAAGATAATGGCTCAAAGGTTGATGTTACATCATTTTGGATTTATGACTTTGATTCCAACACTGTTGTTGATGATACATCTGCAAATGCTCTTTTTAGAACATCCACACTTAAAAATGTTTTAAAATCTCCCTCAACAACTGATGTTAGAGTTGGAAGAGAGTCGTCTGATACATTAATTGGTGAATCAACATCTTCTTCAAATGCTCCAATTTCGGGTGATTTTAAAAGCTTGTTGGTTCAAGGAAAAAACACACAAATCAATACACCAATTGATGCCCAAAATGCACCAGTTGTTATTCAGGCAGGTTCACAATGGAGACCAGCAACAGAAATTGGAGTTGCAACAGTAAATGCATCCGTTACATCAAACCAAAGTGTTTCAGTTGTGGCAGATAAAGCTGTGATGGGTGATTTTGCAACAATTTATTCCAAATCATTGATTTTGAAAAACTTAAAAGGAACTTTTGGTGTTGGCTCCTCTGCAACTGATTTCATTAATGCAAAACCATTTATGGATGTTGTTGCAAGAAGCGCGTCTAAGCTTCAATATGTTACTGTTGAAGGGTTCTCAGGGATAAGCATTAAAGATCCTTTGGATACATCAAGAGCAAGATCAGATCTTGAACTGACATTCAATGGTGCAACTGTAATTGGGGCTGGAAATGCTGCAAACCCTGATGTTGTTATGAGCGCTGCACAGAAACTTCGTTTTGGAAAAACTTCTGGTAATGTTGCCTTGAATACAGGTGTTAGATACGTTTACTTTGATGCCAGCTCTATGGGCAGTGTTGCCATGAATAATGTTATTGGAAGTGCAACGCTTGCAACTTATGGAAAAGCTACAGGTGGAACTGACTTTAACTCTTTAGGGATCACTTCCACAGGAGACATCAATTTCTCTTCTTCTGTGTTAAGAAGTGTTTCATCTAAAATAACCCCAGGAGTTGGCTTTTCAGTCATTGACACTATTACAGGAAAAGGATTCCAAGGGCTTGATGCAACAGCTGTTGGTAAGTCAAATCCCATATCTGATTCACAATAATAAAGATCTATATTTAACTTATAATATTAAGGGGAGGGGGGAACAATCCCTCCTCTTTTTTTATTACTCATCTCATATAATGTTTTTTTGTTTCATTTCAAGGGCAAAGAGCAAAAAATCTTTTTCGTTTAAAATATGTGGTATATGAGTGGTTTAAGTTCGTATATTTAAGTGTATTTTATCATGTGAAAATAAATTGTCAATATTTTTTTTCATTATGCACAAAAAATCTTTTTTCATTTTAATATATAATTAAACTTATCAAGTCATGATGATTCTCACGAATGATTGTTCAAGTTATAGTTATAGAAAGGGAAAGTTTATTATGAAAAAGAGGAATTATGTTTTATTATCTGTGGCTGTTATTCACCTTATTGCGCAAGAGCAGGCATATAGCACAGATTTTCCTGATACAAGTGAGTGGAGTTCCTCAAATTCAAATTTTCAAACTTATTTTTCAAATGCAGGCATTACAAATTATTCAGGGCTTGCGAGTTTTGACAGAGATGATATTGAGAAAGTGTTTCAAAACCAAACATGTGTGTCTATTTTAAATGCGCTTACGTCTTCTAATGCGAAAATGAATGTTTTGAAACAGTTTCGTACTTTTTCTTCTGATTTACTTGAACAGGCGGATTCTTTGATTGAAGGTGTTTCAAAAATTTCGTCACAAATACGTATTTTGATAAAATATTCAAAACGCTCTTCTGGTGCTGGTCAAATTGATTCTATGAAATCATCAGGGGCTTTAACTGGCTTAAGTTTGCCTGAACAAGCAAAAGCTATGGATTTTAAAGATGCAATACCTGCTGATAGCAGTGTTTTTGGGGGGTTTTCAACATGGAAAGAGCGTGAAAGAGCAATCACGTGGTACAATGCCAGTAAAGTTAATCGTGCAATGTATATAAGTGCGAAAAATGATCATATTTTATTTGGTCTTCCCATGCAAAAAGATATTGAAAGTGCCTCAAAATGGTATGCGGTTTCACGCAATAAAGCAGATTGGTCAAAAGACATTGATCTTATTACAGGGGCAAATTCTTGGGCGAGTTGGAGTGAAAAATTAACTGCCATGAACAAGCTTAAAGGAGTGGATGCGTTTATTCTGACCCAAACTAGTTTAAACAATTATTCTGATAAAGACAGGCTAAGGCGTTATTTGATGAGTTTGCCGTCATTGCCGTCTGTAAGTTCTGCTTTACCTGGTGTTGAATCATTTCATCCTTCTTCTATTCCATCTGAAGTACAATCAACCTTTGCAAGTGCGAATGCGGCCACAAGAAAAGAGCTTCAAGCTTGGTTTTCTCAAGGAAAATCTGCATTTGGATATACCAATATTAACCATATGAAATTAGCTGATGCTGTTGCATCAAGTTCTTTGAATGACTGGGGAAGCGCTCTTATAGAAGGGCTGGATTCTGACGGGGTTACTGCTGACCAGGTAAGGGCTGTTGCGGCATTTGCTGATGCTTCTGTTATGTCTTCATATACCACCTTAAGTGCTAAAAAAGCTTATGTTTTAAGTCTTATTGATATGAATGCGGCGCTTTCTTCGAAAAAGCTGTATGGAAAACTTAGCGATGGGTCAAGTGTTGATAAAAAAGACCTGATTAACAGTTTATTGCTTTCAGGGATAACAGCGTTGGATATAAATGCACTAACATTTTCACGAATTGCCATAGATTCCATGACGTTGAACACAACAACAGTTCAGCGTGCAAAATATATTGCCCTGCATAAGCTAGGGGTTTTTGGAAACTTGAGTAATGATGGCAATGCTCGACGTCAATATTTGGTGACTCAAATGCCATCTTTGTCAAGGGTTGTAAGAGCGGGTAATGCCATTAGTACTGGGGTTGAGGTTTTGGCCAACAGATTAAAAAGAATACAAATAGCTGACCAATTGTATGAATATGGCTTTATGGATAACGTGTCATCTTCTCCTTCGACTCTGACTGATGCTTTATTTAACGATAACAGAGCAGCTGCTGATTTTGATGCATCTTTAAAGGCATTTGTTTCAACATCTTCTGAGGATGCAAGTGTTAGAGCTGCGCGTATACTTCTTGCACACCGTGTTCAACAGGCAGGAGTTTATGTAAGCATTAGCGATGCTGGCGAAAAATCAAGTTTAGTGGATTCGTTATATACAGCTGGAAAAAGATACAACACACTCAATGGATCCACGGTTTATGACTATATTAGCGCTGCAACTGAAACAGGGGCCAACAGATCCAAACGTATTTTGTTAATTGATTCAATTATTTCAAATTCTTTAGATGCATCTTTGTCAGGAACAGTTTTGAATGAGAAAAAAGCGTTAATTGATGCGCTTAGAACGGCCAATAAAGAGGCTTCCGACATCACATCAACTTTAATGGATTATGTTGAAACAGGCATCTCTGAGACAGGGTCGACCAGAGCGGCGCGCATTTTACTTGGAGATAATATCAGAGCAAATTCATTAGGGTCAGGTGATCTTAAAGCGCTTATTACTGATTTGCTTTCTCGTGGGATCAACGCTTCTCATATTGACTCTACAGTTGCATCTTATGTGAATACGGGGATATCTGACACTGCGTCTCAAAGAGGTCTTCGTATTGAAACGGCAAGCAGTGTATATAGCAATTCTTTAGCGCAAAGCATTACCAACTCAGGTGGGGTAGGGGAAAAAGTCTTGGTAGATGCTCTTTACTCTTCTTCACGTACGCCTGCTCAAATTACAGCTATTGCTGCGTTCAAACAATTAAGTAACACTGATTCAGGGGCCGATAGAGCAACTTATTTGGGGAAAATCATTGATATTGATGCAGCATTGTCTTCTAGTATGTATGCAGATTTATCAGGTGATCAAATAACCCAAAAAACAGACCTTATTCATGCGCTTATTGCAAGAAGTGCTTCCTCAATTAGCAATGTTGAAAATTTTGTTTCTTTATCAACACAATCTGGGGCCGCGCGTGCGACTTATCTTGGAAAAGTGATAGATATGCACGAAGTTTTAAATAACAATTCAAGTGTTTTTTATGCAAGCTTATCGGGAACATTAAATACGCAAAAGAAAGATCTTATTAATGATCTTATCAGCGCAAATAAAACCTCTAGCAATATAGAAAGCGTTGTGTCTTATATCACCCCAGTTGAGACAGATTCAGGGGCAATAAGGGCGCAGCGTGTTTTGCTGGCATATAGTATTAAAGCTGCATCTTTGGACAGCAATATCACAGACGGATCTTCACATAAAAAAGCCTTGGTGGATGATTTGTTTGCACAAAATAAACGTGAGAACAATCTGAGCGCTTCAAGTTTGACGGCCTATGTTGATACATCCACTCCTGAAAGCGGATCAACGCGTGCAACACGTATTTTATTGGTTGATGTGGTTAATGCCAATAGCCTTGGTTATAATTTGAGTGATGCAGATGCTGATGCGGGCAAAAAAGCATTAATCAGTGCCATTACAGCAGGAGGAATTAGCTCTTCTGATCTGAGTGCCACTGTTGCCTCTTATGTTGATACCGTGAGCGAAAGTGGTGCAAATAGAGGTGAACGTATTTTGCTTGCACAAAAAATCAGCTCTTTATCGTTTGGTGCTGGAATGACTTCTGGGGATGAGCATAAAAGAGCACTTACAAATGATTTGTTTACAGCTGGGAAAAGATATGGTGATATGACATCATCACTGGCTCTTCATATCAGCTCTACAGAAGAGAGTGGCTCAAATAGGGCGCTGCGTGTTGTTTTGGCAGATAGCATTAAAACATTAACAACAAACGCTGCGTCTAAATCAGAGGTGGTAGATTTGTTGTTTACAGCCGGGAAAAGAAGCATGTCCGCATCTGATTTAGCTGATTATATAGCAACAACTTCAGAAAGTGCTCAAAACAGAGCAGATCGTATTTTATTGGCCCAAACAGCTCAAGCAAATGGGTTTGCGGACAATATTAATGATGCAGATACCCCAACAGGTAAAAAAGCCTTAATTTCGGCTCTTTTAACGGCGCAAATGAGTGATTCTAGCGTAGATGCGGGTCTTTTGACTTATGCCAGCACAGCTGTTGCGGAATCAGGGGCAAATAGAGCAAAACGTATGTTATTGGCACATAGCATTAGATCTTTATCTCTTGCCACATCAATTAGTGACACGGATGGTGAAAAATCTCTTGTTGCAGACTTGCTTGCAGCTGGAAAAATTTACTCTGATCTAAGTGCTGATTTGGCAAGTTATGTAAGTCTTGGCGCAGAAACTGGTGCAAATAGAGCCATTCGTATTTTGTTGGCAGAAAATGTATTGAGTAATGGTTTAGGGACTGGGATGACCACAACTGGAACTGAAAAATCAGATCTTGTGGATGCTTTATTTACAGATGGAAAAACAGCATCAACTCTTGCTGGAAGCAATTTTAGCGCGTATGTATCTACATCATCAGAAAGCGGCTCTTCTCGTGCAAACAGAGTTTTATTGGCACATGCAATTTATACCAATTCTTTGGCAGCAAGCTTAAGTTCTGGATCAGCTGCAGTTTTGGTTAATACGCTTCGATCTGGAAGTTTTGTTGCATCAGATATTGATTCGGAATTTTTGCTCTATATCACAACAAGCAGTGAAAGTGATGCAAACAGAGCCAAGCGTATCCTTCTTGCAAAATCCTTAAAAACAAGGTCTTTGGCAGATTCTATTAGCAATTCTGGAGGTGTTGGTGAAAAAGCTTTGGTTGCTGGAATTCTCAATGCATCAAAAGATGCAAGCGCCATTACAGACACAGTCGCAAGCTTTGTAAGTGCCGCTTCCGAGGATGGAGCAAGCAGATCAGCGCGTATTTTGCTGGCCTTTTATATAAATGATAAAGGTTTTTCAAACAATATTTCTGATGCTGCGCAAAGAAAAACATTGATTGATGATTTATTCTCAGCTGGTCAAAGAATTGATAACGTGGTGCTTGATGCTTTGTCTTATGTGGATACAACCTCTGAAAGTGGAGCTTTAAGAGCAAAACGTATATTGCTGGCCCAAACTGTTCACACAAACTCTCTTGCCGCAAGTATTGATGACAGCACTGATGGCCAAAAAGCATTGGTAAGTGCTCTTGTTGGAGCCAGCTTAACATCTGCTAATGTGACAGGAGTTTTAAATTATATCGCAACTCCTTCTGAGCATGGAAGTGAAAGAGGTGATCGAATTTTATTGGCTTATGCCATTGCAAGTCAATCTTTTGCTTCAGGCATTTCTGACTCTGGGGGTGTGGGAGAAAAAGCTTTGGTATCCGCGCTTAAAGGACATATGATTCCTTCGGATATAGATAACGATGTTGCTGCCTATATTAATGCTGCCGTTACAGAAAGTGGCTCTGCCAGAGGAGCTCGAATTTTGCTCTCTGATGCACTTCGCGATCAAGGTCTTGGGGTGAATCTTGCAAATAGTACACAGAAAAAAGACTTGGTTGCAGGACTTTTGAGTGCGTCTAAAGCGTATACAGACATCACATCAAATTTGGCGGCTTATGTGAGTACATCTTCGGAAAGTGGTTCTGATAGATCTGCGCGCGTTCTATTGGCAAGTGCTGTTTATTCTAACAGTTTAGCCGTAAATTTAAGTTCTGGAACGCCCAAAGATTTGGTGGATGGTCTTTTCACAGCAGGGCAAACTGCCGCGCAAATGATCTCTATTAAAGATCTTGTAGACACTTCTGCAGCCTCTGTTGCTAGCATGGTGTCGGCAATTGGTTCTTTGTGGACATATTATAATGGGGCAGGGGTGAATTTAAGCACAGTTCTTGGGCTTGGCAGCACATCTGGTGAAAAACGTCTGGCATTAGAGGCAGCGTATAATGGATTATTCAGTGGTATTTATGACACACCATCATCCTTGTCTACAGCTGTTGCAAATTATATAGCCGTGTCAGACAGATCGGCAGTTTTGGCGATTACGGGCGTTTCAAGCGCTGCGGATAAACGCATTGCCTTTGATGTTGCAGCAAGAGGATTGTTTGATGGAGTGAACGATGCTGCTATTTTTGCCAGCGCAAAAACAATTATAAATAATGACACCTCTGGAGGCATGACTTACTTTGCAAATATGATATCAGGGGCAACTTCTGCTCAAGCAAGAACAGCGCTTGCCAATGCTAAGGAAGTATATGATGCTAATGCCGCGTATCTTGGTGGATCTTCAATCTTGGGTTCGTCCACAGGAGCCCAGGCACGCACAGTCCTTGCTGATGCTAAAACAATTATTGATCTAGGTAGCACTTATTTTTCAGATATCCTTGGAGGGCTTGGTTCGTCTTCAGATCGTCAAAGCTATCTTGCTTCTGCCGCTTATATGGTGGCAAGTGGGGTGTCATTGAGTGAGCTGTTCGCAGGACTTAGTACAAGTGGCGAAAAACGTGGAAAACTTGATAGCGTTAAATCCATCACAGATCTTGAAGGTGGTGCGCAGTATCTTTCGATTATCTCACAAAGTGCATCTTCTGCTGATTTACAAACAGGTCTTACAAATGCGAAGAAATTGATTGGGTATCTAACTGCAGGGGTTGCAACAAATGGAACAACATACTTTACCAATCTTTTAAGCGGTCTGTCTTCATCTGTGTCAGGAGATGGAGCAATTGCAAGAGCCGCTTTGGTCTATGCTGCCAATGTTATTGACTATGATTATTCATCGCCAACAACATATGAATTGGATAACTTCTTTTCTGGAGCATCGGGTGAAACTGCCCGTCATGCGGTTCGAAATGCTAGTACGGTTATTGATCAAAGTTGGGGTGCTGTTGATTATTTTGAAAACATTATGCTGGATTTCTCGAGTGCATCTTCAGCAAGGAGTGCATTAAGCAATGCTTATGATATTTTAAGCTCCACCTCATCTTCATACTTTACCGTTGTTTTATACAATGTCACAGGGGGTTCTGCGCGCACGGCATTATCAAATACCAAAGCAATTATTGATCAAAGTGTGAATCTTGATGATTTGCTCAATGGCTTACCAAGCGGATCAGTTCAAACAGGATTGCTTCGTGCAAAAACAGTTATTGATAACAGTACAAGTCATTTTGCAGATATTATGGCAGCAACTAATAGCGGAATTACCATTTCAAACGTCACCTCAGATCAAGGGGCAAGAAGGGCTCTTATGAAGGCTTTCTACAATGCCAATGCTACAGGAGATTTAAATGCTTTGCTTGATCTTTCAGGAACACCTTTGTCAGGAGCATCTTTACGCTCTGCTTTGAATTGGTATGAAACCACTGTTTCAACTGTTTTGAACAGCGCTAAATTCAATGCCTTGCGCCAGAAAGGGCTTGATGGAACACATACAATTGGATTGTTTGAAGGCTACACAAGTTCAAACATGCGCGCACTTGTTGATGCGCTTTCAGCCTCACCGACAATGCTTTCAGCCACAGATGTGACGAATTTGATTTCAAGCGGGTCCATCAATTGGAGCAACTCCGCAATGGCCTCAAACGCCACACCTTCAGCCAGAGCCGCATATATCTATGGATTACTTCCAGAATAAAGCAAGAGATTCATGATTATCCCGAAGGGTTTAAGGACCCGTCGGGATTTTTCTTTGATTGTTAAGGAGTATTATTTTTCTGAATCAATCATCCTTTTGAGTGCTTCAATATAAATAACTCTGCCTGTCTCTTTTTCTTTCATATCAGCAAGGGCTGTTTTTGCTAAATTTTTTTCATCCTCATTCATGTAAGCGAATATTTCAGGAATTTTGGCGGAATTTTCGGGCGAGTATTCTAATACATATAGACTTGTTCCGAGTGTTTTTTTGATAAGTTCGTGGATAGCTTGAAGAGACTGTTCGCATATTGGCATGCTTCTTAGAATATCAAGCGCTTCAAATTTATATTTATTCTCATTTTGGTCAGATAAGAACAATGTGGCCTTGATTCTGGCCTCAATAGGAAGGTCGAGGTTTTTAGCAAAGGCAGCTAAAAAATCAATACCGCCATATGTGTGGTCTACATCAAGATCAGCAAGAATCGTTGCAGCTATAATGCGCTCATTGATTTCTATATTTTCGTTCTTGATAATACTTTCAAGAAAGTGCCAGATTCCATTTAGAGTATCGATATCTTTTAATTGATTTAAAGATCTCATAACCCATATTTCATCTTGGATGGATAAATGGCCTTCTTTAAACTTTTCTAAAGTTTTGATAGATTCATTTTTTTGATCTTCTCCTAATTTAGCAAAGTCTAACAACAGATTCATGCGCTCATAAAATTTTATGTTTTCATCATTAATTAAAGTAAAAAAAGCGATTCGCGCAAGATTCATATCTATTTTTGGCAAACATTTGGCATAATTAATTCTTTTAAATTGGTCATATTGAGTGTCCATTGCCACAGCAAAATATGGGTTTTCCATTTGTGAAAATTCCATTGCTGATAACCTGGGTATTGTGAGTATGGATATTAAAGCTGTTATTAGCTGTGTTTTTTGAGTCATGTTCATGTCCTTTTTGTCTATGTTGAAATACTCTTTATAATAATTCATATATTGGTTTTTTTAGAAAAATCAATAGAGAGAAAGAATAATTTATTACCCCTATCTTTTCAATTTCTAAAATATGATTTGATTATAACAATTTTGTCAAACTATGTCAATAAAAATATTACAATTGTTTTATTGCGCGTATTTGGATGTATCTTTGAGGTGAAATCTGTGTTGTGATGGGATGAAATCCCTTTTCTTGGAGTGTTTTGATTGTTTTTGAAAGCTCAGCTTGAGAAGAAAGGGGGCATAAAGTTTCAAAAACGCCACCATCTTCTAAGGCATCTTTGATTTGATCTATTCTTGGAAGGGAAAGCTCAGGGTTGTACATATTATGCTCTTTAATGCGGCGTAATTTTCTGCCCCCAAGACCTTCAATCACGCCTTGCCAAAAAGATTCATGTGTAATGTCGGCGATCACGTCTGATGAAGATCCTTCTTCATTATAATCAGCACTTTCACCTGTATCTATGTATTGCAGTTGATCAAAAATGGTAACGGTCATTTCACCTTTTGAAAGATGGTGTCCTTCTTGGCAACAGCCGCACCCACCTTCAGATCTTTTGCAAAAATCATATGAAACCGTATAGGGAATGAAATTCCCGCATGCCAAAACAAGAGTGTGAATTTCTTCGTGGTTTTGCAAAAACTCTCTTGTTGCTAAGCGCTGGGAATATGTATAGTCCATAGGGCTTTGAATAGATGTTCTTAAAAATCCAGAGGCTTGCATTAGGGCAAAAAGATGGGGAGCGCCTTCTAGTGGAGGTTGTCTTGTGATGCCTAAAATAGCTTTATTGATAAAATTGCGAATTGTGCCCACGCGAATGGGGCCAAAAATTCTCAAGTATTCATCATATTTTCTTTTTGCTATGTTTTGAGAGAGCTTAACTGATTCAATGTGGTCCATAAAGGAGGCTATTTTTTCTGGTCCATGTGTTTGCAAAAAACTGATTACCTGCGTGATCATTTCTTCAGAACTGGAGGAGGGGTTTGAAATAGGTGCATTTCCTTGTAAAGATGGAAGCTTTCCGCGTGTCCTGTAATAGGCATTTTTAACAACTTCGTATGTTGCGCCAAGTGGGGCTTCTGGGCGTTTTGATCTTTGGTATGCAATTTGAAATTTTTCTGTGGCAGGGGAGGGAGGTGCTTCCGCAATAAGCTGCATTAAAAAAGAAGTGGCCTCTGGGTTAATCTCATAATACCCATGTTCTCCTTCAAGAAATTCGCCCATTTTTTCAAACCCTGAAGGCAAGACGAACTGCTGGCATAAAAATACCAAAAATAATAATTTGACCATGGTTCCCTTACCGTCTTATTTGATTGTATTATTGCATGTATTTTGGGGATGCAAAGATCGGTTGACGCGCTCTGTTGGTTGCATCTCTTAATCCTTGTTCCTTTTCTTCTTTGTACTTTCTCGAGTCATTGAGCATGCTTAAAATGCTTTTAAGTTCTGTTTGAAGATATGAGTTTTCTTTTGTGGCTTTACGCAGCTGAAGCCACATTAATAATGGTACGAAAAGTCCCCAAGTGAGCAATGCCACTCCAAAAATAATAATCGCTTCATGATTCATGATATTCCTCCTGTTTTTTTGTTCTTTTAAGAATTTATACCATGAAAAATGTAAATAAATAGTTAATGTGATTTTTTTTGATAAAAAACTTGACTTAATGCATAAAATAAATTATTAAGGATACAAGTTGGTTCGAGAAAATTCTTTTTAAGAGCTACCTTAAGTATATGTCCCCATCGTCTAGCTGGCCCAGGACGCCGCCCTTTCAAGGCGATAACACGGGTTCGAATCCCGTTGGGGACGCCATTTTTCTCACAAGATCGCGTCTTAATTAACACAATTTTTACCTTTTTCTTTCTATGATTTTTTTGTAATGTTTTTAAAAAGGTAGATATTCATGCAATTTTTTGATAATAAGGTACGTTTTGGGACACTTAGTAGGCTTTTACACTGGGTTATGGCCATTGTTTTACTCAGTTTGTGGGGAGTAGGGTTTTCTTTGGCAAATCACCTCGTCCCCCAAGAATCAAGGAAGGATATGATGAACATGCATAAAAGCATTGGCGTGATTATCTTGTTGATTGCTGTTTTACGTTTGGCGTGGAGATTCGCAAATAAAAAATCACCATCTCATGAAAAATATTCTTCTTTTTCAAAAATTGTATCAAAACTCAATAATACACTTTTCTATTGTTTAATGTTTATCTTCCCTTTAAGCGGAATCACCATGAATGTTAGCGGTGGAAGAGCGCTTAACGTCTTTGGATGGATTTTGATCGATGCCCCTTTGCATCCAAATAGAGAGCTTGGAAAACTGGCGTGGCAAGTTCATGAGATCTGTGGCCAATTGTTCATCGCTTGTTTTGTTTTGCATATTTTGGGCGTTTTGTACCACCAGTTCGTCCTCAAAGACAACATCTTGAAAAAAATGCTTGGACGATAAAAGTGCATTTGTGATTTGATCAATATCTAAGTCAGATTTGGTGTCTAAATCTATGAATTTTTTATATACATCTCCAGCATTGATCATTCTTTGTGGCGCCATATGTTTAAGGCCGAAAAGCTTGTCGTACCAATGGATGCTTTCAATGTAGCTTTCTTGATCAAAGCTTGTTTGCGCATTGGTCAAGAAAGTTTCAAATCGTTGTTGGTTTTTTGTTTTCCTTTGAATAATAACAGTAGTTGGTAATTCAACTTTTTCTACCTCTTGTATTTTTGGGTGCGTTTTGGGTTTTATTACAGAGGGTTTTGCCTTGGGTTTCTTAGGCTCTTCTTGTGTTTGCGTTATAGGTACTTGTGTGTTAAGTACGCGTTCTTTTTTCTTTCTTTGTTTCTTAAATGAAGTAGGTTTTGATGCTTTGGGAAGAAAAAGATCTTCTTCCAGCTTGTCCCAATCAATATTAGGAGATGATTGTGCGACTGAGATGGGGCTTAAAGGGTGCTCAATGTCATGAAGCATTTTAGCATAGCGTGCTTTTGTTTTTCCTTGCATATTCATATAATAGGACTTATGCCCTTTGTTTTTTCTTAAAAAAGAAACGATTTTTTGTTTTTGAGATAAGGGAACGGTTTCTTCTTTTAAATATTGGGTGATATATATCATGATTTGGGCGTTATTCAAAACAACAGAGCTGTGTGCAAAAACCTCTAAAAAATTTTGAAGTTTTTCAAATATCAATACATTACCAAGGTAGGTGAATTGAGTGAAAAACTGAAGCAGCATATCACTTACCCAAGGATCAGGAGCAATTTCAGCGCCAGTTAAGCTTAAAATGCTCAAAATATCTTCACACAATAAATCTGTTTCTAAGAAACGTTCTTCTTCAAAAAATATCTTTAAAGCATTTCTTCTTCGCTTGTGTTCATGTAAAGAAGAAATGGAAAAAAATTTCTTGTAGTTTTTTCTAGTTAATGTAACGCTTGAATTAATCCATGCGTCAAACATCCAGCATCGACACCGTGTGTGATCAATATGAGAGTCCAGACCAGCTAAATCTGGCAAAAAATCACCATTATTGACCCTTTTTATTTTTTCATAGTTTTCCCATAAAATTTCTTCAATGTGTGGATTGTCATAATCTTCAAGAATTCTTTTTAAAAAAGTATAATCAATATCAGTGTGTTCCATGTTTGCTTGATCAGATAAGAAATCAGATAGAAAATCATCATGTTCATCCATTTGTTCATCACTCAAATTTTGTGGCATCAAAAGAAGCCTCCAATTACATTTCATAATGGTTGCTTCTGAATCACGCCAATCGTCATAGTGGTCTTCATAATTGCCTTGAGCATCGAATTTAGGAAGGTGAAATCCATTAAGGCGATTTTTTAAAAAAGAGTTCAATTTCTTTTGTTTAGGTGTTGCATTTGATGCTTCTAAAACGCCATTTGCGTAATCAGGGTGTTTTAAAATCGTTTTTGTTAAATCGGTTTTTTTCCATGATTCAAGATCAGGCTTTTCAAAAAAGGGAAGGATAAGATCAATAAAAGAATCGTTGAATTCAATTATTTGTGGCTTACTGCTCATAACGTTACGAAGAATTTTAAATACTCTCTCACAAGGACTTTCAAAGATGCTGGCAATGAAGCTCTGCTGTGCTTTTTTAATATCCAGATCTAAAATGTCGTCACAGCAATAGCTAAGCTGGGGCAGGCTTATAAAAACCGAGCAAAAAATAATTTTTCTAAACGTTGTTTTGGTCATTTTTCAATATCACCACTTTAGGTTTGTTCATCATCAGAATTGTATACATTATCATCACAGAAAGCAAAAGGATCAAATTCATCTTCTCTATCCTTATCTGTGATCCCAGTTAAGCCAGATCTTGAAATTGAAGAATATGGTTGTTTTTCAAGCCTTCCTCCTGCTGTACTGGACCCGCCATTTAATTTAGATGGCGGAGTGTTATTTGGAGTTCCTGTTAAAGGCTCGGTCTTTTTTGTGCAGGTTTGACAAAATCCAAATTTATGGAACGAGGTTCCTTGACTTATTGTATATTCATCTACCATTGCGTTTAGCGCTTCTTCGTGTTTGTTAACAGGATAATCAGCGTGATAGTTGACTTTCACTATTATGCTGATATCAAATTCTTCCTCAAAAATACGAACGGCTCTTGGGAACGTCATTCTGCAAGCAGGGCATGGGTATTTATATGTATCAATAATAAGAACATAAGGAGCAGCTGAGAGCTCACCTTCTGTTTTTTTTGTGCCAAGGAGAGTCTTAGGTTCTGTTGAGAAATTCATTTAAGCCATTGAAGAGCTGCAATAAAATGCAA
>CAZCFE010000016.1:0-27744 GCA_964497925.1 uncultured Alphaproteobacteria bacterium | reverse complement strand
TTCCGGCCTCACCACATCCACACCCCCAGATACTGCCACTGTCGATGCAAAGGCTCTGCTTGATTCTCCCACGATTAGAACGCTGCATGATACGCTGCAAAGAAATAATGATATTTTTTTTGATTTAAAATGGGGCATGACGCATTTCTTCTCTTTGTTGTTGTTCCTTCAAAGAACATGCTGTCATGGAAATATTAAAAAATTATTAATGATTTTTTTATTAATTATAAATGTTTTGTTTACTATCGCAGCATATAGTTGAATTAAGAAAATTGGAGAAGGTTTTTGAAAAAAATTCTATTAAAGCTTGGTTTTTTGTTTCAGCCAGATCAAGAGATGCAATACCAAAAAGAAAATGTATTAAAATACTTTAATGCACGTATTGGTGTGCTGATTGCTGGCACCATTCTTTGGTCATTGTTTGGATTCTTTGACTATATAAAACAGCATCAAAATATTTTGATTATGTCATATTTACGTTATATGATTGGTTTACCAATATGCTTGATAACGATTTATACAACATTTTTATACAAAGATGCTTATGCAAAAATTGCTTTTGGCATGGGAATTTCTCTGTGTTTTGTGCGCTTGATGATTGCTTATTTCTCTAATGATGGAATTGAGTCAGCTATGTTTGCAATTGCTTTATTTTTGACCTGCGCTATTCTTTTATTAAGATGGCCAATTATTTATGGGGCGTTATATGTTTTGGCAACATTTTTGTTATATGCAGTAGTGGCTTTTTTTGATGCGAAGCCATTTGTTCAATTTTTGCCATCAATTGGTATGTTGAGTATTATCGCAATGACCCTTTTTTCTTGTATTTATTGGTTAGAACGTGGAGCAAGGGCTGAATTTAATATTCAAATTCAGCTTGATAAGCGAACACAAGAGTTAGTGCATGCAAATTTTTTGCGTGAAGAAGAAAAAGAAAGAGCTCAAAAAGAGCACAGAAATCATATTTTGGATCTTTCTTTAAAATTTGAGAAAAAATTAAAAAATGCAACAGATAGTATTTTTGAAAGTTCGAAAAATCTTAAAACAATAGCAAATGATATTTTTAATAATTCTCAAGAAAGTTTTAATAGTGCAATAAAGGCGCACGGCGATGCAAAGCTTATAAAACAATGTATTCATGATATCCAGAATAATTCATTTACTCTTAAGGCTACAACTGGATCGATTGAGCAAAAAGTTATATCTTCGTACAAACTTTCAAAAAATGCTGTTCAAAGTGTTCAAAGAACTGATGATGTTATTGAAAAGTTGAATAAAACACTCGATAAAATAAAAGACATGACAGATTATATTAACTCTATTTCTTCCAAAACAAAATACCTTTCCATGAATGCAGCGATTGAATCATTAAGGCTTGGAGAAGAGGGGAGGGGGACTCAAATTGTGGCTCAAGAGGTTAAAGATTTATCAAAAAGTGGAGCAAGGGCAGTACGCGATATTATTGGGTTGATTGATTTTACAGAAAGTGTGTATGGTGATATTGTTACTTATATGCAAGGCATTACGCAAACGATTTATCAAATAGACGAAATTTCAAATGATATTACGCTTTCTTTGGAGGTCCAAGACCAAGAAACATTATCCATCGAAAATTCAATATCAAACGCCGTTTCAATTAGTGGTGATGTCTTTGATAACATCTCAAGCGTAACAAAAGTATCTGAAATAATGACTAAAATTTCAAAATCAATGGTTGATGTGTCAAGTAATTTATCCATTCAGGCTGAAAAACTGAAACAAGAATCTGATATTCTATTAACTTCCTTGCGAGAATAAATCTTAAATTTTGATAAAAAAAATTGACAAACGATTATGATCCGGGTATAATATTACTTAATTGATGGGTATCCTTTGATGTTTGCCTTTGATTTTTGTTGCTCTTGAGAGGTTCGGGTGGTATGATGCCGGGTGTTAAAGAAATGAGTTTTTTGAAATAGGGAATGATTAAGAATGTTTTTTGGATATATTTTGCCATTTTTGGTTGTTTTTACAATTCTTGTGTTTGTGCATGAATTGGGGCACTATTTAGTAGCAAAAAGGTTTGGCGTGACAATTGAAACATTTTCAATTGGAGTAGGTCCGGAGATTTTTGGGTGGACAGATAAGTCAGGCACAAGATGGAAATTTAGTATTTTTCCTTTTGGAGGATATGTAAAATATCTTGGTGATGCAGACGCCTCAAGTAGACCAGATAATGAAGAAATGGGAAAATTGACCGATGAGGAAAAGTCCAAAACAATGCATGCCAAAACACCATACCAGCGTATTTGGATTGCAGCTGCAGGGCCAATTGCGAATTATATTTTGGCTATCTTGGTGTTTTTCTTTCTTTTTGCAACTGTTGGACAAAGATATGTACCTGCAAAGATTTCTGATTTTGTAGAAGGGAGTGCTGCAAAAGAAGCGGGACTTCAAGTCGGTGATATGATCAAGTCTATTAATGGAGAGAAGATCAAAACATTTTTGGATATAGAGCGATTTGTAAAAACAAACGCCAATGTTTCTTTGAATATGATTGTCGATCGTGAAGGTAAAGAACTGTCTTTAACTGTCGCTCCAAAAGAAGAAGAGGAAAAATCTAAAGAAGGTCATATGAAAAAAGTTGGGCGCTTAGGAATTGTGCGCAGCCTTATTCCAGAATATATACAACATAGCGTAGGCAGCGCTCTTTACACCTCTGTGTATGAGACGTTTTCATTTTCTTGGTCAATGCTTGTTAATATTGGGCAGATGTTCACAGGTAAACGTAGCGCTGATGAAATGGGCGGATTTTTAAGGATTGCAGAAGTAACTGGTCAAGCCTCTCAAATGGGAGTGGCGACTTTGGTGTGGATGATGGCGTTACTTTCTGTGAATTTGGGATTATTTAATTTATTCCCTATTCCCGTTCTTGATGGTGGACACATCTTATTTTATAGCATTGAAGCGATTCGAGGAAAACCGCTTTCTCAAAAGATTCAAGAAAGAGCTTTTATGACAGGCTTAATTTTGATTTTAGGGCTTATGGTTTATATAAATGGCAATGATTTCGTTCATTTTAAAGTGTTTTCATGGATAAAATCCTTGTTTTCTTAGAGTTTAAATAAAAAGAGTATATTAAATGATTAAAAAAGTAATGTATGGCTCACTTCTGTTGGTTTCTTTAGGCAATTTTTCTCTTTTTGCGGAAAAGCTTAAAAATATTAATATTTCAGGACTTCATAGGGTTGAAGCTGATGTTGTGACAGGGCATCTGAAAATCAAGATAGGTGATGAAATTATTTCTTCCAGGGTTGATGAATCTTTGAAGAGACTTTATGAAACTCAGTTGTTTAATGATGTGAAAATCAGTGTTAATGGAACAACTTTAAATGTTGCTGTTATTGAAAATGCCACTGTGAATCAAGTTGCGTTTGAGGGAAATGACAGTATTTCTGATGATATTCTAAAAGCTGAAGTTCAGGTTAAATCAAGGCAAGTTTTTACAACTGATGTGATCAAAAAAGAAACACAAAAGATTTTAGAAATCTATCAAAGAAAAGGTCGTTACGCAGCAACTGTTGAGCCTAAAATCATCAAACGCGATCAAAATCGTGTTGATGTTATTTTTGTGATTCAAGAAGGTGTGATGACAAATATTCAGCGTATTAACTTTATTGGGGCACAAGCTTTTTCACAAAGCGAACTTGAGAATGAAATTTACTCAAAAGAAGCAAGGTGGTACAGATTTTTAACAGCAACCGATACTTATGATCCAGAACGTTTGCAAACAGATATGCACGCGCTTAAGAAATTCTATGCAAAGAATGGATATATTAAATTTGAAGGGATCTCTTCAGGGGCTTCTTTGCTTCCAGATAAAAGTGGTTTCATATTAACTTTCGTTGTTAACGAAGGGCAAAGATATAAAATTAGAAATCTAAGATATGATGTCAAAATTCCTGGTGTTGATATAGAAAAAATCAAACAAGAGGTGATGATCAAATCAGGAGAGTGGTACAATGGTGATTCAGTTGAAAGGGCAAAATTGCTATTAACGGAAAAATTAGGGGATCAGGGGTATGCATTTGTGAACGTTGATCACAGAACGCAAGAGATTCCTGAAAAAAATGAAGTAAATTTGACTTTTGTTGTTGAAGAAACATCTAAGATGTATATTGAACGTATTGATATTATCGGAAATATGAAAACTCTTGATCGCGTTGTAAGGCGTGAGATGCTGCTTAAAGAGGGTGATCCTTTTAATGTCACCAAGGTAAAGGACTCTTTGAGAAGAATTAGGTCTTTGGGATATTTTAAGCCACAAGCAGTTCGTGAGGAAAGATCAAAAGGAAGCTCTTCCAATAAAATGATTTTGAAAATTTTTGTTGAAGAGGAAGGCACGATGCAAATTAAGTTTGGCGTTGGTTATAACTCTGAAGATGGCAGAGGCAATGTATTTAAAGGATTCAATGGACAGGTTAAACTTGCAGATCCAAACTTTTTTGGATATGGGATCAATGGAAATTTAGAACTTGAAAAGGGGGCCAGAAGACAAAATGCACTTCTTGGTCTTTCTGATGCACACTTTTTTGGTTATCGAGTTGGAGCCGGTTTTGACTTGTTCTTAACGGATGAAGATCGAATGGAGCTTGAAGGTTATACTGATAAAAGAAAAGGACTGAGTGTTTATACCAGATATAATCTATCAGAGGATTTTTATCAAAGACTGACTTATACATTTTATCTTCAAAAAATGGAACTTGATTCAAAAAATAAAGATAAGGTTTCAAAGCATGTTGCGGAACAGGCAGATGGAAAAGAACGTAGTGTTTCAAAGGCAACGCTTTATAGTGTTTATGATAGAAGAGATAACATGCTTGGCGCAGATTCTGGATATGCATTGGCATTGACAAATGAATTTGCAGGCCTTGGTGGAGATATTTCATTTATCAGAAACGAGGTGAAAGCTTTGGTGCATTTTCCTATAACAGAAAAGATTACATTCAATCTTAAAGGAAGAGCAGGAATTATTTTTGCAGATTCGTTACGAATTTCTGATCACATGATGCTTGGAGGTGAGAGCCTTCATGGATTTGATGTGTGGGGAGTTGGGCCTCGTGTGAAAAAAACAGATGCTGTAAAAGATGATGCACTTGGTGGGAAAAAATATTATACCGGAGCTGCTGAAATTGCAATTCCTGTTGGTGGAGCGGAACTTGGCGCAAAATTCTTAACATATGTTGAAATTGGAGACTTGTGGGATTCTGGCTTCAAACCTGATGCAGCACAGGAATTTTATAACGAGAGTTTTATGCGTGTTTCTGCAGGGTTTGGTTTTGCTTTTACGATTCCGATTTTAGGACGAATAAGACTTGATTATGCGTGGCCGTTGCGCAGTAAAAAGTATGATAAAGAAAGTAATTTCCTTTTTGGCCTGGATTATAGGTTTTAAAAGATGCTGTATCTTTTCTTTGCTTTGGTTCTGTTCTCAAATTCTGCTTATTCAGGATTCGCTTGCATTGATTTCCAAAAACTCATCGAAAAAAGTTCGGCGTATGTTAAGCTTGATAATGACTTAACCCAGCTTCAACTTAAGCATAAACGCGAGATTGAGGGCATGGACAATGATTTGGCATCCAAGCATAAAGAGCTGTTGGTGACTCAAGATATTTCTGTGCGTGAATCTAAAGCTAAAGAATACCAAGTTGGTGTTGAAAAAAGCAGATTACGTAAACAAGAGCTCAGATCTGAATACGATAATATCAAACAGACAAGAATGAAGATTATTATAGATAAAGCCCAAAACGTCGCTCGAGCGCTTAACGATTCTCGTGGATATAATGCTATTTTAAGGATGGATGCTATTTATATTAATGGAACAGTTGTTGATGTGACTGATGAATTAATTGACCAAATGAACAAGGGAGACGCTCAATAATGAATATAGAAGAAATTAAAAAATTTATCCCACACCGTTTCCCATTTTTATTTGTTGATAGAATAAATCAGATTGAAATAGGAGAAAAAATCGTTGGTATGAAAAATGTATCTGGAAATGAATCTTTATTTGAGGGACATTTTCCAGGACATCCTATTTTTCCAGGCGTGATAATTATTGAAGCTTTAGCTCAAACAGCAGGGGTATTAGTTGGAAAAACGCTTGAATCACAAGGACTGGATGTATCTCAAAAAGTTGTTTATTTCATGTCGATTGATAATGCGAAATTTAGAAAACCCGTAGTTCCTGGAGATTGCCTCGTGCTTGAAGTTATAAAAAAACAAGCCAGGGCAACTGTTTGGAAGTTTGAAGGAAAAGCTTTTGTGGAAGGTTCAGTTGTGGCTGAAGCAACTTTTACAGCGATGATGATTGATCGTTAGCGTTTATTCTACTTTTTAGCGGGCCCAGAATAATTAATGCAATAATGAATAAGCCTGAGCATATTGATAACATCATAATTGGCATATTTAAATTCCCTGTTTTTTCAATTAAATATGTTAACACCATAGGAGTTGTTCCTCCAAATAATGCCATGCCTAAACAAAAGTTAAATGAGATTCCAGTGTAACGATCTTGTACAGGGAAGAGTTTTTGCATGAATGCATGTTGTGGACCTCCAATGCTCGCAAGCATTCCGCCAAGAAGGATTTCGGCAACAATAATTGCTGAGAAATTCCGTGTTTGGAGCAGCCAAAAAACTGCTGAACTGATGATTAAAATAGTTACAGATGCAATAAAAAAATAAGCACGTGAATTGAAATGGTCGCTGATATATCCAAATAGTGGGGAAAGAATCATAAATGAGATCAGTCCGCACATGCTAAAAAGCATGGCATGAGTTAGCTCAATTTGCAGGTATTTTGATAGATAGATATTTAAAAAAGCAAATAGAAGATAAGACATGACACCATTCAGCCCACCAATTGAAAAAGCCGTAAAGCAAGATTTCGGATGGGTTTTTAATATTTTCAAAAAAGATAAATTTGTTAAATTAGATGCAAGTGCTTTTTCAAACTCAGGAGACTCAGTTAATTTGTGTCTTATATAAAATCCAATTAAGCTGATTAAAGCACCTAAAAGAAAGGGGGCTCTCCACAGTCCATCGATATTTGCATGTGTGACAATTGCTCCCATGGCTGTTGCTAGAATTGCGCCTATGGCACAAGAAGAGGTAATTAACCCTCCGGCCATTCCAGGAAAAGTTCTTCCATGTTTTTTGCTTAAGTGCTCTAGTGCAAAAATTGCAGCGCCATTGTATTCACCCCCGGTGCAAAGGCCCTGAAGCAATCTTGCAAAAATAACCAAACATGGGGCCCAAAGACCAATTTTCTCATAAGGCGGCATAAGCCCAATAATCAATATGGGGAAAGAGGTGACCAGGATGGAAATTGTTAAAGCTCGTTTGCGTCCAAATTTATCGCCGATGTGTCCAAAGACAATGGCGCCTATGGGGCGCATTAAAAATCCTGCGGCGAATGCTGCCCAACTTGATAGAATAGATATAAAAGGGTCGCTAGATGGAAAAAACAGTTTTGCAAAAATTGTTGCAAAAACGCCATAAAGCATAAAATCATAAAATTCTAAAGCGTTTCCTATCATGCTTGCAATTAAGACGTGACCCTTTTTTTGCATGGCAATTATACCAAAGAATCTAAAGCTTTTTGAAAACGACCTGCATGTGATTTTTCAGCCTTTGCCAAAGTTTCAAACCAATCTGCAATTTCATCGAAACCTTCTTCTCTTGCTGTTTTTGCCATCCCTGGATACATATCTGTGTACTCATGTGTTTCACCTTCAATGGCAGATTTTAAGTTGGAAAGAGTATCTCCGATAGGAAGCCCTGTCGCGGGATCTCCTGCTTGAGCTAAAAATTCAAGATGGCCAAAAGCATGTCCAGTTTCACCTTCGGCTGTTGATCTAAAAAGTGCTGCGGTGTCTGGAGATCCTTCAACATCCGCAATTTGGGCAAAATAAAGATAACGACGATTCGCTTGTGATTCTCCTGCAAAAGCAGCCTTTAAATTTTCATGTGTTTTTGTGTTTTTTAATTCTGTCATTTTTTGCTCCTTGAGATTTAATGTGTAAAGATGTCTTCTTTTTCAAGCCCTAAAAGATCCAGGCGTGCGCGTGTTGCGATAAAATCAAAGCAGTTTTTGGCCAATTCAAATCGATCTTCACGTTTTAATTGTTGGTCCAAAAGGGTCTTTAGTTGATGTAAATAAATTACATCTTTGGCAGCATAGTCCAGCTGTTTAGAGTTTAAGGCTTCAGCCCCCCAATATGAACACTGCTGTTCTTTTTCAATATCTGTATTTAGAAGTTCTTTTATAAGGTCTTTGAGGCCATGTTTATCAGTGTAAGTTCTGCAAAGCTTTGAAGCGATTTTCGTGCAATACACAGAGTTTGTTGCAATTTTTAAAAACTTGTAAATAAACATAATATCAAATCTTGCAAAATGAAAAATTTTGAGAATAGACTCATTCAGAAGTAATGATTTTAAATTCGGACAATCAAAATTATTCTGTATTGAAAATTGAACAATATGAACATCTCCATTTTCGCACCCAATTTGAATAAGACATAAACGATCTCGAAATATATTCAAACCTGTAGTTTCTGTGTCTACTGCTATTGATTCCCCCCAGTGGATGTTTGGTGGGATATCGTTTTTATACAGATTGATATTGTTCAAAACTTACCACCTTTGAATTTTAAAATGGTGCCCAAAAGAAGACTCGAACTTCCACAGGTTTTATCCTACAAATACCTGAAACTTGCGCGTCTACCAATTCCGCCATTTGGGCATGAATAAAACTATAATGAAGACATGGTAATATTTAGTCAAGTTTAAAATAAATTATCTGTGGATAAAAAGTAATCTTTTGAGAAAATGGCGCACCCGAGGGGAGTCGAACCTCTGGCCTTTGCCTTCGGAGGGCAACGCTCTATCCATCTGAGCTACGGGTGCAAATTTTCTGTAATTATATAAACAGAAAATTTAAAAAGCAATTTTATTCCCAGAAAAATAAATTTATTGCCAGGAAGCCATTGGTGGAAGAGAAACAAAAATTGCTTCTATGTTTCCACCTGTTTTCAATCCAAACTCAGTTCCTTTGTCGTAAATCAAATTGAATTCTGTATATTTTGCTCGTTTATGAAGTTGATCTTGTGTTTGAGCAGTTTCCCAAGGTATGTTGAAATATTTTTTTACAAGGGGTCTGTAAACATTAATAAATAAATTTCCTACAGCTTTTGAGAATTCAAAATCTTGCTCTAAATTTCCAGAGTTTAGGTTGTCGTAAAAAATTCCACCAACCCCTCTTGGCTCATTGCGGTGATGGATGTAGAAATACTCGTCACAGGATTTTTTAAATTTATCATAGTAACTTGTATCAAATTGATCACAAGTGTTTTTTACTTGAGAATGGAAAAATTCGGTATCTTCATCTGTCGGGTATACAGGAGTTAAATCAATTCCTCCGCCAAACCAAGTTTTTGTGGTCACAATCATTCTTGTATTCATGTGAATGATAGGAACGAGTGGTGATCTTGGATGAATAACGATTGAAATTCCAGAAGCCCAAAATGTTGGATCTTTATCTGCTCCTGGTATTTTTGAAGCAAACTCAGCAGGAAATTGTCCGTGAACAGCAGAAAAATTAACTCCTGCTTTTTCAAAAACGCGACCACCTCGCAATACCCCCATGGTTCCTCCGCCACCGCCATCTCGAGACCAATCTGTAAATGTGAAACTTGTCGCTCGAAATTGATCTTCGTTCAAAATAGATTGATTTTCCAGAGACTCTAGATCCAAACAAATTTTATCTTGTAACGATTTAAACCAATTTGATGCGATATTTTTCACTTATTTTTTATCCTCTAAGTTTTTCGACATGTTGCGTGAATTTATACGAAACCCTTCACGTTGATATAATTTACGAGCCCCTTCATTTGCTTCAAACACATGAAGTCCAATTCTTTTTGCCCCCATTTCTCGTGCTTTTTTTTCAAACTCAGCTAAAGCTGAGGTTCCGTAACCTTTTTTCTGAAATTCATCATAAATACGAATATCATATAGAAACAATGTGGGCATTGTGTAATCATATTGCTTAATTAGAACCATGTGTCCTATTTTTTGATTTATATCATTAGCGATAACGTCATAAGCAAATTCTGTAGTTGAGAGGACTCTTGAAATTTCGTGTTCCGCTCTTGCTTTTGCAAATTCGGGGTCATCATTATAGTTCGTAACTCGGTTTTTAATAGATTCCTTGATAAAATTTTCTTTAATTGTTTTCCTGCCTTCAGGATCAGTGGGGCGTAAGGTAATTGATTTCTGAGTGATTTTAGATGACGCTTCTTTGGAAGGAAAAAATGAACCGGCATTTACTTCTGCAATATGAGTTAACAATAAAATTAAAGATAATATTTTTTTCATTTTCAAGTCCTTTTTATTAATTAATAATATCTAACCACGCATCTTCATCTAAAATTTCAATGCCAAGATTTGATGCTTTTTTAGCTTTTGATCCTGGATCTCTTCCGCAAACCAAAAAATCTGTGCTTTTTGATATTGCAGAGCTAACCTTTGCTCCCATACGCTCAGCGGTTTCTTTTGCTTCACTACGTGTCATTTTAACAAGAGTGCCTGTAAAAACAACAACTTTATCGCTTAGAGGAGATAGGACGCTATTACTTTCATAAGGAACAATTGTTAATAATTTCTTTAATTCTGTAATTTCATGGATCATATTGTCAGATAGAAAAACATCTTTTAAATCTGCAATCATTGATGGGCCAATCCCATCAATCGTTTCTATGGAATCATCAGTTAGCCCTTGATATAAACTATCCAATGTTTTATATGTTTTTGCTAGAAGCTTTGCTGATGAAATGCCAATTTGAGGGACGCCAAGGGCATAAATGAAACGATCTAATGAGATTTTTTTGGACATTGAAATAGCTTGAAATAATTTTTGAACAGATTGTTCTCCCCAACCTTGATATGCTTGAAGTCTAGAGCTTTTACTTTCAAGAGTGAATATATCACAAAATGTTTCAATCATATGATTATGGTATAAAAATTCGATATTTTTTGTCCCAAGGCCTTCAATATTAAAAGCATCTTTTGAAACAAAGTGCTGTAATTTTGAAATTACTTGGTCAGTGCAGCCCAAGATATTGATGCATCTCCAGGCGACTTCTCCATCTTTTTTTATAAGTATAGAGTTACAAGAAGGGCAATTGTGAGGAAAAAAAATGGAGATTTCAGCTCCTGATCTTTTTTGAGTATTAACGCTTACAATTTGAGGAATGACATCCCCAGCTCTTTGTAATACAACGGTGTCTCCAATTTTAAGACCTTTGCGTTCTATTTCATCTGCATTATGCAACGTTGCTCGAGAAACAATCACTCCTCCAACATCTATGGGATCAAGCTGAGCAACAGGCGTGATAACGCCTGTTCTTCCAACCTGGAAGATTACATTTTTTAGAATGGTTTCTTTTTGGGCAGACGGAAACTTTTGAGCGATTGCCCAACGAGGGGAACGATGATTGAGCCCCAGTCTATTTTGCAGATCAAGATCATTAATTTTATAAACGATCCCATCAATTTCATAAGGCAAGCGTGAACGCATGTTTTTTAGTTTTTCATAAAATGTATCCACATCATTTATGCAGGATATTTTTTCACAAAGAGGATTAACATTAAATCCCCATTTTTTAAATTCTTCTAATATATTTTCTTGTGTTTTTAGATCAGGAAGAGATTCATTTGAGTGAACTGTATACGCAAAAAATTTTAAGGGTCTTTGAGCTGTTATTTTGGGATCCAGTTGACGTAAAGATCCCGCGGCAGCATTTCGTGGGTTTGCAAAAACATTTAAATTTTCAATAATTCTTTGTTGATTGATTTTTTTAAAATCATCCATTTCAAAGTAAACTTCCCCTCTGATTTCTAGAAGGCCTTGATAAGGAATATCAAAAGGTAGATTCTTAAATGTTAGAATATTTTTAGTGATATCTTCGCCTATTTCGCCATCGCCGCGTGTTGCTGCTTTGATAAACTGTCCTTTATCATAAGTAAGAGATGCTGATAATCCATCAATCTTAGGTTCAGCGATAAGAGGAAAAAATGTATTTTTTAATCCTAAAAATCGATTTGCTTTCGTGATAAAGTCAAAAACTTCCTGGCTGGAAAAGGCGTTGTCAAGAGATAGCATTGGAGCAAGATGTTTGATTTTTGAAGATGATGAATCAATCGAGGTTCCTACTAATTTTAAATAAGGTTCATCAAAATCAAAAAAGGCGACAATATCAATTAGCTCTCGTTTTGTAGCATCATATACATCATCATCAACTATAGATTCATTATTTATGAAATATGCTTGGTCCCATTTTTTTAATTTTTCAATAAGTTTTTTTTTCAGGTCTAAAGCCTGATCTTGAGATAAGTTCATTTTAAGAGCCTTGCATTAATTTTCTAGCAGCAGATTTTGCTTCATCTGTTATATGGTCTCCTGAAAGCATGCGTGCAATTTCTGTAACTCGGTTTTCATCTTCTAGTATAATTAAATGACTTGATATAGGGTCACCTTTTTTTTCAACGAAATAGTGATGATCAGCAATGGCTGCAATTTGAGGTGAGTGAGTGACTGCAATAACTTGAGATGATTTGGATAAGTTCTTCAATTTGGTTGCAACGGCTGCAGCTGTTGATCCCCCCATGCCACTGTCAATTTCATCAAAAATAATAACGGGCGATGTTTGCATTTTGGCAAGAACTACTTTTAATGCTAGCATGAGTCTTGCAAGTTCTCCGCCAGATGCTGTTTTAGAAAGAGGGGAATATTGGCCTACACCATTTAAATCCACCAAGAATTCAACATCATCAAATCCATCTTGATTTATCTCAGAAAGTACTTTTTCTTTGAAGTGAATGGAGAATTTGCCTTTCTCAAGTTTTAATTCGGGCAGCTCATCGGTGATCATCTTTTCAAGAATCTTGGAATGCTTTTTTCTCTCATCAGAAAGATTTTTTGCCTGTTTCAGCATTTGATTTTGGGTTGTTTCAATTTGTTTTTTTAAGTGTAAAACAGCGTTATCAATATTTTGGATTAACTCTAATTTTTCGCATAACTCTTGAAAAATTTGAGGAAGTGCATTGGGTATGCAGTGATGTTTTCTTGATAAAGAGCGTAAATCTAAAAGTCTGCTTTCAATTTCCTCTAGTCTTTTTGGATTAAGGTCTAATTTTAAAGATTTTTCTTCAAGCATATCTTCGGCCAAAGCCAATTTATCCAAAGCTTCGCCAATCAGGATTGAAACATCGATAAAAAGAGGGATGTCCTCTTCAAGTTTAGATATTGATTTATGCGCGCGCCTTATTTTATCTACACTTTCATTCCGAGATCCAATAGCTTGGCTAGTAAGATCTATTGTTTTAAAAATTTTCTCACCCTGTTGTAAAAGTGTTTTTTCTTCTAATAAAGTATCTTCTTCAGATTCTTGTGGTGAAAATTGCTTTAGCTCCTCGTGTAAATGAGAAAAATACTCTTGATCTTTCAAAAATTTTTCATGACTTAATATGGTATTGGTAAGCTCTTGGCTTAAATTTTTCCATATTAAATATGTTTCTTTGAATTCAGATTTCAGCTGATGGACCCCTGAAAATTGATCTACAACTTTTAAATGTAGGGAAGATTCCATCAAGCGATCAAATTGACCATGAAATTCAATCATATGATCGCAAATACGTTTTAAAAAACCAACAGAAGATGGACAGTCATTTATAAACGCTTTGCTGGCACCATCTTTATACAAGATACGTTTAATAAGAAGGGTGTTGTCGGTTATTTCAATTCCGTGTTCTTGCGCAAGATTAATCACTTCAGGGGTTGCTTCCAATTTGCATACCAATGTCGATTTATCCGATCCATGACGAATGAATGAATTATCAGACCGGTTTCCAAAGATAAAGCCTAAAGCATCTAATATAATAGATTTGCCAGCTCCTGTCTCTCCACTGAAAATGCTTAACCCAGATTGAAAATCAAGGTTTGTTTTTGAGATCAATACAAAATCTTGAATTGCAAGCTCATGAATCATTTATTAGCTGTTCTTTCTAGAAGATCATTTGCCATTTTTGTCCATTTTGAATTTGGGTTACGAATTTTAGATAAACGTATAATCTCATTTGCTCTATCCGTATCTCCAAAGTCTAAGAATAGTTCAGTTAGGCGGTAATAAGCTTCAGGTGCATAAATAGAATCTGTGTGCTTATTTAAAATAGTTTGATATCGACCAAGTGCAGCAACATAGGCTTTTTCTTGTTGATAGGATTTTGCAACATCCATTTCTTTTGCAGCAAGTAATGATTTAAGTAATTTAATTCGATCATTTGAATCATTAACATAAATTGATGATGAGAATCGTTTAGTGTGTTGTTCTAATGCGTTTAAAGCGTCTTGTGTGATTTTATGATCTCTTTTTGGATCCTGTACTCTTCCATAATGGATCAAACCAATTAAATATGTTGAATAAGGAGTTAATTCATGACCTGGATGCATACTGGCAAATTGACTTAATACAGAAACGGCAAGTTCTGCTTTGCTTCCTTTATAGTAACAATATCCAGCCATGATTTGTGCTTTTTTAGCCCAAGAACTGTAAGGATATTGACGTTCTACTTCTTCAAAAGTTTGGGCAGCTTTGACGTAATATCCTCCCATCATATTATCCATGGCCTCATTGTAAATTTCATCCAAGGGACGATCTTTAAACAAATCATCACTGCAGCTTGTTATCGTTAATAATAGAAAGAGAGAAAATATCGTTTTCATTTGATTTATATATCCTATAGTTTATTTTTCTTTTAAAGCCGTTAATCCAGGCAGGTCTAAGCCGCTTAAAAACTCTAAAAATGCTCCACCAGCCAAAGACAAGAGTGTGAACTGATTTTCAACACCAGCTTGAATTGCCGCAGCAGCTGTTTCTCCGCCACCCACAACAGATACAGTTTCTTGATTTGTATGTTCAGCGATCTTTGTTGCTAATTGGATGGTTCCTTTTGCTCCCCAAGTTTTTTCAAAAACTCCAAAAGGACCATTCCATATAATGCTTTTTGATTTTTTTAATATATCATCAATTTTGTTTAAAGTTTTATCCCCAATATCAATGAAAGACTCATTTTCGTTAATAGAGCCTATATCGATTTCACATCTCTCTTCTTCCCGTAAAACAGCCCCATCTAAAGGGAGGATAAGATCAGTTTTATGATCTTTTGAGGAGGATATAAGATTTAAAGTGTGTTGTTTAAAATCATGTTCAACCAAAGATTTGCCCATAAAAATATTTTGCGCAGCAAGAAAAGTGTTTGCCATCCCTCCTCCCAAAACAAGAGTATCGACTTTTTTAATTAAATTTTCCAAGATTTGAATTTTTGTAGAGATTTTTGATCCTCCTATAAAAGCAACTGATGGTCGTTTTGGAGAGTTCAATACTTTTTCTAAAGATTCTACTTCATAAGCCAGAGCAAAGCCTGCATAAGATGGAAGGAAATGAGTGATTGCCTCGATGGATGCATGAGCTCTGTGAGATACTGAGAAAGCATCATTTACATAAATATCTGCAGAAGATGCAAGCATTTTAGCATATGCTAGAGAGTTGTCTTCTTCACCTTCATAGAATCTGACGTTTTCAAGTAAATGGATTTTATGATCAAAGTTATCTCCAAAACTAATAGATGAACTGTAGATTTTTTCTAAAGTGCTTAGTAGCGGAAACAAGGAGTAAGTTTGATCATAGCCTTTTGGTCTTCCAAAATGAGAGCATAATATAATTTGTGATGCTTTATGATGGATCAAAAACTCGACTGTTTTTAAAGTTGCTTTTAGGCGAGAATCATCGAAAATTTTCCCATCATACATAGGAACATTCAAATCAACACGAACAAAAACTTTTTTCCCTTCAACAATTGATGGAGATAACTTTTTTAGCTTCATGTTTTTTCCTTTAAAAGAAAGACCAAGGACGGTTCCTTGGTCTTTTTCTAATTTAACCCGCGGCTTTTTTTGAAGTAGATGCTTTTTGCTGTAAACGAGCTTCTTCAATCAAAACTTTATCTTTTGATGCTGCAAGGATTTTAAAGTCATTTACAGAGCTTCCTGTTCCAACTGGAATCAAGCGACCGACAATTACATTTTCCTTGAGTCCTGTCAAACGATCAACTTTTCCAGAGACTGCAGCTTCAGTTAATACACGTGTTGTGTCTTGGAAAGACGCAGCTGAGAAGAAGGAACGCGTTTGAAGTGATGCTTTTGTAAGCCCTTGAAGAACTGGACGACAGGTGGCTGTACGAAGCCCTTCAAGAGCAACTTTGTCGTTTTCTTCCTTAAAGTCCCATCGATCAAGGATTTCGCCATTCATCATTGTGGTGTCTCCAGCTTCAATGACTTCAACTTTTTGAAGCATTTGACGCACGATCATTTCAATATGTTTGTCGTTAATTTTCACGCCCTGTAGACGGAAGACCTCTTGGACTTCGTTTCCAAGATAGTTTGCCAAAGCCTCAACGCCCATCACTTGTAAAATATCATGAGGAACTTGGTTTCCATCAACAAGCAAATCCCCACGTTTTACAACGTCACCTTCGTGAACCATAATATGGCGACCTTTTGGAATTAAATATTCCATTGGAGGTTCAGTCCCCTCTAGTGGGGTAACTGTGATGCGGCGTTTTGTTTTGTAGTCTTTTCCAAATTCAACGCGGCCATCAGATTCGCAGATGATAGCGCTGTCTTTTGGTTTACGCGCTTCGAATAATTCTTCAACACGAGGAAGACCTCCTGTGATGTCCCTTGTTTTTGTGGATTCTTTTGGAATACGAGCAAGAACATCACCTGCTTTTACATGAGCTCCGTTTTCAACGCTCAATATAGCTTCAACAGACATGAAGTACCTTGCTTCAAGCCCAGATGTTAGTTTTAATGGGTTTCCAGCTTCATCGCGTAAGATAATTCTTGGTTTTAAATCAGAACCTCTGGATTGTTGTTTCCAATCGGTTACAACTCGTGTTGAAATTCCAGTGGATTCATCCATAACAACACGAATAGAAAGTCCTTCGATTAGGTCTACGTAATTTACGATACCGTCACGTTCTGTGATGATTGGAACTGTGTATGGATCCCAGTCTGCGAGTTTTTGTCCTTTTTCAATGCGATGACCTTCATCTACTAAGAGACGAGCACCAAAAGGAACCTTGTGGCGTGATTTTTCACGTCCATGGTCATCGCAAACTGAAACCTCAAGATATCGTCCAGTAACAACAAACGTACCATCATCACGAGCAACGACAACTTTGTTTTTGAGAGCAATTACACCCTCCATAGCTGCTTCAATGCTTGATTTTTGGGCTCCCCGTTGAGCAGCACCGCCGATATGGAATGTTCTCATGGTAAGCTGCGTTCCTGGCTCTCCAATTGATTGAGCTGCAATAACACCAACAGCTTCGCCAAGGTTAACCAAAGTGCCACGAGATAAATCTCGGCCATAACATTTCGCACAAATACCAATTTTGCTTTCGCATGTTAAGACTGAGCGAATTTTGATTTCACTGATGCCTGTGTTATCAATTTTTAATGCAGCTTCTTCATCAATCATTTGACCTGATTTGACAATTGTTTCGTCGCTGATTGGGTCAACCAAATCCTCAAATACAATACGCCCAAGCACCCGTTCACTCAAAGACGCGATAACTTCACTTCCTTCCATAACAGCCCGGATGGTTAAGCCGTTTTCTGTCCCACAATCAGGTTCTGTGATGATGCAATCTTGAGCAACGTCGACCAAACGACGTGTGAGATACCCAGAGTTTGCCGTCTTAAGGGCCATATCAGAAAGACCTTTACGCGCACCGTGAGTGGAGTTGAAGTATTCTAAAACGCTCAATCCTTCTTTGAAGTTAGCAATAATTGGAATTTCCATGATCTCACCGTTTGGCTTTGTCATAAGTCCGCGCATACCAGCAAGCTGTTTCATTTGAGCAGCAGATCCTCTGGCACCAGAGTGAGCCATAACATAAACAGAGTTGATTTGTTCTCCTGGGATAACCTTTGAAATTTCTTTCATCATAGCGTCAGCAACCAAGTCAGAACATTGTGACCAAGCGTCGATAACCTTATTGTATTTTTCACCTTGCGTGATTAAACCATCAAGGTATTGTTGCTGGAATTCATTTACTTTATCACGTGTTTGTGTAACAAGGTGTGTTTTTGTTGGTGGTACGATTAAATCATCTTTACCAAATGAAATTCCTGATTTTGTTGCATATAAGAATCCAAGTTTCATCACGCGATCAGCAAAAATTACAGTTTCTTTTTGACCACAGTTTCTGTAAACCAAATCTACCAATCCAGAGATTTCTTTGTTGGTTAAAACGTGATTGATAGAAGAAAATGGAATGTTCTTGCTTGGCATGTATTCCCATAAAATTGCACGTCCTGGTGTGGTTGAGACGCGTTGCATTTCAATAACACCATCATCATTCATTACCGGGATTCTGACCTGTACTTTTGCATGCAAGCTTAACGCACCACATTCAAGACCGTGTTCAATGTCAGCCAAAGATCCAAGCAAGCTTCCTTCGCCTGGTTCACCATCACGCTCCATTGTTAAGTAATAAAGGCCAAGAACAATATCTTTTGTTGGGACAATAATTGGTTTTCCGCTTGCAGGGCTTAAGATGTTGTTCGTTGACATCATCAAGACGCGTGATTCAAGCTGCGCTTCTAGTGACAATGGAACGTGCACAGCCATTTGATCTCCGTCAAAATCTGCGTTAAAAGCAGTACAGACAAGAGGATGCAGCTGAATTGCTTTTCCTTCAACTAAAATTGGTTCAAAAGCTTGAATGCCAAGCCTGTGAAGGGTAGGAGCTCTGTTGAGAAGAACGGGGTGTTCACGAATAACTTCTTCCAAAATATCCCAAACTTCAACACGTTCTTTTTCAACCATTCGGCGAGCAGCTTTAACGGTTTGCGCAAGTCCATATTTTTCAAGGCGAGCAAAAACAAATGGCTTAAATAATTCTAATGCCATCTTTTTTGGAAGACCGCATTGGTGCAATTTGAGCTCAGGCCCAACAACGATAACAGAACGACCAGAATAATCGACACGTTTTCCAAGCAAGTTTTGACGGAATCGGCCTTGTTTTCCTTTGAGCAAATCAGAAAGAGACTTGAGTGGACGTTTATTCGCGCCTGTAATGACTCTTCCGCGGCGCCCATTATCAAATAATGCATCCACGGATTCTTGAAGCATACGCTTTTCATTTCTGATGATAATATCAGGAGCACGCAGCTCCATAAGCCTTTTTAAACGATTGTTTCTGTTGATAACGCGTCTGTATAAATCATTCAAATCTGATGTTGCAAAACGTCCGCCATCAAGAGGAACAAGTGGTCTGAGTTCAGGTGGAATTACAGGAATAACATCCATGATCATCCATTCAGGGCGTGTGTTAGAATTTAAAAATGCATCAACCACTTTAAGAGTTTTTACTAATTTTTTTCTTTTAGTTTCTGAGGTTACTGTCAAAAGATCGGCTTTTACGCGATCATGTTCTGTTTGTAAATCAATATTGGTAAGCATGATTTTTAATGCTTCGGCGCCAATATTGGCAGCAAATGTATCTTCACCATAACGATCTTGAGCATCAACATACTCTTCTTCAGATAATAGTTGCCCCATAGCTAAATCAGTTAAACCTGGCTCAACAACAATATAGCTTTCAAAGTATAAAACACGTTCAATATCTTTAAGGGACATATCGAGCAAGAAACCTATTCTGCTTGGAAGTGATTTTGTAAACCAGATATGCGCAATTGGTGATGCAAGCTCAATGTGTCCCATGCGATCGCGACGTACTTTTGTAAGAGTAACCTCAACACCACATTTTTCACAAATAACGCCTCTGTATTTCATACGCTTGTATTTACCGCACAAGCATTCATAATCCTTGATTGGGCCAAAAATACGTGCACAAAAAAGACCATCTCGTTCTGGTTTAAATGTTCTGTAGTTAATGGTTTCTGGTTTCTTAATCTCCCCATAAGACCAAGATCTGATTTGATCTGGACTGGCAACAGAAATTTGTATTTCATCAAACTGTTGAGCAGTGGATAGCGGTGAAAAAAGATTAACTAAGTTTCTGTTCATACCTTGCATGTTTATTATCCTCTTATGATATCGTGCGTTGATTGAATTCAACATTAAGCCCCAAAGATTTGAGCTCTTTTACAAGTACGTTAAATGATTCTGGAATTCCAGCTTCAAGATTGTCGTCGCCTCGTACAATTGCTTCATAAACCTTTGTACGACCTGCAACGTCATCTGATTTAACAGTGAGCATTTCTTGAAGAGTGTATGCTGAGCCATAAGCTTCTAGCGCCCAGACTTCCATTTCTCCAAAACGTTGACCACCAAATTGAGCTTTTCCTCCAAGAGGTTGTTGAGTGACCAAGCTGTACGGACCGACAGAACGTGCGTGAATTTTTTCATCAACCAAATGGTGAAGCTTGAGGATGTAAATACAGCCAACTGTTACCTTTCGGCTGAATGGTTCTCCTGTTCTTCCATCATAAAGCTTTTCTTGTCCTGATGTGTCAACGCCCGACAGAGATAAGAAATTTGTAATTTCCTCTTCTTTTGCTCCGTCAAACACAGGGCTTGCCATCGGAATACCATTAATTAAGTTAGAAGCAAGCTCCATTGTCTGATCCGCATCAAAAGAGTCTACGATTTTATCTATCTTTGCATCTTTGTATAAACAGCTTAATTCTTTCTTTAAGGTTTTAGTGTCAATTTGATTATTATTGCAATTTGTAATTAATTTATTGATTTGCTTTCCAAGATTCATGGACGCCCAACCCAAATGAGTTTCAAGGATTTGTCCAACATTCATACGTGAGGGCACACCAAGTGGGTTCAAAACGATATCAAGAGGTGTTCCATCTTCTAGATACGGCATATCTTCTACTGGAACAATACATGACACAACACCTTTGTTACCGTGTCTACCGGCCATTTTATCTCCAGGCTGAAGCTTTCTTTTAACTGCCACGAAAACTTTTACCATTTTCAATACGCCTGGAGAAAGTTCATCACCTCTTCTGAGTTTTTCAACCTTATCCTCAAAACGCTGCATTAAAGCGGCAATGGCTGAATCAACCTGAGCCTTAAGTCCTTCAATTTGGCGAACAATGTCATCGCTTTCAACAATAACTTGTCTCCATTGTCCTTTTGTTATAGATTTCAAGAAATCTTCAGTTACAACTGTTCCAGTTTGAACATTTACCCCTGTAGGAGCCTTTGTAATTGTTTGGCCAAGTAAAAGGTTGTGAAGTCCTGCGTAAAAGTTTCTTTCTAAAATAGATTTTTCGTCATCTCTGTCTTTTGCAAGTCGATCAATCTCATTTTTTTCAATTGCTAAAGAACGTTCGTCTTTATCTAAACCGCGTCTTGAGAAAACTCGCACTTCAACAATTGTGCCATTAACTCCTGGCGGAACGCGTAAAGATGAATCTCTTACATCAGAGGCTTTTTCACCAAAAATTGCACGTAAAAGTTTTTCTTCTGGGGTAACTGGAGATTCTCCTTTTGGAGTCACCTTTCCAACAAGAATATCGCCAGGTTTAACCTCGGCTCCAATGGAAATAATACCAGCTTCGTCAAGATTCTTTAGAGCTTCTTCGCCAACGTTTGGAATATCTCGCGTGATTTCTTCATTTCCAAGTTTTGTGTCACGTGCCATGATTTCGAACTCTTCAATGTGAATAGAAGTAAATACATCATCCTTTACAATTCGCTCTGAGATAATGATTGAGTCTTCAAAATTATACCCATTCCAAGACATGAAACCAACAAGAACATTTCTTCCAAGCGCAAGTTCTCCATTATCTGTGGATGGACCATCAGCAATAATATCTCCGATTTCAATTCGATCGCCAACGCGAACCAATGGTTTTTGGTTAATACATGTGCTTTGGTTGGAACGTTGGAATTTCAATAGGTTGTAAATATCAACGCCAGCAACATCATCTGTGTTGGATGTTACGCGTACAACAATTCTATTTGCATCGACTTGGTCAACAATCCCTGAATTTTTTGCAATAACAGTGACGCCAGAATCCCTTGCAACAGTTCCTTCCATGCCCGTACCGATAAGAGGAGCCTCTGATTTTAACAAAGGAACAGCTTGTCTTTGCATGTTAGATCCCATCAAAGCTCTGTTGGCATCATCGTTTTCAAGAAAAGGAATAAGTGATGCGGCTACAGATACAAGCTGTTTTGGCGAAATATCCATTAACTCAATTTCCCCGATAGGCGCGATTATGAAATCACCCGCTTTACGTGCGCTGACAAATTCAGATGTGATTCTTCCTTCGTCGCTGAGTTCTGCGTTTGCCTGAGCAATAGTATATCTTCCTTCATCCATAGCAGATAAATAGATAACCTCATTGCTTACAAGTCCATCAGTTACTTTTCTATAAGGAGTCTCAATGAATCCGTACTGATTGATCCTGGCATATGTTGCTAAGGAGTTTATTAGACCAATATTTGGACCTTCTGGTGTTTCAATTGGGCAGATACGACCATAATGGGTTGTGTGGACGTCACGTACTTCGAATCCAGCTCTGTCTCGTGTCAAACCGCCAGGTCCTAAGGCAGACAAACGACGTTTGTGAGTAATTTCCGCCAAGGGATTATTTTGATCCATGAACTGTGATAGCTGGGAAGATGCAAAAAATTCACGTACAGCAGATGCTGCTGGTTTTGCGTTAATCAAATCATTTGGAACAACATCTTCCAAATCAAGAGAAGACATACGCTCTTTGATGACACGTTCTACTCTAGTAAGCCCGGTTCTGTATTGATTCTCAAGGAGTTCTCCAACAGATCTTACACGTCTGTTTCCAAGATGGTCAATATCGTCAATTTGACCTCTCCCATCTTTAAGATCCAAGAGCGCTTTTGTAACTCCTAAGAAATCTTCACGTGCCAAAACGCGTGTAGTCACAGGTAAATCAAGGTTTAATCTTGAGTTTGTTTTTACGCGACCAACAGATGATAAATCGTATCTTTCTAAGTCGAAAAATAATGATGTGAAGAGCTGTTCTGAACCTTCCAATGTTGGTGGTTCACCAGGTCTCATAACGCGATAGATTTCCATTAAAGCCTCTTCGCGTGAATTGTTCTTATCTATTTTTAACGTATTACGCAAATAAGGACCCACATTTGTATGATCAATATCTAAAACATGAATACGATCAATGCCATTCTTTGATAATTTTTCAAGTAAGGCTAATGCGATTTCATCACCAGCTTCAGCGTAGACTTCTCCTGAGTTATCTATAATAGCCCGCGCTAGAAACTTCCCAACCAGATCTTCACCAAGAGCTAAAATGCTTTTCAAACCATCAGTTTCTAATTTTTTCGCCAAACGATGAGTTACTTTTGTATCGCTTGGGATGACAACTTTTCCAGTATCAGCGTCTACGATATCGTGAGAAACTTTAACCCCTTTCCATTTATCGCTGACGTAATCATAACGCCAAGCATTCATGGATGAAACATACTCTTGAGATGTGTAAAAATAATTTAAAATATCTTCACGGCTCATCCCTTTTGCGGTTGAGGCTTGGAAAGTCTCACCTTTTTCTTTGGCTTCGTATTTGGCTTTTTGTGTTTTTTCATCATCAAGAGCCATCAATAGGGTCGTGACAGGGATTTTGCGTTTACGGTCAATGCGTACATAAACTAAGTCTTTTGAGTCAAATTCAAAATCAATCCATGAACCACGGTAGGGGATGATTCTTGCTGAAAATAAATATTTTCCTGAAACATGTGTTTTCCCGCTATCATGATCGAAAAATACACCAGGAGAGCGGTGCATCTGAGATACAACAACGCGTTCTGTTCCGTTAACGATGAATGTACCATTTGGGGTCATTAGGGGCATGTCACCCATGTACACTTCTTGTTCTTTTATATCTTTTATAGTTCTTGCGCCAGTAGCTTCTTCTGTTTCCCATAAGATCAATCTATAGGTTGCACGTAGAGCAACAGCATATGTGCCGCCTCTTTGTCCACATTCAGAAACATCAAATTTTGGATTTTCAAATCCATATTTAACAAATTCGAGCTGAGCTTTTCCAGCATAATCTTTTACGGGAAAGATTGATTTAAATGCCGCTTGAAGACCAATATCTTCTCTATCCTGTGCTTGAACGTCATATTGTAAAAATGAATCATAAGAACTTTTTTGTAGTTCTATAAGGTTTGGCATTGGAGCGACCTCAGGTATTCTTCCAAAACTCTTGCGAAATCTTTTGCGACCTGTGTACGAAATATCCATAGTGTTCCCCCTTGGGACTTAATTAATAATTAAAAATCAGTTCAAACGACGAAAAGGAGACCCTAGAATTTCTAGGGCCTCCAGTATTATTTTATGTTGTAATTAAGTAATTACTTAACTTCAACAGTTGCACCTTCTGCTGCAATTTTTTCTTTAAGCTTAGCAGCTTCATCCTTGCTAACGCCTTCTTTAACAGGCTTTGGAGCAGCTTCAACCAAGTCTTTAGCTTCTTTGAGGCCAAGACCAGTGATTTCGCGTACAACTTTGATCACATTGATCTTGTTTGGACCAGCTTCCTTAAGGATAACGCTGAATTCTGTTTGTTCTTCAACAGCAGCGGCGGCAGCACCGCCTGCAGCAGCAACTGCAACAGGAGCAGCAGCGGAAACGCCCCACTTTTCTTCTAATGCTGTGCTGAGTTCTGCAGCTTCAAGGATTGTTAACGCTGATAAATCTTCTACTAATTTTGCAACTTTGCTCATAATTTTACTCCTAAATAATTTTTATAATATTTTATTAATTTTGTTTGCTGTGTGCTGATAACACACGAGCAATCTGTGCCCCTGGTTCTTTAAGCAAGCGCGCGATTTTTGTCGCAGGTGCGCTGATAATGCCGATAAGCATACTACGTTGTTCATCCAAAGATGGAAGTTTGGCAAGAGCTTTAACATTATCTTGTGTTAAAACTTGACCATCCATGAAACCGCCAAGGATTTTTACCTTGTTGTTTGAGGATGCAAACTTGTCAACAACTTTTGCCGCAGCAATGGGATCTTGTGAGAATGCAACGCCAACAGGGCCTGTGAAAGAAGGAGATAAATCTTCCAACGCTGTTCCTGTAATTGCGATTTTCGCTAATGTATTTTTTACAATGCGAAATGAAGCATTTTCAGCTCTCATTTTACGACGCAAATCGGTCATTTCGCTTACAGTTAACCCAACTTGGTTAACAAGAACAACAAGGCCAGCTTGTTGCCATTGGTCACGCCAGTTAGCAATTAGTTCTTGCTTTTGAGCTCTATTCACGAATTTGACTCCTTATTTTTGATTAACACCACCTGTGATTTATAATAGATCACAGAAACTCAAGTGTCCGATCCAAGAATGGAAGTGTTGTACACTCCCTCTCTTGTCTATGCAGGATTTATAAATACCTGCAGTCTAGGACAAGAGAGAGGTTTTCTCTCTCTTATCGTGAAAAAGAATGACTCTTTTTCACGAATTTTGTTACGCCTTAATTGAGGCTAAATCAACTTTAATACCAGGTCCCATTGTTGATGAAACAGCCATTCTTAACATGTATGTTCCCTTTACTCCGGCTGGTCTTATTTTTGCAATAACATCGACAAGTGCATTAATGTTTTCAACAAGCTTTACAGTGTCGAAACTTACTTTACCAACACCTGCATGAATGATGCCTGCTTTGTCTGTACGGTATTCAATTTGTCCTGATTTTGCTGCTGTAATAGCGCCTGTTACATCCATTGTGACTGTTCCAAGCTTTGGATTTGGCATAAGGCCTTTTGGACCTAAGATTTTACCAATTTTACCAACAACACCCATCATGTCTGGAGTTGCAATACAGCGGTCAAAATTGATTTCTCCGGCGATAACTTTATCGGCCAAATCATCAGCTCCAACGATATCAGCACCTGCCTTTAAAGCCTCTTCAGCTTTTGGGCCTTTTGCAAATACCGCAACACGTAATGTTTTTCCTGTTCCGTGAGGCAATTGGACCACGCCACGAAGCGCTTGTTCAGCTTTTCTTACGTCTACGTTAAGGTTTAATGCAAGTTCAACAGTTTCATCAAACTTTGTTTTTGGAGCAGATTTAACCATTGTTACAGCTTGCTCTAAAGTGTGCAATTTATTGCGATCTAAACCTTCGTACGCTTTTTTCATTCTTTTTGATTTGTTTGCCATAACTCTTATGCCCCCACAATATTCAAGCCCATTGATCTTGCAGAGCCAATTACCATTTGCATTGCAGCGTCAACATCGTTTGCATTTAAATCAACCATTTTCTTGGTTGCGATTTCACGAATTTGTTCCATTGAAACTTCACCAACGGTTTCACGACCAGGAGTGGTAGTTCCTTTTTCAATTTTCGCAGCTTTCTTCAAGAAGAAAGTCATAGGTGGTGATTTCATGATAAATGAAAACGTTTTATCCGTAAACGCAGTAATCACAACAGGAATCGGAGTTCCTGCTTCGATGTTTTGAGTTTGCGCATTAAATGCCTTACAAAATTCCATGATATTTAAACCTCTTTGCCCTAAAGCTGGACCAATAGGTGGGGATGGAGTTGCTTTTGCTGCAGGGATCTGCAGCTTAATGTAAGCGAGTACTTTTTTAGCCATAATAACCTCTTTCTATAGTTAGGTTCGCGGGAATTGGTCTGACTAAGGACCTTCCGCTGTTGTTTACGCTTTTTCAACCTGTGAGAAATCAAGATCTACAGGAGTTGCTCGGCCAAAGATTGTAACTGACACTTTAAGCCTTGTTTTTTCTTCATCCACATCTTCAACGACACCGTTAAATGATGCAAATGGACCATCTGAAACCTTAATTGTTTCTCCAATTTCAAATTTAAGCGCAGTCCTTGTAACAACTGCACCTTCTTGTAATTGATTAAGCAACCTTTGCGCTTCAGCTTCTGTGATTGGGGTTGGTTTTATCTTCGACCCCAAGAAACCTGTAACTTTTGGCGTATTTTTTACTAAATGCCAACTTTCATCCGTAAGTTGCATCTTTACAAGGATGTAACCTGGGAAAAATTTCTTTTCTGCATTTACTTTTACGCCACGACGAATTTCAACAACTTCTTCTGTAGGGACTAGAACTTGTGAAATTTCTTCTGAAATACCTTTTTTATCTGCTTGTTCGCGAATATATTGAGCAACTTTTTTTTCGTTTCCGGAATATACGTGCACAACATACCAACGATGGACAACTTCGGTCATAACTTTGATCCTAAACTTAAAATACTTTTAATAATAAAAGCTGATACCGTATCAACGCCAAGGAAAAAAACTGCTGAAACCAAAACCATGATGAAAACCATGATTCCCGTAATGATAACTTCTTTTCTTGTAGGCCAAGAGATTTTATTAATTTCTTGCCTGACTTGTTTAAAGAATTCTACTGGCGATGATTTTTGCATCTATTCCTCACTTGATGTACTGGCAGGAGTGGAGGGACTTGAACCCCCAGCCCCCGGTTTTGGAGACCGGTGCTCTGGCCAATTGAGCTACACTCCTAAAAAAATACCCCCTATTTTTTCAAGGGGGGAAATATTACTTAATAATTTGAGCTACAACGCCAGCGCCGACAGTGCGGCCGCCTTCAC
>CAZCFE010000015.1:0-28811 GCA_964497925.1 uncultured Alphaproteobacteria bacterium | reverse complement strand
TCGTTTTATTCTCATTCTATCATACTTTATTAAATTTCTCAACAGAACCTATTATTGTTTCGATAGTATTTATTGAAAAATTAGGGCAATAACGTGGGTATGTTCGTTCAAGACCGTAGGAATGCTTTTCTAAAAGTTCAATGTCATATTCTATCATGTCCACTATATCAAATTTATCGCTATATTTTTCTTCGCTATGAATTCCATGTCCACCATCATAAAGCAATCGATTGGGCAAACGTACTAAAACATGCCAACACTCATCTGAGTTTTTAACCATGATAAAAACAATATGTGCCTTTTTACTAAAACTCTGATTCCATAGCTTTAAAAAGGCATTAGCAAATGGAGCGCATGGGCCTGAATTAATGGCTGGCTCACCAAAATTATCACCAGGTATTGTGACATAACCATAGAGCCGGTTAACCTCATCTGATAAAGCATTTAAGAGATCAGAAACATTATTTTCTGCATTCATAGACAACGCTCTCATCATTTTCGTCTGGGGTAGATGAACCACCAAAAGCCTTTATTGCGCGAACTTTAAATCCGCAACTTTTGAGAATTTCAGTTAACTCATGCTGATCGTAAATTCTGACTTTCAATTCTTCAATTTCTGTATGAATAATGCTGTTGTTGTGGATCAGTTTGTATTTGCCGATCGAATTGCAAACATTCTCCTTCATGGTTGCTAATGAACTTAGCATGATCATCTGACCATTGGGTTTGTGCCATACAAAGCCACGCCATACATCAAGTGGTGACACAGCTTTAAGAGTTTCACCTTCAAACAATAAAACACCATCATCGCTTAGATGATGATAAAGTGTTTTAAGTGCTGATTTCACTGCTGCAGGATCAATAATTAAACAGAAAGACCCACTGGGAATAAAAATCAAATTGTATTTTTCTGGACGTTTTAAATCTTCAACAAAGCCTTTCCATACCGTAGCGTCAAGATTTTTAGTTTTGGCTTTAGCATGCAAGACTTTAAGCATATGGTCGCTGGCGTCAAAGCCATGCACATTGAAACCTTCTTCAAGTAAGGGCAGTAAAAATCGGCCTGTACCACCACACATCGGCTCTAAAATAGGGCCGTTCGCTCTCATGGCATAATCACGATAAAAAGCATAATCATCTTCTGGTGGATTCGGCCTGCTTAAATCGTAAACCTCTGTGCAAAGGCTGAGATAGGTATCTAAAGTTTTATCCATTCATAACCTCATATTTTTTCAAAAAATCCATAAGCCCGCGGGTATCATTTTGGTAATGATAAACATGCCAACCGCAATCTTGTGCGCCGATGGTGTTATTTTTTGTGTCATCAATCAGTAAAAGCTCATGTGGAAGTAACGATAGTGCCTTTCCAATATGCTGAAAAAATCCTTGTTCCGGTTTAATAACTCCAATTTTATAAGATGCAAAACATTCTTTAAAATAAGAGCCAACCGTATCCAGAATATGAGCGGTACGTAAAGCTTCTTGGTTCGTACCGAGATAACATTGGATTTTTAAACTTTTTACCAAATCTAATATGTCTTGATTAACTTGATGATCGTGAGTTAACCAATACTGAATATACTGCTCTGGCGTTATGCCCAAGTCTTTAAATAATTTTTCTTGGAAAAGAGCATGAAGATGATCATCCAGTTTTATTTTACCTCGAATTATGCTCTCCCATTTCTCTGAAAAAATAAGAGAGAAATGCTTTGATGTCAGACCAAGATCTTCTTTGACGCTATGGCTCCATAAATAATTTCCGCTTTCATCGTGAGTTTTAAATACCACGCCATCGACATCAAAAATAATAGCCTTAATCTTGTTATTACTCACTCCACAACCTCATCAATTATTTGTTTTTGTAAACCAGCCTCAGGGCTGCTCTTATCTGCTATCTGGCATAGTTCAAATGTTGCTTTCCAAAGTGCCCAGGCACGTGCACGAAGCCATGTATCAGCATCCATACCCATTTTTGATATAAAAATCTCACGCGCTTTGCCGAATAAATAGGTCCATGCAATTACAAGATCGCAGGCAGGATCTCCAACGGCAGCGCCACCAAAGCCAATAACAGCAATTAAATTTTTAGATGAAAAAGCGCCAATTAAAAATTGATTTGGCTTCTTATAATTTTGTAATACTTGGGCAATTTTTTCTGCAGATGGAGAGCCGATACTGGTCCTAATAACAGAGCCAAGGAATGGATACTCTGGTTTTATTATTTTAAAGATAATACTTTGTTGAATTAAATTTAAATATTTTCTTATTATTGTTTCGATAGTATTTATTGAAAAATTAGGGCAATAACGTGGGTATGTTCGTTCAATCCTTGGTTGGATTTGGGCACTGCAAGATAAAAGTGATACAAAATATTGGGAAGATCTCGCAAATATTTTGAGCGGTCTAAACTCATTGCACATATAAAAGACATTGAATCTCTTCCTCATTTTTTCACCAATCACTTTACGCAAAAAGTCATAAAATTATTAATAGAATGAATTACTATACATGCCCATAAGGAATTGGTTTTTTTGAACACAAAACCAAATAATAAGCTGAGCCATAAAATTGATAAGCTATGGGACAACATATCATAAGAAAAGTCATATTTTAGAACAAAAACCCAATAGGGAACATGCATCAAAATAAATAGCCCCGTTGTTGCAATATTTGCTGTCCAGAAACTTGATATTTCTTGAATTTTTTGCAAAAGATAGCCTCTGAAAACGACTTCCTCACTAAACCCCACAAAAATAATTACCGACCACCAAACATGTGGAGGGAGATCCAAATCAATCTCCACAGATCCTTTGAATAGATAAAGCCCGCCTGCCCTTAATAATAAAAGAGAAATGCCGATAAATAAACCAACCATCACACCTTTTAAAAAATTCTCATTAAGCTTTAAATAATCAAATGGATTTTTCAATAATAACAAAACGGGCAATGACCAAATCATCAAACGTTTCAAAACATCAAAAACCACGCTAAGAACTGTGTTTTCAATTTTAAAATAACCTTTACTACTTAGATATACATTAAATGCATCAACCAGATAAAGCGCACAATAAAACATCACTATAGCTTGTATTGAAGTCTTTTTATTCATAATTCCTCCTTAAAATTCTTTGCAAGTTTAACCTTAGTTTTTTCAATTTCCAACATACACCAAGTCTTACTATTGGACCCCCATCAAAGCATAATTCACTGCAGCCATCGCCTGCAAGTGAACGGGGTTGATAATTGGGAGGTGTGAATTTTGCTCGTTTAGAAGCAAAGGATATTCTGTACAGCCCAGAACAACGGCATCTACGCCTTGATATTTTTGGGTCAGGTTTTTAAAATAATCTTGCGACTCTTGGCGTATGTTGTTGTGCATTAATTCTGCGTGAATGATTTGCATTTCATGGTGTTCGCTCTCATTTGGAACAGTGACATGAATTCCGTTTTCTTCCAAAATTTTTGCAAAAAATCCATCTTCCATTGTAAACTTTGTTGCAAGAAATAATACTGATTTGGCGCTTTTTCTTTTTAAATCTTCTGCCACCAAATGAACAGCATGCATGACGGGGATATTTAAAATAAGATCTTGCCTGATCATGTCATAATATTTATGCAAGCTGTTGCAACAGATAATGATACAGTCAGGTTTCATGTCAATGAGACCTTGCAGTTCTGTTTTTAAAAGCTGAGCAACCTTGTGATGATTTTTTCCATAATTTATTTTAATATCATGATAATCAATACTTTTAAACAAAATTTTTGCGCTATGATACCCACCTAAACCCTTTTCCACAAATTCATTCAAAAGTTTATAATACCCTATTGTCGAAACCCATCTAGTCCCACCAAGCAAACCAATTGTTTTCATTTTACTCTCCATTTGTCATCATTTATTATAATAATATACAAAACGGTTTGAATTGTCAATATATTTTTTGCCAAAATGAAAAATAAATGTTACTTATTCCGTCAAAAGAGATTTTAATAAAGCTTTCTTATTATCACTTTTCTGCCAAGCTTTATAACTTAAACGCTTAACTTTATATCCAAACTCTTTAAGAAGCCTCTCTTGAAACACGGAGCTTCCATCATAAGTGCCGTCTGATAAGAAATGAAAAGGTCCATCAAATTGAAGGATGGTTTTTGTGGCCGAGTCATAGAAATCAACAATTGAAGCCACCTCAGGAATATACACAGATTGAGAGAAATTTTTATTAACTTTTCGCAACTCCATACACACATCTTGTTCGGCTTGAGACACATTGTTTGCTTGTGTGATATATTTTTTAATTTCAGGAACCCACGATTTCAAAAGTTCATCCTTTAAAAAAGATATTTTTTGCTTCTTTAAATGCTGAAGAAAAAGAAAGATTTGATGCTTGGCCTCTATTTTATAATAATCAATATTGTCTACTAATTTTTGCAATTCATCCAAATTATCTTGATTAGGAACATGCCCTAAAAGTGCTAAAGCATAAAGAATATTGCTGATTTCTTGAGCATTAAGTCCGCCACTCTTGGATAAAGCCGCAGCTAAAAATGAATCTATCAAGGTTTTGTTTGGCGCAATAATGCCCAAAGAAGCCATGGAACAAAGAACTATACTGCACCCTTGAGGCTCATTTTTAAAATTAAAAAGTTCGTTTTGAGCCTGTGTTAAAAAGGCTGTCATCCACTTTTTCTCAGGCTTCACTCTCAGATAAGAAAGAGAATGGATTGTTGCCCCCAGAGAACGCGCATTGAAATTTTCAAGAAATGGATATGTTTGCAAAAACCAATTAGATATCCATGTGGTCTGCTTTTTTATAGCAGAAGAATGAGATGCAACTATAGATATAGTTTTTTCTTTATAGTTATATTCAACCCCTTTGAAGCTATCAATTGTTCTTGAAAAATTATACCCTGAAGATTTCGCATCTTTTTTAAACCCCTTATAACAAGCCTCCATCGCATTCATCCACTGTTTGAGAAATTTTTCTGAAAATGCTTTTTCTTCGGGCAATTTAAACATTTCTTCTATTGAAAATTTATTCCACTGGGAAGGATACGAATACAAATCCAATTCTGCTGGTTGCACCATTAAAGGCTGCATTATCAATAATGGTATTACCATATACTTTAACATATCACTCATTTCCATATCTTTATTTAATTATCAAGGGTTCATTTAAATAAGATTTCTAAAAAATAGCAAGGAAAATCTTGATTCCATATTTCCATTGTAAGCCTTAAGAATAAAAAATGCGAAAAATTCACGGAACCATTTTAGACTATCCTAAATTATAAAACCCTCACATTCCCCTCCGTCAGACACTCTTTGACAAATCTATCTACCAAGTCTTTATGCCACATGCGTTCAGTTTCCCATTCACTTGAAATTTTATGGCGGGGCACGTATGGATTCTCATTTAAATATTTTTTTACAAAATTAATATAAGCCCACTCCACTTTTGGTGCACTTCCATATGTTTTTCTAAACTCATATTCTTTACTCCACATATCGGCAAATTCTTTATATGTAGGAGGATTGCCCTCCATCCAACGGCTTTCCAACCAATCAATACCAAAAGCTGTAAAATGAAAGTGCTGGCCTATAATTTCTTTGAAGAAAAGTCTAGTTTTTAGATCGTTTTTATAAGTGCCCTTAAACATTAATGCACCTAGTGTTGGATTATTTTGCCCCTTTGACATTGAAATTGCAGGATATCTAGACAAGTTAATTTTTTCACCCGTCTTAAGAAAGTGGAGAATTCTGTTAATAAGAACTATTTTTTTACCTTTTTCAGAAAGGTTCAAATTTTCACAGTTCATCTTTAACTCACTAACATGCAAATAATGTAAACTAGCGTGTAACTGATCAAGATCTATACTACAAAAACTCATACAATAGCTCCTACAAACCACTCAGATGCAATAGATAGGTTTTGTTGGCTTAAAAACTTACGTTTAGGATTGTCATACGCGCCACATACAACAAGGATTTGAATGGCGCCTTTAGCCTTGGCTGCAGCTTTTATTTTTTCAATTAACTTATGCCCAACAGATTGCCAAAGGTTCTCGGATTTCACACAAAAATCATCAATCATCAAGGTCAACCCACCTGGATTATAAACTTCTGGAGCAGACATGAGCTTGCCAATAATAAATCCCAGGATTTTTTGGGTGTCGCTTTCCTTGTCCACCGAAGCCTTGGCGCAGGCGGATGCAGTAAAAATCACATGATTTTTGTCCTCCAGCAGTTCTTTGAACCACTTTTCCTGTGCCTTATCGCCTTCTTCTCCAGCATATCGCCAAAATACGGCCTGCGCTTTTTCGTAAAGCTTACGCTTGGCTTTTGAGAGTGAAACCATGGCGTCGATATCAGAAAACTCAGATGTGCGTACGACAAACTGAGGAACTATATTTTGATTGATGCTATTTTGCGTATCAAATTCAAAGATAATTCTTCTAGGGGCTTGCTTATCATATGTAACTTCTTTGATTTGCTTATTAAAAGTCCCAGAGGTAAATGCACTAATTGCTTTTTCCCAAAATTTTAAGGCTGACTTATTATTGCCGGGATGCATATTCCAAATCTCTTGAGCAACACGAGTAGAAATGCCCACGCCTTGGAATTTAGCAATAATAAAAAACTCACCCATGTTCCAGTTGTTTGTAGAATTTTCAGTTGCTTGATTCAGCAGAACAAAGCCGGCTATCTCATCATAAACTTTAACTAAATAAGCTTTTCTGGATGGCTCTTCAAAGTAATTTTTAAAATCAAAACACTCATAAAGCCCATTTTCTGGAATAGCCCAATCAGATGAAATTGATCCGCAGTCTCTTGATAAATCATAAACATAAAAACGGGCCATGTTTTGAATGCGTGGATAATCATCTATTGTTGCTCTGACAATCGAAACCTTTGGATCAAATTTTTTGAGGAGCAAATGATGAACTTTGCCTGCACCACTTACATCACCTTCCATCATGAAATCACACACATGTTTGAAGCCTGCCTTCATATAAACATGCTTTGCCTTGGGGTTATCGCTAGCAGGGTCGATTATGAATGTATCTGCTTTGGGGTCAACAATTTCGCGGAAATAATCGATAAAATCAGATAAGGTTTGAGATCCATAGCCTTTGCCGAAAAACTTAGGGTTACCGATCATGTAATCGAGGCCATAGGTATGACCTGTTTTTGAAAGTCTTTTGAGTTTTTCTTGTCCTATATCTTCCTGGTATGTCTCCTGAATGGTCATCAACATTGCAAAAGGTTCATCTTCAAGATATGCAATCCAATAAAGATACCCGCCACCAGCATAAGACGATGGTGTTTTTCGCCCTTGCGCAAAACTGACAATGTCATTTTTATGCGCCTCTGTATTATCCCAGAACTCCATAATGTGGGGCTGAGGCAACCAGCTGAAAATGGTGTCTAAATGAGCTCCTGTTACTTTTTCAAAATGAATCTTCATCATTCCTATTCCAAATATAATTTCATACCTTCATGGCTGGTTTCAAAACCAAGTTTTTCATAAAAGTGTTTTGCTTTTGATCGCTTTTTGTTTGTGGTGAGTTGAATAATAGAAACATGATGTTCTTTTGCATAACTAATGGCTTGATCAAACATCCAAGATCCTATTTTCTGCCCTCTATATTTACCTGCGACCCTTACAGCTTCTATTTGCATACGGATGCTGCCGATGAAAGTGAGTGAGGGCATAATGGTGAGATGACAAGTGGCGATAATCTGATTGCCTCTTTCGACTACCATTAAATATTGGTTTGGATCGCTATCGATTTTGTGAAATGCTTTGATGTAGTTTTCGTGCACCACCACAGCTGATCTGGATTCTCTCGTCTGCCCAAGTTCATCTTCTAAGAGCAGCTCTATAAGATGTGGTAAATCAGCAATTCTTGCTTTTCTGTGGGTGAGATTGTTCATAAGTTATCCGTTAATTCGTTTCTTAATCTCTTTAAATCATGGTTACACTTGAGTTCTTTTAAAACTTAAATGCCGCATAATGATTAATACATATATTTTTATATCTCCTAACTAAGTATTTCAAGGGCAGCTCTAGCACAAGATTCATCTTGCTCTCCCGTGCCCCCGCCAATACCGATTCCGCCAATTAATTTTTCGTGAAAAAAGATAGGAATCCCACCAGGAATTGGGAGTAAATTTTCATTCTTTAAACTTTCTAGCTCTATTTGATGGCTTTTCAAAAAATCGGCAAACTGTCTAGTATTAAGGCCACTTCTTGCTGCTGTAAAAGCTTTCCCTTGGGATGTTCCTACCCCTATAAGGTTTGCATTATCCATGCGTGCAAAAGCAACTAAATTTCCAACGCTATCTACTATTGAAACTGAGATGGCTAAATTAATGAACTGCGCATGTTTGATAGATTCCTTTATTAACAACTCCGCAAGTTCATAGCTAATCACAGACTGTTCAACAATATGTTTCATTTTTTCCCCATCTCTTATCAAATTCTTATTTTCTGCATACTAAGACTCTATACTATTTAACATTTCAAAAGCTTTTGGCACAGGGTTATCATGCATAAACTTAAGTATCAGGCGCGCCGCTTCAAAGGAAGAAATAGAAGTTGTGTCAACTTTAAGATCATATAAGCTTAAGGCACCTTGATGAACTCTATCAATTTGATCGTTTGAGAGACCAATGCACCGATCACCTCTTAAAATTTCACGTTCTTGCATGACTGTCAAATCACAAAAAACTCCGATATAATAAACCGTATGATCCTTTAAATATTTTGCATAAGATTCCAGAGATCTTTCATTCAACAACACTTCATCAATAATCAGATTATTCCCTTGATCAACAAGCGTTTTCGCAAACTTAGGCATAGATCCAAATAAATTTCTGCCATTTTTTTGGACTTCAACCTGCATTAAAGGACCTCGTTCGTTTTGACCTGGGACACATTTGAAATACGATTCTTGCTTGCTTAATGGCATCATGTTGATAAATGTATCAACGCCAAAAGTCAACCAAAGATCATTACTCAAATAACCTATAGCCTTTGCAATTGAAGTCTTTCCCGCAGAGCCGCATCCATTTAAAAAGATTATTCGGCTCATGCTTTTTAATCTTGAGTCATAAGTGTCACATTTCCGCCGGCAGATGTTGTATCATAGGTGAATGTTCTTTCGGTTAAGAATTTAAGCAAGTAGTATGGGCCTCCTGCTTTAAACCCCGTTCCTGACATCCCTTCTCCTCCAAAAGGTTGAACGCCAACAACGGCCCCTGTCATATTTCGGTTCACATATAAGTTTCCTATCTTGGCAAGAGAGCGTACGGTAGATATGGTTTTATCAATTCTTGTATGAAGCCCCATGGTAAGACCGTATCCCAGTTGATTGACTTTTTCTACTGTTTGCTCAAGCTCTTTTCCTGAAAATTTGGTCATATGCAAAACAGGACCAAAAACTTCTTGCTCTAATTGATTAATATGATCAAGCTCAATAAGAGTCGGTTCTACATAAAAGCCATACTCTGGCACTTTTGTTTCTTGAAAAACCTTAAATCCTTCATGTTTTTTATTATGAATATAGGCACCAATATTACTTTTTGCATTTGCACTAATCACAGGACCAACATCCGTATCAAGATTCGAAGAATCACCCACTTTAAGCTCTTTCATGGCGCCTTTGATCATTGCAATCAGATCATCATAAATATCTTCTTGAACAACCAAAAGCCTGAGCGCTGAACATCTTTGCCCTGCACTTTTAAAAGCCGAACCAATTACATCCTTTGTCACTTGTTCAAGCAAAGCAGATGAATCTACAATCATTGCATTAAGCCCGCCAGTTTCTGCGATAAATGGAGAAATGGCCCCTTCTTTTGCAGCTAAAGACTTTTGAATAGTGTGTGCCGTTTGAGTTGATCCTGTGAATACAACACCTTGAATTCTTTTATCTTGCAATAATGTTTTGGATAAAAGAGTTCCAGATGCCGGAACAAGACTAATAGCTTGTCCAGGTATACCAATTTTATGTGCCAATTTTACAACAAATGACGCAATTAAACATGTGTTTGTTGCGGGCTTAAGTATAACCGTATTACCTGTCACAAGCGCCGCAATAGCTTGGCCTAAAAATATTGCAAGCGGAAAATTCCAGGGACTTATACATAAAAATACACCTCTTGGATGCAAAGATAACTGATTCAGCTCTCCTGTTGGCCCTTCTAAAGTTTCAGGGGTTTCTAGCAATTTTTTTGCTTGCCGTGCATAGTAATAACAAAAATCAACAGCTTCTCTGACTTCAGCAACCGCATCGCTTAGCGTTTTTCCTGACTCTTGAATCAATAGAGTATAAAGCGTCTCATGTTCTTCCTCAAGAGCATCCCCAAGAGCCATAACCAAATTTACCCTTTCTTCCAATGATGTACTGGACCATTTTGGAAAAAAAGAGTGAACAGCATCAAGGGCTTTAAGCAGTGTTTCCTCGTCAGATAAACAAATCTCACCAAGTATATTTTGGTTCTTTGATGGAGATGAAATCGATCGATGAGGAGATGTTTTTTTGATTTCCTCTCCCGCAACAATAGGTCCACAGAAAAATTTCTGGCATAAGATTTCTTCCATATTCATATAAAGTTGTTCAATTTTTTCGCGATCAGATAAATCAAACCCTTTCGAGTTTTTACGTGCATTATATAAAGAGGAAGGTGTTTTTGTCATTGGGTTTTCCTTGTATTTCTCAAATTTATATTGTGTGAATGGGTTTTGCGTGATGCTTTGATCAATGCCATCTTGTTTTAATACTTGGTTAACAAAAGATGTATTGGCTCCATTTTCAAGAAGTCTTCTAACCAAATACGCTAGAAGATCTTTGTGTCCTCCAACGGGTGCATAAATTCTTTGTTGAGCATTTGGTGCATACCGTTTAGAGCTTTCGAATAAAGATTCCCCCATACCATGCAGACGTTGCATTTCAACATTACCTTTTTTGATCCAAGGTAAAAGCAAAGAAAATGTGAATGCATTATGAGTGGCCAATTGCACATAAAAATTCTTATCATTTTCCATAAGCTTAATTGCACATGCAAGATAGGAAAGATCAGTATTGTTTTTACGTGTGAAAACGGGAAAAGAAGCCAGACCACGTTCTTGTGCTCGCTTAATTTCAGTATCCCAATAAGCTCCCTTAACAAGCCTTATGTATATTTTTTTATGATAAACTGATGAAAGTTCTTGCGCCCAATCAATGACTTTAAAAGCACGTTTTTGATAAGCCTGAAGGGCAAAACCAAGACCTTCCCAATCTTTTAAATCTGGATGAGAAAATAAAAACTCGATGGCGTCTAAGGATGTTTCCAAACGATCCGCCTCTTCAGCATCAATTGTCAGTAAGACTTTTTTTTCTTTTGCAAGGTTTGCAAGTTCTAAAATCCGGGGGTAAAGGGTTTCTTGAATATGTCTTGTGTGCGTGTCCTCATATCTTGAAAAAAGAGCTGACAACTTGATTGAAACTCCAGGAAAATCAAAAGGATTCAATCCTGCTCCCTCTGAGGAAGAGGCTTTCAAAATTGCATCTTTGTAGGATTGAAAATACCTTGAAGCATCTAATTCCGTCATGGCAGCTTCACCAAGCATATCATAAGAAAACCTACATCCTGCTTTTGCAAATGTTTTTCCTTTTGAAAGGGCTTTTTCAATTGTTTCCCCTAAGATAAACTGACTTCCAATGAATTTCATGGAAAATTTCGTCCCCCAACGAATTGAAGGGGTCGTCACGCTGCTCAATAAATTTTCTATCGGATTTTTATCTTCATCGGTGCGATCAAGTAAAGACTTGGTCACATGAAGCCCCCAGGTTGCAAAATTGATCAATTTATGCGCACTTTTACCCATAAACTCATCCCAACTTTGACAGCCCAACTTATCTTCTAAAATTTTTGTACGGGTATACGCATCTGGGATACGCAAATAACTTTCAGACAACATCATCAATCCAAGCCCTTGGGGGGATTTTAAAGGATATGTCTGAAGCAATGCCTCAATACCCAATTTTTTCTTTGAAAAATCTTTTATATCGATGATAATTTCATTTGCATCTTTTTGCGCCTGAGAAATATCAATATTTTTTTCTTCCAAATATTTTATTATTTGAGCAAGCGCCACTTCTTCATCTTTTAAAAAAAAGCTTCTCAAATCCTTTCTTGATAAGACTTTTAACATATTTTTTTTCTCCGAAATTACCTGGTTTTTATCTAATTGAAGAACTACTATAACATATTTTTTTAATTTTGCATAAAATAACTACTTGCAAAATTCTTACAGAGATCATACCCTCTGGTACAAATGTGAAAAATTTAACAAAAGGAGTGAGTGAGTTTATGGTGCCTGTCATTACACGTAGTATTGGTATTGTAACAATCGTTTTATTTATCGCTTATTTTTCCGGCATTTTTTCACCAAACAAGCCTGGACAGTCTGCTTCAAGAAAAGGTATTGAACTATCTATGACTTGTGGAGGCAAAGGGAAACAATTTGAAGAATGCCTTAAAGGCGTGCGACAATGGGAAGAACAAACTGGAAATAAAGTTAACCTTGTCTCTGTCCCCACAGAAGCAAATGAAAAACTCGCTCTTTATCAACAATTTTTCGCAGCAAAATCAAAAAATTTAGATATTTTCTTAATTGACGTAGCATGGCCTTCTATATTTTCAAATCACCTTGAAAATCTATCCCCTTCTGTTCCAGATGAAGAAAAAATGGAGCACTTTGATCATTTAATTAAAAATAATACCATCAATGGCGCTTTGGTTGCTCTGCCTTTTTACAATGAAATTGGTGTTTTATATTACCGAAAAGATTTGCTTGAAAAACACAACCTTCCCGTCCCCCAAACCTGGGAAGAACTAACACAAACCGCATTGAAAATTCAAAACTCAGAGCGAGAAGGCATGTCCAAAAAAATGTGGGGATACATCTTTCAAGGAAAAGCCGCTGAAGCGTTAACAGTTAACGGTTTGGAATGGATCAGTAGTTATGGAGGAGATCTCATATTAAACGATCAAGAAAAAGTTTCCGTAAACACTCCATATGCAAAAACAGCGCTCAAACTAGCATCCAGCTGGATTGGAAAAATTTCTCCTGAAGGAGTTTTAAACTACAGCGAGGAAGATGGAAGAGGTGTTTTTCAATCTGGAAATGCGGTATTTTTACGTAGTTGGTCTTATGTTTGGGGGTTAGTCAATGCTGGAGATAGCCAAATCAAAGATAAAGTTGGCATTGCAAGACTTCCCAAAGGTGGAAATGATGGGAAACACATAAGCGCTCTTGGAGGACAACAACTGGCTGTATCTAAGTATTCTATGCATAAAGTAGAGGCCATAAGCTTAATACGCCATTTAACAAGCGCCAAAGAACAAAAAAGACGTGCTATATCTTCCAGCTACCTTCCAACGATTCCCGCCTTATATAAAGACCCTGGAGTGCTGTCTAAACACCCGCATTTTCAAGAAATTTATCCTTTTTTTGAAACATCAATTCTAAGACCTACCCGTCAAACAGGATTAAAATACTCACAAGTAAGCAAAGAGTTTTTCATGACAATACATGAAATCTTAGCCCGAAAAGGGGATAAAATTGATCAAAGACTAGAAAACCTACAAGAGAAACTCTCAAAAATCTTGGCTCCGGTTGTCAAATAGGAGCTATATATGAATAAAAAAAAATCAGCTTTGCAGTCGCAAAGACAAAAATCGGCTTTTTTATTTGTAACCCCGATTATTATTGCTTTGGCAATTGTAGCCGGCTGGCCTTTACTGACCACTCTTTATTACGCCTTGACGGATGCACACTTGTCCGATCTTTCTCAAGCCAAGTTCATAGGTCTTGAAAATTATAAAAAAATACTTTCGGATCCAAATTGGTGGAAAGCTGTTAAAAATACATTTTTCTTTACATTTTGCTCGGTTGCCTTAGAAACCATTCTTGGGCTAATTATAGCACTGGCTCTTCATAAGAATTTCAAGGGACGTGGTTTGGTTAGGGCCGTTGTATTGATTCCTTGGGCCATTCCAACAATTGTTTCAGCAAGACTTTGGGGATGGATGTATCATGATGTTTATGGTGTTTTAAATGAAATCATCAGATTTTTTGGAATTGTCGATCATTCTCTTGCCTGGACAGCATCTCCTAAGCTCGTCATGTTATCTGTTGTGATTGTAGACGTTTGGAAGACAACGCCGTTAATGTCATTAATGATCCTAGCGGGCCTCCAACTCATTCCTCAAGAATGCTATGAAGCAGCAAAAATTGATGGCGTGAACCCTATTCGTGTGTTTTTCAAAGTCACCCTCCCCTTGCTTAAATCCACACTTTTAGTCGCTATCATACTAAGAACACTCGATGCATTGAGGGTGTTTGATTTGATTTACGTTTTAACACCCAACAATTCAAAAACAATTTCAATGTCCGTATATGCACATCAACATTTATTTACATTTCAAGAAACAGGCATTGGCTCTGCTGCCGCAAGCTTACTATTCATGATTGTTTTGATCATGACGCTTTTTTACTTACTGATTGGGAAAAAGGTGGACGCTTATGAAACACACTAATCTTTCTTCTTACAAGATTCGCAAAAATATCAGCAAAATTGCCTTTTTTCTTTTATTGGCCTTAATCGTTACCTGCGCTGTTTTTCCTTTTGTATGGGCAATCATAACATCTTTAAAATCTGGCTCTGACCTTTTCTCTTCAGATATTGGATTTTCAAAATTCACACTAAATAACTATAAATCCATTCTTTTTGAGCAACCTTTTGGCAGAAACATTGTAAATTCTTTATTTGTCTCAGTCAGCACTGTTTTAATCGCGTTATCCCTTGCTTTCACAGCCGCTTTTGCAATAGGAAGAATTGAATTTCGCGGAAGAAAAAGACTCCTGCTCATGATTTTAGCAGTATCCATGTTCCCTCAAATTGCAATTTTATCTGGCATGTTTGAACTCATTCGCAGTATTGGTTTTTATGATCAGTTGTACGGATTAATTTTTTCATACCTTGTGCTAGTTTTACCTTATACTACTTGGATTCTAACCACCTTTATGCGACAAATTCCAAAGGAAATTGAAGAGGCTGCGATTATGGATGGTGCTTCATCTTTTCAAATTATCACTAAAATTTTCATGCCACTTTTGGGCCCGGCTTTAATTACAACAGGGCTTTTATCTTTTGTTACCGCATGGAATGAATTTTTGTTCGCATTAACATTGACTTTATCTTCAAATATGCGCACAGTCCCTGTTGCGATTGCTTTAATTAGCGGCTCAAGTGAATTTGAACTTCCATGGGGGAATATTATGGCAGCATCAGTACTTGTAACCTTGCCTTTGGTGATTTTGATGCTTGTTTTTCAACGAAAAATTATCTCTGGCATTACATCCGGGGCAGTGAAAGGATAAAAAATGGCAAAACTTTCAATTAAAAACTTAAGTAAAGATTTTGGCTCTAATGAAATTTTACGCAATATCAATCTTGAAATTAATGACAATGAATTCGTTGTTTTCGTCGGACCATCAGGATGTGGAAAATCAACTCTTTTAAGATTGATCTCGGGGCTTGAGGATCAATCTGATGGAGAAATCTTGATTGATGATGTTTTAGTCACAAATCTGCCCCCTTCACAACGCGGGATTGCAATGGTATTTCAATCATACGCACTATACCCGCATATGAACGCTTACGAAAATATGGCTTTTGGTCTTAAGATTTCAAAAAATACAAAACAAGAAATTGATGAGAAAGTAAAAAAAGCTGCAGCTATTCTTCAAATTGAAAATCTACTTGAGAGAAAACCAAAAGAACTCTCAGGAGGTCAGCGTCAACGCGTTGCAATTGGGCGTGCAATTGTGCGAAATCCAAAAGTATTCTTATTCGATGAACCACTTTCCAACCTTGATGCAAGCCTTCGCATTCAAATGCGTATGGAAATTGCAAAACTGAAAGAAACGCTCAAAACAACCATGATCTATGTAACTCATGATCAAACTGAAGCTATGACATTAGCAGATAAAATAGTAGTCCTACGTCAAGGCGTAATTGAACAAGTCGGATCACCTTTAGAGCTTTATCATAATCCAAGAAATGTCTTTGTGGCAGGATTTATCGGGTCTCCTTCTATGAATTTTATTAAATCAAAAGTTAAAACAACAGCTCCAGATTTCATAGAAATTGATTTTTGTGGAAAACTAGATTTTTCACAATATGGAGCATCCGCAGGAGATTTGATAACTCTTGGAATAAGGCCTGAACATTGCTTTATCTCAAATTCTGATACTTCTTTTAAAGGAAAAGTTGCTTTAGTTGAACAATTAGGCAGTGATACATATGTTTACATTAAGATCAAATCTCAAGACCCTGTCTTAGTACGATGTGATGGGAATCAAAAATTTCGTATCGGCGATTCAATTTCATTTGATATTGATAAATCCCAATGCCATTTATTTGATAAACACGGTATATCTTTCAACCGAAACCGTCGCACTTAAAGACAAGAAATATGTTAAATATTCAAGATACAATACTTTATCGTGATGGATTGATCTTAATCATTAATAAACCATCAGGCATCCCTGTACACAAAGGATCAGGAGGTGGAGCTGTTTTGGAAGATTATTTTAGTGATTTGAAATTTGGATTACCCAATCCCCCCACATTAGCACACAGATTAGATAAAGACACTAGTGGTTGCCTAGTTTTAGCACGAAACAAAGCCGGAGCCGTACGCATGGGAAAACTATTTGAAAGTGACCATATCGAAAAACAATATTTGGCAGTCGTACATGGAATTGTAAGCTTAGATGAGGGCATAATTGACTTGCCACTTGGAAAACAATCTGAGCGAAAAAATTTATGGTGGATGAAAGTAGACCATGAAAATGGCAAGCCTGCCACAACTTATTATCAAGTCTTGAAACGATACAATGATTCCACATTGCTATACTTAACTCCAAAAACAGGCAGAACACATCAATTACGAGTTCATTGCGCCGCAATTGGCCACCCTATTCTAAATGATAGAATTTATGGGAAAGAAACATCTGAAGAAAACCCCTTCCTTCACTTACACGCACATAAAATTCAAATCCCATTCAATCCAAAAAAGCCAATTATTATTATAAAAGCCCCAATTCCTGATGAATGGGGAATTTTTAAAATTAATTTTCCTGTTTTGTAGAAAAGATATTGACACTTTTTGGAAATATTGATAAACTACATAATATTAAAAAATTATATAAGGTTTTAAGAAAAAATGAAAAACTTAATTTTATTAGCATCAGTTTCTTCAATGTTGTCAGGATGTTTTACAGACTCTATTTCGGGTCTTGTCCGACATACATTTGAAAGAACCGTCACAAAAAGAGAGGGTGATACTGTCACTATTATAGACACTTATACCCTCACTTCTAAAAATGATCAATTCAAAGCAAAAACAATCATCAATGATAATAAAATATTTGATATTGGCAATGGCGGTGTTATTGAAGGAAATTTCATCAATAAAAGCGAAAAAATATCAGGCCCCGGTCTTAGAGCATACGAAGGAACTCTGATGAACACAGGATCAAAAATCCAAGGAGACGCCATTAATGAAAAAGGTGTTTTTGCTATGGAAAATGGTCAAATCACAGGCAAGGTCACCAACCAAGAAGAACGCGAAAATCGTGGCTTTATCATCAATGGAGGAGCAATCGATGGCGACTTCCAAAATGATGGTCGTTTTGTTTATTATGGAGAAAACGGAGCATCTATCGGGGGAAAATTTGAAAACACCAAAACATTCACCTTATATACGTCTGCAAAGCCATTAGCCATAAAGCAAAATTTAACATTTAAAACAGGCTCTTCCATTGTTTTAATAATAAACTCCAGCGGCTTTAAAGACTCTTTAGACAAACTTCAATCTATTGTTAAAACACCAAATTTAATTGATTTTAATAACGCAGCCATCACGATTGCTTCAACCGCAGGATCGTTTAACAAAGATAGCGTATGTTCTTTATTTGAGGGAGGTGAAATCCAAAATTTTACCGCTTTTTCAACTGATGACTTCTCAATTTTACAAAATGATAAAAGAATCATCATCAAAGCGAAAAAGGACATTAATAAAGCATTGCCATACAAATCCATGGTTTCTTCATTTGATCTATCGGCTCCTTTTCAAAAAACTTCCTTTAACTCTTTATTTGTTGCTAGCGAAGAAAACGCCATGGGCGTAAGATACAACATTAATAAACACATCTCAAGCCAAGTTATATATCGTACTCATCAAAAACAAGATAATCCTTTTTGCAAGCACTTTAAGACGCTCAGCGCGCACATGAAAGCACAAAAAGCACTTCCCATCACAACATTCAAATTATCCCCTTATCTTTTTACAGGATATGGCATCATGTTTGACATGGATACCACTTTAAAAAACAACTCTATCGTCATTCAAGATAATGCTGCTTTCTTTGGAGCAGGCATTGGTTTAGAAAAAAAATTAGGTATATTTAATTTCATGGTGGATGGAAAAATCTCAAAAGAATTCTCTCCTCGTGAAATTAAAATTGGATCCAGAAACATAGAATATGTTGATATCTTCACTTCGTCCTTAATACTTGGTATAAGTTCGAATATAAACGAAAACACAACATTAGAAGCATCTGGAAATATTGAAAAAAACCACGCAGGTCTAGACCATAGATTCCAAATCAATTTAAATTACAGGTTTTAAAAATGAATCACGCAAAATACAAAAAATTCTCTCATATAATTTTTATTAAAATCGTATTTTTATTTTCGATTTTAAACAATGGTTTCATACAAGCAGAAAACAATCAAATCGCTACTTTAAGACAAGAATATACTGATTCTCATTACCAAACTTATAGAACATCAAGAGAAATAAAGACTATTCAGGAATCTCTTGATATGAATGAATACCCACTTCTGCCTTTATCTCATCTTTGGAAATTTGATGATGATGGAAATTTGATGATGATGCACCATGGAAAATCTCCTTTCAAAGTAAGGCTATATACTTTTGGGAAAAGTGAAATTGGAAAAATGTCTTATCTTGTTGAAGAAAAGAGAATAGCAGACGGCAGTTTTCACACTATGTATAGCTATACAAATACAAGACAAGACGTATTTACTGGAGCCCGGTCTCAAAAACCTTTCAAAACAAAAGATGGGGCCACATACGATGCTGGTCATTGCATAGACCACGCAGATACTCCAGATGAGGAATTAAATTTTTATGGCAAACAATCTACCCATTCCCATCCAAACTGGCTATCAGAACCTGCCAATGGATGGGGGATTAAGATAAGACCTCATCTAGTAAACGATATCAGAAAAGGCGAGGGATCATATTCACAGCTTGCATATTACCCAAGACTTGAAAAACGTCAATACACTCTAAAACCATTCAAATCAGAAATTCCAGAAGGTGTTTTATTTTTCGATCATAACAATCTGGGACAAATTGTCCAAGGATGGCAGATCCCCTGGAATGACAGGTACATTAATTATGAAGCCGCCGGAAAAGGTCCTCGCGTTAAATTACGTGGATATGAGGCTAAAAGCGCCCAGCAAGAGCCAATTTTCAGCGGAGTCAATGGGTGTTTCCCTCAAAAACTTTCTTACATTCATGATTATTTAGATCCAAATTTTTCTTATCGCTTAGACTTACCCCAAGATGGCTTGATGGATCCATTAACGCAATATAGAGTTGAAGTTTTGGCGGATGCTGAAATGATTCCTTTTTATATTCCGTATTTAACACAAAGCTATTTTAAACATAAAGATACGGAAAGAGGAACTTATTGGGCAAACCGAATGATAGAGCAAGCAAGATTATTATTTGATAATGATGTCGATGCTGAACTTTCAGTAAGCTCCCGCAACATTATAAATGTTCTTAAAGCCAGTGATCCTGACCATGATCTTATTGACGAATTTAAAAGCATTATAAGAGATTCTCATGGCACAGAAAACTCACCTTCTGTTATTGTCAAGGTTGAACCTGAGTCCCCTAAAAAAGACATTCAACAATCAAAACCTACCCCAGTCATCATTCGACAAAAAGGAAATGTATCCCCTCCAGATTTTAAAACTTCAATGGGAGAATCAAGGGAGCTGACTATAGAATTTATTCATCCAGAACCAAAAGTCACTGGCGGTGGAAAATCTGCCATTACAAAATATGTAAACAGTCTTCTTTCTAGCAATATGGCTTACATACAATCAACTGAATTTAATCCTAAATATATAGAACTCAGAGGAAATCCCAACATGCTTAGTCCTACTTTATTGGAAAATATCAAAAAAATATTTTCAAAACATCCAATACGCATTTTTGAACTTCCAAAACCAAGAAGGCTTGAATTTTAAAATGAATCATAAAAAACAAGAAATTAAACCAAAATCAAAAGATAAAATAGATCAGCTTGCAAAAAATTTAAAAGCAAATTTGACAAGACGTAAACAACAAGATAGAAAACGACAAGAAACCACTCAACAACAAGGAGACGAAAAATGATTATGTCAGATAAATGGATACGCGAAATGGCTTTAAAAGAAGGTATGATTCAGCCTTTCGTTGAAAAACAACAAGGAGAAGGCGTTGTTTCTTACGGTCTTTCTTCATATGGATATGATGCTAGAATGGCTGATGAATTCAAAATTTTCACAAATGTGAACAATGCAATTGTGGATCCAAAAAACTTTTCATCTGACAGCTTTATCGATCGCCAATCAGATGTTTGCATTATTCCACCTAACAGTTTTGCCCTTGCAAGAACAGTTGAATATTTTAAAATTCCACGCGATGTTTTGGTGATTTGTCTTGGAAAATCAACCTATGCACGTTGCGGGATTATCGTTAATGTTACTCCGATTGAACCAGAATGGGAAGGTCACGTAACCTTAGAATTCTCAAACACAACCCCACTTCCTGCAAAAATTTATGCAAATGAAGGCGTATGTCAGTTCTTATTCTTCAAAGGTGATCAACCTTGTGAAACATCTTATAAAGATAAATCAGGAAAATACATGGGGCAAACAGGAGTAACATTACCCAAGATTATGGGCAAAGCTTAAAACACGTCCTATCCCGTTTAGATCTTTTTTTGTGTGAAGATGGGTGAATCCTTGTAATTGAAAAATATGAATTACATCTTGGGTTTGCCCAAATCCAATCTCAACAATTACCAAACCATTTGGATTGAGAAAATCTTTTGATAGCTTTGAGATTTCAATATAAGGAATAAGTCCATTTTCTCCTCCATCTAATGCCAAATGAGGATCATAATTTTTAACGTTTTCATCTAAATTTGGAATATCTTCTGATTTAATATAAGGCGGGTTCGAGACAATTAAATCATATTTTCCGTCAACCTTATCAAACCATGAAGATTGTATGAGATTCAAACGCTTCATATTATGTAAATTCTTATTTTGCACAGCAACAGATAAAGCCTCTTGAGAAACATCCACCCCTACCCCTTGTGCATAAGTATATTCATTTAAAAGTGAAATAATAATACACCCAGTTCCAACACCAAGCTCTAAGAAAGTATAAGTCTTATCCTTAGGCAATAACTCTAACACATGATCTATCAGAGTTTCTGTATCTGGCCTTGGATCAAGAGTATCTTTTGTAGTAATAAAATCAAGGTTCCAGAATTCACGCTTTCCTATGATTTTAGATAAAGGTTCATTTTGTAAATACCTTTCAACCGCATCAAAAAGTATTTTTTCTTGTTCTTGCGTTAAAGAGTCATCAGCGCAGCGAAGATAGTCTTCTTTAGAGATATTTAAAACACCACAAATCAAAGTTTTTGCATGTGCCCCGTTTCCAATAGATTTATATATGTCCTGATACGCTTTTCTTAAGATCATTCTTGGAAATCAGCAAGCTTTTGAGCTGTATCATGCGCAATCATAGGCTCAATGATTTCATCCAAAGCATATCCATCCATCACCAAATCAATTTTATAAAGTGTAACGTTAATTCTGTGATCCGTTACCCGGCCTTGTGGAAAGTTATATGTACGAATACGTTCTGATCGATCTCCGCTCCCAACTTGGCTTTTTCTGTTTGCTGCACGCTCTGAATCAATTTTGGATCTTTCAAAATCATACAGCCTTGACCTTAAAACACGCAAAGCTTTAGCCTTATTTTTATGTTGTGATTTTTCGTCTTGTTGTTGTACGACAAGACCTGTTGGAATATGCGTAATTCTAACAGCGCTGTCTGTTGTGTTAACAGATTGTCCGCCAGGTCCACTTGAGCGAAAAACATCAATCCTAATATCTTTTTCTTCAATTTGAATATCAACTTCTTCAGCCTCAGGAAGGACCGCAATTGTTGCAGCAGAAGTATGCACACGCCCGCTTGATTCTGTCTCTGGGACACGTTGAACTCTATGCACACCTGATTCAAACTTAAGCCTTGCAAACGCGCCTTTCCCCGTAATAGAAGCTGTTGCTTCTTTGATACCACCAAGTTCAGTTGAATTTTCTGAAAGAAGCTCAAATTTCCACATACGAAGTTCGGCATATCTTTGATACATACGAAGCAAGCTTGCTCCAAAAAGGGCCGCTTCTTCACCGCCTGTCCCTGCTCTTACTTCCAAAATAACATTCTTTTCATCAGCTGCATCTTTAGGCAATAGTGCGACTTGAATCTCTTGATACAAACGTTCTATGGCTTCATTAAGCTCACCTAGTTCCAGATAAGCCATATCTTTCATTTCAGGGTCATTCAACAAAGGCTCTGTTTCTTCCCTTTGTATTTTAGAACTATGCAGTTGCGTAATCAATTCTGCAATGGGAGTTAATTCCGAATACTCCTTAGATAGTTTTACAAAACTTGCAGGATCAGATGTAATTCCTTGGGCTAAAATATCTTTTAAAGAATTGTGTCTATCTAAAATTGTTGAAAGCCTTGCTTCAAATGCGTCGTTTATATTCATTTTCTCTTACTTTAAATAATTAGTGAGTTGCGTCAAAAGAACAAGCGTTTGTTCTCCAGAGTCCATATTTTTCACAGTGACTTGATTTTGAACCAAATCTTCGCTACTGACAATTATACAATAAAGCGCATCATTTTTGGAAGCTTTTTTCATACGCTTTGAAAGATTTCCAGAATACCCCATGTCTGTGATAATACCATTTTTACGTAAATCAAAAGTTAGATTCCAAGCTGCTTCTTCATCTTGCTGCGCAACAGGAATAATCACAACCGGGCGATTAAATTTTGGTTTTTCTCTTAAAAGAAGAGCCAACCTCTCTACTCCGCCGCCAAAACCCACGCCTGGAATATCTTGCCCACCCATGACTTTAACCAACCCATCATAACGCCCACCTGAAATCACCGCACTTTGGGCGCCTAAGTCATCCGTTATAAACTCAAATACTGTATGCGTATAATAGTCCAGGCCCCTGACAAGTTTTTGATTAATTGTATACTCTATTTTCTGTGATTCTAAAACACCTCGTAATCCGTCAAAAAAAGTCTCAGATTCTATATTTAAAGAATCATGCAGCAATGGTGCGGTTTCAAGTATTTTCTGATCTGTTTCATTTTTCGAATCTAAAATACGCAAAGGATTCTTTTTAAGCCTTATTTGACTGTCTTGTGAAAGCTCTGATTCATATTTTTCTAAGTATTCAACTAATTTTGATCGATATATATGACGACTTTCCAAGTCACCAATTGTATTCAAGCAAAGCTTGACCCTATCTTCAATTCGAAATTCTTTAAATATTTCAAGAGCCATTGAAATAATCTCAGCATCTGCATAAAATGAGGCTACTCCAAACAATTCTGCGCCAATTTGGTGAAACTGTCTTTGCCTTCCTTTTTGAGGACGTTCATATCTAAAACAAGGGACAGCATAACACAATTTCAATGGCATTTCTTGTTGTAATCCATTTGAAATCATCATACGCACAACCCCGGCAGTCCCTTCAGGCCGTAACGCCAAAATTTCCCCGCCTTTATCATTAATCGTATACATTTCTTTGCTGACAATATCAGATGCATCTCCAAGAGGTCTGCTAAACACCTCTAAAAATTCAAAAATAGGTGTATCTACTCCATGAAATCCAAATCTTTCCATAATTTCAAAAGATTTGTGTTTGATATAAGTATGGGCTAAAAAATCTTCTGGTAGAAGATCGTGCGTTCCTCGTGGTGGTTGTATTATCATAATTTTTATTCCTTCAAGTTTTTTGATCCTACAATCACTCTATCATCAAACAAAAAGTTTGTCAATAAAAAAATGTCGAAATAGAACATTGTTGCCAAATTTAAAAAATGATAAATTAAGGATTTGTTAATAAACTAAGAGTATAAGTAAAAGTAATGCAGTAGAAAAAATAGAATTGAGCTGGGTTTATGAATGATCTGATTGTAACGTTTTGGGGCCCAAGAGGCACACTTTCGTGCAGCGGTCCTGACTATCAAGAATTTGGCGGACATACTGTTTGCGTAAGCGCCTTATGGAAAGATCATCTGGTAATTTTTGATACAGGGTCTGGGATTTACAACCTTGGTCAATGGGTTTTCGCACAAGATCGAATTTTAAAAATTTCCATTTTTGTAACGCACTATCATATGGACCATATCGTTGGTTATCCCTTTTTTGGGCCAGCATGGAATAAAAATTACACAATTGATGTCCACGGTGGAAATCTTGAAAATTTAGGCGGAGTTGAAAACTTCTTCACAAAAACCATATGCCATCCGATTTTCCCAATCTCTTTAAAAATTATGGCAGCAGATATGCGTTACCATGATATTACTGCAGGACAGAAAATTGATCTTGAAGATGATTTAAGCGTAACTTCTCTTGCTATGAATCATCCAGGCGGATCTCTTGGGTATAAGTTAATTAGCCCAAAGGGTGAAATTTGCTATATCACGGATCACGAACATAAAATCGGAGAAACAAATCAAGCATTGATTGACTTTACACATAAATCTAAACTTACTATTTATGATTCCACATATGATGATGATACCTTTTCTCCAAAAATAGGATGGGGTCATTCTACTTGGCAAGAAGGATTGCGTCTTCAAAAGGCAGCCGAAATTGAACAGATGGCTATTTTCCATCATGATCCATCTTCCACGGATACATATTTAAACGACTTAAATAAAAAAATTTCAAAAGATGCTCAAGCTTTTGTTGCAAAACAGGGGCAAGTTTTGCTATTTTAAGCTTCAGAGGTAATAATAAACATGCATTCAAAAGTTCTTATCATAGGTTCAGGCCCTGCTGGTTACACAGCAGCAATTTACACAGCGCGCGCAAATCTTGCTCCAACCCTTGTTTCTGGGTGGCAACAAGGAGGCCAGCTTACAATCACAACTGATGTTGAAAATTATCCAGGTTTTAAAGATGTTATCCAAGGACCCTGGTTAATGGAGCAAATGTCACTTCAAGCTCAGCATGTGGGGACAAACATTATCCAAGATCAAATAGAATCGGTCGATCTTTCATCACGTCCATTTACCATTCACAGTGAAACAGGTCAAAAATACACGGCCGACAGCATTATTATTGCAACAGGAGCCAGCGCAAAGTGGCTTGGAATCGAATCAGAAGAAAAATTTCGTGGATTTGGCGTTTCTGGCTGCGCAACTTGTGATGGGTTCTTTTTTAAGAATAAAACAGTCGCTGTTATTGGCGGTGGAAATTCTGCTGTTGAAGAAGCACTTTATCTGACCAATCATGCCAGCCATGTCACACTTATCCACAGACGCGACAAACTGAAATGTGAAAAAATTCTTGAAAATAGACTTCTCTCCCATCCTAAAATTTCAATTATGTGGAATCATGCTGTGGAAGAATTTATAGGTCAAGATAAGCCAAAATCGCTAACGTCTCTCAAACTAAAAAACACACAAACCCAAGAAATTTCAAATTTAGATGTTGATGGAGCGTTCGTTGCCATTGGCCATGTGCCATCAAGTCAAATTTTCAAAGACTTCATAGACACGGACGATCAAGGGTATATCCTAACGCGCACAAATTCAACAAAAACAAGCCTAGAAGGAGTTTTTGCGGCAGGAGACGTTCAGGATAAAATTTTCCGTCAAGCAGTAACAGCTGCAGGCCAAGGATGTATGGCCGCTCTTGAGGTTGAAAAATTCTTAAATCAAAACGCTCCTTGGTAGCCCGTGGTTCATATTTATCTTGCATTTTTACACAAAGCCCATATATAAAACCATCATATAGACAAATTAAATAGATGTGATAAATGAAGATTGTTTTTTTAGGCGATATAGTTGGAAGATCAGGTAGAGACGCCGTTTTTAAGTATTTACCCATAATAAAGTCTCACTTGAATCCAGATTTTATTTTCATCAATGGTGAAAATGCCGCAGCTGGTTTTGGAATTACAAAAAAAATAGCCCAAGAATTTTTTGATGCGGGCATTGATGGAATTACTCTTGGAAACCACGTCTTTGATCAAAAAGAGCTGGTTTCATACCTTTCTCAGACTTCTCAAATGATTCGTCCTTTAAATTTTCCAGCAACAACCCCGGGACAAGGCGCTACTATTTTAACCTCTTCAAGTGGCTTAAAAGTGTTGCTCATCAATATGATTGCACGACTTTTTATGGAAATGTCCGATAACCCATTTTTCATTATTCAAGATTTTTTAAAACCTTATATTTTGGGAAAAAATATCAATGCGATTATAATTGATTTTCATGGTGAGGCAACATCGGAAAAAGCTTCTTTTGCAAATTTCTTGGATGGCCGCGTCTCTGCAGTAGTAGGAACTCACTCTCACGTCCCAACAGCAGATCATAGAATTTTACCAAAAGGCACGGCATTTCAAACAGATTTGGGGATGTGTGGAAATTATGATTCTGTCATTGGCATGGTCAAAGAGCTTGCAATTGCCAAATTTTTACACAAAGCACCAACTGAAAAATTAAGACCTCAAGAAGGAGATGGTATGCTCAGCGGTGCGTTTATACACATTGACCCGTCTTCTGGGCTTGCAACAAGAATTCAACCTCTTCGTTTAGGCACCGGAATTGAAGAAACTCCGATAGAAAGGATTATTTTATGAATTGGATTACAAACTTTGTACGCCCAAAAATCAAAGCATTTATGGAAAAATCTGACATCCCAGATAATTTATGGTACAAGTGCTCATCTTGCGAACAAATGCTTTTCTCCAAAGATCTGGCAGAAAATCTTCATGTATGCAGGCATTGTGGTCATCATAAAAGACTTAGCGGTCAACAACGCCTTGAATCTTTGCTGGATAAAGGATCCATTACACGTTTCCCTCTACCTAAGGTTCCTCTTGACCCCTTAAAATTCAAAGACTCAAAAAAATACGTAGACAGGCTTAAAGATTCTAAACAAAAAACCGGAAATGAAGATGCGTTAATTGTTGCACAAGGAAAAATTTGCGATGTACCAGTTATGGTTGCTATCTTTGATTTTGATTTCATGGGCGGATCAATGGGCCCTTCTGTTGGGGAAGGGTTTGTTTTAGCCGCGCGTCTTGCAAAACAAAAGAAGGTCCCCTTTATTTGCGTTTCAGCATCAGGTGGAGCGCGCATGCAAGAAGGAATTTTATCACTCATGCAAATGGCAAAAACAACAGCTGCCATTTGCGAACTCAAAGAAGAAAGAATCCCATATCTTGTATTGTTAGCTGATCCCACAACAGGAGGCGTGTCAGCTTCTCTTGCAATGCTTGGTGATATTGCCATAGCCGAGCCTGGAGCGGAAATCTGCTTTACTGGCGCAAGGGTTATTCAAGAAACAATCCGCGGGACCTTGCCAGAAGGCTTCCAAAGAGCCGAATATTTACTCGAACATGGAATGATTGATCGCATTGTTCCACGACACGAACTTAAAAGTGAGATTTCAACAATTTTGAAACTACTTCACTCAAGATAAGGATTGTATTTAAAGCTTTTTTTGGATAATATCTAACCCATGGAGAGATGCCAGAGCGGTTGAATGGGGCGGTCTCGAAAACCGTTGTGCGCTTCACGCGTACCCAGGGTTCGAATCCCTGTCTCTCCGCCAGTTTACAGCGCTTGAACTTTTTGGGCGTGAATTTCTAAATGATCAAATCCCCTCTGAACCCCAGTATTCATAGGCTTTAGAGCCTTTTAGTCGCCCGACACATGCGTACTTAGAGAATCACAAAATCATCAATTTTACCCCAAAATCTCCCTTTTTACTCTCCGTTTCTCCGTTACATGCGAACGTCCGACCCGAAGGTACGCATGTCCATAACCATTGATTTTACTGGGTTTTTTCAAAACCGGTCTTGAGGTTTGTTATTGGGGCGGAGAATAGGTGCATGTACCCGCAGAGCGAGAATTTTACTGTGACATGGTCAGTTTTTCTTTGCAATCTTATAGGTATAATTATATAGTCTGTATAAGAAGCTAGGGTAAATTCTACGTTTAATGCATTTGATTTCTAGTATAGTTTTCTATTTGACATCAGTGATGTACCCAAACTAATTAGCTTTAAGTAATTTTAATAAAAATTAATTTAATATTTGGGTGTTCATGAAAACTATCACAGCTTCGGAATTAAAGAAAAGACTGGACCAAGATGAGGTTCTCCTGATCGATGTCAGGGAGCCTGCCGAGCATAGGAGTGAATGCATCCATGGAGCTTGCCTTATACCTCTTGGTGAAATCAGTATTGAAAAATTACCATCAACCAAAAGGCCTATCGTTATTCATTGCAGATCCAGCAAAAGAAGCGCTGACGCTTGTGCAAAACTTT
>CAZCFE010000014.1:0-35266 GCA_964497925.1 uncultured Alphaproteobacteria bacterium | reverse complement strand
AAGGTTGGGGCCGAGGGTTCAAATCCCTTCGCCCGCTCCAGTTTTTATCTGGAGTGGTAACAGCTTTAAAGGAAAATCCAATGCTATCTCAAAACTATATTTCAAAAGAACAAGTCATAAAAAAAATCAATTTCTCGGATCCCAAACAATTAAGATTTGCAGAACAATTTTTGGCCCATGTTTCAGAAGATAGTTTATCAGGATTTGCGATTGAAGATTTAAAAAACATATTAACATCTTCTTGGGAACATGTTTCTGGGGAAAAATCTGATTCTCCTTTGATTAAAATTACTTCTGATTCTTTTGCTCAAATTTATATTCTAAATCAAGACAGTCCTTTCATTGTTAATTCGATTACGAGCTTAATTGGTGATCTTGGGTATCAAATTGATTTAATTGTGCACCCCATCTTGACAGTTGATCGCGATGAGAATGGATATTTAATGGATATTTATTCTTATGATAAAGTTAAAAAACATGAATCTTTCGTGTATATTTCTTTAAAAAGTTCGTTGTCATTAAATGAAATTGAGGCCTTAAATTCAGGTCTTTTAGAGGTGTTTGATGACTTGGTTAAAGTGGTTAGTCATTGGGAAAAAATGAAGACCTTAAGTCAAGAATTTTCAAATGATCTCTCGATTGAGCCTTTTTTGAATTGGTTAGGGGATCGTTATTTTGTTTTTTTAGGGGCATGCGAATATATTGATGGTAAGGTTGTTTCAACATTAGGTGGCGTTCATCAAGAGTATCAGAACATGCTTCCATCTTTGATGAAGTTTGTATCTTCTCCTGTTCACATATTTAAAATTCCTTATAAATCAACAGTTTATGCAAGAATGCCACTTGACGTAATTATTCTGTCTGCTGCCAATAAGAAAATTATCTTTTTTGGTCTTTTTACAACGCATGCTTATGCTCAAGCTGTTTTAAGCATTCCTTTGATTAGAGAAAAGTGTCAATATGTTCTTGATAAATCAGGGTTTGAGCCTCATTGGCATGATAGTAAAGAACTTATTCGTATCTTTGAATCTTTACCAAGAGACTATCTTTTTCAAATTGAGGCTCGAGAGTTATTTGATGTTGGAATGGGGTTACTGCAACTGCAGAAAAAACAAAATGTTGCTGTCTTTTTAAAGCAAGATCCATTGGGAAGCCTTTTGACGGTTTTGATCTATGTATCTAAAGAAGCATATTCTACGAAAGTTCAAAAAGGAATAGAGAGATTTTTAGAAAGAGAAATTCAAGGAGATTATATTTCTAGCCATGTTCAATTGAATGATTTGTTTTATGCGCGTTTGCAAATTTTAATTCAAATAGTTCCTGGAAAGCTTTATTGCTTTGATAAAAAAGGAATTGAAGAAAAGGTTCTTAAATTAACGCAAACTTGGGAAGAAAGGTTTTTTGAACTTCTTGGAAGGAAAGAAGATATAATATTCAATTCTAATTATCAAGATAAGTTCTCACCAGAACAGGGCATTGAAGATTTTGCTTTATTGTCAAGTTCAGGTCAGGCAAAAGGAGATTTTAGCGCTATTGAAGGAAAAACAACCCTTAAAATTTCTTATCCAAATTCGCGTTTAAACTTGAGTGATATTTTGCCAATTTTAGATAAGATGGGTATTTATGTTTGGTCGGAAGATGTTTCAAAGATTGTTTTCAAGAATAAAATATACTATTTACATATATTTGATTTAAAGCTTCTTAAACAATCAAAAATTGATCCCGCTTCATCAAAGTATGTTATTGGTTTAATCGACGATATACTTAAAGGAAAGATTAAAAATGATCGATTAAATGAACTTGTTCTAACATGTGGAATTTTGCCATGTGAAACCATTATATTAAGAGCCTATTCGAGATACCTTCAACAAATTCACCCTCTTTTTTCCTCTTTGTTTGTTGAGGACATATTGGTGAAATATCCAGATTTCATAAGAGTGTTTATTGATTTATTCCATGAGAAGTTTTCCCCTTCTTTGAGCGGAAATACAGATCAAAAACTTTCTGTTTTACGTCAATTCTTAAAAAATATTACTTCAGTGGAAGAAGATAAAGTATTGAATTTATTTATCAACTTAATAGATTCAACCCTTAGAACAAATTTTTATCAAGATAACTGTTCAAAGGAATATATTTCATTAAAATTTGATAGTCTTAAAGTTTTAGGCCTGCCCGCTCCTCGTCCATGGAGAGAAATTTTTGTATATTCTATGCATATGGAAGGAATTCATTTGCGTGGAGGAAAAATTGCAAGAGGTGGCATCCGTTGGTCAGATCGTAGAGTTGACTATCGTATGGAAGTTCTGAGTCTTGTGAAAGCCCAGCAGGTCAAAAATACTGTTATTGTTCCAACTGGGTCTAAAGGTGGGTTTTATGTAAAAACACAAAATGGGGCCCCTCCAACTCTTGAAGAAGGGATAGAGGCGTATAAGACTTTAATGCGAGGCATGTTGGATATTACCGACAATATTGTTAAAGGAAATATTGCTCCTCCCCCAGATGTTGTAAGGTACGATGAAGATGATCCTTATTTGGTTGTGGCCGCCGATAAAGGAACGGCATCGTTTTCAGATATTGCAAATGCTCTTTCTATCCATTATGAATTTTGGCTTCAAGACGCTTTTGCATCAGGTGGTTCGCAAGGGTATGATCATAAAAAATTGGCTATTACGTCTAAGGGGGCTTGGGAGTCAGTAAAACATCATTTTGAGAACTTGAATATTGATATAGAAAACTCTCCATTTACAGTTGCTGGTATTGGCGATATGTCAGGAGATGTTTTTGGAAATGGGATGCTTTTAAGCCAGAATATCAAACTTATTGCAGCTTTTGATCATCGCCATATTTTTATTGACCCTTGCCCTGATCCAAAAATAAGTTATCAGGAACGCTTACGATTATTTAATTTGCCACGCAGTAGTTGGCAAGATTATGACCATAATATTATTAGCAGTGGGGGTGGAGTTTTTTCCCGTAAGGATAAGCAAATTGAGTTAAGTGGAGAAATAAAAACGCTTCTTGATCTTGAAGGAGATTTTTTTACATCCAATCAAATTATGTCGGCTATTTTGAAATCTCAGGTTGATTTAATGTGGTTTGGTGGTATTGGAACCTATGTAAAGGCAAGCGATGAAACGCATACTGAAGCCAAAGATCCTGCTAATAACGATATTCGTGTGAATGGTTCTGATTTGCGCGCAAAGGTTATTGGCGAGGGTGCAAATTTAGCAATGACTCAAAAAGGTCGTATTGAATATGCTTTGAATGGGGGAAGTCTTAATACGGATGCAATTGATAACTCAGCTGGTGTTAATTGCTCAGATCATGAAATTAACATCAAGATTTTGTTGAGTGCTGTTTTAGAGTCAGGAACTCTTTCTATTGAAGACAGAAACAGTTTGTTGGCAAGAATGGCAAATGATGTTTCTTTGCATGTGTTAAAATCTAATTTTGATCAGCCAAGATCCATCACAAAGACATACATGAAAAAGACCATGCATTTGCTGGTTTGTGATTTTATGATTAAATTTTTTAAAGAGCGTAAAATTCTAGATCAAAAACTTGAGGCTTTACCCTCTTATCAAGAAATTCAAGAAAGATATGTTAAGGGTCTGGGGTTGACGCGTCCTGAATTATCAGTCTTATTGGCTTTTGTAAAATTATTTCTGCGTCCTTTATTTCTGGAATCTCAAGTTCTAAAGCAGAAAGAATTTGAGCCGGTGTTATTATCATATTTTCCCAATGAAATTGTGACGCAATATTCAAAATATATTTTTTCTCACCCACTTAAACAAGAAATTATTGTGACTTTAGTTTTAAATGAAATGGTTAATTTTTTAGGTTTGGACAATGCGTTCAATCTCTATATTCATTTTGCGTCCAAAATAGATCATTTTATTAAAATCTATGGAGTTTTACGATTGTGTGAAGCTGCAGATAATGTGGATAATTTTCTAAAACTTGAATTTATAAGTGAGAAAACGCTTTTAGCTCTTAAGCCTTCTTGTGTAGATCAAGATATTTATATATTGGCATGCGCATATGAGTTTAATGTCAATTATGATGATCTTTTGAAGAATTATTTGAATTTACGACATCAATTAGGTAGGATTTCTTTTCAGAATAGTAAGTCTTTTGCAGATTTGTATACGATTCAAAAACTCAATCAAGAATTAGATGGAATTCTGATAAATATTTCATTGAAAAACATAAGTGGTTGTGATATAAGCTTGGGTTCTGACCATCCGATTGTAAAAGAGATTATTTTGAACGGATGTACGTCTATTTCAGAGATGACCATATTAATTAACCATTTAAAAAGTTTTATTTAAGAGGAATTATGAGCTTGATTAAGCCTATTCAAATAGGAAATATTATAATTCAAGACCCTGTGATATTGGCTCCTATGACGGATGTGACTGATAAACCCTTTCGTCATATTGTAAAGCAGCATGGATCTGGTCTTGTGATTTCTGAAATGATTGCCAGTCAAGCAATGATTCGTCAGACACGTCAATCAATGTTGATGATTCAAAGATCAGATATAGAATCTCCTATGGCGGTTCAGTTGGCCGGATGTGAGCCTGATGTGATGGGGGAAGCGGCGAAGCTGAATGAAGACATGGGAGCAGAAATTATCGACATCAATATGGGGTGTCCTATGAAAAAAGTGGTTAATAATTATGCTGGGTCTGCGTTGATGCGTGATGAACTGCTTGCCGCAAGAATTCTAGAAGCCGTTGTGAAGGCTGTAAAAGTTCCTGTGACGCTTAAAATGAGAATGGGATGGGATGATAATTCATTAAATGCGCCAAACCTTGCAAGAATTGCTCAAGAGTGCGGAATTCAAATGATAACGGTACATGGCAGAACACGTTGTCAGTTGTACAATGGTAAGGCAAATTGGCCTTTTATAAGGCAGGTTAAAAATGCGGTCAGTATTCCTGTTATTGGGAACGGCGATGTTTTAACTGTTGAAAATGCAAAACAACTCTTAGAAGAGTCGGGGGCTGATGGTGTCATGATTGGGCGAGGTGTTTATGGAAAACCTTGGTTTATCAATCAAGTGATTGAGTTCTTGAGAACCGGAAATCACACGCCAGACCCAAGCCCAGAGCATCAATATGATGTAGTCAAGCAACACTTTGAAGCTATGATTGATCACTATGGGGAAAGGTCTGGAATTTTAATTGGCCGTAAACATATGGGATGGTACAGTAAAGGTCTGAAAAACTCGACTGAATTTAGAGTTTTGATTAATCAAGCAACGGAAGCAAAAGTAGTAAGAGAGCTGATTACAAGATTTTTTGAGGAGCAATTAGCAATATCATGAAAATAGAACAACCCGTATCTTTATCCCAAGCGATAGAAGGATTTTTGAACAAATACTTTGATGATCATGAACATGCTCTTCCTCCTCCTGGTCTTTATGATCGCGTTATCAGAGCTATTGAAGAGCCACTTTTACGTGTGACGCTTAAACGTATGTCTGGAAATCAGCAAAAGACAGCAGCTTTGCTTGGAATGAGTCGCAACACTCTTAGAAAAAAAATTGAAACATTAAAGATATGATCACATTTGATTCTTTTTTAAGCGTCTATCATAAAATAAAAGAGATACTATCTAATGGGAAAAAGCGTAAATGGTTTTTCTCTTTTTTTATTATGGGTTTGGTAGTTTTTTCATTTGTAGGCGCATATTTATTAATAAGTTCATCTAAATCTGGATTATGGAGATATGGTGGGTATATTTTTGCGTTATTGGCTTTAAACCTTGTCTTGGCTATTTTCTTTTCTATTGTTATTTTAAAAAAAATCATCCAGCTGTGGATTGCACGCAGAAAAGGTCTTGCGGGATCTGGGCTGCATATTCGCATTTCACTGTTGTTCGCATTTGTTGCTGTGGCTCCTGCCATTATTGTTGTTTTTTGCTCCATGTTTTTTCTCAATTTTGGACTTGAAAATTGGTTTCATAAGACAGTTGGTGCTGCCGTAAAAGAGTCTTCTATTATTGCGCACACTTATATTGGGGAGCACCAAGAACAGATTAAAGGAGATATATATGCGCTTAACGCATCTTTAGAAGCAAGACCTGCATGGGCGCAAAGTTCGAAGGTGTTAAATGGATTTTTGTCCACACAAGTTGAGCTTCGCAGTCTTACAGAAGGTTTGATTGTCACTCAAAATTTTGATATTTTAGCAAGATCTGATCTTACTTTTTCAATGGAATTTGATAAAATCCCTCAAGAACAATGGGAGAAAGCTAAAAAAGGGGATGTTGCAATTTTCATTAGCCCTGATAAAAATCGGGTACGTGCTTTACTCAAGACAAGAGCTATTGAAGGTGGGTATGTTTATTTAGGTCGATATTTGGCACCAAAAGTGATCGAGCGTATTAAAGAAATAGATCAAGCTGGACGTGATTATAATCTTAGAAAAGAAAACCGTTTTAATCTTCAAATCAGTTTTTTTGTATTTTATGTGATTATTTCGATTATTTTGATTCTTTCTGCGATGTGGGTTGGGTTAATGTTTGCTGGGTATTTGTCGCGTCCAATCAGAAAATTAATTATCGCGGCTGAAAAAATAAGATTGGGGGATACAAAAACTCTGGTAGAAGTTGATGAGAATCACCGAGAACTGGGGACTCTTGCCCGTGCTTTTAACAGGATGTTGGTTCATATTTCTGCCCAATCTCAAGAACTGATGGACAGAAACAACTCTTTACATGAGCAAAATAATTTCATTGGTGCTGTTTTACAGGGGGTAACGGCTGGTATTGTGAGCGTTGATCAAGAGGGGATTATTGAATTGATTAATCCTTCTGCTAGTCGTATTTTGGATGTCGATATGGAAGAAGTAAAAGGTAAACGCCTTGTTGAAGTATTTGATTTTTTTGATGACCTTTTCACCAAGGTTCGTCAAATTGAGTCTTTAATGATTACATCTAATGTGGTATTTAATAAAAAAAATCATGGCATCACTTTGGCTGTGCGTGTTACCAAAGATGTTGAAGAATCTAAAACGAAATATATTTTTACATTTGATAATATCTCTGATCTTGTCTTAGCGCAAAGAAAAGCGGCATGGTCAGATGTTGCAAGGAGAATTGCGCATGAAATTAAAAATCCATTGACCCCTATACAGCTTTCAGCTCAAAGAATTGAACGTAAATACGGTGATCAAATTACTCTTGAAAAAGATATTTTTAAAAATTGCATAGCAACCATTATTCATCATGTAAATCAAATTGGACAGATGGTTGATGAGTTTGCAAACTTTGCAAAAATGCCTTCTGCAAAACTTAAAGAACAAAATATTTGTGCGGCTATTACAAAAGTGGTTTCTTTGCAACAACTTGCGCATGAGAATGTTTCTTATATTTGGGATGCTCCGAAAGATCAATTTTTGATGATGGATGAAAATTTAATTCTTCAAGCCTTGACGAATCTACTTTTAAATGCATACGAATCATTTGAGGGGTCTGATCAAGAATCTCCATGTATTAAAGTTTCTTTGATAAGAAATCACGATATTATTATTTGTATAGAAGATAATGGTAGAGGTTTTCCAAAAGAAAATCGTGAAAAATTGATAGAGCCTTATATTACAACACGTATAAAAGGCACTGGGCTTGGACTTGCTATTGTTAAGCATATAATGGAAGAACATAAAGGGCAGCTTGTTTTAAGCGACTCAGATGAGCTAGGTGGAGCAAAGATAGAGCTTATTTTTAATAATTGAAGAATAGGTTATCTTTTTATTTGTTTTTCATCTCAAAACCAGTTATTCTGATAAATATTAGAGTTTTTGTACCCAGGTAGCTTGGTGTATATAGTCAAGGACTGAGCTGAAATGGATACTGTTGAGGGTGGGGTTTTTATAAAATGAGTTTTATCGAAGAAGATAAATTCAATAGTTATTATTCCGATTGTATTGTTGTACAACAGTCTTTCAATGTTAAAGTATTGCCATTTTTGCGATTAGTCCTTAAGAAAAAGATTAAGGAAAAAATAAGTTATGAAAAAAACGATGTTAATCGATTCAACGCATCCAGAAGAAGTTCGTGTTGCTGTTTTATCTGAAAGTGGACGTTTAGAAGATTTTGATTTTGAAACTGCGTCTAAGAAAAATCTCAAGGGCAATATTTATCTTGCAAAGGTAATCCGTATTGAACCTTCTTTACAGGCCGCATTTGTCGAATACGGGGGAGATCGCCATGGGTTTTTGGCATTTGACGATATTCATCCTGATTATTTTCGCATTCCCATCGCAGAGCGAGCCGAAATTGAAAGCGCTGAAGAAAAAACTATTCAAGAAGTGGAAGACGTAGAGGAGGAAGGATTTGTTCCTCGCAGGCTTAATATTTACAAAAATTATAAAATCCAAGAAGTTCTAAAGCGCGGCCAAATCATGCTTGTTCAGGTGGTTAAAGAAGAGCGTGGAAACAAAGGTGCTGCTTTAACAACATATTTATCTCTTGCTGGGCGGTACTGTGTGCTTATGCCAAATGCAGGGCATGGTTGTGGTGGTGTTTCGCGAAAAATTAGCGATGCTAAAGATCGCAAGCGTTTGCGCACTGTGATCGAATCGTTGAAAATCCCAGATACAATGGGACTGATTGTGCGAACAGCGGGTATGGATAGAACAAAATTAGAAATCAGGCGTGATTCCGATTATTTACTCAAGCTTTGGGGGGAAATCCGCGATCTGACTATGGATTCGGTGGCCCCATCATTGATTCACGAAGAAAGCAATTTGATTAAAAGATCGATTAGAGATGTTTACTCTAAAGATATTGATAAGCTTTTAATTCAAGGTGAAGAGGGCTATAAAGAAGCTAAAAATTTTATCAAAATGCTTATGCCAAGCCATGCTAAAAAGATTCAACAACATAAAGATCCTTTAACTTCTTTATTTCAAGAGTATCAAGTTGATGATCAAATTGATGAGATGTATTCTCCTGTCGTCCCATTAAAGTCTGGTGGATCTTTGATTATAAATCCAACAGAAGCATTGGTATCAATTGATGTTAACTCAGGGAAAGCCACAAAAGAAAGACACATAGAAGAAACGGCTATCAAAACCAATTTAGAAGCAGCTGAAGAGGTTGCAAGGGTTCTACGTTTGCGTGATTTGGCTGGAATTGTGGTTGTTGATTTTATTGATATGGAAGATGAGAAAAATGTTCATTTGGTTGAGCGTAAATTCCGTGAATTTATAAAATCAGATAGAGCACGCATTCAGGTTGGTCGTATTAGTATGTTTGGGCTTTTAGAGCTTTCACGCCAAAGGTTAAGGCCGAGCATTTTAGAGGCTAGTACGCAAAAATGCATTCATTGTGCAGGGCTTGGAGTGGTAAGATCGGTAGAGTCTTCTACATTGCAAATTCTTCGCACTATTGAAACAGAAGCATCAAAAGGGTTAACAAATGAGATGACTGTGACGCTATCTCATGAAGTCTGTATGTATTTGATTAATCAAAAAAGAGAAGCGCTTTTGAGTATAGAACAACGTTTCAAAATTCGTATTTGGTTGCGTACTGATAATTCATTAATTCCTCCTAATATTTTAATCGATACACACCGTAAAAAAGAGCATGTGAAGATTGAAAAGGTTAAAGAAGTAAAGCATGCAAAGCTCCTTCAAGGGCCTCCTCCTGAAGAAGAAAAAGTCGATATTAAAATCTCCGAACCTGAAAAACAAGATGAAATAAGAAAAATTTCAAGATCCGCAAGGCGTAGAAAAAATCGACTTGAAAAACAAAAATCTCAAGCATCTTTTGAACCTGTTGTTGCTTCTGAAGTGAAAATAGAGGCTGTCGAAAGCAATGAAGTGGTCCTTTTGACGCCAGTTTTAGAGCTTGCTGCAAAACCTAAAAGAAAAAGAGTGAGAAATCGTAAAAAGTCACAGCAAGACGAGACAGTCGTTCAAGAGGCTGCTGTGAGTGTGAATGAGATTTCTGTACCAAAAGAAGAAATATCGGTTCAGCAGGAAGTTCAGCCACAAGAAAAAACAGCACATAAAAAACCCAAAGAGGAAAACAAGTCTGTTGGAAGGCCTATGTTTGAAGGTATGAATGAGGAAAAAAAACTTGTTTTAACCGGGGAAACATTTAAGCTTGGTCGTCCTTTTATGCCAATTGTTTCGCCAAATTTAAAAATTGATATTTCAGAAGAATCTTTACGTAAAGAATTTTTAGGTGAACCAGCTCCTTCTGTTGCAGCATCTTCTTCTTCAGAAACTGGCGCAAAAGATGACGCGAAATCAAAGAAAGGGCGTGCTTGGTGGCAAAAACTTTTAAAGTAACATCTGTTCTTTTATTATTGTTGTGTGTGAAAGTTGAGGCTGTTAAGAATTTTGCTGAAGGTACTTTTTTGTACGATGCTCAAATTAATGGAATTATGAAAAAAATTCTTGCTCCTTTGGCCCAAAAAGCAGGAATTGATATCAAAAAATCTGATATTGCGATGATTGTTTCATCTTCTTATAATGCTTGGGCGAGCGTCGATAATAATTTTGGTGTTCATACACAGTTTCTTAGAAAGTCAAAAACAGCGGCTGAATTTTTATCGATTATGGCCCATGAATTTGGTCATGTCAATGCAAGACATATTGGCCGCATGGATGGCACTTTTGGTAAGATTGCCTCACAGGGAATGGTTGTAACGGGAGTTGCGGCATTAGCGGGTCTGGCGCTTGGTCCAGGAGCTGTTATTGGAGCTCTTTTAGGGGGGATGAGCGTCACTGAACGTGCAATGATGTATTACTCAAGAGCGCAAGAGCATACAGCAGATCAAAAAGCTATTGATTTTTTGAAATCTTTAAATTGGCCAGTTTCTTCTTTTAAGAATGCAATGATGACAATGAAAGAAGAGACGGTTTTGTACCCGAATCGTGATTCTTATGTTTTAAGTCACCCACCAACACCTGAAAGATTGGAATATTTGGGGAATTCTTTAAACGATAACCCGCAAGCAAAAATACCAGAAGAGTTTACTGTTTTATGGGATTTGGTTTTGATGAAGCTCAAAGGACTACTTGATGACCCAAATGAAGTGATCAATGAATTGAAAAACGAAGAAAGTGAAGGTGCCTTATTAGCCACATCGCTTGCTTATTACCGTTTAGATAGTTATGATCAGGCTCTTGTCTGCGCTGATAAGCTAATTGCATTAAAACCAAACAGCCCTCATTACCATGATTTAAAATCAGACATTATGTGGGATCAGGGGAATATAAGAGAAGCAAAGAATGAAGCAGGAAGAGCAAAATTATTGGATCCGGATGAACCCTTGTTTAAGCAAAATTATGCAAAAGCTTTGGTTGAGTTGAAGGAAGACTTGCCTCAAGCGGCAAAAATTTTAGAAGATGTGGCTTTGAACAACAGAAGATTTAGCAATAGCTGGAGATCTTTGGCTCAAGCTTATGGGGCATTGAATCGTATGGGGGAATTTTACTGGGCGCAAGCAGAATACTTTGTACTGATAGAGAAAAAAGACGAAGCTATTTCTTATTCTAAAAAAGCAGAAGGATTGATTGATAAACAATCTAAATATTATTTATATCTTAAGGTTCTACAAGATAAAATAAAAGAAATTTTTCCAAACTAAAAAAAATACAAAAAATGCTCGCTTTTTTTTTAGAAATATTGTAATAATAATCAGCAGTTTTTTAGGAGTTTAAAATAATGACGACAACAAATACAAATTTAAAGATTGAAATTCGTGATGGTGCTGGAACTGGTCCAGCAAGAGCAGTACGCAGATTAGCAAAAATCCCAGCAGTTATTTATGGTGCGGGTGAAGAAAATCAAGCTGTTTCTTGTGAGCACAAAGAATTTTTCAAGCAGATGAACAGAGCCGGTTTTTTTACACGCCTTTTCACTCTTGAAGGTGTCGGTGCTCCAATTCGGGTTATCGTAAAAGATGTTCAATTGCATCCAGTGACAGACCAACCGCTTCATGTTGATTTTATGCGTGTGAATAAGGATTCAAGAATTGATGTTGCGGTTCCTGTTCATTTTATTAACCAGGAAAAATCACCTGGTATTAAAAGAGGCGGAATTTTGAATATCGTTTCACATGTTCTTCATTTGATTTGTAATCCAGATCATATTCCAGAAAGCATTGTGATTGATCTTGCTGGTCTTGAAATCAATAATAGCATTCATATTCATGATATTAAGCTTCCTGAAGGGGCAAAACTTCGCGCAAGCCAAGATCTTACTTTGGCTGCAATTGTTGCGCCATCTGGTGGCGAAAAGGCTTCTGAAGAGGCATAAATGCTTTTAATTGTGGGCCTGGGAAATCCAGGCTCAATTTATTCTCAAAATAGACATAATGTTGGATTTATGGCAATTGATCAAATTGCAGATTCTAACAGTTTCCCTTCTTTCTCTTCTGCTAAAATTGCTCAGTCTCAGGCAACTCTTGGTGAGATTTCCTCTCAAAAATCTTTACTTTTAAAACCTCAAACTTTTATGAATAATTCTGGAGAATCTGTAAGGTCTGCTCTTGATTTCTTTAAACTTTCGGTGGACCAGGTCTTGATAATCCACGATGATTTGGAGCTCCCTCCTGGAGAACTTCGTTTAAAAAAAGGAGGCGGGCATGGCGGGCATAATGGTCTTAGATCCATCTCTGCCCATATTGGAGAAGGGTATAGAAGACTTCGTATAGGAATAGGGCATCCTGGTATAAAGGCGTTGGTCAGCCCTTACGTTCTTTCGAATTTTTCGCAAAAAGATGTGTGGGTAGAGCCTTTAATGCAAGGTATTGGGGTTTTGTTTCATCATATGATTTGGGATAAAGGGTTTAAGGACGGATCTTCTTTTATGGAAGAAATAAAACTCAGAATGAGTTAATTTTTATTTGACAAAAATTGAAAAAATGTTATAATAATCTGACTGTGGTGATGTTGATAAAGAACAGCCCTGATAGATTAGAAAAAGAAGGAATATAGAAAAAATGTCTTTGAATTGCGGAATTGTGGGATTACCTAACGTTGGAAAATCAACTTTGTTTAATGCGTTAACGCAAACTGCTTCAGCTGAAGCTGCGAACTATCCATTTTGCACAATTGAGCCCAACACAGGACGTGTTGGCGTGCCTGATCCGCGTATTTTTGAGCTTGCTAAAATTGCAGGGTCTGCTCAAATAATCCCAGTTCCGCTTGAGGTTGTGGATATTGCTGGTTTAGTTCGTGGAGCAAGCCAAGGGCAAGGGCTAGGAAATCAGTTTTTAGGACATATCCGCCAGGTAGATGCAATTTTGCATGTTGTACGTTGTTTTGAAGATGGGGATATTACCCACGTTGAAGAAACGATTGATCCCTTGCGAGATATTTCAATTATTGAAACTGAGCTGATCATATCAGATATGGAAAGTTTGGAAAAACGTATTGATGCTGCAGCTAAAAAGCTTAAAAATTCAACTGATTCTGCATTGAAGAGGCAGTTTGAGCTCATGCAAGAATCACTAAAACTTTTAAATGAGGGAAAGCAAACCCGTGATATTAAATTAACAGATGAAGAGGATGTAGAACTCTTCAATCAGCTTCAGCTCCTTACCTCAAAGCCAGTGTTGTATGTGTGTAACGTTCTTGAATCAGAGGCTGCAACTGGAAATAAATGGAGTTCTTTGGTGCAACAAAAAGCTCAAAAAGAAGGCGCAAAAATGGTTGTAGTGTCAGCTGCAATTGAGGCTGAAGTTGCAATGCTTGAAAGCGAAGAGGAAAGATCAGAATTCTTAAAAGATTTAGGTTTGGAAGAAACAGGTCTTGCAAGAGTCATTCGTGCAGGTTTCAGTTTGCTCAACCTTATGACATTCTTTACAATAGGTCCTAAAGAAGCGCATGGATGGTCTGTAAAACAAGGATCAAAAGCGCCACAAGCCGCAGGGGTTATACACACAGATTTTGAGCGTGGATTTATTTGTGCGGAAACAGTTTCAGCGCAGGACTATATTGAATGCAAGGGTGAGCAAGGCGCCAAAACACAAGGGAAACTGCGTCTAGAAGGCCGAGACTATTTGGTTAAAGACGGAGATGTTTTTCATTTTAGGTTTAATGTGTAGTTTAAATTTGGCTCAATGGAAAAATTTTATTGAGCCAAACTTTATTGTTTATTTTAGATTTTGTTCTATTTAAGGGTTGTCCGAGGTTCCGAAAAATTCAGGCCATTTTTCACGTAAGAGTCTGAATTTTTCTTTCGTTCCTGGATATCCACGATTTAAGACACTATCGTATAATTTTGAAAAATCATTTGGAGTATAGTTATTCATAATCCAATTCTTCATGTTGTTAATTAATATTTGATAGTTGGGAAGTGATGACGTTTTTGAAATAATATTTCCCAGTTGATAAAAAAGGTTTGTGGAATCTAAATATTTTCCATATACAGTTAAAATATTCATCAAATCATCTGATAATTTAGCGACGTTTTGTTCTGATTCAGGAAACATCCAAAGAGAACAAGATCTATCAAAAGCTGTTTTAGGATTTCCTAATTCATTCGCTTCTTCCACTAGAGCGGTTACTTTCTCGAATAACTCTTTATCCTCGGAGGGGATATCGCGTAATGTTTCTTTTATTATAGGATGTTTACATATATCAAAAGCATTTCTCCCTTTGGTATCTCTAATATCTTTATTTGCACCTGCAGCAATTAATTTTTTAATAAAACAACGAAAAAGTTTAAAATTCCACTCATTTGACCACTGAGCTGCATATAATAGAGCTGTTTGACCTTCATGAAACCCATCTTTTACTTGAGTATTTATTTGCTCTGGAGATAAATTTGCAATAAAATAACCAAAAGCTTCTTCGTTCGAGTAAGCAATATTATGATGAATAGAGAGCATTAATGGTGTTCTGCAAAAATTATCAGGTTGATTTAAATTGACACCATGTTTGGCCAGTTCTTTAATAAGCATGATAATTATTCCTGGTGAAACTTCTTGATGCTTGATTTCTATTACATAATGTATAGGATAAAGTCCCGTGCTTGTAGGTTTATTTACGCTTTGATCTGTCATCAAGGTTATAGCTAAATCATAGTTTTTTTCCACTAAAGCCTTTATAAGTTGTGTAGAGTGAATCGTTATAACTTGACCTGAGTTGTGATATGAAGATGTTTGGGTTTGGTCAATCCATTCTTCGTGGCCCTGTATAACAGGAGAACTGTGTTGAACATCTAAATCATGGTTGGATGAGCCTTGCACAGATATGCATGCTGCTATAGATAGATAGATAGACTTTTTCATTATTTAATTTCCACTATATTAATTATCATTGGCTCGGAAGATTATATATAGTAGATTTAGTTTTATTTTTCAAGTATATCTTTATCAAGATATAAAAAAACCCAAGAGTTTTTTCTCTTGGGTTGATGATCTTGAGGTGTTAAATTAATAACCCTCGCGTTCCATGCGTTTGCGCAGAAGTTTTCTTCCTCGACGAACGGCCTCGGCTTTTTCTCTGGCTCTCTTTTCAGAAGGCTTTTCGAAGGCTCTGCGCAGTTTCATTTCCCGGAAAACGCCCTCACGTTGCAGCTTCTTTTTTAAAGCGCGCAACGCTTGCTCAACGTTATTCTCACGAACAACAACTTGCATGAATAATCACATCCTTTCATTTAATATTCCCAAGGTTTATTTCTAAGCCAAAGGTAGATGACACTATATACACATTTAAAAAATAAAAGCAATTTTTTTTGAAGCAACCTTGACTTTTTCTTAAGATAGAGTACACTTAAAGTTGAATATAAATGAGGAGTTTAAATAATGAAAATTACAGTTTCTGGGAAACATATTGATATCGGGGATAGTTTGAAGTCTTATGTAGAAAGCCATTTAACAGATATCATTGGTAAATTTTTTGATCATCCAATTGAAGCGCAGGCTGTTCTTGGAAAGGATGGAAATCTTTTTAGGTGTGATTTGAGCGTTCATGTGATTAGAGGGCTTATTATTCGTTGTCATGCTGAAGCTGATGAAGGCTATAAATCTATTGATCAGGCAATTCATAAATTGCATGCACAAATGAGTAAATATAAGAATAAGTTGAAAGATCATCATCGCGACAAAGAAGCATTGATGGAATATTTAAGTGTTCAAAAGTCAGTTATCGATATGAGTCATACAGAAGAAAGAGAAGATGCTCATCCTGCAATTATTGCGGAAATTGAGATGGATATTCCGACTTTATCTGTAGGAGAAGCTGTGATGAGGATGGATTTGGGAGAGAGTGTGGCCGTTATGTTTAAAAACAGTCAACACGGTGAATTCAATGTTGTTTATCGTAGATCTGACGGAAATGTTGGTTGGATCGATCCTAAAAAAGTTCGTGTTGCTAATTAAATATATCAAGAGGGGATTTCTTTCCCCTTTTTCTTTTTTTCATAAAAATATTTTTCCTTTTACCAATCATTAACTTTTTTCGTGTTTACTGATAATAAGCAATAGAAAAGAGCAATAATAACAAATAAAGGATAAATATCATGGCTAAGAGTACTCAGCATACAATTAGTAAGGTTCGACCACCAAGGGTTCAAATTACGTATGACGTAGAAGTTGGCGAAGCAAAAGAATCAAAAGAGTTGGCTTTTGTGATGGGGATTATGTCTGATCTTTCAGCAAAATCACATATTCCATTGCCAATTGTCAAAGAGCGAAAGTTTGTTGAGGTTGATGGTGATAACTTTGGAGATTTTATGTTCTCGATTCAACCACGTGTTGAATTTACTGTTAAAAACAAAATTGATAAATCTGAAGATGCAAAAGATATTCTTATGGATATTACTTTTAATGCAATGGAAGATTTTGAGCCATTAAGCATAGCCACAAGAAAGCCAGAATTTAATGCGCTTTATGAAGCAAGAGTCAAGTTAATGGATTTGATTGCAAAATTAGATGGCAATGATCCGCTTGAAGATATGTTGAAATTGGTCATGCAAAATCCTGAAATAAGGAATGCGCTTAAGGCTGAATTTGAACAACCGCAAGAATAATAAGAAGAAAAGGAGCTGAAAATGGCAGACGGAGAGAATACAGGACAAGAAGTCCAAAGTGCTGAGGCACCTGTGATTAATGTTGAAAGATTTTTAACAAAAGGCAAAATGGCAAGGGATGATATTCAACGTCCAAGAGCGCTTGAATTATTAAAAGAATTTGTCAGTCAAGTTGAATTAGCAGGAGAAGCTGCTGGTGAAGATCCAGTTTCATTTGCGCAAAGGCGTATAGAAGAATTGGATGAAATGTTAAACTTACAAATTAATGAAGTTTTACATCACCCTGAATTTCAAGCAACTGAAGCCACATGGAGAGGGTTTCATTATTTAGTGTTTAAGACCCACACAAGCGCAAGATTGAAACTTCGTGTATTGAATATTGCAAAAAAAGATCTTTTGAAAGATTTGGAACGCGCACCTGAATTTGATCAAAGTGCGATGTTTAAACTTATTTATGAAGAAGAGTATGGCACTTATGGCGGTGCACCTTATTCTTGCCTTATGGGTGATTATGAGTTTAGCAACCATCCTCAAGATATGGAATTGCTTACAAAAATGTCAGCGGTTGCATCAGCAGCGCACGCACCATTTATTACTGCGGCGCACCCAAAACTTTTCAATCTTGATTCTTTTTCTGATCTTGGAGTTCCAAGAGATTTGAGTAAAGTATTTGAAAGTACAGAAATGGTTAAATGGAGATCATTTCGTGATTCTGAAGATTCAAGGTACGTTGTTTTGACTTTGCCACACATTTTGATGCGTTTGCCTTATGGTCCAGATACAGCTCCTGTGGAAGGAATGAATTTTAAAGAATATGTCGATGGCCCAAACAATTCACATTTCTGTTGGGGTAATGCTTCTTATGCGTTAGCAGAGCGCATTACAAATGCTTTCTATCAATATGGATGGACTGCGGCCATCAGAGGTGTTGAAGGCGGCGGTTTGGTTGAAGGATTGCCTGCTTATACCTTCAAAACAACAGATGGCGATGTAGCATTGAAATGCCCAACTGAAGTTGCAATTACAGATCGACGTGAAAAAGAGCTCAGCGACCTTGGTTTTATTGGATTATGTCATTGCAAGGGTAAAGATTATGCGTCTTTCTTTGGATCGCAAACAAGTCAAAAACCAAAGACATACAGTGCCGCTGATTCAACAGCTAGTGCAAGCCTTTCTGCGCGTCTCCCGTATATTTTGGCCGCATCACGCTTTGCACATTATATTAAGGTTCTGATGCGCGATAAAATCGGAAGTTTCATGACAAAATCAGAGGTGCAAAAATATTTAACAGGTTGGATTGCAAACTATGTTTTGCTCAGCGACGAAGCGCCTCAAAACATTAAAGCAAAATACCCGCTTCGTGAAGCACGTGTGGATGTGTATGAAATTCCAGGACAGCCAGGCTCTTATAGGTCTGTTGTGTATTTAAGGCCGCATTTTCAATTAGAAGATTTGAATGCTTCGCTTCGTTTGGTTGCAAATTTACCGCCACCTGCAGCTTAATAGTTGCTTTAAAGGAGATTTTATATGTATGCATCTTCTACTGTTACGGCAAGACGACCTCTTTTTGATCGACTTGTAGATGATAATCTTCAAGAGAAAGAAGAAAGAACCATCAAAGATAGGCTTGATATAGAAGGATTAAAAGATTCTATAGCCCATGAGTTGAAGATGATTTTGAATACAAGATCTACCTCTGGAAATAAAGTTAGGGCAAAGGGTAAATACTTATTACCATCTGATTTTGGATTAAAAGATTATACCCATTTAAGTCCTTCGGGGTCTAGTGGTGTGATAATAAGAAATTTTATAAATGCGATCCAAGCCTATGAGCCAAGACTTTTAAAGCCTCAAGTTCGTATTGTAAGATATGATCGGATTTTGCAAAAAATGTATTTAGAAATCCAAGGCGCTATTAAACTTGGTCAAAGAGTTGAAAGATTTTCATTTCCGCTTGATTTGGATATTGAATAAAGAAAAAAAAGAAGAAGGAAGGAATCAAAATGAAGAATATAAAAGAGGAAAATAACCTGCAAGATATTGTTTTGCAAAGGTTGCAAAAAGATAAAGAGCAGGTGGTGTTATTTTTAATTAATGGGGTTAAGCTTCAAGGTGTGATTACTTTTTTTGATAATATTGCGCTTTTGCTTAAAAGAGATGGGCACTCTCAGTTGGTTTATAAGCATGGAATTTCGACAATTATGCCTTTAGATCCTGTCCAATTTTCAGAAATTCTTGAATAGTCAATCTATGATAAAAGGCTGCTTTTAAAGGCAGTCTTTTATGTTTTTAAATTTATTGCAAGGTCTTTATTAACATATTTCAATATATTTTTGGCTTTGAGATGATGATTTTCAAATCATGAGAATTTTAAAATATGACGCATCATAGATGATATGATGATTTGTTAACAGGTGTTGGGCTATTAAAGTCGAACATATCAATATAATGCCTATTAAATTGATATGGCCTTGCATGAATATTATTCCATGTACGTCTTTTTACAGTAAAACCAATAAGGGCTATAGCCCTGTTCAATCTTAATAATGGCATGACTTCGAAGTAATTTGGGAGATTTCTGATGCTTGAATAGCCTTCTAGAAAAACACTTTTATAGCCATTAAAATTCCCCCACTCACCATGTTCGATAGAACAAAAATCATCTTCAGAAAAGCTGGATCTAGCTGATGACCAATCAATAATGCCACTTAAAGTATTTTTATCAATCATAATGTTGCCTGGTCTAAAATCCCTATGAATAATGCAGGGGCCATCAATCTTTTCTAAAAAGTGTGAAGAGTTATTGAAATAATTCAGACTCTTGACAATTATTTCTTCTGGAAGGTGATTTTTACACTCCTCAATTCCTTCTTCAAATTTTTCTTTAAAATGTAAAATAGGGCTTGAGTTTAATTCTGAATTTCTGTTCAAATATCCGAATCCATTGGTTTTATTTTCATGAATAACTGCTAAAGACACCCCTATTTTAAAAGCTATTTCTTTTGTTATTGTAGTAGGCGTTAACAAATATCCTGGTAAACATGTCATAAGAACCGCGCCAAGAATCCCTTTGCATGGTGGCAAAACGTTGATAACTTCAGGAACGGAGAGTTTTTTGGAAAAATAATTAAGGAAATAAACTTCGTTTGCATAATCAAAAGATGATTCACATATTTTTAAAATTAAAGTTGGAGCATTGCGTTGAATGATTTTATATACGGTGGCAACGATTGCATCGTCATGATCTATTTTTATAAATTCAGCCTCATCGTTTAATTTTAAGAGAGCTTGATATTTTTGCGTATCAATGACCGACATAATCTATTTTTTCAAAAACCTTTGTTAGCTGTTCAAGGCATATTGCATCACAATGAGATTTAAGAGATGCTCTTGAGAGTATGGAGACAAATGTACTCGAAAGAGGTGAGAATTTGCAATAAAAATATGGTATGTAGGCGGTGTATTTGAGAAGGGCTTTTTAGTTTACTTCTAAATATTCTGAAAAGTTCGATTTTCAAGTTCTATACCGCCGTATATTGAGGTGTCGTTAGCGATGGATATAACGCATCATAGTTGACATGACGATTCCAGATGATATCGCAAGGTTGAGGGATCTTTTGCCCTCTAACATGGAAATTCGAAGTTTTTCATTGCATGATTGGGCTATATTCTCAGGCACACCTGAGCTTTCTTTTCCCATAAGTAAATAATCTGTTTTTTCATAGTGGAATTCATCATGTAATTGTTGTGTGTGCGGGGTTAAAAGTAGTAATCGTCCATCATCTTTTTTCTCTAGAAAGTTTCCCCAAGATGAATAAGTTTTAATTTCAACGTCACTGACATAATCCATAGAGCTTCTTTTCATTTTTCGGTCAGAAAAAATAAAACCAAAGGGCTCAATCATATGGATGCTAAACCCAAAACAAGAGGCAGATCTTATGATTGCCCCGGTGTTTTGCGGTATTTCTGGCTCAAAAAGAATGATACGCATGCTTATTTTAAAAGTATTTGAGGGTCTTTATATAAAGACTCCATGCCTAAGTCTTTTGCAACCATAGCATGTGTTAAAAATCCATTCATGACATTTAAGCCATTCATAAGATGTGGATCATCCAGAAGGGCTTCCTTATAGCCTTTGTTCGCAATTTTCAATGCATAGGGGAGGGTTGCATTGTTTAAGGCTTGAGCAGATGTTTTTGCAACGGCCCCTGGCATGTTTGTGACACAGTAATGAATAATATTATCCACCATATAAACCGGGTCTTGATGGCTTGTAGGTTTGCTTGTTTCAAAGCATCCACCTTGATCGATTGCAACATCCACCAAAACAGATCCAGGTTGCATATTTTTGAGCATGTCTTTTGTAATGAGTTTTGGAGCGGAGCCTCCTGGGATAAGAACGCCTCCGATGACAAGATCTGCATATGCTATACTTTTTTCGATATTTGAAAACGTTGAAAACAAGGTTGAGATACGTGATTGAAACAAATCATCTAGCTCTCTTAGTCTTTTTAAAGAACGGTCAATAACTGTGACTTTCGCACCCATTCCAACAGCCATACGGGCCGCACTTGTTCCAACAACGCCTCCGCCTAGAATGACAACGTGACCTGGAGAGACGCCAGGAACTCCGCTTAAAAGAATACCTGATCCACCTTGCTCTTTTTCAAGAAATCTTGCCCCAATTTGAACAGACATGCGCCCAGCAACCTCACTCATTGGGGCTAAAAGGGGCAATCCATTGTTGTTATCTGTAACTGTTTCATATGCAATGGCAATACATTTAGATTTTAATAAACCCTGTGCTTGGATTGGATCTGGCGCAAGATGTAAATAGGTGAATAAAATTTGGTTTTCACGCAAAAGAGTATATTCAGATTCTAATGGCTCTTTGACTTTTACAATCATATCAGCCCAGTTGAAAACTTCTTGTGCGGATTGAGCAATTATTGCCCCGGCATCTTCGTACATTTTATTTGTATAACCAATTTGAGTGCCTGCATCTTTTTGGATCATGATTTCGTGTCCAGCAAGGTGAAGTTCTTTTACACTTGAAGGTGTGAGTCCAACACGATATTCATGAATTTTAATTTCTTTAGGTGTTCCTATTTTCATTTCACTTGTCCTTTATTTATAAATTAGTAGGATGACTTTTACCTTTTTTTACCAGGATTGGCAATAGGAATTTCTTTTGTGCCTAGCCCCAGAAGCCTCATAACTTGTGCCAAATTTCCTTCGTTGATAAGAAGGTCCTCATAAAGTTCTGCTAAATTCATATTCCCCCACTGTATCGAGCGTCTGATTAAATAAGGTGCAGGGCTGTGAGGTTCAATTGATTCAAGGTAGGTAGCAATTTTCTCAAGTTCTTGATAGGCGATCTCTCTTGAATATTCATTTTTTTGGGGTTGTTCATCAAATTGTGAGGAGGGGAGAGGATCAGATTCCTCTTTTGCAACAATAATTTCTGCTTCAGCTTGAGGCGTAACTTCAGGTTCTAGCAGGGGTTCTGGCTCTGGTATAATCTCAGGCTCGGGTGGAATATTATTTCCAATAAGGAACTTTATTTCTTGTGTCATTGTCTTTAGACGGACAAAGCTTACGCCTTGTTGATTTGTAATTTCATCTAGCTTGTGATTGAGAAGGTCTAGGTCATTTTCCAGGATTTCTAGATTTTGAAAAGTTTTTTTGAGTGTCTCTAAAGGCGTTCTTTCAAAAGATTTTATAAAATGTTCCGGAATAACCCGTCCTTCTTGTATAGCTTTTTCTTTAGCTGAACCGGGGTTTTTACTTTTCTGAAGAAGCATTTCAAGCCGTTTCATATCAAGCCAATCAGCATATGAATGAGCTGTTTCATCCATAATTTGTGGTGTGGTGATTTTTATGAAAACAAATTTCTCGCAAAATTTTTCATTCAACCAAGAAAATGGAGCAAGTCTATACTCAAGATCATCCTCCAGGGGAGGATAAGCGTAGACCCAATATTTATCTATCATTAAAAGCAGAAGTTTTATCCCCCTTATGATTCCTTCAATGCCATGGCAGTAATACCATCCTTCTAGCAACCAAATAGCGATTTGAAAATCTTTGGTTTTGTTTTCAAGGAGATCTTCGCAGATTGCGCATAGCTTTCTCCATTCTCGATTGTAGTTACTTCCTTCTTTTAAGCTTGATGGAAAAAACTCTTCATCTTGTTTTCGGATGGACCTTATATCATCGTATTCTGGTAGATATTTATAAAAAACACCAACTGGTGCACTTTCCCCTGGAATATCTTTTAAGAATTTTTCTAAATCATCCATTAGGTTGCTCCAAAGGGTTTTCTATAGCCTCTGGAAATTGTCCAGGGATTGATAGTTTGGGAGGGTTTGCGAATGCTCTGGTTTCTTCTGACAAAACAGGAGCCCCAGAAGGGAATGTGGGGAGAGTGATAATATTGCCTCCTGCTTTTTTAGATGTTTCAATTTCGACATGTACGTATACTCTTGCTGTTTCTCCAGGGGTTCCTTGTACAAGATCTTTGCGATCTGACAACACTGGATTTCCAGAAGGAACATTAAGTGTAGGAATTGTAAATCTTAGCATGTTGGTTATATTTTCGGTGTTGTTTGCTATTTCACCAGGAGTTGCTGAGAATAGGCGAATTAATTTAAATAAAGACCATTTAGAGGTGATTGAGAACGCTGCCATTTTGTCTTCTACAGCCATACCAGGTTGTGCTGGATCAAAAGCAGGTTTCAGTGTTCCGCCACTTGCCCATTTAAAAGAAACCATGATTGGATCTCCATATGCCCATGAAATTTTTCCTTCTTTTCCTCTGGATGCAACGGTTTGTTTTCCAACGCTAAAAAACCAATCAACAATACTGTTTCCACCGATTTCTTGTGATTTATTTGCTCTGAACTGTATGTTAAGTGTGTAAGATGGTTTTTTCAGAACTGGTTTTTCTCCAATAAAGCCTTCAAAAATAATTTTTAATTCCTCGAGTGTTTTTAAGAAGCGTCTTGCAAGTTGCAAGTTTGGCTCATTTTCAGGAAGAGATGAAATGATTTTATCTGCATTTCCTCCTGCGTTATTAAATAAAGTGTATAAGTCTTGAATATCTTTTTCTTTGGCTTCATCGTTTGTTATTGTTTCAGAAAAAGGGAATTTTCCAGCAAGCTTTAGATTGAACATTGTTGTGATTTTCTCATAAGATTTGATGGCGTTTTGAATATTGATGACTTTACAACGATTAAAAATCTGTCTTGAAATTGTTTGCTTGACTGCTACAAAAAAATCACCCGATAAAGTATTTCCTTCAGGAACTGTACCTAGTTTTTCTATGCAATTTCCCCCTGTGATGGGAGCTAAATCATTAATGATGTAATTTTCAAGAACAAGCATACTGCTATCTGGTTTTTTCTTTTCATAACCTGAAGCCTGATCCAAGATTCGTGTCCATTTTGACACAAGCGGCATGTTTAATTGATTAATTTGAAGTCCTGGTATTTGAAAAACAGTTAATAATGGAATTGCGAATTCTTTTGTTAAGAATAGGATTCGGTTTGCTTGAACATGTAGATAATTTTTTAAATCTTCAACATCTGAGGCATTAAATGCTTTTGCGTTCAATAAGTCAGTTCCTGTCCACCAATCAAAATTTCCATTTTTAACTTTGTATAGCCCATCGCTTTGCAAAACTCCTTCTAAAGCTCCCAGATTTCCATAATATTGATTGACTAATATTGATTGAAGCGCCATAAAATTTTCGCCAACGGACTCTGAATTCAATGTGGGGAGAATACGAGTTAGATGGGGTAGTGCGTTTTTTAAATTTTCAATAATCGGCCTTAATGCTTCTTCTGGAGTACCATTTGATGCTGATTTGGGGGGGATGTCCATGATCATTGATTTGATAACTAAATTCATGACGTTGATTTGAAGCGCTCTAAGTCCAATGAATTGCACAACGTTTTGAAGTTGAGCTGGATAATTTCCAAGTTTATTTTGGATGAACTGATCATAGCTGGTAATTAGATTTGATGCATGCTGCAGTGTTTTTAAATCCCACATGATAATTTTACCAGGGGGTGGAGGTGTGATAGTCTTCTTACCTTCTGTTTTTAAGATAAATGCTTCTTTGCTTAGCTCGGATAAGCTTTTATAGAGTTTTTGGAATGAGGATGAAGGGGCGGCGATAGAGGATCCTTTTTCAAGAGCAAAGATGGACCCTGTTAAATCGAGGCCAAGATCAGGAAGGTCAGTTTTAAATTTAATAAAGGCAAGAGCTGCTCTTTTTTTTAACTCTTCTGCTTGATCTCTTCCTAAAAGTCTTGAATTGTTGATTTTTGTGATCATTTTATTTAAAGTTTCATCAAGTTCAAGCTTTGACTTATTGAGCCAGTCAAACTCTTTGTGCTCAATTGCTTCAATGACTTCTTGAGCTTTGACTTCGAGTTTTTGAATTTCTTCAATAGATGTTTTTGCCGCTGTTTGTCTATCTCCTAAAGCTTCTAAGCTTTTTGATAGATCCATATATTTTAAGACTGCATAGTTTTCTGTTCCAAAGATAGAATTTAAATATGGAGCCAAAAGCTCTTCAAAGCGGGTTCTGACGATTGCTTGAAAAACTTCCACATCCATGGGGTAATACTCTCCCCATTTCAATGTTTCGCTGATTTGTCCTGAGATATGCTCAAAGAAAGATTTTGGAATAATGCTTCCGAATAAGTAATTAACAACAGGCTCTAAATGACGTCTATCTTTAGTTTGTGTGAATTCATTATATTTATTGATGATTGATTCAAATTTTTCAATATCTTTTATAAAAGTGTCCAAAATAACGAATTGACGTGATTTTGAGAGCCCTGGTGAGTTGAAAATGCCAGGAACTGCATCAAGAGAAAGGCCTTGGATTATTTTTTCAGCCTTAAGTTTTAAATCAAAAGATAAAGATTTAAGGACGAGTTCATCAAAGGCAATTGCAAGGACGGTTTCAATTTTATTGCTGGCCGTTGAAAACCAAGTTGAAGGAACTAGGGGGGATGAAAATCTTGTATTTTCATAGGTGTTTATGAAATCAATGAGCATTTTTCCTTGGGACTTGAATTTTTCTTCATCAAAACCACTTTGCATTTTATCAGATATATTTGTTGAACTTTGTGTGGTTTCTTGAATTTGGCGCAAGGCGTTCAAAAGAGCTCCTTTTTTAGAATTCATGCTATAATGAAGGGACAATGTTTCCACGGTTCCTGCAAGAATAGTCAAGATTAAAGCAATTTTTGCAGCATTGAGAGTGGTTCGATTATGTTTGATCGATTTATGAGTTCCCCGTGCAAGAGAAGATTCAAGAAATATTTTATTGCTAAACAGTTCTTTGAGAAAATATAATCGTACTTTTGATGATTGAAGTAATCCATGTGGACGCGTGATATTTTGTACGATTTGGTCCGAAATATTTATACCTTCATATTCTGGAATAGTAGCATCTCCAGTAAAGTAAACGCCTCTAAAAATCATAGGGTCATGCAAACTAGAAGTTTTAAATATTTCGCTTAAATAGATATTGAGAGTATCTTTAATTTCTCTAAAAGAGGTTGAAAAAACGTATAGACCATCTGCCTCTGGAATATTTGCATTTTCAGTATAAACTTCTAAGATAATTTTTTGAAGTCTTGCATCCATTTGATGAAATGCCTCTTCAATCCAACTGGAACTGTATGTTTGGTTTGTTCCGTAAGGTGATGACCATCCAAAAATTTCTTGCAAAGAAGAATTTGGAATTTCACGACAAAAGCTTTCAAATCCAAAAATAGAATCAGTTTTTGTTATAACGACATATACGGGAGCACAAATTCCAAAAGAACTTTGTAATTGAAGAAGCTTTGTATATATAACTCGTGCTCTTTCTTGAATCATCCCTAAGTCGAGTTTATTTTTTCCAATAAGCTCATCACAAGGAATGGTTAGGATAATCCCATCTAATGGACGATTAGGGCGGTAGCGTTCCAGAAGCGATAATAGATGTCGCCAAAGAGCAATGTCACTCTGAAGAGAATCCTTTGATAAGATAGATGTTCCTGGGGCCTTTAAAACAAGGGCTTGATCAAAAAACCACCAATATTTGCTCATTTCTTGATTTCGTTCATTCATCATATCAAGTTCGAATGGGCTACCAAGTCCGCTTTGGTCCAAAATGGTTGATTTGGAACTTTCCTGGGATCCGATAGCTAAATATAAAGGCATTTTATATAAAGGATTTATGCCGCCAACCATATCCTCTATAATGATTTTCATTTGCTCAAATGATCTGGCCAGTTCATCTGTAGGCTTCTCTGTGATGAATCCAAAGAATTTTTTCAATCTATACAGTTTTGATTTTTGTAAACGTTCATAAGGGGTTAAATAGTCTTCTTGCTCGTAAGAGGTGTCTAATGGGCCTTTTTTTGGCCATTTAATACGTTTGAGATTGCGACGAATAGCCTTAAATATCCAGTACAAGAGAATTAAAAGAACAATGACGGCAATAAAAATTAAACCAATGATTAAAATGGGATAATGGGGAGAAATCATTTTGGAGAGTTGTGATATTTTATCAGTCATGCGAGAGTATTCCATTAATTCATTCATATTACACTAATCTTTCTCTTGTGCGGCGCGTATGATATTTTGTGCGGCTGTGCTGATATCTATGGTTGCAAAATGTATCATTGCGTATGAAAAAATCAAAAAAATTGCAGTAATTGCAGAAAAAGCCCAGTACCAACGATGTGGACTTTGAATGGTTTTTTGTTCTCCGGATTTGACTGTGAAAGCATAAGGTTGTTTAAATAACTTTTCATGACCTCTGAATAGTTCTGGTGTTTTTCTGTTGATAAACAAAAACAATTGATTTTTATAGCCTTGCACTCGGCCAAGGTCGTCGATATCTTTATATTTTCCTTTGAATCCTGTCCCAAGCGTGACGAGGTAAATAGTTGCAATATCAATTTTCAAAGGATCAGGATAGTTCAAAAAATCATCCAAATTGGTGAAGAAGTTTTCACCGGATGTATGTGATTGAAATATTTTTGATTCAAGTAAATTTTCTTCCCAAAAACGTTTCCCAGCCCAATTTAAATTTAAGAAAATCTCATCACAAAGTGCGCACATGATATATTGAGCATCTGTGTAGTGGTGATGTGCAATATGTCCCCCGATTCTCATGCTGTTAAGTGCTTGGGCTTCAAGCGTCTTTTGTAATTTTAGTAATATGGTTTTAACAAAAGATTCTAATTCCAAAGAAGTTTCGGGTTCATCTTTGTAAGGGCACGTTAATGCGCGCTGTTTTTGACGTATGAGTTCCTTATAGAAGTCTTCGAATGATTCAAGGATATAGGATGTGTAAACTTCCTCACTCATTTCAAGAAGCCTGTTCGACATAAAGATAAAGAGATTTTGGTCTTTTTTCGATGTTGTCTGAAATATTGGTCACAACAAGAGGGTGTAGGGGGTCGGTGTATTCTGGGGTTAGATGGACAGTTGCCATCAAAACGCCATTTCCAGAGGCGTTTTTGAATGTGCTGGTGCTTAAGCTTATACTTCGAGGAGCTCCAAGAACACGCTTGTCGCGAATTCCACGTAAGTAATTTTCGCTCCCAATTAAAGAGGCTTTGAGCCATTCCATAGCTTCATTTTCGCCAAAGTTTTGGTGAATCTCAATACCAAGGCTTAATGTCGGAGCAATCCATGGTTGGGGTAGTTTGATTTTAAATATGCGGTCTTCTTGATCGAACTTGATTATCTTATAAGTTTCTTGAATTTGGTCCAGTGTTTGATGGCAATAATTTGTTACTTGTTCAAATGTTGATCGTAGGTTTTTATGATTATAGGGCGCAAAAGTTGGCAAGACTAACCCAGGATTTAAGCTTGAAATTTGCCCTGCAATTGTACAAAGACCTAAATAAAGTTCAAATGGACCATTGTGTTCACTGTATAGCATTGCCTCAAAAGGAATTAGAGTTGAAATCAATGTTCGCAAAGCAATCGAAAAATCTCCATCGGGGGATGTGCTTGATGGGTTTTGAACTTTATCTGTTAAAAATGTAACTTTTTCTCGAATGTGCTGAATTAGATCCATACACAAACCACCCAACGCAGAATTTCGAGATACTGATAACTGTGGGGGAATGAAATCAGTTGCAAAATAAGTATCATCTTTTTTTATCACACGCATCAATGGCATGGAAATAAATTCTGGCGGTGGAGTTTCACCAGCAAGCAAAAAAAGTTTTGGTCGAAGCCTTGGAAAACTGACTGGATTTTGGCCTGTATTTTCGTCAACAATCATGTCGCCTTCAACAGATTGAAAGCGTGCCAAAGGTCCATCACAATTCGATTCCCCCTCACGGTAGCGCAATGCTCCTATGTGGATCATTAAAGTATTTCCGCTCCAAGATTGTTCAGGAGATTGATTTAAATCAATCTCCAAAGCCAAATCTGGTCGCGCTTCAAAGTGCATAACGAAAGCATCCTGCATGACCATTTCAAGCTCGAGTATATGTATAACTCCTTTTGCAAATAGGGCGGGGTCTGCTTTGAATTTTACAATACCATAATAATATGGGGCAAGGTGTGATAGATGATACCAAAACATTTGTCGCACACGTCTGTCTGCTTGTTGAAAGTGCTGAGGTAGCAGCAACATTCCCTCATGCCATTGGACAACGTCTAATATAGGATTTGGCACCTGTATTGCTCCATTTAAAATTTATTATATCTAATAATGATTAAACTTTTCGGCGATTTCTTTCAAGTTATATTTTTAATAATCTTTCATAATTTATAATTTATTTACTTTTCATATGGATTTTTTATTGATTTTTTTAAAAATGAATTTAATATTTGCTTTTTTAAAAGAAGTTTACTATAAAAGAATAATTCCTGTCCCCTTCATCTAGCTGGCCCAGGATACCGCCCTCTCATGGCGTAAACACGGGTTCGAATCCCGTAGGGGACACCATTTGTTAATTTTAAACTTTCTTTTTATTGTGAATTGTCTTAAGATGAAGAATATTATAGATAATTTAAGGAGTAAAAAATGGCTACACCATTGATGCCAAAAGCAACAGCTATTTGGTTGCTGGACAATACAGCGTTAACATTCGAACAAATCTCAGATTTTTGTGGTTTGCATACATTAGAAATTAAAGCTTTAGCTGATGGAGAGGTTTCTTCTGGTCTTGTTGGTTTTGATCCTGTTTTTAATGGACAGTTGACTCAAGAAGAGATTGATCGTTGTTCAAGTGATCCAAGTGCAAAATTGGCATTGTTGGCTGATGCGAAAACAACAATTACAACTAAAACTAAAAGTGGTAAGAAGTATACCCCTCTTGCAAGACGTAGTGATCGTCCAGATGCAATTGCTTGGTTGATTAAGAACTACCCCACTATCAATGATATGCAAATCTGCATGCTTATTGGAACGACTCGTGGAACAATCGCAACTATTCGCGATCGCACACATTGGAATATTCAAAACATTAAGCCACACGATCCTGTTATTTTGGGTATCTGTACTCAAAAAGATTTGGATGCAATTGTGAGTCAGTTAAAAGCCTAAATAAAAGGGACTTGCTCCCTTTTTAATCTTTCCAGAATGTATTTGACATCAACGCGAATAAAGTTACAAATTCCAATCGTCCCAAAATCATCCCAAGCATCATGAACCATTTTGCTGGTTCTGGGCAGAATGAGAAGTTTGAGGTAATGTTCAATCCATCGCTAAAAGCAATACCAAGGTTTGAGAGCATGGCAAGAGATGTGTAGATAGAGCTTGGAAACGTAAGCCCTGTGGAGGATAAGAGGAGTGTTAAGCCTGCAAAACTTAAGCTGAAAAATACGAAATATGTTAAAACTGAAGATGCAACTGTTTCTGAGATATTTTTATTTTGATATGTGGGAACAAAAACCCCGTGTGGGTGAAGCATTTGTTTGATTTGGTTTTTTGCAATCGCGTAAACAACTTGAATTCTAAAAATCTTAATCCCCCCTGATGTGGATCCTGTGCATCCTCCAATAATTGATAGGAACAGTAAAATTAATACAGGAAATCCACCCCAAGTTGCATATTCTGTAGAAATGTAGCCAGAGCTTGTTCCAACAGAAATAACGTTAAATATTGAGTGACGTAAGGCAGTTGGAAATTCAATTCCTCTTTTGCTATAGAGCCAAAAAGCAACAATTAAAATGCAAATTGCAAGAATTGTGTAATATGTTTTTGCTTGGCTATCTTTCCATAAAGCGCTCCATTCGCCTTTCCAAAGTCTGACAAATAGGAATAAAGGTGTTCCTCCAATAAGCATAAAAACAGCCAGAATCATTTCTGCACTTAAATTATCATAATGTCCAATAGAGGCATCCCATTCAGATATTCCTCCTGTGGATAATGCTCCCATGGCATGACAAATAGATTCAAATAAATCCATACCGGCTGCTCTTAAAAGAAGAAGGGCAGTAATGGTTAAAAAAACATATGTAAAAAAAATAGATCCTGCAATTTGAGAAACGCGTGGAAGGAGTTTGTCTGATTTATCAGTTGATTCCATACGTAGAAGTTGCATTCCTCCAATGCGCAGCATTGGCATGACTGACATTGCCATGACGATGATCCCGATTCCTCCAAACCATTGTAAGATAGCACACCATAAATGAGTTCCTTTTGAAGAAAACCCGAGTTTTTTAGGAAAAACAGTTGCTCCTGTTGTTGTTAATGCCGAGACAACTTCAAACAGTGAGTCTGTTAGTGAAAATCCGCTTAACATTAACGGAAGGCACGAGAAAAATGATGCGCTGACCCAGCATGTTGGAATTAAAAGGAAGGCTTCTTTAAGGTTAAGGCCTAGCTTGTCGTTTGTTTTGGTACTAATAATGATGATGCCTGAAATAAAGCCTGTCCCAAGAGAGCTCAGCAGAAAATATTTATAATTTGGGTGAGAAAGGGAAAAGTCTAAAAAAGCAGGTATTAGCATAATGCATGCGAGAAAACTTACAAAAACACCATTGATATAAGTTAAGGTCTTATAGTTAATTTGTGTTCCATAATGCATGAAAAATCCTTTTTCTTTTCATACTAAATGGATACGGCCTTAATATCAAGTCCTAAAGGTGCAAGTCTTTGACTTAAATCCCCATATCCTCTTTCTACTTGCTCAACAGCTTGTAATGTGGTTTTACCCTTTGCCATAGCGGCAGCCACAATATAAGCAAGACCGGCGCGCAAGTCAGGAATCAAAAGTGGGTGATCTGGCGCAACAAATGGGGTGGGGCCCATGATGAGCGCACTGTGTGGATGATCAAATCCTGTGTAACGGCACTGTGTGGCTCCTAAGCAGTGATGAGTGACTTGTGTTTTCGCCCCAAGAGCGTTCAGTATCTCAAGGTATCCAAGTCTATTTTCATAAACAGTTTCATGTATTACAGAAACGCCGTTGGCTTGAGTCAGCAAGACAGCAAATGTTTGTTGCCAATCTGTTGAAAAACCAGGAAAAACATCTGTTTCAATGACAGTAGGAGTGAGTTCTCTTTCGCGGAAAAAACGAATAGTATCTTGCGAAACAAATTCAAAACCACCGCCAACTTGTGAAAAGTAGGAAAGGAAATTCCCAAGGGTCTCAGGCCTGATTCCTGAAACTTCGATATTTCCTTGCGATGCACAAGCAAGAGCAGCCCAACTTGCAGCTTCAAGACGGTCTCCAATGATATCCATTTTTGTTCCATGTAGCGTTGAAACACCTTGAACTGTAATTTCTCTGTTAGATGACATGAAAATGACAGCCCCCATAGAGCGGAGCATTGTAACGAGTTCTATAATTTCTGGTTCAATTGCTACATTATGGATAACGCTTGTTCCTTTTGCCAGAACGCTTAAATAAAGACACGTTTCCGTGGCTCCAACGGATGGATAGGGAAGGTGAACATGGCATCCTTTTAATCCTGAAACAGCGCTTGCTGTGTATCCTTCTTTTGTTGTTTCAATTTTTCCGCCAAATTTTTCAATAGCCAGTATGTGGAAGTCTAGGTTGCGTGTGCCAATTGCATCTCCTCCAACAACGGGTACGTGGGCTTGCCCAAAACGATTTAAAAGAACTCCAAGCAACAATATGGGGATTCTATTTGTTCTTGAATCCGGCATGGAAACTTTGGATGATGTTAAAGATGTTGCGTCAATTTGAATTGTTGAGTCATCAAGCCAATCAACTTTAGCGCCAGTGGTTTCAAGAAGATGTTTTGTGATTTCAACCTCCCCAATTTTTGGCATATTGGTTAAGATAGTAATCCCTGGAGCAAGTAAAGCGGCAACCATTGCTTTTGTTGCAAAATTTTTGGCGCCTTGACATCTGATTTTTCCAACAACTGGATTTCCGCCCACGATTTCATAAGTTCTTTTAAAATTTGGCATTAGAGGGGGATATCCTTATTTTCTTTTCGAAAAGTCTACGCTTACAACGTTTCCATCTGCTTTTTGAGCTTCTTTTTTTGGAGATTCATCGTCAAGAGCGATGTCAAATGTGGGCTCAAACTCAAGGCCAAAGTCAGCGTAGGGGTCAACAATGGCTATCAAAGAATCAAAAGGAATATATACGTTGTGGTTTGCTCCATCAAAGTTTAGCAACATTCCAAATCCTTTTGCATCAACTTCAAAATCCCAAAATTGATGTTGTAAAACAATGGTCATTTCATCTGGATTTTCATCAATCAGATACTCAGGCAAAATAAGCTGAGGATGATTTGTCGCAAAGGTAATATAAAAATGGTGTCCAGAAGGCAATCCTTCTTTTTCAATATGCTTTAAAATATCACTTACAAGGGATTTGAATTTTTCTTGAAGCATTTTATCATAATCAAAAAACATTTTACTGTAACCTTTATAAAAGTTGTTATTAATGGGGGCATTCTGTTGCCCGGGGCCCCCTAACCGCGTCTAACTAAGCAGCAATAGCAGCTCCAAAGGAGTTGCCATTACGTCCAACACCAGTCCTGAGAGAAGTGTTGCGTGCTACGAGACGTGCCTTACGTACTGTGTTTGCACTTATTTTTTTTAGTCCGATAACGGCGGTACCATGCCGAGCGAAAGTCTTCCCTTTACTACGTACGTCGAGCCTAATTCACCCCCATAAAAAATTGGTGAAGGTGCCGGGTTCCGCCCCCGGGTCCGTTCCGCTTATTCTAAAAGCGGTTTATCGCCATATCTTAAAAAATTTAAGCATCCTTAGTATGTCATATTTTTATACAAATAGCAAACGGATTTCTAAAATTTCTTCTGGTTTTTAATATTGTATTTTAAGATACATGTCGTTTTTTTATTCTTTTGAAATCAATTATATTTTTATAAAGATTTTTGTGTTTTAGTGACCAATATTTGCAAATAGAAGGGGTGTTTAGAAAATCATGTTAAATAATATAGCAGCAGTATTTGTTTTATTTTTTTGTTCTTTTCTTCTTTTGGGTTCGGATAAAAATGATGATTTGAATGTTGAAATGGATGTTTATCTTTCTTCACTTTTGTTGACGCATGGGTCTCCGGCTCAAAAAGATGACCTGGAAGTTCTTTTGAAAGATCCTGAATATGAGTCGAAAATAATGCGTATCTGTGAAGAAAACCTTGAGATTGTGCAGAGTTTATCTGATACAAATATTAATATTTTAATATCACATTATGCGTTTCATGCAAATATTACCCCAAAATCTCGAGAACTTTGTAAGTTATGCTTTTTAAGAGCGGGAGCTTTGAAAGATGTGGATTTTTTAGAAAAAGCAATGGATTCAATTCTTTTTTCTCCTATAACCTTAGATTTATTGCTTGAAATTAAAGATTTTTTCAAAGAAGGCTTGCGTCAAGAGGTTGGAGAAAGGATTGCAACTATTCAATTTGCAAGAGAGATTGAAGAAAATGGGTTGATAGAAGGCCTGTTAAAAATGCGTATTGATGAACTAGATAATTTTTTGTCAGATCGTCTTTTAGGATATCCAAAATCCAAGGAGGCTATGCTTGTATCTTTTTATATGAATGCACTTGATATCTCATCAGATGAAACTATGACTCAAGAAAGGGTTGGTGATGCTTTGGAGAAGGCAAGGATATTGCAAGATGAAATACATGCCATTCAAGATTTTGAGAGAATGGCAGATTTTTTAAAGGTCTTCATTGCATCAGGAAAAATAAAAAGTTGAAATGGAATCCATATCGAATTAGGTTCTGTTGAGAAATTCATTTAAGCCATTGAAGAGCTGCAATAAAATGCAA
>CAZCFE010000013.1:0-35630 GCA_964497925.1 uncultured Alphaproteobacteria bacterium | reverse complement strand
CCCAAAGGCAGATCCCACCAGGGCTTACAGCCCTTCAGGATGACAAAATGGGTCCGCTCCCTCTCTTGTCATCTTGAACGCACGTGAAAGATCCCTCTTTCGAACACGCATCCACCCCTGCTCCCATTTCATTCCCAAAGGTAGATCCCACCAAGGACTTAACACTCCCCTTGCCACCGCCAAGCCCTCTCAAAAAGATATTTGACAAAAATAAAATATATTGTTGACAAAATATTATTTCCTTGTTATGATATCTTTATTATAAACATTAAATAGGAAAGAAAACATTATGAATACAGCAATAAATACAACAAATAACACAGTTTTAACCAAAGATATGCAGTTCTTGGAAAAGTCTAGTCAAAAAATTAATTACTCTTTATTGGCCGAAGGAGATTTCTTTAAAGACTATCTGCGCACTGGGGAATTTGGCGGGTTTGATCGCAAATCGCTTTCGTGTGAAGGGGAAAGCGGGGGTGTTTTATTGCCCCAAAATGCGCGGCAAATCTTATCAAGCAATATAACGTCTATGTCGGCCATGCGGGGCGTTTGCGCGCATATGGAAATTGAAGGTCCTTCCCTTGAGCTTTTGGTGGCCGATAATAACAGTGATGTTGGATGGGTGGGAGAACAAGACGAGCGTGCCCAAACAAAGACGCCAAACTTTACCAAAATAAACATACAAGCACACGAAATGTATGCAAAACCAAGGGCAACTCAGCGTTTGCTTGATGATGCGGCCATTGATATTGATGCTTGGCTTTTAGAAAAAGTCTCCCATACCATGTCTCGGGCTGAAAACCATGCCTTTACTCTTGGTGATGGCGATAAAAAACCAAAAGGATTTTTAAACGAGGATAAAAAAGCGCCAGGCTCAAAAACGCCCCTTGCCCTTGAGACCTTTAAAACAGGAACAAGTGGAACCTTAGGCCAAGACGGCGCGCAAATGTTGATCAATGTGTTTTATTCTTTGCATGAAAAATATATGGAAAATGCATGTTGGATGATGCCAAGGTCCGCTCTTCCTTTGATCAAATCTCTTAAAATGGCGGGGAATTATATTTGGAGTCCGGCCACCTCGCTTGGGGCAAAAGACCTTCTTTTTGGGCGCCCTATTATTATGAACGATGATATGCCAGCACCCGACCTTTCCAGTGCAACTGCCTCGATTGCCTTTGGGGATTTCGCTCAAGGATACACCATTGTTGACCGCTCTAACGTTGAAACTTTGCGTGACCCCTACTCTGCCAAACCTTTTATCGAATTTTACACAACCAAGCGTGTTGGGGGCGGCGTTGTTGATTTTGACGCAATTAAGATTTTGATTTTGGGGGAATGATCATGACAATAACTTATCCAATCAAAGGGTATGCCAGTGTGTTTAACGTAATTGACCATCATGGAGACGTGATGGTTCCTGGTGCTTACTCAAAAACGCTGCAAAACCAAATGAGACAATCTTTGAAAAAAGGGATTCCCCTTCTTTGGCATCATGATCCAAAACACCCCATCGGATCGATCAAGGTTTTAAGGGAAGATGCACATGGGCTTTATATCGAAGGTGAAATTGTTCCAGGAACGGCATGCTCTGATGAATGTATTTCGCTTTTAAAAAATGGTCTTGTTTCGGGGCTTTCTGTGGGCTATAAATTGGGCCATTCAAGGCGGTCAAAAGGCGCAACATTTGTCACATCCGTTGAACTTTTTGAAGTTTCTCTTGTGACCTTTCCTGCGTGTGAAGATGCAAGAATTGGTGTTGGTTAGCCTCAAGTGTTTGAAAAATTTACAAGAAATTCAAAATAAAAACTCATAAAAATTAATTATTTTAACCGGATTTCCGCCACTTTTAGCATTGTATATTTACAAAGATTAAAAAAAAGTTAAAAAAGTGAAAATACCCTCTTGATTTTTATTCAAACTCCTTGTAATTTAGTTTTTATGTTATGGAATTAACGTAGTTATTAACAACTCAAATGAAAGATAAATAAAATGAAGCATAATAAAAAAATTAAAATAAAGCCGTCAAACATTTTTTCATTCTCTTATGATTCACGTGATCTTGAGAAGCGTTGGTTGCGCGGAAATACAAAAGGCGCTTATGCTGCAACCCAAGACAGCGAATCTGCAAGCATTCGTGAAGCAAACCTTGGTGCATATCTTAAAAGCTTAACTGTGGACGGCCTTGCTGATTCACAAGCAGCTTTGAAGCGTTTTTTGCAAGATTTCGCTCCTTTTCACGCAGAAGTTCTCAACTCCACACAAGTTGCAAAAGCAGCAAATCTTTCAACATACGCTGTAAATAACTATTTAGCCGTTCTTCAAAGCACTAATTTTATCCGCGCTCTTCAACCTTGGTATCAAGATTTAACAAAGCGTCAAGTCAAAACACCAAAGATCTATATCAAGGATTCTGGCACACTTAACACTCTTTTTGGTGTGACAACACAAGAAGAATTGCGTGCGCATGACAAACTCAACAATTCCTGGAAGGGTTTTGTTTTGGAAGAAATCATTGCTCATTATGGCCTTAAAGATGACGAATGCTATTTCTGGTCCACACATGCAGGCACATGGCTTGACTTGTTCATCATTTTGGATGGCAAGCGTATTGGATTTGAATTCAAGTGTCTTGAAACACCAAAACTCAAGCCAGCAATGAAAATTTGTGTTGAAGATTTGAAACTTGATCACCTTTATGTTATTTATCCAGGTGAGAAAACTTTGGAACTCAGCCACAAGATTACAGCAATGGGTCTTGAACAATTTAAAAACTTCTCCAAATAATCACTTAAAAACCTGCCACCGGCCTTAAAATCGGTGGCTTTTCTTTTGCTCCCTTCCCTTCCTCATTAAAAAAACATAAAAAGATCTTGAAATTGGAATCATGTGTCCCTATATTACAAACATAAGGCAATAAAGCCTTTATTGTACCAAATATAACCAATTTAAAAGAAGGAACACAAAATGACAATTTTGAAAAAAGTATTACTTGCCATGACAATTATGAGCACCCCTGCATTTGGATCTGATTTTGTTTTTGAAGAATCTAAATCCTCTGGCACATCAATCGAAACTGTTCAACCTGCGGCTGCTTTAACATTACCAGAAGGCGTTCGTTTGGGCTGGGATCAATCGGTTGAAAAATTCTTAGCTATGAGTGATGATCAATTGGTTGGATGTTTGGAATATAAAGATCAACATGGAAATATTCTTGACCTGAATGCTCCAAATCCTGCAGTTTTTTACTATAAAGATGATCAAGAAAATGTAATTGATCCAACAACAGCTTCTACGGAGTATTTGTATCAAGATCAACACGGGAATTTCCGTCGTATTGAAAATGGCATGTTTGTGAGTTTCAGAGATCGCAGTTATAATGTCCCTCAAGATTCGACAGTCATACAAATGACACAGCTTACAACACCAGAGTATGAGGTACATTATTGGGCAGGTCAATGTCTGCAAACACAATTCACATACACACAAGCTCCAGCATGGATCGCCCTTCAAAGAGGCCTTCCAACACAAGAAAGAACAGCAAGAGCCTTTTTGGCACTTGGACAATACAAAAACCTTGCTAATGTTGGCGACAGAATAGATACGCTTGATTTTATCTTGAAACATGTGAGCTCTGACTCAGAACTCCTAAAAACAATTAAACAAGAAGCAAAAAAAGAGCTTTTAGCACTTGCAAACTTCACAAATTTTCCCAAACCAGGAACCAGCAGAGTAACTATGCCAACAAATGCTGCGATTATGTATTACAACTACGCAGAAAATGATGCACAAAGAGCTCTTGCAATTGAAGCTCTTGCAAGATATGCAAAAGGCGATGTTCTTTATAATGGAGAGCAAAAGATAGATACAAAGTATCTCTCTTTTGGAAGAGTCAAAGCTTCAAAATTCTTGGCGAATGAAGGATATGCAACCCTTGCTAAAGAAACTTTGATGGTTCTTATTTCTGATTGCTTAAAAAATCAAGGGAACAGTTGGTACGAAGCAGAACAGTTACTAAGACTACGGGACAACGACGATGCCAGAATCAACAAATATGCTCAAGAAATTTTGATTAATATGCTATCCAATGAGGAAAGCGTTATCGCCTCAGGTTCTTACACATATGAAAATTTAATACAAGCAGCAACTATTTTGAAAAATTTGTTTCCAGATCAACAAGATTTTGCAGATTTAAAAATAGAAGAATTCACAAAAAATGCACGTGTTCTGTCTGAATTCAAATCTTTTGTGGCTTCTGCTAATAGACCTCTTACGCTTAAAGACCTTAATGAACGTATTGCCAAAGCTCATAAAGTTTATCAACTTGGCAAAAGTTTGAACCAAGAGCTTTTCACAACCGATCTTTTCAAATATAAAGAAAATGAAAACAATGCACGAGGCTTTATTGCAAGAGATTTGCTTGGCATCGATCAAAATGCTCCTTTGACACAAGAGCTGATTGAAAATGCATTCCAAAACGTGTCCGCTGGCTTAAGCTCAGCAAAGCTTGTAAAGTTTGTGGATGCAAAAGCATTCTTAAATTCAACATTGCAACAAAACTAATTTTTAAAAACGGATAAATGAGCCCCTTTAAAAAGGGGCTTTTACCTCTCTATCTCGAAATGCACCTTTACAGATATGATGTTGAAGGCTATAAAGTGATGATTGATTTGACATCTGATAAAATTAATAATTTTAATCGTATAAAAGCTGCCCGAATTTTAGGACTATACTACGGTCGTTTTCCTCAAGCAAAACAAGCTTTATTTGAAATGTTACCTTCTTTGAATAATCCTTGGTCGGAAATAGAAGCTGTGAATGCTTTAAAAAACATTCTTGATATCCAAACCTCTATTGGGGCTAATAGATAAATATAACAAGGCAAAGAAAGCACTTAATTGTGTTTTCTTTATCGCACTTTTTAAGTTTTTTATCCCTTAAAAACCTGCCACCGGCCTTAAAATCGGTGGCTTTTCTTTTGCTCCCTTCCCTTCCTCATTAAAAAAACATAAAAAGATCTTGAAATTGGAATCATGTGTCCCTATATTACAAACATAAGGCAATAAAGCCTTTATTGTACCAAATATAACCAATTTAAAAGAAGGAACACAAAATGACAATTTTGAAAAAAGTATTACTTGCCATGACAATTATGAGCACCCCTGCATTTGGATCTGATTTTGTTTTTGAAGAATCTAAATCCTCTGGCACATCAATCGAAACTGTTCAACCTGCGGCTGCTTTAACATTACCAGAAGGCGTTCGTTTGGGCTGGGATCAATCGGTTGAAAAATTCTTAGCTATGAGTGATGATCAATTGGTTGGATGTTTGGAATATAAAGATCAACATGGAAATATTCTTGACCTGAATGCTCCAAATCCTGCAGTTTTTTACTATAAAGATGATCAAGAAAATGTAATTGATCCAACAACAGCTTCTACGGAGTATTTGTATCAAGATCAACACGGGAATTTCCGTCGTATTGAAAATGGCATGTTTGTGAGTTTCAGAGATCGCAGTTATAATGTCCCTCAAGATTCGACAGTCATACAAATGACACAGCTTACAACACCAGAGTATGAGGTACATTATTGGGCAGGTCAATGTCTGCAAACACAATTCACATACACACAAGCTCCAGCATGGATCGCCCTTCAAAGAGGCCTTCCAACACAAGAAAGAACAGCAAGAGCCTTTTTGGCACTTGGACAATACAAAAACCTTGCTAATGTTGGCGACAGAATAGATACGCTTGATTTTATCTTGAAACATGTGAGCTCTGACTCAGAACTCCTAAAAACAATTAAACAAGAAGCAAAAAAAGAGCTTTTAGCACTTGCAAACTTCACAAATTTTCCCAAACCAGGAACCAGCAGAGTAACTATGCCAACAAATGCTGCGATTATGTATTACAACTACGCAGAAAATGATGCACAAAGAGCTCTTGCAATTGAAGCTCTTGCAAGATATGCAAAAGGCGATGTTCTTTATAATGGAGAGCAAAAGATAGATACAAAGTATCTCTCTTTTGGAAGAGTCAAAGCTTCAAAATTCTTGGCGAATGAAGGATATGCAACCCTTGCTAAAGAAACTTTGATGGTTCTTATTTCTGATTGCTTAAAAAATCAAGGGAACAGTTGGTACGAAGCAGAACAGTTACTAAGACTACGGGACAACGACGATGCCAGAATCAACAAATATGCTCAAGAAATTTTGATTAATATGCTATCCAATGAGGAAAGCGTTATCGCCTCAGGTTCTTACACATATGAAAATTTAATACAAGCAGCAACTATTTTGAAAAATTTGTTTCCAGATCAACAAGATTTTGCAGATTTAAAAATAGAAGAATTCACAAAAAATGCACGTGTTCTGTCTGAATTCAAATCTTTTGTGGCTTCTGCTAATAGACCTCTTACGCTTAAAGACCTTAATGAACGTATTGCCAAAGCTCATAAAGTTTATCAACTTGGCAAAAGTTTGAACCAAGAGCTTTTCACAACCGATCTTTTCAAATATAAAGAAAATGAAAACAATGCACGAGGCTTTATTGCAAGAGATTTGCTTGGCATCGATCAAAATGCTCCTTTGACACAAGAGCTGATTGAAAATGCATTCCAAAACGTGTCCGCTGGCTTAAGCTCAGCAAAGCTTGTAAAGTTTGTGGATGCAAAAGCATTCTTAAATTCAACATTGCAACAAAACTAATTTTTAAAAACGGATAATATAATCAAGAGGAGGGGGAATCCCTCCTCTTTTTAGATAAAATTACTTCCTTTCAAATCCGGTTACAAAGCTTTTCCTTTGCTTTTCTTCTTTATTTAATTTTACTCTTCCTGGGCCTAGTACAGGATTTTGAAAAATTCCTAATTCTTGCAGTTTTCTCCCAACATATCTTGCATATCTTTGATAGGCTTGTGCTTTTGAAGTTATAATATTTCTTACTTCATCTGCTATTTCATTCGCCTTTTCAGGGCCTCCAAAAGGTTTCCCCTTTCTATTAAGAGGAATAAGAATTTCAAAAGCTTTTGCTCTTTCTTGATCATTTTGTGAGTATTCTATGACAACTTTTGCAGCTTCAGCTTTCGGGCCAAGGTCTTTAGAAGCAAGAATACTTTGCGCATGGAGCAAAATGCCTTTTGTGTTTGGTAAAATAGATCTGATTAAAAATCTTGCATGCGCTTTTTCCGGCTCAGTTCCATTAAGAGCTAAATTTTGCAAAGCCTGCATGACTTTTGTTGATTTATCAGCCACAACCACAGCTTCAAAAACGTATCTTCCCATCTCGATAAGAGCTTCAGCAAACGATACTTTCGTATTATTAGAGTGATAATTAAAGCCTTTGAGCAAATAATCAGCCAATTGCCTTAACTCTTCTTCATTTAAACCTGATGCAATATAATCATTGAGCACTCTTGGCACGGAGGAGTCGTTAGCCTCTTTCTCAATCACTTCTTTTACAAGTTTAACACCTATTTGTTTTATTTCTTGACGAGATGACTTAAATAACTTTTCTGCTAAAAATACCGGCATCCAGGAACGTGTTCCCTCTTTTTGTTGTTTGATAAGACGCTCCAATTCGTTTATAGTCAATCTTGGGTATTTGCTTTGTTGAGAGTTTTCTAGGTTTTTTTCTAAAAAGAATATAAGACGAATCAAAGACTCAGAGGACACGCCACTATCTGATACAAAATCAGTTTTATAAAATTGAAATGCTTTTTCTTTAAGATCTTGTGTGAACAACTCTTTTGTTGAATACTCTTTTTCTTGAACTGTTTGATACACATCCAGCCCCATAACAATATCTGCTATTACCCTGGCGCCATGCTTTTTTTCATCTAATATAAGCGATGCTTCCTGTTTTAATTCTTCTTTGCCTAATCTGAAATCGTAGAATGATTCGCCGCGTAACAAGCCTTGAATTTTCCACATATCATACTTTATTCGCTCAACTTGCCTCACCTCATCTTTTTGTTCTTCGGCCCCCAAAACACTGTTTGCGTTAAATATACATGTTAAAATAAAAAATAGAGCAAGATTTTTTTTCATTGTTTGTTTTTCCTTTTTGTAAATTTATATTCAACCCTGCCACAAAATATTTAATTTCAAGTTAACAAAAATCAAGAAAAAAGAAGTTTATGGTTTTTCAAACCGGCTAAGATAAACATAAATCACTGGGGTAATGTAAAGGGTCAGGATTTGGGACACCAAAAGCCCACCGGCAACAGCAACCCCTAAAGGTTGGCGAAGTTCGGCTCCGGCCCCAAGGCCAAATGTGATGGGAAGAACCCCGATGATGGCAGCGCATGTTGTCATCATGATGGGACGAAAACGCCTTTGCGCGGCCTCAACAATGGCTCTTGCTGGAGACATTTGAAAATCACGCTGCGCAACAACGGCAAAATCAATCATCATAATTGCGTTCTTTTTCACAATTCCAATAAGCATGATAAGCCCAATCAGACCAATCACATCAAGGGGCATGTTTGCCAGCATTAACGCCAAAAGAGCTCCAATTCCTGCTGTTGGAAGGCTTGAAAGGATGGTAATGGGGTGAATAAAGCTTTCATAGAGCATTCCTAAGATAATGTAAATGGTGACAATTGCGGCTATAATAAGCCAAATTTGCCCCGTTTGTAAGGACTTGAAAACTTGGGCTTGACCTTGGAAAGATGTCATAATTGAATCTGGCTTGTTCATGCTTTTTTCAAGTTTTTCAATACCTTCAACCGCTCCCCCTAAGGTTTGTTTTTTGCTCAAGTTAAATGAAATGGTTGTTGCTGGAATTTCGTTAAAATGGTTAACAGTTAAGGGTGAATTTCCTCTTTCAAACTTGGCCAGGGTGTCAAGACGAATCAGCTCTCCTGTTTTTGAGCGCACAAATAAACTGGCCAAATCATCTGCTGTTTTAGACGCAGAATCAGGAAGCCCTAAAATGACTTTATAAGCGTCATTGTTTGCAAAAATGGTTGAAACTTGACGCTGCCCAAAAGCAGTGTTGATAATGTTTGTAATTTCAAGGATAGAAACACCCATCTTTGCCGCACGCTCTCTGTTAATGATGACTTGTGTTTCAAGTAAATCCAAACGAAGATCGGTGGTCACATCTAAAAAGCCAGGTGTTTTAGATAAGGCTTTTTCAAAATCTTGGGTATATTTATAAAGCTGGTCAATATCAGACCCTTGAAGTGTGTATTGGTACTCGCTTTTACTTGAAAGTCCTCCAAGGCGAAGGTTTGCAACAGGCCGCAAGAAAACTTGCGCATCTGAAATGTTCCCCAAAGATTTACGAAGCTCTCTGATTTTTGCCACAATTCCTTTTTTTCGTGCTGTTTTAAGCGTGATAAACACTTTCCCTGTGTTACTAAGCCCTCCACCAATAGAAGCTGTAAACCGTTCCACATCTTCGTCTTTTGCTATCACATCAAAGAGTTTTTCACTGATTCTGGTCATAGAGTCAAACGATGTTTCCGTGGGGGCTTCAAATGTTCCAAAGATAAGACCTGTATCTTCAACCGGGAAAAACCCTTTGTTAATTTGCATGAAAAGCACAATATTAAAACCAAAAAGCGCAACAAAGAAATAAAGGGTTTGCTTTTGGCGAAGCATCACCCACTCAAGCGATGTTTTATAAAAATTTTCAAGCTTTTCATAGTAGTATTGAAAGTAGGAAAAAGAAGGCTCTTTATCCGATTTTACCAGCAAAAATCTTGACATCATGGGGGTTAAACTTAAGGAAACAAGCCCTGAAATCATAATCACAATGGTAATCGTCATAGCAAATTCATGGAACAACCTTCCAATAACCCCTTGCATGAATAAAATTGGAATGAAAACGGCAATAAGTGACACCGTCATGGAAATCACCGTAAACGAGATCTCTTGGCTTCCTTTCAGGGCTGCATCAAGAGGGTTTTCTCCATTTTCAACATGATGGGAAATGTTTTCAAGAACAACAATGGCATCATCCACAACATATCCAATAGCAAGGGTCAGGGCTAAAAGTGTCATATTATTCAAGCTGTACCCCAAGTAATACATAAATGCAAAAGTCCCCACAATGGCAATTGGAAGGGTAAGGCTGGGGATGATTGTTGCTCGTACGTTTTTGTTCAAAAAATAGAAAATAACCGCCACAACAAGAAACATGGTCAATAAAAACGTATATTTCACATCATGCATTGACTCACGCACAGAACTTGTCCTATCAGAAACTATGTTGATATCCAAATCTGATGGAAGCTGTTTGCGAAGCTGGGGTAAAAGAGATAAAATGCTGTCGACAACTTCAACACTGTTAGATCCTGGTTGGCGATAAATGGAAAGAGTGATGGATTTTGATTTGTTATACCAGGCTGCTGATTTGTTACTTTCAACACTTTCAACAACTTGCGCCACATCACCCACACGAATGGGAATACCATTTTTTTCTGCGATGATGATTTTTTCAAAATCTTTAGCTTTGGTCAATTCACTGTCAGGGTTAATGACTTCTGATTGAAAATTTCCACTTAATTTTCCCGTGGGAGCTGAAATATTAGAGGCAGAAATTGCACTTGCCAAATTATCAAGGGTAAGCCCTCGAATCGCCAAAATATGAGGATTTGCATCAATTCGCACTGCATATTTCTTGCTTCCATTCACATCCACTTGCGCAACACCTGAAATCATTGATATACGGTTGGCGATAAAGTTATTTGCATACATATCCACTTCTGATAGGCCAAGAATCTTAGAAGAGATTGATAAAAACATAATGGGCTGCTCTGAAGGGTTGATCTTTTTATAGGTAGGAGGAGTGCTCATATCTTTTGGGAGCTCTTTCATGGCCGATGAAATGGCTGAATTCACATCTTGGGCCGCCGAATCAATATCCCTATCAAGATTGAATTGAAGGGTGATTTTTGTGCTGCCTTGGCTGCTAACAGAGTTCATGCTATCAATCCCGGCAATGGAGGAAAAGCGCCTCTCCAAGGGCAAGGCGACGGTTTTGGACATGGTTTGAGCGTCTGCTCCTGGCATGGATGCACTCACGTTAATGGTGGGGAAATCCATCTTTGGAAGCGAGTTAATCGGAAGTAAGCAATATCCTAAAATTCCTGCAATTGCAAACGTCATCATTAACAATATTGTCATGACAGGCTTTAAGATAAAAATCCTTGAAAAGTTCATTTCAGGATCTCCGTTTGCATTTTAATTGAGGTGATTTTTACCCCTTCTTTGTAACGATTTTGCCCTGCTGTTATGACAAGCTCGCCCTCTTTGAGACCATCTTTTATCACAGCATCAAGCTCTGAGACGATCCCAAGGCTTACTGGGCGCGTAATAGCTGTTTTTCCAGACTCATCATACACCAAGACATAGGACCCCTGGGCGCCCGATTGGATAGAACTTATAGGAACAACCAAAGCGTCTTTTGTTTCTTCTAAAACAATTTTAACTGAGGCAAAACTGCCATGCCAAAGTTTGGAATCTGGATTTTGGAATTGAGCCTTTAAAACAATGGACCCTGTTGCTGAATTCACACTGTTATCAAGGGCAATAAGCTTTCCTTTCATCCCTTTTTCAAGACCTTTATCATCAACAATTGAAATTTTAAACTCATTTAAATCTTTATTCTCAAAATAGGGTAAATATTTTTCAGATAACGAAAAATTAAACTCCATGGGGTCAAGTTTAATCACAGTGGTTAAAGGGTTTGGGGCAGAATTTAGGACTTTTAAAAAGCTTCTCACATCCACCCTTGAAAATCCAACACGCCCTGAAATGGGGCTTGTAATTTTGGAATACCCAATTTGAAGTTTGATCAAATCGATACTTGCCTGATCACTTCTAACAGCAGCTTCCAGGCTTTTTTCGGTGCTGTCGACTTGATCAAGCTGCGATTGACTGACAATGTCTTTACGGCGCATAAGCATGTTTCGATCAAGTTGTTTTTTTGCTCCCATCAAAAGTGCGCTGTTTTTCTCAAAAGCTGCTAAAGCTTGCTGAAGTTGAACTTCCAGGTTTTTCACATCAATTGTGTATAAGAGATCGCCTTCTTTTACAATTTGACCTTCTTTGAAATGAATTTGTGAAATTTCGCCTTCAACTCTGTTGAAAATATCAACGCTTTGGGACGAGGCAAATGTTCCAGGGGCAATGACGGAAAAAGGAACTGTTTTTTTAACAACAGGCGCAACTTGGGCCACCTGAATCACATTTTCGCGCACTTTTGTAGAAAGGTTAGATTTAAAAAGAGCTGTACCAATTTTCCATATGAAACCCACGCTCAAAATTCCTAAAACAACGCCTAAAATCTTTTTCTTTATCGTGGTCATGCCCTGGTTCCTTAAAGTCGATTATATTCATTCATATAACCTTACAGGTAAACACTTAATAAATTCTAAATTCTTATGAGAAAGTCAAAACTTCACAACTGATTCTACCAAGAAGTATCAAACCTCGATCTGGAACTTGATTTCCCTTGTGATGTTCCTTGTTTTCGCATGGCTTCCAAATTCTTAATTTTTTCTGCCAGAATCTCATTTGCCTTGCGCAGTGACTGGGCTGTAGGTTTTTGTTCTTCTTCTTCACCAAAAGATCTGTCAGCGTCAAAGCCTATGCGTCCACTTGATGCGCTCGGGTCAACCTGTGCCAAAATCTGTGTATGTGCTTCTTTTAATGAGCTATTTTCTATCATAAGCTGACTCAAATCATCACTTGAAAAAATATGGGTTGCGATTAATAGTGTTGCTATAAACATGGTGTATCTCATTTTGTATTTCCCTTCTTTATTTTTCGCGTCTTTGTCACGGATTATAAAGAAGGGATGGTTAAATTTTTATTAAAGACATTAAATATTTAATGCGCTCTTATGGGTGAACTGGGTGGGGTATACTTCCATAATTCCTCTGGGAAGCTCATTGAACTGCGTCGTAGTCCAATCTCATCAGCTCCTTCTTGTCCTTGGAGCTTGTTGGGTCTTTTAAGCTCTTCTTCTGCAGCATCAGCGCGTCGTTTTTCAGCATCAGCGCGTCGTTTTTCAGCATCAGCGCGTCGTTTTTCATCCTTAGCTATTTGACGCAGGACAGTTATTGGTGTGCCAGTGCTTTCATCACTACGCGCACGATTTAGCTCGCTTGGGGGTTGAATTTTTAAATTTAGCTTTGTACTGTCTATATCAGTTCCCACCAGCAAGTTATAAGCCCAAATAAACACGCTTTTTGCCCCATCGTCAATGTCGCTACTATCCATGTCACCACTCAAAACTGGATTTACACTTCCAAGCACAATTAACATTGCAAGTATTTGTTTTTTCATTTTACTTCTCCTTAAATTGTTAATCTTCATTTATTCCGCGATTCCAACTCTTCCAGATCCCTTTTTCCCTGTGGGCACTTCTTTACTTTTAAGCTTTTGTATTTCCCTTTGAAGTATCTCTGTTTCACAGTGCTTTCCTTTCAAGGCTTGAACCAAATCTCCGTTTGCTTCTAATACTTGTTCATATTTTCTAGCTTGGGTTCGTGGCGATGCCTCTTTAAATGTCGCTATTAATCGTTCATATGCTGATGCAGAGCCATCATCACTTGATTCAGCTAACATCACTAACTCGCTAGGTGATGTCGGTGAAGATGAAAGATTAGGAAATTTTTCCTCTGCCGAGTACACCAGATCTTGCTTCATCAGAAATACGCATAAAAATGATAAATAATAAATCAAAACTTTTCTCCATTTTCATTGATCAGGGGTATAGACTACCTCATTTTAAATTCATTTACAATAGGGTGTTTTTAACTTTTATAAACCCCTTCAAAAAGATCATCCCTGATGGCATCAAAAGATTCAAGGGTATAGACTTTTTCCAAAAATTCGAATGACTCTGGAGGCTTTAAATGATGCGCACGTCTTTCTCCTACGGTTTGATAAAGCACTCCTTCTACCGTTGTTGGAAGAGAAAATTCAAAATTCTTGTCAGGGATTAATAATTCTTGATCAAATAAAGACCCACAGCAATTTGTTAAATTTCCATCATCGTCTTTTGCCGCAAAATCTTTTGTGAAATGAAGTGTGTATTTGCGCACATAAATTCCTTCCTCTTGTCTTACCCCACAAAAAGTTAAGAACAAAAAAAGTGGCGCTGAATCTTTTATATCTGCGCAATGAAGGTAAGTTTTTTCTTCAAACCCTGGCGACTCAAGATGGTCAAATGGTAATATTCGATACGGTGCATACATATTTTCAAAACTCCTTATTTATTATTTGTTATGATTTTATTATAAAGAGTTTGTCAAATTATGTCAATAAAAAATATCACTTGACGATATACTGGTGAACACCCATCATTTTTTTACCACAAAACGCCATGCCTAGAGCCAAAATATCTCCTTTGAATAGATCTGTATACCTTTTATGGCTTATTTGTTCTAAAGCGGTTTGGGCTGTTTCCTGGAGTTTAAATTCATCCTTACACACTTTAAATTCCATGATGACCGCTTTGTTCTTTGGGTCTTTTGGGGTCATGATTACATCGTATCTCCCATCACCCCCTTCCCTATTTGAGGTTACATCATATCTTCCTCTAAATCCAATCAGAATCCCCATCATAAAGATATGAAATACTTGCTCTGGTGTTTTTTTACTCAAATCAAAATAGCTCATAGAGCTTGCAATATAATTTTGGATGTGTTTAAAAAATTTTGATGGATCCTGCTCATTTAAACTTGTTATAAATTCACGGTAAAGAGAATCTCCAGAATTCAAATAAAACCATTTCTCAATAATATCAGCATAAAGCCACAACACTTCTTGATTGGGAATTTGAACAAATGTGGTTGTCCTGGCGTATTCATCTGTTTTTTTAGAGGCCACTTTTAAATATCCCGCATGCAAAAGCAAAGACCACACAGCATTTGGATTGGCATCTAAATCATTAAACGTAAGATAATCATAAATTAACAATTCTTGTGGAATTCCTTTAATCAGGTTTTCAATTTTAATCTTAAAAACATCATCTGATTTTCCAATCAAATCGTATACCAATGCATTATCAGACGTATTGACCCAATAAGGATCCATAATTCCATTATTGCTTAAGCAATGAACAATCGACCACGGATTGTAAATTTGATATCCCCCAATTTGATAGCCATTATACCATTTTTTGATGGACTCAATTGTTTGTTTTTCCACTATTAAAGATTCAATTTCTTGCTCGGTAAAACCAAAATATTGAGCATATTTTTGATCTAAAATTGTGTAACACTGCACATTATTTAAGCCTGAAAACATGCTTTCTTTTGAAACTCTTGCAATCCCTGTCATGACTGCTTTTTCTAAAAATGGATTATCCTTAAGAGCTCCGGCAAGAATTCCTCGCATGAACTCTACGATTTGATCATAAAAATCATGACTATACGAACTGTAGATAGGAGAATCGTACTCATCAATTAAGACGATGGGCTTTACCTTTGAGTACTTGTGAATGTGGGAAATTAAATCAAATAAAGCTTGGGACAAATGCACCGGATTTTCAAGATTCTCACTCATCACATTTTTAAATTTTTCCTTTTGTATGGAAGAAAGAGTATCTCCATCAAGCAAGTAAGAATGACGTTCATAAAGCCTTGAAAAAACATTTTGAATTTGCTTAAATATGCCATCGTAAATACTTGCTTTTACATCTTTAAAACTGATAAAAATAACAGGATATTTATTTTTATGCGTAAGACAAAATTCTGTTTCTTTTGAAATATTAAGATTTGTAAAAATATCTTCACCTTGGACAGCAAAAAAAGCCTCAAGCATGGACATGTTCAAAGTTTTCCCAAAACGTCTTGGACGCGTAATTAAAATAACCTCAGCAGGGTCATCCATAATTTCTTTAATGAACATTGTTTTATCAATGTAAGAACATTTTTTTTGAATGATTTTTGTAAAGTCACTTACGCCAATGGCAAAATTCAATGGTTTACTCATATTTATTATCCCTGAAACAACATGTTACCATTGATACCATATCTGAATATTTTTTTGCAAATATTTATGATATTTTAAGAGATTCCAAGGGAACGTTCAGATGAAAAACGCCAGGCCCCTTACATCAAAATCCAGCGTAAGGGAAGGTTTTCGACTTGTTGGAGGTAGTCATTGATTTTTGCTCTTGAAAGACTTTGGTTTTGAATGAATTTGGCGTAAAAAATTGATACATATGCACGAAGCCCAGGGTCAATTAAAAGAGTATTGATGTCTTTCCAGATGATCAAATCTTCTGGGTGTTTGTGGAAAGATTCTGCGCGTAAAAGTGTTTCATACAAAGGCTCTACGCCAATTTTCCCAGGAATTATCTGATACCAATTGTTACGCCTGACATGGCTTAGAAAATTACACATTTCTGCGTTTTTGATAGTTTTTTCAAAAAAGTCCTGATCCACCCCTGGAAACGCATCAAAATCCATGCGCAGCTCGCAAATATGGGCCCCTGGAGTTCGAATGGAGTTCTCCAAAAACCTGACCAAAAGGGCTTTGAGCTTTGAAAGCTCTGGAAAAAGTGTGGCCTCGTGAGCGTGGTTAAAAATACCCATATCAAGACCTTCTCCATCAGGCAAAGCGCCTTCGCTCACACAAGAAGTTTCAGCCAATTTGTCCAAAACCAAATTTGATTCAAAATCGATATTACTGGAGTAAATAATAGCCCATGCGGCTTCATAAGCAGATGTTACTTTTGTGCTGTAATTTTGAGAAAATCTTCGTCTAATATCCAAAGGAAGTGCGCAAAATTTAGGCCCTAAGATCATGCTTTGCAAAGTTTTTCCGTTAATTTCTGGAGTTTTCTCGCCTTGCGCTTTTTCCTGTTCCATTTTTGGCTCTTCCTCTTTAATATCCATGTTTTTCCTACCTGCAATTTATGATAATGTCTTAAAAAGATTTCAAAATGGTTAACAGCATGTTTTTTTTATGTTAGGGTGAATAAAAGGAGAGAAATCGTGAAAATAGTTAAAAATCCATCCTCATATTTAATCATTTTCCTGGAGTATTTAAGGGTGGAAAAAGGCCTTGCCGCCAACACGATTTTTGCCTATCAAACCGATTTGGAAGATCTTCTTAAAAAAGATGAAATCACGCTTGATTGTTTAAGGCTTCACATTCAAAAGCTTTATGACCAAGGCCTTTCTAAAAGAAGCATTGCGCGTCATATTTCCAGCATGCGGCAGTTTTTTAAGTTTTTATTCTTGCAAGAAATCCAAGAATTTGATCTGGCAAAAGACTTAAAATCCCCAAAAGCACAAAAGCCTCTCCCGCGCATTTTGACCTTGGAAGAAGTTTCAAAATTACTTGAAATCGCCAATTTTGATCAAACTTTCCATGGCAAACGAACAACAACTTTTTTAGAGATTTTATACGCAACAGGGCTTCGCATCAGTGAACTTTTATCTTTGAAACGGTCAGATTTTAAAAACAATCAAATGATTTCTATTGTGGGAAAAGGAGGTAAAGAACGCAGAATTCCCCTTCACCCCGATCTTCTTGAAATTGTGCAAAGCTTTATTGCTGTTTCCCCGAGCTCTTTATGGCTTTTCCCGTCTTTAAGAAACCCTCATAAACCCCTCACACGCCAGCGCATATTTCAGCTTTTAAAGGAGCTAGGAGAGATAAGCGGGATTGGGGCAGAAAAGCTCTCACCTCATGTTTTGCGCCACTCATTTGCCACGCATTTGCTTGAAAGCGGCATGGATCTTGCTGTTCTTCAAAAGCTTCTTGGTCACAGCGATATTGGAACAACCCAAATCTACACCCATATTTCCCCCCAACATTTGCAAAAGACAGTCTTTGAAAAACATCCATTGGGGAAACAAAATCGTGAAAAGTAAAAGAAAAAGGGGCTTCTGGCCCCCTTGTGTTATGCGTAAATTGCCGATGTGATTCGGTAAACGGCTTTCATGTCTTGTGACAAAATTGTTGTGGACGCGCTTTGGCTTCCAACCAGTGAGAAAAGACTCACTCCCCCATCAACCCAATCTTGGAAAAGGCCCGACACAATTTGATCATCGTTCATAATGATGATGACAGGCGCCTTATATGTAACGGTTTTAGATGGATTGACCATTAAAATATCGCCTGCGCAATAGCGTGGCATAAAGCTGTTATCTGGAACAAGTAATGCAAATGCATTGGTGATCCCTTGAAGATCGGCTGGTCTTGCAATAATGTCCCTGACTTTTGCAAAATCAAAAACACCATCTTGAGACTTTTGTCCTGGCATGGGAACTTTTACACCATAAAGAGCCAAATCTCTTTGTGTGCGAATATCCCCGCCCTCACCTTTTTTAAGAGACTTGCGTGGCCCATAAGGAGGTGGTGGTGGAAAATAGTTAATTGGTTGACCCGCAACGCTTGCGCCATATTGACGGCCCAAATCTTGGAATGAAACGATGTTTGAAAAGTTACCGTAAATGATGTCGGCAATTTCGCATTGCAAAGCTCTTGACACACTGTTTAAAATTTCAAGATTAATACGTCTTGTTCCGGCTTCAAGTCTTGAGATGTAAGAAACAGAAAGACCTGTTTGCTCAGACAGCAATTCAAGTGTGAATCCGCGTGCTTTACGAATTGTGCGCAAATTTTCAGCGATTTGAGCCCCTGTTTCCGGATCTCTAAAATCGGGTAAAACTTCTTCATTCATATTCATTGGTTAACTCCTTATAAAAACCTTTTTCATTTATTTATAAATCATTATGCCACTTTTTTTAGAAAAAAGCAATTGCCAATCACATAAAAAGACAAAAAAAATCCATAATTAGAAAATAGTATTTGACAAAATGTATTTTTAATGTTATTGTCAATATTATTAATCAATAACGGAGTTAAAAAAATGATTACACATTTACAAATTATACAAGATCTGGAAAGCCTTTACAAAGAAGCCCTTACAGAAGGAAATTTATCACTTGCTCTTAAAGCAAAAGAGCTGCAAGGAAAAGAACTGGATATACTATCAAAAGAAAAACGACCCAAAGATGATTTAAAAAACGTAGAACTTGACACAATTTTAAGTAAAATTAACCAAAAAATAAAAAGGAGGGAATCATGAAAAACCTTGCCAAAGTTCTTGTGTGCTTAGACCCTGCTGTAACATCTGGAACATCCAGCGATGAGACAGGAATTGTTGTTGTGGCCAAAACAAAGTGTGGTCACGGTCTTGTTTTAGACGATTTAAGCGGTGTTTACACACCCCAAGTTTGGGCATCAAAAGCCACACTTGCCTATCAAGAATATGGTGCCAATGCCATTCTTGCTGAAGTGAACCAAGGAGGGGAAATGATTGAATATACCCTCAAATCGATCAATCCCAACATTGTTTTTAAACCCGTGCGTGCCAAATCCAGCAAATATGACAGAGCCATTCCTGTTGCCTCGCTTTACAAACAAGGGAAAATATACCACACACGTCCCTTTCCTGACTTAGAAGAGCAAATGCAAAACTTTCACCCCCAAAGCTCTTCCTCACCCGACAGAATGGATGCGTTGGTATGGGGATTCCTTGAGCTTTTCTTCGAATCAAAAGAAAACACCATGCATATTGGTGCAAGTTATGTGTAAAACACCCCTTGTATTTTTATACAAAAACCATTACATAAGGGTGGTGTAAGAGTATTGAAATTTAATTAAGGAAAAAAGACATGAGAAAAACTTTATTAGCTGCTATTATTTTAAGCATACAGACAAATGCCTATGGAGCTGAGTTTACCGGAAATAATTGGGGTATTGTGAATTCTAGTCGTGCAGGTCATATTGTCCTTGCAGTTGAACCTGAAGATCCTGCTGAAAAATTAATGTTGCAGATAAATTTTTATTATGAGCATGGAATGGATGAAGAGGCTATCCGATTTTGTGATGAATACCTTCAAACACCCACAAACAATGCTCAAGATTATAGAAACATCGGAGCTATTTATTTTAATTTAACACCAAGGGCTCAAACGCCAAAGCAAGCAAACCATTTTCGCAGGCAATCCATCATCTGTTTTCAAACATATATGCAATTGGAAGGGGTTAACCTTAATACGAACTATCATGATCGTATCGCAATGGCTTATACGGAAATAGGGGGCTCTCCTTTAACAAGCCTTTCAAACCAGAAAAAATGTGCCTTAAACGCGGCAAAATCTTTTGATCAATTTTTTCGTATAGGCGCACTATCATATACAGCTGATCATTATAGAGCTGCGGCCTCGGCCTATCATAACGCTATTAAACATGATGATGGTTCTGCAAAATATTGGGATAAAGCAGCTTCTTACTGGGAAATGTTTTTCCAAAGCCTTGGAAGAAGAGCAGATACACAAGAATATGAAAAAGCAGCAACATCTTTATTTATTGCGGCAGATAAATCAGAAACCTTCGAAAAAGAGTTTTTGTATTATGAAAAAAGTAAGTATTATTGGGAACAATATAACCAAAGGCCAGACAAAATAGACACACTTTCAAATTTAAGACTTAGAGCCCTAACTTATTATTATAACGGAATCCAAACAAACTCAAAAACTGATTTTAAAATGTCAGCTTTTTACTGGAACATATTTCATGACTTTCCTCAAGCGCAGCCAACTTTGCGCGATGTTGGAAATATTTTGCTCATGAATAAAAAAGCAGCTTTGCATGAAACAAACCCTACGAAACTTGATGAATACAATCGACGAATAGAAGCTTTGATGGAAAAATACGACATATATTCCACTTATCAAATTGGTGATATTCACGTTCTTGTTTCAAAAAAAGAAATGGAAAGCGTCAGAACACAAGAAGAGCTGAGCATTATTCTTGAAAGCAAGGCAGAAGAATCCCTGGCACAAGAAGATATTGATACAGCAGAAGAAAAAAAGGAAGACGTGGATATCAAAGAAGAAGTATCAGCACCTCAGCTGACTCAGACTCAAAAAAAGAAAATAAAAAAAGCACAAAAACTTGCAGAGGCTTCAAAGGCAACTGACGCTACAACACCAAGAGAATTGCACACGGAAAAACTAGATTTACCAACTTTGGGTCCAATTCAACTTGAAAGTAATACAAACGAAGATGAAAAAAGCATTGCTGACTTGATTGAAACGCTAACTCCAAGAAAAGCTGCTGCAGCAGAAGGATTGACAGAGGAACTTAATGCAAATTTAAAACAAACAAAAGAACAGAAAAAACAAGAACAGTTACTCCAAAGAACCAAACAACGCAAAGAATTGGCATTAGCCACCTCTTCTGCTGCCGCACAAGAAAGGCATCACACGATTGATTCTTTAACTGTCATGCAAATCAAAAAAGCGTACCAAGGTGATCCATATGCTCAAACACGTGCTCTTAGTGTTTTAGATGACATTCTTGCGCTTAAGCAAGGCGCCAATGGAAGAGTAATTGCCCAAAAACTTGAATTGCTCAAAAAATACTTCTCTGTTCGCAAAAGCCAAGAATCAGATGAAACTGTTATTTTGGGACACAATATTTCTGAATTTTTCTATCACAAAATTCACACATCAGGCCAAGATAACAGCTGGAAACCAGGTATGATTACAAGGCTTCACAGATTCGTCAAAGACATTAAAACAACATTTAATGCTATTATGGAGAGTTGAAATTTTTTTAACAATCTATCAAGGAGCGAAAAAAAAGATTAGGATCTATGATCATGATGGGGGTTTGTGCATTTAAGTACACCCCTTTCAAAACACCTTCATAAAGACCCTCATCGCTTTTTTCAAGGTTGTTTGTATTGATTGACATCACATCAAGAACGGCGTTAAACATTAAGCTGTATAAGTCTCCATCGTATTTGATGATGATGCTCAGATAATTTTCATTGCCTGTTTGCAAGGTTTTCATTTTTTCTTGCATGTCAATCATGGTAACGATGTTTCCTTTGATATTCGAGCACCCTGCAATATAAGAAGGCGATAAGGGAATTTTTGATATGGGCGATGGCGGACAAATGCTATGGATTTTTGAAGCATCAATTCCAAAAGTTTGTGTGCCAAGCTTTAGAGTTAGAACTTGAATATTTTGCATCATGGTAATACCTCTTTTTTAAAATATGCATGATTAAAAAAATGATCACAATTTAAAACTTTCATCACATCTGAATTTACAATTGCATCCCCTAAAGATTCTGGGGTGCCAAATGAGAAATCAATTGAAACTGCTGCATCAAAAATATCAAGCAAATCACATATAATTAGCCCTGTCATTTTATCTTGATTTTTCAAAATAAGAACAGGATGAATACCAGAAACAGGAACAAATTTTTTATTCAGCAAAGAATGCAGCAAAAGCAGTCCACCTTGATATTTTATTAAAGTCATTTTTTGATCCAAAACAACATTTGAAAAATCAAATTCCTCAATGCGGTAAACGTGTGATAACTCCACAATCCAAGGCATGGCATCATCTGTTTCAAACATAACCAACATTTTAGTTTCTTGTTTTTCTTGCACATATTTTTCAGGTGAGTGAATTGTTTTTAACTTTGGTTCAAGTTTGGTCAAATCCAAAATCATCACGACACTTTCATCTTTCAAAATGCTGCTGCCGGCAAATAAGGGAATGTGTTTAAAAATTAAAGGGGCACGCTTGACGATAATTTCTTCAGGTTCTTTGATCCCATCAATAATAACCCCAAAAACTCTTTCTTCAACAGGAACTGTGACGACATATTTTTGAGTGTTTTCAATATTTCTTGGCAAGCCCAAAGCTTGACTTAAACATGCCAAAGGCACAAGATCTTGATTGATGTTCAGAAAAGGTGTTTGATCGATATAAACAATATCATGATTTAAATCCACTTTGATAATCTGCATAATTTTGCTTTGTGGAACGGCAAAACCCATTTCTCCAATTTGAACAATAAGCGCTGGAATAATTACAATTGTAAGTGGGAAATTCAAAATAAAAGTAAGTCCTTGCAAAGGAGAGTTTTTCATGTGGACACTCCCCCCCACCCTTTCAACTTCCATTTTCACAATATCAAGACCCACCCCACGTCCTGAAACATTGGTCACATTTGAAGATGTTGAAAAACCTGGCATGAACATGACATTTTCAATGTCTTTTTGTGAGGCTTCTTGATTCTCACTCATAAGCCCCATTAAAATTGCTTTATTTTTCACCTTTTGAATATCAATTCCATTCCCATCATCCCCAATTTCAATTTTAACATATTCATGGTCATGATAGGCTTTGATTGTGATGTGCCCCGTTTCAGATTTCCCTTGGTTGATTCTTTCTTGTGGCCTTTCAATACCGTGATCAGCAGAATTTCGTATGATATGCGTTAATGGCTCTTTAATTCCTTCCAAGATTTGACGATCAAGTTCAGTTTGAGTTCCTTCCATAGAAAGATGGATTTTTTTATCAAGCTCAATTGATAAATCACGCACAAGTCTTGGAAACCCCGATAAAATATGAGAAATTGGTTGAAGCCTTGTCTTTGAAATTGTTTCTTGTAAATCAAGAGTCAGTTTTGAAATAAATTCAACCGAATTTAACAGTTTTGAATCACCCACCTCCTGGCAGATTTTCAAGACTTTATTTTTAGCCAAAACAAGCTCACCCACAACTTCACTGATCTTTTCAATTAAATCCACTTGAACACGAAATGTTTTTGCCTGGGGTTTTTCTAAATAATCGATATGACCAGAAAGCGGCTCTTCTGATGGCATGCATGTTTTTGCTTCGTAAACTCTTTTAATTCCAAGCAAGACTTGGGAATCATCACCAATGGGTTCATGACCCTCATTTTTGGTTTGAAGAAAAAGATTTTTGATATAATCAATCGCTTTTAGCAAAGCCGACACAAAATGAGAGATTTCCAAAATTTCTCCCTTTTTTGCCGATTCCAATAAATTCTCAACCCCGCCCGCTAAATAAACTTGACGGGGCATATCCAAAAATCCGGCTGTTCCTTTAATCGTGTGAAATATCCGAAACATGTGATCAATGCGCGAAAGATCATCCGGGTTCTTTTCGAAGTTCAAAAGGTCCGATTGCAAAAAGTCTAACTTTTCAACAGATTCAAGGATAAACTCCTCCATGATATCTTGCATCAAACACTCCCTTTTTAAAGAACTTAGTTTGAAGAACCATCCTTAGGTTTGTCTTGAGCCATCAAACTAGAAAATAAACGTTCTATCGATTTAGAATCAATATCATCACTAGAATCTTTAATTACAGCTTTTATATTTTCTATGCTTTCAAATTCTTTTGATTTTTTGATAAGAGGTGATATTGTGCGCACCCATCTGTTATTATAAGTATATCTGTCAAATCGGTTTAAAAGCTCTTCTGTTACAAAAGCATAAATCACATTTTCACGTAAATACTTATTTGGACTTTCGATTTTTTTATCATCATATGATTGAATAATGCTTCCTAACCATTTAGAACTTTGTGCCCAAGCAAGACATCTTGAATCATAAAGTTGTCTCATGTTACAATTTCTTAGTTTATATTTAAATACAGAAAAACTTCTGCAGTTGGTTCCCACAGCACAATCTCCAAGCTTAGATTCAAGGGATCCTTCCATTTTTCTTGCCTTTTTATCATACCATGCTAAATTTTCACTAGCAACTGGCTTAGAATCTAGGTCTTTTCTTTTAACAGGTTTTAATTGATACCACCCTAAATGCCATCTAGCTAAGAAATTATCTTTTTCATTTCTGACAATATCACGTCCATATTTGTTTTTTTCAGCATCAAATTGTAAATTCCACACAAAGTGTTTAAGCCGCTTTGAGGATTCTGTGAACACATTCCAAGTTGTTTCAAAAGGAATTTCTCCGTTTGGGCATCCATCTTGTTTCATTGCTATAGCTTTATCATAACTTTTTTGTCGTCCATGACCACGAAAAAGAGAATAATAATTCCCATATTTTCTTGAATCACGAAGTCTAAATGCGCAATGAAAACGAGGTGCTAATAGTTTAAGCTGATTTACAACATCTTTAGGCGTATCACCCCAGTTGATCGCTTCAAAAGATGATTTATTAGTTTTTATCAAATCGCTCAAAGAGCTTTTTTCAGAATCTCCTTTTTTCTTTTTTGACCCTGGTGGAATATCATCGGGTTTTTCATCTTTTTTCACCCATTTCAACTCTTCTCCTTCTTGCTTACATTCATAGTCACCTGCATCAATATATTTTAAACCCTTAGAAGTTTTTGTATCGCAACTCCAAAGAACATTTTGATCACGGTTACCTTGGAGCTTCTGTGTTACACACAAAACTTTTGCATTTATAGATATCTGTCCCAAAGAACAATCACCTGTCCATACACCATTATGACATATCTGATATTTTTCATCTTTTTTCCTCGATTCACCCACTGTTGCACAATTATCCGCCCCCCAAGCGCTGGTTGCACAACTCAAACTTAAAATCACTCCTAAACCAAATAACTTCATTTTTTCTTTTTCCTTCCTATTAAGAAACACCCTATTGTTGATGATAAGGAAGAAAGGTTAAAAAAGGCTTACTGGGCAAAGATTGATAAAAATTAAAACCGCTTTTTAAAAAGTTTTGATAACCTCCAGAAATATCTGTTTATGATCATTTATAAACTCTTTTAATCTGTGTGTCATTCCCTTATCCCAATCTCCATTTCTGTTTCCGTGCGCAGGGTGATATTCAAAATCATGTCCAGTAAGCGAAGCAGGGAAATACCTTTTTAAGGACTTTAAATATTCAAGTGCTTTTCTTTCCTTAATGGAGCCCAAACACTGTGATTCAAGCCACTCCATTTGCACTATTGCATTTTGTTGCTCAAAAGTAGAAAAATAAGCTTTTTGAAGCTGTAATCTTAGAATTGATGGCACAACGTACTCGATTTTAGTTTCATTTCGGGTTAGTGCTTGTTTGGACTCTGTTAAAAAGCTTCTAGTTTTTACTTTTTTCTTAGGCAATTGAGAAATTGTGGGTTCTTTTACCTCTGGCGCAACACTTCTAATTTCATCGTCTATCTTTGCAGCTTTTTGATAAGACAAACCAGCTCCCATTCCAGGCTCCTCAAGCTTGGTTTCTTGAAGTTTTATATCAAGTTGAGTTACCATATCAGCAACACTAGACGCCCCATCTTCATAAATAGCTTTTGCCTGAGAAGATGGTTTCATCTCTTCTTCCACAGATGCTTTAACTTTTTCTACGACCATGGTCAAAGCCTGGATACTTTTGTGCTCACGTGCTTCTCTTTTTGAAATAATATATATTTGACTGCGAATTTGAAACACACAATCCCACCCATTTTCATCCAGCAAAGATTTATATTTCTGGCTATATTGGGAACGCTTATTAAGATTTCCAGAAATACTTCCCAACATATATGCATTAGCCATATGCATTTTTTCTTCATCAGTTAAAATTTGCCCTTTTTCTTCTTTTTGCGCTTTGAATTTTTCAAAGAAAGCAACAGAAAGATCGGAATATAAACGCTGTTTCCCTTCATCATTTGTCCAAAATGGTACTTGTTCATAAGCATTGGCTATCCCAAATAAAGCATCATATGAAGATCCTCGCTCTTCTTTAAGTTTTTGAAGATATTGTGTATAATATCTTATGCTTTCTTCAAAATACGCAAGACTTTCTTCCTGATTTTCACAAGCCATCCCCATACTTTTAAAAGTTTGTGCGGCATTCCCCCAATCAATTGTTCTGATACGGCTTAAATCTTTAAAATGTTCTCTCCAATAAGAAACAGCTTGAAAAAAGAATTCTTTTTGCTCATTGTTTCCAGGCTCCATCAATCCTAAATTCTGATAAATACGAGCTCCTGTCATATATGCATGTGGTAATACAGCGTCAGGTTCCGTCAAGGACAAATAACGATCAAAATATGTTTTAGCTTTACTCATTTCCGCGCTCTTAATTTTTTCAACTATATTTGAATGAGCTACTTCAAAATAACAATTCGAAGCGCTTAAATAAGTTAATTTCTCTACTCCTTCATCTAAAATATACAAATCCCAAAAAGGTAGAGACCTTTTATACTGATCAACGCTTACTGCCCCCTGCTGAGTTATTTTTGAAAAAGCAGACAATACTATCTCAACAAAACGAGAATTCATAGTCTGTCCAGTTTGAATTAAGATGCGCTCACCTAGTTTCATAATTTCTTCACTAGTCTCCAAATTATCTTGATATTTTGATATATTGGAATAAGAAATCAAAGCACTTTCAAGTGTATCAAGCTCAATCACACCTGCCTCTTTTTCAAAATAATTCTTCCATGTACCAATAGAAACTCTTCCATATTTTTCTTTTAAGCTTCTATCGGTGGAATAACAAGCCGCTCTTGAAAAGTCGACTGCTTTTGCTCTAAGCATCTCAGGGGTTTGACAGTTTTGTGGGTTCATCCAAAAAGAATAGGGTTTTGCATACTGACCAGAAGGAAAATCTGATGGAAAATTGGAAAAATCCATTCCAAACACATCATCTCCACTCAACAATAACGTTAAAACCAAACCTAAAACTAAACTTTTTCTCATGACTTTCTCCTTTATTATATTATATATTTTAAAAATATAAGGCTTTTTAAGTATTATTTCAAGATCAAAAACACTATCTTGATACAAATGAAAATTATTAATTGACACGGACTTCAAAATTTTGTAAACAAGAAAGGAAGTCTTAAAACTTTTGCGGAGGGGTGGCCGAGCGGCTGAAGGCAACGGTTTGCTAAACCGTCATACGGAGAAATCTGTATCGAGGGTTCGAATCCCTCTCCCTCCGCCATATTATCTCCCAATTCCATAAGTCAACCTTGAAAAGAAAAGATGAGCTGGTGAAAAATTGCCTTATTCTTCAACCACCCCAATTTCTTTGGCGCCATTTGATTGGATTTGAAAAATTGAGAGCTGTCTTTGGGTTTTGCCATTAGGCTGTATCTTAAAGAATCCTTCAACGCCTTTGAATCCTTGTTGGCGAACCAAAGTGTTATAAGTAAATGGGCGTTTTTGGGTTTGATCTTGACTTAGAATGATTGCCAATGACACCATATCAAAAGCAAGGCTTGCTAAGCGTTGTGGAGTTTCACCAAAGGTGTCTTTATAGGCTTTGTTAAACCAGTCTCGTTTTCCTTTGTTCCCTGGATACCATGCGCCTTCCATATGAGGGCTGTTTATGATCATGGGGTCATCCCATTGACCAGAGCCCAATAAGCGCATAGAGAGCCCTGATTCTTTCATATAGGCTGCAATTTCTAAGATATGTGCCCCGCCTTCAGGAATAAACAGAACTTGCGTTTTGATTGTTTTTAATTTTTCAAGCTCAAACTCCCACGCTCTTGATCCAGGCTCTGCATAAAGGATTGTTGGCTTTGGCAATTCATTATCTTTGCTAAATTTTACAACAATTTCTCCCATACGTTTCCCAAAAGGTGTTGATGGTAAAAGAGCGGCAAAATGCTTATAACCTTTTTTCATGGCAAAGCCAAGAATTCCAAGAGTTTGAATATCAGGAGAAAAACCAAACACAAAAACCCCCTGCCCTGCTTTTTCAATATCGTTGGTAAATGAAAGAATGGGAGTTGTTGCCGCCATTGCAGGCGCTTTAAGTCCGTCAATTTCCTTTGAAAACAAAGGCCCCAATATGATCTGTGCACCTTTATTTAAAAGATCAGTCCCTTGATCAAATGCTATGGCCGGATCTGCGCTTGTGTCTTTTGGAAGAAGCTCGATTTTATGATCAGGAAACGAAAATAAGGCCAGCTGAGCAGCATTTAAAAGCTGATTTCCAAGCACACTTTGATCACCTGAAAGTGGCAACAAAAGCCCAACTTTAACGCGGTCTGTTTCAGGCGTGGTTATTTCTTGAGGGAATGTTTCTTGTTCTTGTTTTTGATCCACAATTGTTGGGGAATCACACCCTTGCAAAAACAATATTGTGCTTAAAAAAAGCTTTAAAAATTTCATTTATTTTGGTCCTTGCTTGAATTCTTGTTGATTATTTTGAATTTTTCTTAAGACTCCTTGAACATGTTCAGGCTCAAAAGAAAACGAACGTAAAATTTGAATTGAGAGATCATGCTTTTCAATACAAGAAATCACTGTGTCAAATTGAAGCTCTAAATTTTCTGGAATTTTATTTAAGTTTCTAAGATTATATGGATATAACAAATCATCTAAAACATTACGTAAATGTTGTTTATGTTGAACAATCAACTCCAAATCCGTCCCACGAAAATCAAGATCATTATGCACCCCTGTTAGAACTGTTGTCATCATCATCATAAAATTACGATAAATAAGCTTTTCGCTCTGAGACAACGTGCTCAAAAGCTTTGCATATTTCCCATCTCCTTCTAATTTTCCAGCCTCACGTAAGGCATCAATCACAACTTCAGAAGCAATGCTTGCTTGCTCGTGATCTTGCACATAAGGAATCAGATTATCAATATCCAACACACCTATACGAGAGTCCATTTCACTTTGTGGCAATTTTGCCGCGCAAATAGTACTTGATGTTCCTGAATGCAAATGAACAGGGGCTGCAAAAGGATGCTGAAATAGACTTGATGTAACATCAAGCTTACTTGTTTGATTTCTGCGACCTTTAAGTATGGGATTTTGTGAAAACTGGATCAATCTTGAGATATTATCAAAAAGAATACCCAATACGGTAATATTTCCGGCCGACTCCTCTTCAAAAAAACAAGATTTGATTTCTTGCGCTAAGAGCCTTATTTGTCTTGTGTTTGTAAAATCTCCAATTTTTTCTTGAGCTGCTATGAATGATTTTGTTCCAGCAGCAATACCGGCAGCGCCTGTTAGCGTTAAATCGGTTTTAAGACTTTTAAGTTGCAAAGAAAGCGCTGTTAGTTTTATTTCCTCTTGGGCAGTTAATACTTTCAAATTTTGATTTGATTGAATTCCTGCAATTCTCCATGCGCCCGTTGCAATGACAAATGGGGATGGCGTCAAAGAACTTAAAATACGGCCCATTAAAGCTTGTTTATCTTCAACTGAGGGAGCAATGCGTTGTAAATCATAACTTACACCAGAATCTTTTTCAGATCTTCCGGCACCCGCTAGAACTTCTTGCAATTGGTGTTTATAACTCTGGATAAGAGCATTAAACTCTGAATGCTTCTTGGAATCGTAACTTGTATAAAATCTTGTTATGGGATGACGCACTTGAAAGGAAATTTTCCCACTTCCCATATCAACCGCAACATCAGAAAGCTCAGGGGTCAATAAAGCCATTCCATTAAACACACTGCATTTTACGTCTACTTGTTCTACACGGACAGTATCTTCTACCTGTAAAATATCAGATTGAGCTGATGTTCCATAGGTTGGAATACCCTGAACAAAAAACAAAAACCCTGTTAAGAAATACCCTTTTATTTTTCCAATAGACATCACGTTACGTTACTCTTTTTTTTAAAATTAATTACCACTAAATTAATAGTATATTTTTTCAAAAGAAGTGTCAAGTTTTTTTGACCGAAAAGAAAAAAAGAGAGAAAGCATCTCTCCCCTTCTTGCCTTAAGCTCTAAATCTTTGATTTATTTAAGACCTAATAATACTTTTCCATGCCGAACTCTAAATGTCTGATTATATGCAGCCAAAACAACTTCAACAAGCAGATCGTTCCCATCTTGTGTAATTTCCACAGGAAGCCCATAATCGGTTCCTGATAAAAGAGCAAGATCACTGACCTGTAGCCTCATACTCCCTTCAGATGACTCAAGAAGGCTCACATTTCTCATATTATAAAAATCGTCACTCTTTCTTTTTTCCATCCAAATCATTTTTCCAGGATTTCCAAATTCAAAAAATATATCACCATTGTTGTGCGAAACCGCTCCAAATAACTGTGAGGCCTCTAAAGCCAAATCCACTTCTTTTGTAATTAATAAATTGCCAAGTTGGTCAATATACGCGCCAGAAAAAGGAACTTTTAATGCCATTAATCCATTTTGGATTTTAAATGATTGCGTGAATTGAGCAAGAGCAATATCTATACTGACATTAAAACAAATATCTCGTCCTTCAACTGTGACCAGAGAACGGACGAAAGAGTCAACATCAGCGCGGCCAAGCATTATAGAGTCATCCGATGCCTCTAGACATCTTATATTTCTGAGATAACAGGTATTTGTATCTGTTGTTTGATCAATAGCCGACATGCCATTTTCTACATATATTCTTCCAAACTGATTGACTTGAATAACGATATTGTCCTCATCCGCAACAATTGTTCCAAAAGAACCGGGATCCCCTTCATGATTTGTTGAAATTTTCAACTCATTTCCATAAGGGTCGTTGTACATACCAGGAAAGCTTACTGAGCTTGCATATGCATAATTTGATGAAAGTATAGCCCCTAAAGCCAAAGATTTTAAAGTGTATTTTTTCATATTGTAAAGATTCCTCATTTTATGTTTTTTAGAATTATTATTGAATTATTTATGTTTATATAACGCTTTTTTATCAAAAGTTCAAGCATATCTAAAGCTAGAAACTATTTGCTTGAATTTTAATAAACCCTTGACCTATAGTCAATATTAGTTAAACAGTAATTTTTAAAGGATTTTGAGAAATGACAAAAAGTTTGGTTTTGGTGAGTATCTTATGCGGCGTGCTTGCAAATTGCGGGGGAGGCTCTGGAGGACCCTCTTCAAATAGTTCGCCAACCTTGATACCTCAAAATATAGATATAGACGCCAAGTTAAAGGGCCAAACAATTGAATTTAAGGATGAAACTGTAAAGTTAAGCACAAAAAACGCAGATGAGTTTAATGCCAAAAGAAGTGATTTAGAAACAATTTCTTATATCAATACAGTCAAAGGAACAGATAAGAGATTTTATATTGATTCAGGCATTTTTCTTCAGAATTTTTTAGTTGAAAACGGAACATCTATTTTAGGAAACGCTACAATCAAGGGGGATTTTATAAACCACAGTGGGGCCGTTATCATTAACACTGATTATAATACCACCATCGAAGGAAAATTTGAAAGCACAGGGCATTCACTTTTAACAAAACATCGTAATCCTACAAATGGTATGCGTGTTGTCAATGTTGGAACAAAGTCTTTAAAAGTTGGAAGCGCTGTTTTTGATGGAAGCGACATTAAGTCAGATGGTACTTTTGGGGTTGGAGGAACAGAATTCAATGTCGTTTTAACAGACAATATTTCTGGAGATTATAAATCAAAAGCTCCCGTTATAGATGCTCAAGAAACTGTTCAATTCAGCCTTGATAAAACCACAATCATCAACTTTGAAAAACTTAATAAAGCCGTTATTAAAGCCGGAAGCACACATGCTCTTGTTAAAGCAAAAAAAGTTGACGTCTCAACAGATAAGTTTCTTGTTGAGTATAGATTCAGTAGCACAAGCATACCAGGAGTTGAAGCTGCAGAAAACGGCAGTATTGAGCTTATAAAAGAAACCAATGGGGCTTGGGAATATTTGATTATGAAGGTGGTAAAAGATATTTCAGGGAAATCTTCCCCATATTTGGGTCGTCACCATCAACATGCTCTTAATTTGGTGGCAGATGGATCAAGAAAACATCACTTCAACCATCACACATTCAATGTCAACATTCAAACACTTTCTTTTGGTTCAAACTTTGATATGAATGTTCATGATTCTGGCAATGGTTTTGGAATTTCAAGAAAAAATAAAGATTCTTTGTTTCAAGCGTACGCAAGCTTTGATGAATCATCTAAAAATGCACATCTTTACAAAGATCTTTCTTTCAATGGGGTTATTTTTTCAGGGCAAGCTGGGTTTTATCTTGAAAAAAGCTTAAAAGAAAATTCTGGTTCTGCTTATGCAAATATTGCTCTTCACAAACCATTTTCCCACTCTGGTATGACAATTTCACCAAAGATTTCTTTTGATTATATGCGTGATTTAAACTCGGTGTATTCTTTGAGTGATCAAGATGGAGCTGGCATTGTATCATTTAAAACATCAAACGCATTCGCGCTAACGCCTGGAATTGAAGGAATATCAACTTTTTCTATTAAAGGAGTTCCTATGGAAACAGCTTTGAGCCTTGAATATACACATGGTCTTAACAACAAAGAAGTTACGATTGATTCTCAAAATTATAACATTGTTCAAGACAGGCTTAATTTAGATGTACATATGAAAGCAGCCCTTGATGCGCATACAAATCTTTACGCAGCATATGGCATCAATATTCATGAACAAATCCCTTCAAGCAGCTTTTCATTTGGAGTTGGGGTTAAAATTTAACCCCTCTTTCCTTGTTTTTGGCTAAATAAAACAATTGCATTATCTTTTTAAAAAGGTAAACTTGAGGGCAAGTATACAATCATAGGAGGTCATCATGACGAATTTATTGGTATTGTTTTTATTTGCATCATTTTTTAAATCGCAAGTGGCTATTTGCACAGATATAACGCCATCAGAAGGCGAGAAAGAGATGCCTAGGCTGGAAAGCTTCAAGTCTCTGTTCCTGCGCCAGAAGCCTTAAAAACCCCGGCACCAGTGGTTATAACTTTAAATGTTTTGGATTCAAGTGAAGTCTACGGTGCAGGACTCTAAAGTTTGTTGCTTTTTTGCAACAGTTTTAACGAAAAGGTTAACGAACTCGAAATTATACCTTGCATTTTTTAAGCCTTAAGCGATATAAGAGCAAAAAAAATAATAACAAGGAAGTAACCACAGTATGACCAAATTTAAACCTTTTCTTTTTGCTTTATGCATTTGCTTATCCAAAAACTTATCAGCCAGCAGCGGTGATCTCAACCTTCACTGGGAGTGTTTCATTCAACCTGCTGAGAGCTTTATAGCACTTTTAGAGCAACACCCTTCACGTCGAACAGATTTGAATCGTTGGGGTCAATCTTTTTTGCATATTGCTTGCACTCATGGGAACAAGGCTCTAATTGAGTATCTTTTGCCAGATACCACTCATTTAAGAGCAGCTGACAATCAAGGGAAAATTCCACTACACCATGCGTGTGCCCATTATAATGAAGATAGTGTTCGCCTTCTTATTGAAAAAGACCCTGAATCAATTTTTGTGGAGGATGAAGACGGATTGACCCCCTTTCACCTTGCAACACAGCGTGTGCAGATTTTAAAAATTTTACTTGAAAAAATAGACAATAATCATGATTTAATTCCAAGACTGATCGACTATGCGTCCTCAAACAATTACAATGAGTCAAGAAGAGCTCTTGAGTTTTTTCAAAACCCACTTCCAACAAATTAACCTGTTTTTTTATACGTGCATTGATATTTGATAAATCTGTGCACGTATCTTATTTTCTCCCTCTTGAATAAATATGTTGAATTTTTATTAAAATTGGTTTATAAATCCTTAAAATTTGTTAATAATTCATTACATTTAAGGAACCGTGAAATGAGAAAAAAAACAATAATAACGGCATTTCTATGCTTTATTTTTAATTATTCTGCGCTGTTTTGCGCAAGCGATCATGAATTTCCACCCATTGAAACAGAAATGAAAGGTATTCTTGATACAGCTTTTTCTGCTTATGTGCATGATGTATATAGATCCCCTTCAAAAGAGGTTAAAAAAATACGAGCTGTCAAACGTGAGATATTCAATCCAGATATCTTACTCAATTTCATGATCTTTTCTCGAAAGCTCCCAAATCCGTTTGGGTTATTTCGTTTTTCATCCGCACTTTCAAGGTCACAGCTGACGCCTGAAATTATCATGCAAACATTCTCTAACGTCTTACCTCATCCCCAAATATTTGAAGGAATAAGTGAGTTTGCGGCGCCCCAAGATGCAAAGGATCAAAAAAATCTTTCCATGGGAGCATTGGTAAGAGGAGGTGACGTTATCATCTCTCATGATTACAAGATTTTTGAAAGCGGCGCGGAGTCAAGGCTTGTAACAACCTCAGCTCTTGCCACAATCTCGCAAATATCATCAATACCACAGTCTGAATTTAAACTTGGAATATACACCCGCGAATCACCTGATTTTCTTAAAGAACTAAATGAATATTTGGATATTTTTTGGAATATTAGAGAATTAAATGAAACAGAGCAAGATTTCCTAGGAAATAATTCACGTTTTTCAGGGACAATTCTTGCCACAAATAAAATGCTTAGACAAATCCCCATTATTGTTGATTTTTCGTTCAAAGAAGGAGTTCCCCCTATTGTAATATCTTCTGGCGGGAGATTCTATGAAATTTTGAAAGAACTTCAGGAAACTGAGCCCACCACCATGAACAACAAACGTATCAAAGATTTGTTAAACAGAATGGAAGAATTGCTTTCAACCACAAGAGGTCAATTAAATTTATTCAACACGATCTTACGCAATCCAAATGCAATTAATCAGTATATCAACTTTGGTAACGCCGATGAAGCCTCATCAACACCAAATATTTTCATTTATGGAGGATATTTATTCGATATTTTTAAAAAAATTCAAGATAACCTTGAGAGATTGGATGCTAAAAATTCCAGGCACGCCATAGCGATATTTCAAGATGATTTTAAAAGAACTCAAGATTTCATAAAAGAAGTCACCAAGGCTTTTGATAATGATATTTATTCAAGGTTTTGCAGCGAACAAAAAGTATTGTTTAATATTTATAGGCTCTGTTGAGAAATTTAATAAAGTATGATAGAATAAGAATAAAACGAGGAT
>CAZCFE010000012.1:33950-35734 GCA_964497925.1 uncultured Alphaproteobacteria bacterium | reverse complement strand
TGCTCGCACAATTCTCCTCATCTTCAGATAAACAATCAGCTGTTCTTTACTTTGGAGATACCACAAATGGGGCAAACAAGAGGGATGGATACGACGCCGCAAGAACAGAAAACATTATAACGGATAGTATGAATTGGCAAATTATTTTAAATAATATCATGCCATTTTATGCATGGGCAAATAGAGCTTCCCTTCTATCACCCCTTTCATCTTCCGATCAACAAGCAGCAACCCTTTATTTTAATGACCCAGTAAATGGCATGAAGAAACGAGATGAATACGACCAAATGCATAAAGCAGGAATCATGTCTTCCCTTACCACATTCGAACAAATATCTGATTTGATGTCAGTATATACATCTGTACAAGCATACGATCTTAGTCACCCCACAACATCTTATCTGCAAAATATTTTGAATTTATCACAATCGCCTGAATCAATTAAAAATGCTTTGATCAATTTTGAAAAACTCTCTTCATGGGATAATTTAGATGATCTTTTTGATATGCTTGTTATCATGCCCTTACTGACAGAAGTTATTTTAGAGTTCAAAACAAATTCTGATGCGGGATCGTCTGTCACTTTAGCTCAACTTTCCGAAGCATTAAAAGATTTAGAGGCTTTAGCAGCAAGCATTAATATGGGAAAATTATCTTCAACAATCTTGATTGCAAAACAATCTTTAGAAGAAGCTATCGCAGGAAATACATCCAATGCTTCTACATACAGCTCTCAACAAAATTCCATATATTGGGGGAATTATAATAACGCAAACAATCCAATCCCCGAAGGTATGCCAGGACAAATTACAGCTTCTGCTTGGATCTTACAAAATGCCGCCTTTTATTTAAAAGGAGCAAATGTCTGGGGCGTCAACTCTATAACTGATTATATAGGAGGAAATCCATATCAAGCTCTTTGGTATATGGCAAATAATTATGCTATTGCATCTGGATACGCCACCAGTCAACAAGACGCTTTAACAAAAGCTAAAAACATACTCACAAAAAAAACTATTGATATAAGCGTTGTTTTACCAGCATTAGACTATTTTTCAGATAGCTCGCTAGGGCAAATACGTAGATCATCGTTTGATGATGCAAAAACAAGAAAAATTATAATAGACAGCATGAGCAATTGGAACAACATTCAAAACACAATATCATCTTACTTTAATCTAAACACATGGTCAAATAAAGATGCTCTCTTATCTTCCCTTATATCATCTTTTGATAAACAATTAGCCGTTTTTTATTTTGGGGATAGCGTCAATGGAGGAGAAAGACAGAGGATATATGATGCAATTATAGAAGATACCATCAACAGTGGATCAAAGCTATTCGACAGGCTCTCCACTTGGTCCGATATGAACTCTGCTATCACTTGGTGGCAAACTGCTGGAAATCCTGAGAAGTTTAATGCAATTATAACAGATACCATCAATAGTGGATCTCACCTGTTCGACAAACTCTCCACTTGGTCTGATATGAATTCTGCTATCACTTGGTGGCAAATAAGTGGAAATCCTGAGATTTTCAATACTGTCTATACTAGTGGATCTTTGGATAATTTAGCATCTTGGGGAAATGGCAATTCTGATGGCCAAGTATTACATGTTCTGAATAAAGGAATTATGGCAAAAGCTTCTGAATCTTTTTCTATCTTTACTCAAGCCCCCACTTGGACAAACATCTCATCCGCTGTAACCTGGTGGCAAACTGCAGGCAATCCTGCCAAATTGAGTGCCATCATGGCAGATACAACCAACAGTGGATCCAAGCTA
>CAZCFE010000012.1:0-33850 GCA_964497925.1 uncultured Alphaproteobacteria bacterium | reverse complement strand
TTCGACAGACTCTCTACTTGGTCCGACATGAATTCTGCCATCTCTTGGTGGCAAACAACTGGTAATCCTGAGAAATTTAATGCAATTATAACAGATACCATCAACAGTGGATCCAAGCTATTCGACAGACTCTCTACTTGGTCCGACATGAATTCTGCCATCTCTTGGTGGCAAATAATTGGAAATCCTGAGAAATTTAATGCAATTATAACAGATAATAACATAACAGATGTTATATCAACCTTTACGACTTGGTCTTCTTTTGAGCCTTTTATCAATCTATATTTTAATTTAAACCCATGGGCCAATAAAGACGCTCTTCTTTCTTCTTTAACACTCCCACTTGACAAGAAAAATTCTGTTACTTATTTTGGTGATAGCTCAAATGGAGCAACCAGAAGAAATGATTATGATTCTTTAAAAACATTAAACCTTCTTGATGGAACAACCAACTTGACAAAAATTCAAGATATCATGACATCCTACCCTAATTTAAGCCCATGGACCAACAAGGATGCTGTTCTTAATCTGAACCCTTCTTCAGCAGAAAAACAAATGATGATTTCATATTTTGGTGACCCGGCAAACGGCACAAATAGAAGATCTTCATATGATGCGTTGATAGCTTCTGGATTTGTTTTTAATCCTGGTATTTTGGCGCAAGATCTTGTTTCCACGCTCTTATTTTCATCTATCCTCCCTTCTGGCTACACACAAGAAGATCTTTTGACCAACATTACAACACAAAATCTAACAACCTTAAAAACCCTATATTCATGGGTTTATACAGATACGCAATTTTATCCAAACACAACAATTAAAAATTTGATCGATCACTTGGTTTGGGGAACACTCTTTTTACCAAAAGTTGGCATTACGAATAAAGATTACCATTATAGCTTTTATTCTTTTTCAGATCGAATTCAATCTTCGGTGATAGAATATATTCTTGCCATTCCAACGCAAAGATTAAATACCCTATTATCATTTGCTAATAGCAACAATCTTATGATCAGCCCTACAGGACAAACCCTGGATGGATATGACCAGGCCCTTGTTTTAAGGACTTTAAATGCTTTTGTTAAAAGTGATGAAACGTTTGATCAATCGCTCTTTGATTTTGTTAAAAATTGGGCAAGCGATCCTTCACATAAATTTAATTTCAGTTCTTGGTGGGTCTATAGACCAACAGGGGGGCTGAAAAATGGATCCACACCGGGACTTTTTGAATATATCGCCGATTCAAATGCTGATTCTGATTTTATGTCTTTAATCAGCTCTATGTATTATTTGAAAAAGTACTTAAGTGATAATAACATCGCTCAAGGAGGAGAAGATGCTGCTCTACTTTCAAGGTATACAGCAACTAAAGATTTAAGCGGCAATTCCACAGGCCTTGATATCGCTCTTAGAATGGCAGGAATACCTTATGTGCGTTTTTAAGAAGTAAGATATTCCTGTCATTAAAAGACTTATCCCTTTTTAAGGGATAAGTGGTGACCATGCGGGCATTTCGGCATTGGCGGGTGTTGGAATTTCACGGCGATTGAATCCTGTTAGATCGACCGAATAAACACGCTTGCTGACTTTTCCTTTAGAGTTATAAGCGCCTTGTGTTTTATAAAGAATTACACGACCATTTGGAGACCAGGTTGGCTTTTCAACTTGGTATCCTTTTTCGATAAGTCTTTCACCTGATCCATCAGGGCGCATCACACCAATGTAGAAGCTGCCTCCTTGGATTTTTACAAAAGCGATTAAATCGCCCCTTGGTGACCATATTGGATCTGCATAAGCAGCATTGCCTCCAGCTTTACTGATGCGTTTCACATTAGAGCCATCTGCATTCATGGTGTATAAATGCCTTTTTCCAGACACATCAGACTCAAAAACAATTCGTGAACCATCTGGAGAATAACAAGGGGATGTATCAATTGCCCCAATATGCTGAGTTAATCTTTTAATATTGCCCCCTATGATTTCTTTTGTATAAATAGAGGTTGTTCCACCAACCGCAATGCTAAAAACAAGTTTACGGCCATCGTGAGAAAAACGAGGAGCAAATGCAACACCTTGCATCTTAGATTGGTCAACAAACAACTGAGTTTGCCTTGTATCAAGATTCATTAAAAATATCTTCGCTTGTTCTTTACGATGATACGCAGAATAAGCCACAAGCTGGGCTGTTGGAGAAAACACTGGCAAAGAAATATCTGCTGAACCATCGGTTAAATAATTATGATTAGCGCCATCTTGATCCATGACGGCAAGCTTTTTTATAGGGTCACGATTTGGGCCACTTTCACTCACATATACAATTTTTGTTGAAAAATAACCTTCTTCCCCTGTCACACGCTTGTAAACATGATCAGAAACTTTATGCGCAATCTTTCTCCAATTTCCAGAAGAATCAGAAACCTCATATTTCCCCATTTCAAGACCTGTCAATACATCATAAAGGGAAAGAGAAAGCTTATATTTACCTTCGCTCAACTGCAAAGTCCCAACAGTTAAAAGCTGCGCTTTAATGAGTTTCCAATCATCAAAACGAGGTCCTCTTCTTAAGGATTCACCCGTTTGAATAAAAGCACGCTGTTCAATAGGACGGAACAAACCACACCGTTCAAGATCAGCCTCAATCATAGCAGTCATTTTATGGGCCATATCTTCAGACCCGACTGAGTCTGCAAAAACAGGAGTAATTGCAATTGGAGTTGGAGCAACTTGACCTTGAGTTACACCAACTTTTAAAATCGCATGTAATGGCTGGTTTAAAGTAGCCCCAACAAAGCTAAGTAATAAAAATAATATTTTCATTTAGATTTCCTTATGTGTTTAATTAATTATTGCACTTGGTCTAACATTTCTTGTGGAGAGAAGTTAAGCTCCATCTCCTTCCAACCTTCTTCACCATCATACATATCTGGAGGCAAATTATAAGGAGCACATTCAAGCACGGCTCTTTTAGCCCCTTCAGCAAATGACCTGTAAAAGAAATCACGCCCCATTCTTCCATTATCAATGATCTTTGGGTCACCATCAATTGATCCATCAGCTTTGAGCTTTATTCGCAAAATAACAGTCATTGTTTCAATATCTTTAATTCCCGCATCTAGTTTCCAACACTGCGCGATTTGACGCTTCATAGCATCACCCAAACTCATACGAGCTTCATCGCTTAACTTATTCGTCACATTCTTTTTTTTGCCCTTATTTGGAGCTTTTTTATCATCTTTGACAGGAGCTGGTTTTGTGTCTAAATTCTTCAGAATTTGATCAAACTCGTCATCAACTTTATCTTTTTTATCATTCTTTTTATTCTTTTTTTGATCTTTTTTTACATCTTTCTTAGGATCTGGTTTAGGGTCTGGCTTTTTAGGATCTTTTTTCTTTTCATCTTTTTTCTTTTGTGGAATACCATCAGGATCAGCCACAGGCTTTTCTTTTGGTTTTTCTTCTTTTTTCACATTTTCCTTTATTTCCTCTTTAGGAGCTTTTTGTGGAAGAGGTTTAGGTTTATCTTCAGGCTTTTCTTCAGGTTTTTCTTGTTTTTGTGGCTCTGATTTTTCCTTATCTTTATCTTCTTCTTTTTCTATAATTATAGGCTTAGAAATAGCGCCTTGACTTTCTTTACTAATGGGAACAAACTCAACTGGAATAACTGTTGGAGGAGGTTTTGGTGTATAAAAAAACCATGAAATATCAGCACCAAAAATTGCAATCAATGCAATTAAAATATGAAGAGAAATAGATAACCAAAAAGGGATCTTCATAACGCTTGATATTCCTTTATGGTTTTTTCTTAATGAGTTTGTTTTTATCTTCCATCTGTTCTCCCAAAAGCATCACTTTTGTAAAACCAGCGCCATAAATTAAACCCATAATCCGCATCACATCACCATAACTTCTTGTTTTATCACCCTTGATATAGATTTTAACTTGCTTGTTTTGTTTGGTGATAATTTCAAGACGCGCCGTTAAAGCATCTTCGGTTGTTTCAGTTTCTTGGATAAAAACCTTACCCTCTTTTGTGATGCTCACCGTTAAAGGCTCTTCGCTTTCATGCACTAAAGGAGCATTTGTTTTTGGCAGATTGACAGGAACCCCCACATTGATCAAAGGAGCTGTCACCATGAACACAATAAGCAAAACCAACAACACATCAACAAACGGCGTGACATTAATTTCAGCAATAGAAGAATGTCCAGCCCTTCTTTTTCTGCGATGGTTTTGTGGTTTTTGAAGACTTGCCCCCATAAAATCAAACTCCCTTTAATTCTGATCTTCAAGCTGTCTTGAAATAATTGTACCAAACTCATCAGAAAAAGCTTGGAGTCTATTTGTGTAGCGATTAATTTCATACGAGATTTTATTATATGCCAACAGCGCAGGAATGGCTGCAATCAGACCCATTGCAGTTGCAAGAAGCGCCTCCGCCATGCCAGGGGCAACAACGGCAAGACTTGCATTATTTTGTGCTGCAATGTCTTTAAAGCTGGTCATAATTCCCCATACAGTTCCAAACAAACCAATGAATGGGGCAACAGATGCAACAGATGATAAAAATCCCATATGGTGCTGCAAATACTCGCCTTCTCTATCCAATGTTGAATACATAACACGCTCGATACGCTGCTGCACAGTTGCTCTTAAACTTGATGAGGATGCAATCTTAGAAAAAGATCGTCTCCACTCAAGCATTGCCGCACAAAACACCGCGGTCATAGGGTCATGTTGACGTTTTTCTGTACGTTCATAAAGTTCATCCAATGACTCTCCAGACCAAAACTGAGACTCAAATTGATCTGCATCTTTATACAGATTTTTCAATTTAAAAAACTTTGCAAAAATAATTGCCCATGACCAAATTGACGCACCACACAGCATTAACATCACAAGCTTTACAACCATACCGGCTTGCATAAACAGCTCCCAAGCCGAAAGGGCATGAACTTGAGTCACAATAGTTTGTTCCATTATCTTTAATCTTTCATTGTTTAAAATTAGTTAATTTCTATTTTCATAATAACACAAATACCCCTATTTTCTCAAGGAAATAATTGACCTAATTTTTAAAATACGATATATTTTTAAACATGAATTTATTTAACATTTTATGCCCCAAGCCACTTAAAAACGCATTTCAAGATGACGACATTCGCCTTGTTGGAGGATGCGTGCGGGATTCTATTCTAAGCATGCCCGTTCAAGATGTGGATCTTGTGGTAAACATTACCCCTGAAAACATTATAACAAAACTTAAAAAAAACAATATCCCATATCTCACAACAGGCCTTAAATTTGGAACCATTACAGCAATCATCAACAACACACACTTTGAAATCACATCCTTACGAGAAGAAATTTCATACAACGGCCGCCATCCAAAAATTGTATACACAAACTCTTTCAAGAAAGACGCCCTAAGGCGTGATTTTACATTCAATGCCATTTACATTGATAAAAATGGAGATCTGTTTGATCCATTTTCAGGAAAAAATGATTTAAAACAAGGCATTGTTCGCTTCATTGGGGACGCGGATGAGCGCATAAAAGAAGACCCTTTGAGAATTTTACGACTTTATCGTTTTTTTGGAAAAATTGGGAAAACCATATGCAAAAAATCAAGAGAATCAACACAAAAAAACATAAACCTAATTCACGCTATATCAAAAGAACGCATATGGCAAGAAATTGAAAAAATTTTAAAGCTTGAAAGAAAATTAGAAGTGTTATTTTTATTAAAAGAAGATGCATTTTTTAAAAAAGAAACCATTTCTAACAATTTAAAGCATCTTGAAAATCCAAACCCAATTACCATTTTTACAAGCCTTAATTCGGATTTAAAATTCAATTGGAGCACAAAGGATTTACAACTTCATAACAACCTTATAAAATTTCAAGATAATATGGAAGATATTTTATATTTAAGCTTGTTCCATCATAAAGACTTTTTAAATGAACTGGTTATTTTAAGGTTTTTAAACAAAACATACAATCAAGATGAGTTTGAAAAACAAAAAAATCGCCTTCAAAGTTACATCCCTCCCCTATTCCCTTTAAAAGGTTGGGATTTAATCACACAAGGGATTCAAAAAGGCCCTGAAATTGGGAAAATTCTTAAAGCAGAAAAAGAAAAATGGGCAAAATCAATTATTATCCCAGATTCATAACTCGTCTGATAATTTCAGCCACAACTTTATACATTTCTTCTGGGATAAAATCATCCAACTCAACCTTGGCATACAAACTTCGAGCAAGCGGGGCATTTTCTACAATTGGAATTTTATGTTCTGCTGCGATTTCTTTAATTTTCTCTGCCACAAAATCAAGCCCCTTCGCCACTACTTTTGGCGCTTCCATTTCACCATGGAGGTATTGCAGAGCAACAGCATAGTGAGTTGGGTTCGTGATGATAACTGTTGCGTCTTTCACCTTGCTTGTCATTCGCGCCCTGCTCATTTGAACGCGTACGTCCCTTTGCTTTGCCTTTACATGAGGATCCCCTTCTTGCTGACGGTGTTCATCTTTTGTTTCTTGTTTTGTCATTTTCAAATCTTGAAACCACTTGAATCTTTCAAACGCATAATCGCCAGCTGCCACAAAAAATAAAATAGCAGTACTTACCAAAATGACCTTTAAAATTAAAAGCTCCATCACCTCGACAGTTTGATTCACAGAATAATCAGTCATAAGACCAATAAGCTTAAACGAAGGGATCATCACCCAATAAATCGCACAGCCAATAATAATGATTTTAAAAATACCTTTAACAAGCTCTCCAATTGATTTAGATGAAAATAAACGCTTAATTCCTTGTGCGGGAGATATTTTACTAAACTTTGGAATCAAGCTTTCGCCAGAAACCTTAAACCCTGTTTGAGCTCCACCACTCATGATTGCAGCAACCGCAAAAGGAATAAGAATTAAAAACACATAAAAACTCACACCCTTCATCAGTTTCCATAAAACTTCCCGGCCTGAAATTGATTCAAAAGAAATCGTGTGCGCAAACTCGAAAAAAAAGCGCAAATTTACAGCAATGCCTTTAAAACTATAGGGAAAAATAAAGGCAAATAAAAAACTTAATGTTACAAATAAAGCAAAGGTGTGGACCTCTTTAGAAACCGGGATTTGACCTTTTTTACGCGCCTCATCAATTTTATGCTGAGTTGGCTGTTCGGTTTTTTGGGATTTTTCTGTCTCATCCATAAAGATCCAACCTCAATTGTTCATTTATTCCTCAGCTAAAAATCAAGCCTCGGTTTTTACTTCTCCCTTACCTGATGTCAAATCAGAAAGTTTTTCAGTCAAATGAGCTATCTGTGTTTTTAAAACACTATTTTCCGAAGAAAGATTTGAATTTTGACTTGTAAGCTCATCAATCTGACCATCGGCTGCAGTTTTTTGAGATTTAAGCTCAGCCAAATCAGCAGTCAATCGAACAACATCAGCCGCTGCTGTGTTGTTTTTAGATTTCAGTTCAGACTGTTCAGAAGTAAGGCGATCAATATCGTCTTCAGCTGCTTTATTTTCAGCATTAAGACGCGCTAATTCTGAAGTCAGCCTAAGAAGCTCTGCGTTTACAGAATTTTTTCCTTCCACCATCGTTGCAAGATCAATATTTAAACGCAAAATTTCAGCATCTGCAGATGTTTTTCCTGAAGATATACTTGATAGCTCAGAACTTAAACGTAAAATTTCAGCATCTGCTGCATTTTTGTTTTCTGTAACAATTGTCAATTCTTTAGTTAAACGTAAAATATCATCCTCATAAAAAGCTGAAAATATCTTTTTAAGTATGAGCTTTAGATAATGAAACATAATCAAATAATCCTTTTTGTGGTATTTTTTTTAACAATAAGACTCTTCTATTAGAAACCTTACTAATTTTACTTTATAGGTTTTTTTTAAAAAAAAGCAATAGATTTTAAAAATCAACCACATCCAGATTATGATTTGCTTGTTTAAATCCAAAACAGTTATTATAATAAAAAATATCATGAAAACTTATAATATCTCTTTAGATGATCCATTTCTTTTAACTTTGGTTAAAAATATTCCATACATAGTAAATTCAACCAATCTAAAAAAAACGATTTTTCTTCTTCCAACAAAAGTTGCAAAAATTGATTTTTCAAGTATCTTTTTTGATACTTATGGATTTTATCCAAAAGTTTTCGTTCTAAACGAAAGCATCCAAGACGACACACCCGAACATTTCTTATTTTGCACCGTTTTTACTATTTTAAGAAAAGAAATACAAGCAACCCCCTTAAAAAATGCACCCACAAAAACCCTTATATCATTATCTCACATGCTCATATCAGCAATGATGGAGGTTATCGGACATTTGGAAAACACAAACATACTCAACCTCCCCACTTCTTCTTTGAAAAATGACTCCTTATCTCAAACTTACGCTCATTTGTTCGAAAAAATTTATAATGAAATTTTAAAAATAAAAGAAGAAAAAGGCCTTGTTTTTTCTATTGAAAAGAGAATAAAACATATTGAAAAATTAAAATCATTCCTTGAAAAACTCCCTGAAAACTATGATCTTATTGTTGCAGGAATCATTGCGACACGGCCTTTTGTAAAGTCTTTTTTATCCGATCTTCAGAACTTTAATTTAAAATCTAGCATAGTTGTATCAGGGGATAATTTATTAACGCAAGAATTTCCCACAGGGCATCCTTGCCACCTTACCCAAAAACTTCTCATATTTTTAAACATAAAAAATATAGAACAAATTAAAGGAAATAGCCTATCCAACATACAAATATTAAAGTGTTCCACACAAGAGCAAGAAGCAAGAGAAATTGCACAGAAAATAAGTATTTTCCAAGATAAGAAAATCGCATTCATCACCCAAAACAATCTCTTAAGAACAATGGTAGAAGAAGAATTATTACAGCTTGGTATCAATATTCAACAATATAAAACAAAATTTTTAAATCAAACTCCCACTGGAAAATTACTTGAATTTGCCAATCATTTATTATTCAAACCTTTTTGTATACACACTGCTTTTGGATTCCTAAAACACATAAAAACCCATTGTCATGAATTTGAGCTCAATCTTCGAAAACAGAATTTACCCATTTCTACATTACTTCAAAAAGAGCAACTCCCTCACATGCAAGATATCACAAGTTTTCTTCACACAAACATCAATAAAGCCCAAAAAAAACCTTATACTTTTTATCAGAACAAATTAAAAGAATTTTTGTTATCAAAAGCAAATTTTTGTGATGATACGCTTGGGATTTGGGACTCTTTGAAAAATCTCCCCCCTTTATCTTCTTTTGAATTCGCATCTGTTTTTCAAGACCTCCTTAACAAAACATCTATGCCTCCCACCCTTAAAAACCCTTATTTAATTTTTTCTGGCTCTCCACTAGATGCACGTCTTCGAATGTGTGAATTGATTATTTTGGGTGATTTAACTGATGGGTCTTGGCCAAAAACTAAATTGAATCCATGGGTGAGTGATCATCACAACATCCCCACCAACCTTGAGTACCAAGGTCTTTCATTCTTAGATTTTAAACAGCTGATAGCGTCATCTCCTTCGTGCATTATCACATACTGCCAAGTGAAAGATGGTAAAGCACAAACGCCTTCTCCTTTTCTCCAAAATATGCATAATAAAATCCAAAAAAATTCAGAAAAACATTTAAATTCAAAGGGGAACCTGAATTTAAATTACAAGCCAAAAAGCACACTAAAACCCTTAAAAATGAATGCCAGTGACATCAAAAGATTGATTTCAAACCCTTACTTATTTTATATGAGAAAAATATTAAAAATTGAACCTCTCCCAATATTAAGTAATGATATTAGCGCCAGCCTTCTTGGACAAATTGTGCATAAAGCCTTTGAGAATAAACTTAAAAATAAACCTTTTAATATTTCGTCTTTTTCCAAGCTCCCTGCCTATCAAGAAAAGCAGCTTGAAAAGTTAATTGAAAATTTCATGCACACAATTAAAAAAATCGAAAACTCCTCATTTTTCCCTGAAAAAAAAGAAATAATTTTAATTCAAGGTATTCAAGTTTCATCAAGAATAGATCTTGTGATAAAGCACCAAAACAATATTCATATCATTGACTATAAAACAAGCACACCTCCTTCTATTAAATCAGTTCTTGAATGGGAAACTCCTCAGCTTTCTATTGAGGCTTTATGCATTAAAAATACAAAATTACTTGAATATTGGCATGCTCCTATTGCAACAGGAAGCATCAAAAAAACTTCTATCCCTGTCACACAAGAATGGATGGATCAGACATTGGCCTTTTTTGAAAATCTTTTTTTAATGTATAAGGACGATAATTATATTTTTGAAAAAACAGAAAATTATTTTGATACTGATGAACAACATTTTATGCACATTGAATTTTAACCCCTAATCACTATTAAAGGCCTGATTCCAATGTTTAGAGGAAAATAAATAAATTTGACATTTTTAAAAATAATAATTGACAATCTATTTCTCATATAATATACTATTCATATAGTTAAAAAAGAAATGAGATTAAATTTAATTTGATTCAATTTAAATACATTCATTAATTCTTTTTTTAAGGTTTTATGACATAGATTATTTTATCAAAAAGCAATAAAAACATTTCATAAAAATTTCATCAACGCTAACAAAGAAGGAACTTAATATCATGAGAAAAATTAATTATTTACTAATGTCCGTAGTTGCTGCTCACCTATTCACAGAATCTGGAGCGTTTGCTTCTGGCTCAGGAAGTATTACTGAAAGTTTAATTAATTCTTGGTCTGAGTCAGATCACTCTGCATTTGCCGCCACCCATGGACAAGATTTTGCAGATTATGATAAATTACTTCGCCTTGCACAGGGCAGACTAGCACTTGCAAGAATAATTGCAGCATTGGATGAAAATGAGATTAAAGTTTTTGGCCAAAACTTAGATTGGATTCTTGATGGAATTCCAGAATCAGATAGGACAATGCGTCAAAACAAATTGCTAAGAATTTCAAAGCGCCCTGCAAATATTGGACTTTCTGAATTCGTTGGAACAGAACTCTTTTCAAAATTAGAGAGCCCCGCTCAAAAAAGCGAAGCTTTCTCCGCGTTCAGATTCTCTGCAAAAGAAATGAAAAAGCCTGTTATTTTAAAAGGAAATGCATCGGTTGATGAACAGTTGCTTGCGGCCAAAGAATTTGGCTCTGGTGCTAAAAAAGCAGCATTTGAAAAAGCACAAGCAGATGGAATCATAACAGGTCTGAGCTCCCTTGAAGATGTAAGATCAGCCGTTGATTTTTACAAACAAAAGAAAAACCAAACAGAAGCTGCAAAACTAGCCCCTATTGTGTCAGCTTCAGCTGTAAGTTTTGACTCAATGTCATGGAATATGAGACAAGAATTAATCAAAAAAGTTGATGACGCCCAAAAAACAGTCGCCAATATTAGAGCCGCAGAAATGATGGTTGCAACGGCAAATGAGTCGAAATCTGAAGAAGAAAAAGTCATGATTGATGCAGTATCAGACTTGAAACTTATTGATTATATTCTTGGTTCAACACAAATTCAACCTGTCGATCACAACAATGTTGCAAGCATTATAAATGATGTAAAAGTACGTGAAATCTCAAATCCAATTCAGGCGCCCTATTTCCTTCCAGAAAGCTTTAAAGCATCATGGGGAAATGCTGATGCGATAGGAAGACGAATGATGAGTGAATTTTTCACAGCAAATATGGATCGATCTTCTGTTTATACATTTGCAATTGAAAAAGGTATTGTAGAACCAATTTTTGCTCCTGAAAATCAAACCATCGTTAATGAACTGGTTGGAGCATTAAGAAATTTTGATAGATTTGGGAACATTCAAAATATCATCCCACAATATTTATTCGATCACCTAGATGATTCTGTTTCTGGATCTGAAAAAAAAGCTGTTGTGTTAAAGTATCTTGAAATGCCATCAGCCGGATCTGTCCCGAATAAAAGAATCGTTGAACTATCTCAAGAAAAAGGATGGATCGAAGCCTCTCATAAATATACAGACGCACAAAGTTTTTTTGATGCTATGAAAAACAAATACGATATATACATGTCAGAGCTTGCTGAATTATCCTCCTGGCAGAACATGTGGATTGAGCAAAATCTTTCCTATCTTACAATGGAACAGAAGGCTAAAGTAAAAATTTCGCTTGGCAACGGAGATGTAGCAACTGCTCCAATCATTGATGAAACTCATCCTCTTGATTCTTTTGTCTCAGATGCCTTATGGCAAGATAAGCCTATGTGGGCTCATTGGAAAACTGGAATGATGCAAGATTCACATATGGTTGAATGGCTTGAGTCACTCATGAATCCTCCTGTTGGTGATATGGCTTCTATAAACGCACAATACGCGACCTTCAGACAATCTCACCCAATCATGCTCGCAGCAGAAGAAATATTAGCTCGCGCCTTAAATATGACTGATACAAGCAATGCTATTGCTGCTGCAATGAATAATCCATCCGATCCTGTCACTTCTTTTTTTGTGCTCGGAGTATTCGACTTCGATGGAGAACCTGGGATAGTTTTCAACCCAGACCACACTGCTTTATACAATGAAGCAGTTGCTTTGATGCGCTTATCCCCAGCAACGCCTTCTGATCAAATCATCCCAGTTCTTCAAGATTTAAAACTTGACAAACAAAATCTTAAGGATGCACTACCAAGTGAGGATCTGAATATTAACGCTGATGATGTTGTAAAAAGTCTACTGTCAATAGGCCTGACTGATGGAGATGTACTACCATTTGAATCAGGTGAAGCTCTTCCTGAAAAAGGAGTTGATCAAAGCGATGAATCTTATATTCAAACTCTTGCAAAATTCTTTGTTCTTCGCAGCATTAATGCTTTTGAAGAAGATCCAACTCATAGCACAATCTCTATTGATAAAGATTTCAAGATGCTTTACTCTTCAAAAGAGTTGTTCTCATTTGATTCATCTAATAAAGATCATCGCGTAGATTATATAAATGATGTTTTGAGTATGCATCAAGCACTCATGGGCCTTCCAACTTCTACCGGAGAAATGCCTTACAGCATTTTAATGAGCAATCTTTCAAATGCACAAAAAGGACTTGTCATCAAGTACTTGCTTGATTCTGGCTTCAAAGCGAGTGACATCAAGGCTCCCAATTCAGGGGATGTTGCTGGAATGGTTGCAAGTCTTCTTGAGCGCGCAACATTTATCGCACTTAATTCTATTGGCGCACTCGATGGAGAAGGCCTCACAGGATCTGATATCCCATCAATGTTATCTTATTTCAAAGATGAGCTCTACAGACTTCGTCAAATTAAAAACACATTCGTATTTAGCCAAGGTGCAGAATATTCAAAAGATCAACGCGTTGCAACGCTAGATGAAATTTTGGATCTTGAAGAAGAAATCCCTGCATCTTTCCTTATCAGTGGCAGCGGAGTATTTGAAAAATCATCGTTCATTTCTGCAATGAGATCTGTTGGCTTTACGCCAAGCACAATAGAAGAAGTTTCAATGACAATCGGAGAAGCTTCCATACCAGATCATACATCTGCATATGAGAGAGCAGTATATCTCTATAGCTTAATTGTTCCATCTGGAAACTAAACTATAAAACCGAGATGATAAGCAATACATCATTTTCACAGTCAAATAAAGGCCCTTTTTTAAAAAGGGCCTTTGCTAATTTAAAATCTATATCTACCTTCATAAAGATATAACATATCACATATCACATGGTCACGGCAAAAGAGATATATATATTCAATATTAATTAATTATTACCCCCCTACTCAACAATAACTGTAAATACCAATTGATCCCCTTCTTTTGATGGTTTAGTTGCAATTCCAAGGGTTCCTTTGGGAATGGCCTTGTCGCGGGCGTATAAAATAGAGAAAGGATTGTATGCATAAACAGCATAAAACATTCCGTTGATTTCCTTAATTCCTACAGATTTTTCAATTTTTAATGAAAAATGTTTTTCTTTTTGAAAAATTAACTCCTGAGCCCCAGTTAAAGTCGACCAAGACAGAAAATTCAATTCTTCTCTTAAAGATCTCCAGTAGTATGTCCTTTCTGGCGAAGGGTCTCTGACTTTTATCTGATTAAAAGCATCAAGATTTTGAGTCATTTTTTCTCGTTTTTCCATCACTGCTTTTTCTTTCTTTTGTTTTTTAAGAGCTGACTTAGCGATCCGTTTTTCTTCTTTTTCAAGAGCTTCTCTCTTTAACCGTTCTTCTTGAATTTTTTCTTTTCGTGTTTGCGCAGCTTCTCTTGCAATGCGTTGTTCTTCTTGAATTTTTAACTTTTTTTCTTCTTGTTCTTGAACCATACTCATGGAGGAGTTATTAACTGACTTTTTAGGCTGTCTCTTTTTAGATTTCTTCTGTTTTCCTTGATTTGCATTATCATTTAAATTTCTCTGCAACTCTCTTTCCAAAATCTGTTTTGCCGAAACTCTCTCATCATATTTTACTGGATCAATCCAATTTAAAATATCGCGAAATAAAATACCATTATCTCCTGGCAAAAGATCAGCCGCATCGTTTACCCATTCTTGAATTTCCGACAACTCTTTTTGGGTTAAAGACGCCTCTTTCATATTTGGTATAACCATATCAATATATTCATCAACTCCATGTTTCATTTTTGCTCTTAAAAATAAAGATAAAACCCAAGTTTCAACATCCATTGACGCACGTTGCTCAAGGTTGGGTAAAAATTCGAATGCTTTTCTTGACCCTTGAGAGATGAAAATTGATATGACTAAATAGTGTAATGTTTTTGGATCAATATCTTCACGATTTTCAACAAAAGACCTTAGAACGGCATCTTTCATTAAAGCTGCTTCTTGATATTTATGTGAATAAAATTTAATAAAAAAATCATAATGCTGCATCTGATCATCATTGGATCTAATCTCAAATATAGAAGAATTGATGTGCTCTTTTAATGAAACCATTTCTGGCAAATCTATAGATTTTTCAAGAAGTTCAAGATTTTTTTTCCTCTGCGCCAATGAAACCGTGACCTTTTCATAATCTTGCTCTTCAAAATCTTCTCTGATTTGATCTTCCAACAAAAGCGTATCTTGGATTAGTTTTTCAGTTGGATTCGAAGGTTCTGGCAAAAGAGATTCTGTTGTTTGATCAATATGAGCTTGGGAAATAATTTCACGTAACCACAAAGTGTCATTTAAAAGCCTTGTCATCGTTGCCATATCAAAAGCATCTATCTTCTCTTTCCAATCTTTATTTTCAAATGTAGTTATATTTTTATATAATATACTCATAATCAAATAATCTTCATCAGGAAGTTTTTCGATTTCAATTTTGTCATTTATAATATCCATCGCTTTATCATGATTTTCATTTACAAATGCACTGGTTGCGCAGATTGAAAGCTGTAAATGATTTAACCTTGTGTCAGACTGGAAAGCTATAAATGCACGAACATCATCGGATAGTTCTTCTGCGCTCTTATACTGACCTGTTTTCATATATGCCGTCATCAAATAAAATCGATCTTGGGCTTTTAGAATTGATGCAGCTAAATCATCATCTGGATACATTTTTAACAACACTGATAAAAGAGGAATTGCATCAGAAAAATTATCTCTTTTGAAAAGCCCATGCGCATGGCCTCTGAATACTTGAAAACAAGGCTCAATTACATACGCCTCTTGAAATCTATTAGATTCTATATAAGAATGAAAAACTCGATCCATATAAGGACTTAATTTTTTTAAAATTTGCGCACAACCAGTAATTGATCTCAAGGCTTCTAAAAATCTTGTATCCTGACTTTTTTTCCACTTATCAATTTCAGGTTTCATTGTGTCTATATAAACACTAATCAAATTATGCAATCTTAAAATTGATTCATTTTCACTCTTTTGAATAGCATTTTCAATATTAGAATGAGCCAAAACAATCCCCTGATAAACACTTCTCCAATGATTGTTTTCAAAAAGATTCGTTGATTGCTCCATACCATATATTTTTACATCACAAAAACACGCCAAAGCACTTAACAAGTAAATTTGTTTTAATTTCATTATAATATCCTCTTTATTAACATCATTTTCATTATATATATAAGAACTGATTTGAACGAAATCAAGTCTCTATCAATTTTTATATTTCTATAATCTATTATAGATGTATATAAAATTTTGTCAAATGTTATTTTGTCAAATATTGGATATTTTTATTTGATTAATACTCACTCTGTCTTGAAAAACTGTTTGGGATTCACGGTCTTTTTTAGCTCATCATGGATTTTATCATATGCTTTGTTTTCAATTTGCCGAACGCGTTCTTTGGAGATTTTTAGCTCTTCTGATAAAATATCAAGAGTCGTTGGCGGCTCTTTAAAACGTCTTTGAATTAAAATATGCTGCTCTCTTGGATCGAGAATTTCAAGAGCGGAATGAACTTTTTTTTGAATTTTATGTTCTTCATCGCTTTGCGCCAATTTTTCTTCCAAATTTTGTTTATCATCGGGAATCCAATCTTGCCATTGGTTTGCATCTTCTTCGCTTCCCATAGGAGCATTAAGCGAATGATCCCCACCTTTTAAACGTTGGTTCATCTCATAAACATCTTTAAGTGGAACATCTAAGTGAGTTGCTATATCTTTGGCCTGATCATGCGTTAAATAATCATCATACCCTTGAGAGTTTTTATATTTTCTTAGGCCAAAAAAAAGTTTTTTAGTTGTTTTTGTTGTTGAAAATTTAACCAAAGACCAAGAATTAAAAACATATTCTTGAATAGCGGCCTTAATCCACCAGGAAGCATATGTAGACAGCCTAAAACCTTTTTGCGTATCAAACTTTTCAACTGCCTGCATCATTCCAACATACCCTTCTGCAATTAGCTCTTCCATACACAAACCATACCCACTGTATCCATATGCAATTTTCTCAACCAAGCGTTTATGACTGTTAATAAGACGGTTTACAGCTCTTCTATCGCCTTTCTCTTTCCATTTTTTTACCAATTCAAATTCTTCCTCACACGAACTTAAAAAAGAAAAGTCATTAAAAGGCAAAGGATTGGAAAATGATGAGTCTGGAGCTGGGTTTTGGGATTGGTTTAAAGACATATTTTAAAACTCCTTAAATTTTTAATTTAATTCTGTATTACTGTAAACCTTTTATCAACCTTTTTCTTTTAATTTTAATAAAAGAAGGTAAAAAAAACCTTTTGATAAGTAAGATTGTAACGCACTTAATAAGGAGTAGTGGATCATGGGAAAAAGAACTGATGAAGGAAATCCTGAAGTCTGGGAAGATTGGAGCGATGATTGGGCTGATGAATTTTTAAACAGCAGCGAACATTTTAGTGATGACAATTATGATGATCCTTCTAACATTACTTCTATGGGGGGCGATTATTACAAGCTGTTTATGCCTGGCGAAAAATCACGTAATTATTAATTTAGATCTAAATTTTTGGCAACCGAGCAAGAATGATTTTTTTCTTCTTGCTTCTGCCTCTCAAAACATCCCTCTGGTAAGCAATATGGGACATTTTTTGAGTAATAAATTCTTTTGAACCAGTGCTAAGATCTTTTAAAAGACACATTTTTTCATCACATGGCATCTCCAAGAAAATCTTGGAAAAGTTTGTATTAAGCAAAACAGCATTTTCTCCATCTCCAAATTCAGAAATTTTTTCTAAAATATCAATTCTTTGAACAGCTGGCATCATAATATCAATCAATAAATTTGCACACAAACCTGCTCTCATATTTGATAGTTTTGATTTTTGAAAAGCCCTGATAACAAGAGGATGATCCATTTCTTCAAGCCCCCCAAGCAAAGATTCTAAAAAACCATTACTTCCTAAACAAAAATCATCTATCATCAAAACTCTTGCAAAACAACTCTCTTTTTCTTTTGATGTCATCTCTTGCAAGTTCATGATTTGTAAAAGTTTCTCAGAAACGCTTCTATATCCCAATAATTTAACCCTTTGAACAACTTTTATACGGTTAATTGGGTGCATGGTTTCTGGCAACATCTCTTGCCCCTCAAATAACGCCAAAAGACTTATTTGATCTTCATCAAGAACAGCCAGATCTTCTAGCAAAGTTTGGCGCTGAGAAACTGGCATTTGAGGCCAAATCATCCCAGTTGCATAATCAAGAATATCAGGATTTAATCGTTTTGAAATTTCAAGAAACCCTACCTCGTCAGCACAAAGACCCACAAACTCAACCCCGGCATAAATTTTATCTTGATAATAGATTTGGGCTGGGTCATAAGAAATTGGCCTATCAGATGGCAACAACTTTCCATTTAAAAAAAATATCACAAAAACAAACCATAATTTTTTCATCAAAAAAACCTTTCTTGATTTCAAGATAAGGTTAATTTGTTGGAATTTCAATATTCAAAGATAAAAAAAGAACCGGCCATAAAGATTTCTTTTTTATTGTTGTTGAAATTTCACGGCCAGCTACATTCAACATGGAAGAAAAAAGTAAATAAAGTGTTAAAGAAACACGGTTTTTGAGATTTTTTTTATACAATTATTTTAAAATAGCTAGAAAAATAATTTTTGTTATGATACAAAATAGAATGATTTATTAATTATAAAAAGGCGTTTATTATGCAAAAAAAAATATCCTTCCAAGAAATTATTCATATTCTCAAAGATTTTTGGGGCAAGCAAGGGTGTGCAATTTTAGAGCCTTATGATATTGAAATGGGCGCAGGGACTTTTCATCCAGCAACCACACTTAAAGCTTTGGGCAATGATTTTTGGAGAGCCGCCTTTGTTCAACCATCAAGACGCCCAGGCGATGGAAGATATGGGGAGAATCCTAACAGAGTTCAACGTCACCACCAATTTCAAGTCATATTAAAACCATCTCCTGACAATGTTCAAGAGCTTTACTTGGAAAGTCTTTTTGCCCTTGGAATTGATCCAAAAACACATGATTTGCGTTTTGTAGAGGATGATTGGGAAAGCCCCACACTTGGCGCAAGTGGCCTTGGATGGGAAGTTTGGTGCGATGGGATGGAAGTGACACAGTTCACATATTTTCAACAAGTTGGCGGAATTGCCTGCGAACGCGTATGCGCAGAGCTAACCTACGGACTTGAACGTTTGGCGATGAATATTCAAGGCGTTGAAAATGTGTATGATTTAAACTGGAACGGGATTGAAGGCGAAGGAAAATTAACATATCGTGACATCAACCACCAAATGGAAGTTGAATTTTCAGCATATAACTTTGAACACGCCACAATATCAACGCTTTTTACACATTTTCAAGATGCTGAAGATGAATGCAAAAAACTTTTAGAAAAAAATTTAAGCCTTCCAGCATATGAACAATGCATTAAATCTAGCCATATCTTTAATCTTTTAGATTCAAGAGGCGCAATCAGCGTTCTTGAACGTGCAAGCTACATTGGACGCGTAAGAGCAATGGCAAAAGGTTGCTGTGAAGTCAATCTAAGCAAGAACTCTTAAAACAAGAGTTACAGTTGCAATTTCAACAATCATAAAAATAAGAACAGCAAAAAAACCGTCAGTTCCAAGTGGTGGCTGTTCTTGTCTTATACGTTTCGTAATAAAATCAAGATAAAGAGTTGTCCCAAACATCCCTAAGAAAACATGTGGAATAATAAAGGAAATTAATCCCAAACGAGGGAAAAACAAGCCCAACATCATTTTTCCAAACAAAAAAAACAAAGCTGGCATATAAAGACGTCTATACACCATCCAATAAAGCGGTCCGAAAAATGCTGCCCAATTCCAAGAAATGAATTTAAAAGACCCGTCAGATTTCTTCAAAGCATATAGATAATACTCACTCGCACGCAAAGATTGTGACTGCGTGCGAGAAGAGATGTGTTCGAGAAATAAGCTTTCTTCAGGTTTCATTTAAGAGCAGCCACTCGTTGATCCGCATGTATTACACTTCAAACATGTCCCATTGCGTACAAGCGTGAAATTTCCACACTCGCTGCATGCATCACCTTGATATCCTTGAAGCTTTGCTTGCGCCACTTTTTGAGCAGTAGATACTGTAGAAGGCCCTTCTGATGACTGTTGATCTTCCTGCTGTTCTGCAGGAGTTGTCGCGCTGTTTGACATGACAAAGAAATTACCGCGCGTAAAACCAGAACTTGCAAATGCAACAACTGTATCGGCTTCTTGCTCTTGCCTTTGAGGAGTCCCTATGCTGCCTGGGTCCATTTCTTCTGGAATGCTATGCGCAAGATCAGTTCTGCCAAGATAAGAAATTGCAAGCTCTCGGAAAATATAATCAATCACGGACGTTGCCATTTTAATGGATGAGTTTCCTTCAACACGGCCTGATGGATCAAAACGTGTAAATGTGAAAGCTTCAACAAACTCTTCCAAAGGAACGCCATATTGAAGACCAATTGAGATTGCCATTGCAAAGTTGCTCATAAGGCTTCTAAACGCTGCACCTTCTTTATGCATGCTGATAAAAAGCTCGCCTAAACGCCCATTTTGATATTCACCTGTTGTGATATAGACTTTATGTCCACCTACCATTGCTTTTTGCGTATATCCCTTGCGACGCTCTGGAAGACGATGACGTTTTCCAGACACAACACGCTCAATAACGCGCTCTACAATCTTCTCACTCAAATGCACAACTTGTTCAACTTTTGGAGAATCTTTGAAATCTTCAATATCTTCAACCAAAGAGCTGCTTAATGGCTGGGAAAGCTTTGAGCCGTCTCTATAAAGAGCATTTGATTTAAGACCCAGCTTCCAGGATAACATATAAGCTTGTTTACAATCATCGATGGATGCTTGAGCTGGCATATTGATTGTTTTTGAGATTGCACCTGAAATAAATGGCTGAACTGATGCCATCATTTCAATGTGACTTTGCGCAGACAAATATCGAACACCTTTTTTACCACAAGGACTTGCACAATCAAATACACTGTAATATTTGTCATTTAGATGCGGAGCACCTTCAATTGTCATTGTTCCACAGCAATATTCATTGGCCGCATCAATTTGATCTTTTGTGAATCCAAGATATTCCAAAACACTAAAAGTTGATCTGTTAAGTTCATCTTTTGAAATTTTTAATGTTTTTGTAAGGAATTCTTCCCCCAAAGACCATTTATTAAACACAAAACGAATATCAAATGCCGTTACAAGAGAGGCTTTAAGAAGCTCCATTTCTTTGAGTGTAAACCCTTTTTGTTTCAAAGTTCCAAAATTGATAAAAGGAGAATTTTCAAGAGTTCCATGACCCAAAATATATCTTTCAATATCACCAATTTGAGTTTTACTATACCCAAGCGTGGCAAGACCTTCTGGAACCATGCGATTGATAATTCTAAAGTATCCACCACCTGCAAGTTTTTTGAACTTGACCAAGGCAAAATCTGGCTCAATTCCTGTTGTATCACAATCCATTACAAGACCAATGGTACCTGTTGGCGCAATAACTGTTGTTTGAGCATTTCTAAAGCCATGCTTAGATCCCAATTCAAAAGCTGTATCCCAGGCATGACGTGCTTCTTCAATCAGGTCTTTATTAGGAGAATCAGCCTCATTTAATGGCACAGGAAGGATCGTCAAAGCATTATAGCCTCCGCTTTTCCCATATGCGGCTTGTCTGTGGTTTGACATAACGCGAAGCATATCTTTTGCGTTGACCTTGTATCCTGGGAAAGTTCCCAGTTCTTTTGCCATTTGAGCAGAAACACTATAAGAAACACCGGTCATAATTGCACCCAATGCTCCTGCAATTGCGCGTCCTTGCTTGCTGTCATAGGCAATTCCGCAAGACATCAAAAGACCACCAAGGTTGGCATATCCAAGCCCAAGAGTTCTGTAATCATAAGATCTTTGGGCAATTTCTTTAGAAGGGAATTGTGCCATTGTGACCGAAATTTCAAGAGTCGTTGTCCATAAAGATACGGCATGCTTATATCCATCAATATCAAAATTAAGCTCATGCGCTTTACCACCGTCTTTTTTAAATGTATAAAGATTCAAAGATGCAAGATTACAGGCAGTATCATCTAAAAACATATACTCAGAACAAGGGTTTGAACCGTTGATGCGACCACTTTGCGGGCATGTATGCCACTCATTAATAGTTGTGTCAAATTGTACACCAGGATCAGCGCACTGCCATGCAGCATAGCTAATTTGATCCCAAAGAGTGGCCGCTTTAACCGTTTTATGAACATTTCCGTCTGTTCTTCTAATAAGAGACCAATCTTTGTCTTCCAAAACAGCATTTAAAAACACATTGTCCACGCGAACTGTATTATTAGAATTTTGCCCAGAAACAGTCAGGTAAGCTTCGCTGTCCCAATCTGTTGTAAATTGATTAAAATCAATTTCTGGCGCGCCTTGGGCTGTCATTTGCAAAACACGGCCAATATAATTTTCAGGAACCAATTCATTTTTGGCAGTTTTAATTGCACTTTTAAGCCCTTGGTTTAATTTTGGATTACAAGCATCTTCCAATTTTCCATTAAACTCATGAATTGCATCAAAAATGCTTTTTAAATTACGCTTAATGACTTGAGATCCTGTAACCAAGCTTGCAACTTTTTGCTCTTCTTCAACTTTCCAGTTTACAAATTCTTCAATATCTGGATGATCCACATCCAAAATCACCATTTTTGCAGCTCTTCTGGTTGTTCCACCTGATTTAATAGCGCCTGCAGCCCTGTCTCCAATTTTAAGGAAACTCATGAGCCCAGAAGAACGCCCTCCCCCCGATAAACTTTCTCCATTTCCTCTAATTTTAGAAAAGTTAGATCCTGTTCCTGATCCATACTTGAATAAACGTGCTTCACGTACCCATAAGTCCATAATGCCGCCATCATTAACCAAATCATCGCTTACACTTTGAATAAAACATGCATGAGGTTGTGGATGCTCGTATGATGATTTTGATGTCGTTAAAACACCTGTTTTAAAGTCAACATAATAATGCCCTTGGGATCCGCCATCAATTCCATAAGCCCAATGCAAACCAGTATTAAACCATTGCGGAGAATTTGGTGCTGCCATTTGATAAGCAAGCATATAGCGCATTTCATCATAATAAGCCTTAGCATCTTGCTCTTCATCAAAATACCCACCTTTCCATCCCCAATATGTCCAAGCACCTGCCATACGGTCAAACACTTGGGTTGCAGAAATTTCACTCGTGGTTCTTTGATTTTCAGGAATAGATGCCAAAGCAGTTTCATCCGCCACTTGCCTTTGAAGCCAAACAGGAATACCTTCTTCATGCACTTTTTTAAGTGCCAAAGGAACACCTGCTTTTCGGAAATATTTTTGTGCAATAATATCACAAGCGACCGAAGACCAACTTTGAGGGACATCAATATTTTCAAGACGAAACACAACAGATCCATCTGGATTTTTAATTTCAGATATAGCCTTGTGAAAAACAATATCTGCATAAGGCGATTTATCAGCAGTAGTGAAACGACGTTGAATCTTCATGAAAAGAACCTCTTTTTTATATTTATAATTACATTTTTATTTTAAATTTCAAGGAACCTATGCTTATCTTTTTCTTAATGCCAGGCACATGCGATAATCTTTAATACATTAAAATATATCCCCCTCTCCTTCTCTTTGCAATAAAAATATTTATATATATTTTAAAAAAATATCTTGATTTTTCAAGAAAAAGGGAAAACCTGGTCTTTACCAAACACCTTGATAATTCACATTATAATTTTATAAAAACTTTTTTGTTTCTTCCTTGATTGTGATTAGAGTGTATCATACACATGATACATTGTCAATAATTATTTTGACAATTCTTTAGAATTTGTCATGACCTTAAGGATAAACTTGGAATTTTTTTTAAGCCCTTTATGTCCAATCATTCATATTAAATGGCTAAGAGATAATAACCATACAAAAAAACCCTCCAAAGAAATCTTTGAAGGGCTGTTTCAAATCGTTTGTAGCCTAATGATAAAACTAGTCTTCTTTTTTACAAAGATTTTTAATCGCTTTCTTGAAACCTTTTTTATTCTCTTTACCCGCACAAGGAGGTTTGTCTCCATCTTTGGATTTTCCTTTTCGCAAAGGTCTTAAAGCTTTTTTACAGTCTCTTCCAGATTCATCGCCTTTAGCTTCGACCATCGCATCCCAACATTCATCGGATACCTTTATATCATCTGGTTTTGAAACTTTCTTCTTCTTAGGCTTTTCTTCTTTTGGTTTGTCTTTGCTCTTATCAGAACCTTCATCTTTGGACTTGTCCTTGCCCTTTTCAGACCCTTCAGAAGCACCTTCTTCCTTGCTCTTTTCAGAACCTTCAGAAGCCCCTTCTTCCTTGCCCTTTTCAGACCCCTCAGAAGCCCCTTCTTCCTTGCCCTTTTCAGAACTTTCAGAAGCACCTTCTTCTGTCACAGGCGTTTCTTCATCAGAAGAATACACAAGCCCAGCAGGAACATTTATAAGAATCCCCAAAACCAAGGACCATAAAATCGCTTTTTTCATATTTTTATTTCCTTCGCATTTAAAAAAACTTTATCAATCTTCAGAAGAAGTCTTTGTCTTTTTGGTCTTAACTTTTTTCTTATCTGAAGAAGATTCTTCAGCTGACTTATCTTCAGCTGACTTATCTCCAGCTGGTTTTTCTTCATCAGCTGGCTTATCTCCAGCTGGTTTTTCTTCATCAGCTGGCTTATCTCCATTACACTGTTTTTTCAATTCTTCCACATAATCTTCAATAGAGGCGGATTTACAAGCCTTGACCTTTTTTTTCTTTTTTGTAGCACACAAGTCGGCATCAAAACTGCTTTTTCCTTTTTGCTTTTCCACATGAGCCTTAATCCCAGCCTTACATGCATCACTAACCCCAGTTGCAAACACGCTAGCTGGAACAACCGCAAACATACCCGAAACTAAAGACCATAGAATAGTTTTCTTCATAATTTTCCCCTTATAATTGTTAATTAAATTAAGATTAACACTAAAATAGTTAACAAATAATTAACGAGCAACTACATTCTTATTTTTAATTTGCAGTCCAGGCACCATCCATCACATAAGAAGCGCCTCTAATTTCTTTTGCACAATCTCTGCTCAAGAAAAACACAAGCTCTGCTAAGTCCTCCATAGTAACGAAAGACTTGGATGGATGTTTCTGACAGACAAAGTCTGTTTTTGCCTGTTCCAAGGGGATATTTTCTTCTTGTGCTTTTTTAATGATTTGGTCCTGAACCAATGGAGTGTATACAAAGCCAGGACAAACGACATTGCATGTTATGTCCTCAACGGCAGTTTCAAGCGCTGTAACCTTTGTAAGCCCTACAAGACCATGTTTTGCGGCAACATAAGCGGCTTTATGAATTGACCCCACAACTCCGTGCGCAGAAGCAATATTGATAATACGTCCCCATCCTTTTTCACGCATGAATGGAAGAGCTGTTTTTGTTGTATAAAAAGCACTGGATAAATCAAGAGATATAACATTTTCCCATTTCTCATCTGGAAAATCTTCAAGCGGGGCAACATATTGCATACCAGCATTATTGACCAAAATATCAAGAGTTCCAAAATGCGCATGAACTTTCTGAATTAATGTTTTACATTCGCCAGAATTCATTAAATTTGCAGAAAAATAAGCTGCTTTTACGCCAACTTTTTCAAGTTCTTTCATTTGATTTTGTATTTGAATCTCATCGCCAAAGCCATTTAATGCAACATTTACCCCTTCTTGAGCAAACTTGTGCGCTATTGCTTTTCCGATACCACTGGTTGATCCTGTAATAAGCGCGACTTTAGACATGAAATTCTCCTTTACCACACCGTTTTCATGAAAGATGGAATAACGTCTCCAAACCCTTTTTTATTAACATGTTCATCTTCAATCAAAATAATATGACCATCTTTATTTGGTTTTGGAAGTTTTGATGTTTGAATTTTAGGCAAGACTCGAGCTTTTGGCTTTTCTTCTTCAACTATTATAACTGGTGTTTCTGCCTCAATTGCTTTTACAGGAGTCTTTTTTTCTTTTTTAGCAAGAAGTGGTTTTTTCTTTTCTTCATCCAAAATAACAAACTTGAGGGCAGACTTAATTATTTTTTCAATTTCAAAAAGTGTCTTTTTATCTGTGCTCATGCAAAGCGTATAAGATTTTCCTTCTTTCCCAGCTCTTCCTGTGCGTCCAATTCTGTGAACATAATCATCTGATGTATTGGGGACATCGTAGTTGATGACAACATCAAGCCCTTCTGAATCCAAACCTCGCGCAGCAACATCTGATGCAATCAAGAATTGAATTTCATTTTCTTTGAATGCTTTCCATGTTTGCGTTCTAAGGGCTTGGGTCAAATCACCATGCAATTCCCCAACTTTATATCCCCATTTTTCAAGATTCTTTGAAAGACCTTGAATATCTCTTTTCCTGTTACAAAAAATAATGCTTGATTCAATTTTTTCTTTTTCAAGTAATTTTTTCAAGTCTAATGATTTCGTTTTTGCCGACGAATTCACAAAATACTGCGTCACAGTACTTGCGGTTGTTGCTGTTGGTGAAATCATTACTTCTTTGGGAGAATTCAGCAATTTTTTAGATAAATTTAAAATTGGATTTGAAAATGTCGCCGAAAAAAGAGTTGTTTGGCGTGTTTTTGGCAAATACGCCATGATTTTTTCAACATCTTCTAAAAATCCCATATCCAGCATTTTATCGGCCTCATCAAGCACGAAAAACTTCACTTCATTTAAAATCAGCTTGCCCTTAGTCAAAAAATCAAGCAATCTTCCAGGAGTTGCCACAATGACATCAACCATTTTCATTAATGCTTTTTCTTGCTCCATCATGCCTTCGCCACCAATAACTTGAACAACTTTAAACTTTTGAGTTGTAGAGAATTTTTCAAGCTCTGCTACAACTTGAGCAGCAAGTTCTCTGGTTGGAACAAGCGTAATTGCACGGGGCATCTTAGGTTTTGATCTCCCGTTATGCAAATAGCTTAAAAGCGGCAAACAATAAGCTGCTGTTTTACCTGTTCCAGTTTGGGCACACGCCAACAAATCAGACCCTTCCAATAAAATTGGAATCGCTTGCGCTTGAATAGGTGTTGGTACTTTATATGAAATGCTCTCTAGTATTTCTAGAAGATGAGCAGGAAGTTTTAGCTGGTTAAACAACATATTGATTGAAAAAATTTCCACTTTTAAATGATTGATCATAATTTATGAAATTAAGTATACCCTAACCACCCAAAAAATCAAGCTGATGCATGAATGGATTTTTTTTCTCCACCCTGTGTTGCAAAAAAGCAACATTATATGATTCGAAATATGATATATAAAAAACAATCAATATTAAAGAGAGGAACACAAAAATTGAAAAACAGCCTTTTAACTTGTATTTTTTTATCCGCAACATCAGCTTTTGGCAGCTCTGAGCAACCTATTTTTTGGCCTTTTTCTTTATGCCATTACAATCAGGCACATACAGCAATACATCCTGAAATTCACCTTAAGCATCATGAAAGCTTGGAGGGTTTAATCAGTGATTGGAATGACGATTTAAATAAGAAGAATTCCTCTATGAGAGGTACTATCAAAGAAGAAATTGAAATTTTAGTGCAGTATATTCTCACAGATTATAGAAATTTTAATGATTACACCAAAAACAGAATTTCTTGGCAAAAAAACACCTTTGATTTATGCTTTTATAATGAAAAAACGAAACAATCAAACCTTAGAAAACCTTTTCCAATTTTAAAGGATTTTAAATCCATTCAAAAGCTAAAAAAAACAATCAAAACTTATATCCCTTGCTCAAATTACGGAGCAACAGCTTCCCTCAGAAATGCTGCTTCCATAGAAGTTAACACAATAGAAGCTTTAATCCCCTTAATCAGCGAATTGGTCATCACCGCCTGCAAAAACCCACAAGTTGACGTCTTGCAAAAAGAAATGATGATCAATGTACTGTGCAATTCAAAAGAATATTCTAAAATTTTTGTAATTCAAGCAATTGAAGCCCTTTTGGAAAGCTCTCAACTTGATCAAGAAGCTATGAATTACTGGAAAAATAGAGCCCAAGGATTAAGCAGAAAAAAATGAGTATAATTCAAGAAATCAGATCCACCTTATCTCAATATGCAGAAAATACCCCACCCTCTAAAGGGGTTTATTTCAAGACAGGTCCTCTTGATTATGCACACCATGACCAATTCATGGGAGTTAAAGTTCCCGATTTACGAAAGATTGCAAAAGATTATTCTCAGCTCACATTTGGTAATATTCTTGAATTTCTAAGCTCTTCTATCAATGAGGAACGCTTATTGGCCTTAATTATTTTGGTGCATCAATACAAAAAAGAACCAAATCAAGTTTATGATTTTTATACTCAAAATTTAAAGTATGTTAATAACTGGAATTTAGTTGATGCTTCTGCTCATCTGATTATAGGCGCTCACTTATTTGAAAAAGATAAAACCTTATTAACAGAGCTTGTGCATTCAAATGTCCTGTGGGAAAGAAGAATCTCTATCGTTGCAACATGGTATTTTATTAAAAAAGAAATGTTGGAATGGACTTTTTCTCTTACGCAAACACTTTTAAAAGATGAACATGACCTAATTCATAAAGCTTGCGGATGGATGCTACGTGAGGCAGGAAAAAAAGACATAAATGCTTTAACTTGTTTTTTAGATCAGCATGGACCAAGAATGCCTCGAACGATGCTCCGATATGCTATTGAAAAATTCCCAGAAGACTTGCGTCAAAGGTATTTAAAGGCCTCTTAAAAGCGCGCTAATTTTGGATGCTTCATCAAAAGTTGTGTCTTTTAAGAATTTCAATGAAGGAGTGAATTTCAGCGTAAGTTGTTTTGCAAGAGCCATACGAATAAGGTAATTGTTCTCCTCTAAAAGCCCAATCACCTCATCCACACGTTCCCCGTTTAAGGTCATAACATACACAATTGCCGTTTTAAGATCAGGCATCGCCCGAACTTCTGTAACAGTGAGCATCATTGTATTGACGCCAGCAATTGCAACTTCTTCTCGCATAAAAATAGTGGCCAGAATATGTTTCATTTCTTCGCCAACACGCAATGTGCGGTGACTTGGAGCTTCTGGCTTTTTCTTTCCTTTTTTCACAAATAACCCCTTACAGCGTTCTTTTGATTTCTTGAATTTCAAAACATTCCACCATATCACCTTCTCTGATATCGGAATAATTCTCAAAAGCTACGCCACATTCAAAACCTTCTTTAACTTCTTTAACTTCGTCTTTAAAACGCTTCAAAGTTTTCAAGGTTCCTTCATGAATCACGACGTTATCACGCAAAAGCCTGACTTTTTCACCGCGCTTAATAAGACCATCTGTGATCATACAACCTGCAATTTTCCCAACCTTTGGAATTTGGAAAATCTGACGCATTTGGGCCATACCCAAGTAGTTTTCTTTCAGAGTTGGAGATAACATTCCTGATAAAATTGCTTTGGCATCATCAATAACATCATAAATAATTGAATAATAACGAATCTCAATCCCATCACGTTTTGCCATATCTCGTGCTTGAGGGTTTGCCCTGACATTAAACCCAACAACAAGAGCTTGGGACGCCTTTGCCAAAGTAACATCACTTTCTGTGATTCCTCCAACAGCCCCATGAAGAACTCTCACCATTACTTCATCATTTGCAAGTTTACTCAAGCTTGCACAAATTGCCTCGAGTGACCCGCCCACGTCTGATTTAATCACAACGCTAAGCTCTTTCTTTTGACCTTCACCAATATTTGCAAACATATTTTTAAATATTTCTGTTTTTGCAGCGCTTAATGCATCTTTTTTGCGTCTACTTCTAAAATCTGAAATTTCTCGCGCTTTTGATTCACTTTCCACAACAATTAAATCATCACCTGCTTGAGGAGTCTTTTCAAACCCTAACACCTCAACAGGCATCGATGGTAAGGCTTTTTCAATCTTATTTCCATGATCATCCACAAGAGCTCGAACTTTACCCCATTCGTTTCCTGCTACAAAAATATCCCCAACACGCAAAGTTCCAGCCTGAATTAAAACAGTCGCAACAGACCCTCTTCCTTTTTCAAGGCGAGCTTCAACGATCACACCTTTTGCGGATCTTTCTGGGTTTGCTTTAAGATCTAAAACTTCAGATTGAAGCAAAATAGCTTCTTCTAATTTTTCAAGATTTAAACGCTTTTTTGCCGACACAGGAATTGCTAAAACATCACCACCCAATTCCTCAACGATCAATTCATGCATAAGCATTTCTTGCTTTACGCGCTCTGGATCGGCTCCAGGCTTGTCTATCTTATTAATTGCAACCACAATTGGAACGCCTGCAGCTTTAGCATGACGAATAGCTTCAACTGTCTGCTCTTTAATCCCATCATCAGCCGCAACAACAAGCACAACAACATCTGTCACATTAGCACCTCGCGCGCGCATCTCTGTGAAAGCTGCGTGTCCTGGGGTGTCAATAAAAGTAATTTTTTGCCCTGTGCTCATCGTCACTTGATACGCGCCAATATGTTGAGTAATTCCTCCTGCTTCTGAAGACACAACATCTGTTGATCTTAAAGCATCTAAAAGAGATGTTTTTCCGTGATCAACGTGCCCCATAACAGTTACAACAGGAGCTCTTGATATAATATCCTCGTCCCTATCAGGTGCGTTATCAATGCCAATTTCAACATCAGAATCAGCTACACGTTTGACTTTATGACCGAATTCTTGAGCAATTAACTCAGCAGTGTCAGCATCAATAATTTGATTAATCGTTGCCATAACACCCATTTTCATCAAGGACTTAACAACATCCCCTGCCCTTTCAGCCATACGGTTAGCCAAATCTTGAACACTAATGGCTTCTGGCAAAACAACTTCACGTAAAACTTTTGCTTGAGGTTCTTGTTGTCCTTGCATTTTATTGCGATGCTTGGCTCTTGCGCGTTGCATGGATGCTTGAGATCTACGCTTAACAGCAAATCCAGAAGCGCTCTCTTCATCATCCTTGGTTTGCAATAAAGAATTCATAGATCCTTTACTGATATTTTTAAATCCAGCATCACGCTTTAATGCTGCAGTTTTTTTATGCTCAGCCTCTTCATCACGAAGCGGCACCGTTTTTTTAGGAGGCGTAAATTCATCATCAAACTTACGCACCTCTTTTTGTTTAACAACAGGTGTTTTTAAAATATCAAGGTCATCTACAGGAGAAACCGCAACAACCTCTTCATCTTTGATAATTGGTTTTTGCGCATGCTGAGATGTGATAATATCTTCAACATGATCAGAAGCCTCAGTCCTGTTTTCTTGCTCTTGAATTGCAGATTGAAGTGCTTTTATGCGTGTTTCAAGCTCTTGTGAATTCAATTTGTTCCCTTGCATTAAAGGATCGTTGGACCTATCAGAAGAAGATGTGCGTTTCTTCTTAACAACTTCAACAGTTACAGATTTTGATCTTCCATGAGAAAAGCTCTGACGCACTTGCTCAGTTTGATCAGAATTTTTTTTCAAACTCAGTGTTTTTAGGGTTAAAGGCTTGCGCTCTTGTGTGTCCTTAGTGTCGTCAGTCATTACTTTTACCTTTCAATTATTCTGCATCAAACCAATGAGCTCTTGCAGCCATAATGATTTCATTTGCTTGTGTATAATTTACACCATATTTACCAATAAAATCAACCAATTCATCACCCGATAAATCAGCCAAATCATCCAAAACTTTAATTCCATTTTCGGCCAAAGTCAAAACATGCTCTTTTGTTAGCCCTGGAATACTATCAAATTCTGTCTCAGCAATCCCTAGTTCACCAATTTTCTTATCAAAATCAGTGTCTCTTCTTTTTAAATATTCAATAGCTCTGTTCTGGAGTTCTGATGCAACATCCTCATCAAAGCCTTCAATTGAGATAAGCTCTCTAGGGTCAGCATACGCGATATCCTCAATTTTTTCAAAACCTTCAGTGAACAAAAGTTGAGCGATCATCTCATCAACATCCAAGGCTTCAATAAACAAAGCTGATTTAAGTGCAAATTCTTTCTGGCGACGTTTTGCATCTTCATCTTCACTAATGATATCAACATTCCATCCTGTTAATTGGGATGTTAAACGAACATTTTGACCACGTCTTCCAATGGCAAGACTTAATTGGTCTTCGGCCACAACGATTTCAGCACGGCGCGTTTCTTCATTCAAAACAATTTTAGAAACTTCAGCTGGAGTCAAAGCATTCACAACAAATGTTGCAATATTTGGAGACCAAACAATAATATCAATTTTTTCACCTTGCAATTCAGCAACAACAGCTTGAACACGTGATCCGCGAACCCCCACACATGTTCCAACTGGATCAATGGATGGGTCGGTTGTATAAACGGCCATTTTTGCTCTTGAACCTGGGTCTCTTGCAACAGCTTTAATCTCAATCTCATGGTCATAAATTTCAGGAACTTCTTGAGCAAAGAGCTTTGCCAGAAACAAAGGACTAATCCTGGATAAAAAGATCTGAGGCCCTCGAAGCTCGTTCTTCACATCAACAATCACAGCCCTAATACGGTCACCTACCCTAAAAGACTCTCTTGCAATCAGCTCATCTTTTCTCAAAAAACCTTCACTTCTGCCAATTTCAATAAACACATTTCCATACTCAACGCGCTTGACTGTGCCATTGATAATCTCGCCAACACGGTCTTTGAATTCATTGAATTGCTTCAAACGTTCAGCATCACGGACTTTTTGATAAATCACCTGCTTTGCAGTTTGGGCAGCAACACGGCCAAAATCAATCGGAGGCAAATCTTCCTCAATCACTGTTCCAAGAACAGCATTAGCATCAAAACGATGTGCTTCTTTGAGAGTAAGCTCTGTGTTAGGCTCTAAGACTTCTTCCACAACTGTTAAATGACGAACCAAACGAATATGGCCACTTTCAGAATCAATATGGGCACGAATATCATGTTCTTGTCCGTATTTAGCTTTCCCAGCTTTTTCAATTGCTTCTTCAATCGCGGCCAAAACTTCTTTTTTTTCAATACCTTTATCACGAGCTACAATATCTGCAACCATCAAAACTTCATGCTTTATCATTTTGTTTTCCCCACTTTATCCATAAACATTTCAAACACAAGATTGGCTTTTTGAATATCATCATGCGCAAAAGAAAAAGATTCTGTCTCTTCTCCGCTTAAATCAATAGCATCCAAAATGATATTATCATCTTGCACCCCTTTTAACAGCCCTTTGAATTTTTTACGTCCACCAACGGCTTCTTTAAGCTCAATTTTTACTTTTTTGTTTTTAAAACGATCAAAATCAGCAAGCTTCACCAAAGGACGTTCGACGCCAGGAGAGCTAACCTCTAAATGATAAGCCCCATCAATTGGATCTTCCACATCCAAAAGAACAGAAATCATTCTATTAACTGACACACAATCACCAACACTTACGGGCTCATTATTTAATTTTTCAATCAAAATTTGCAATGTTGAACTGCCGCGCGCGCCATTTAAATTCATCCTTACAATACCATATCCTTCTTGCGTTAAGGACGGCGTAATAATTTCTTCTATTCTTTCTGTGCTACTCATTTTAACCACTTCTATAACAAAAAAGGGAGGCTTTTGAGCCACCCTTTTAAGGCATTCTCTCTATTATTTAATATAATTTAGATTATAAAAGAAACAAGAATATTATGCAATATAATTATTTAAAATTGTATTCACCCCCTGATTTTAATTGCATCCATATAAAAATTTTTAAAAGATACAACTAGGTTCTGTTGAGAAATTTAATAAAGTATGATAGAATGAGAATAAAACGAGGAT
>CAZCFE010000011.1:0-38708 GCA_964497925.1 uncultured Alphaproteobacteria bacterium | reverse complement strand
AACAGAAGAGATTGCAGCACTTGGAGATGTAACGGCACTTGATCAGCAAAAAGTAGCGCTTTCCAATAAAAAATCTTCACTTGCATCCCAAATCACAACACTTACATCTCAAATTGAATCTGAAAAGGAGCGGTTGAAGGATTTGGAGGCTCAGAAAGAAGGGCTTGGAAATTCTTCTGTTGGTAATGAGTCATCTGAATCTTCTTCTAAGGAGGCAGAAATTCGCTCTGAACTTGCGAAGGTGACGAAGGAGTTGGAGGGTGCGAAAGAGCAGCTTAAAATGCAAGCACTTGCATCTTTGCGTCAGGCTATGCGAAAGGCGAAGAGTGCCTCTAATCATAATTCTGATGCGACCAAGGTTTTGGAGGCAAAGGAAGAAGCGATTGTTAAAGAATTTGAAAATAAGTTAAAACCAGTTGATTCTTCAAGCGACTCTGCTGGAGAAGCACAGGTGAAACTTTCAAGGGAGCAGAAGAAGCAAAAGTTTGCAGATTGGCTTGCCTCAAAGCCAGAATTCAAAGCAAAAGCCCAAGGAATTTTAAAGGCTTTTGGTGGGAAGTATGGAAGAGAACCTCTGGCAATTAAGAAAGCTGATTTAGAAAAATTAAATCTTACTCTTGAATGGCAGAAATTGGTTAAAAAAGTTCAAGATCAAGCACGTAATCAAGGGGGGATGGCTAAAATAGCAACACCTGTGAGCACGATAACGGCCACAACAAGTTCAATTGTTGATCTTTTACCCTCTGTTGTAGAGCAAAAAGAGATGGTCAGGGCCATTCAAGATAAGGATAAGTTTGCGGTTGAATATACCGGAAATAAGGCATCTGAAATTGAAACTGCAACAAGATATGTTAGAATGAAAGATGCCCTTTTGGGGAAAGATCCTGTGTCAGTGACTGATGTTGACCATCTTAAGCCTTCTGGATATATGCATCCAAGGGTAGATGTGAATGTTCAGAAATTAGAAGCAGAAAATGCAGAATTAAAAGAAAAGCTTAAAAAACTTGAAGGCTTGGAGTCTCGAATACCACAAACTGCAGCGGTTGCTGAATAATGTAGGAAATTTGGGGATTATTTGGTAAGAATTTTCCCCAAATCAGTTCCATCTCCAGGGGATAATGGGTAGTCAAAGATCATATCTTGATACCCAAGTTTCCTGTAGAACGCTTCTGCGCTTTTATAAGCGTGCATTTTGAGAGTGTGCTTATTTTGGGTAATGCACCATTTTTCAAGAAGATTTATCATACGTTTTCCAAAGCCTTGATTTTTAAAAATCTCATCTGTGGCCAATTCGTGCAATATTGCAATATTTCCTGACATGAATTCAATGTGCGCGATGGTGGTAATTTGAGTGCCTTGATAAAGGATGAAATGATAATGATCAGGCGATATTTGAGTGACGGGGTCAAATGATTGTTCGATTCGAATTCTGTTATATGTGCTCCATTCGTTTGTGTGGGTGCAATGCATAAGGCGTGTTTCACTAAACCCTATTTTTTTTAAGATTTCTTGGATGAAATCATTTTTCCCTAGAGTGTATCCTGTAAACCTTGTGTTTGTTTTGACGAATGATGCTTCTTTTGAGAGTAACTCTTCTTTGAGGGATGCATATTTATCCTTGTCTTGCAAATTTGTGGATAAATGGTGTTTGAACATTAAATTAAGCATGATTTCCGGGTTTCCTTCTTCATAAAGATGAAGGTGAATTCCCTCTTTTTTAAAATAATAGTGAAAAGGAATGTTTACTTCACCTTTGTAAACATAGCCTATGGATTCAAGCTCGCATATGCTTGGTTTTTTGACAACAACAAGGATATCAATAATTGGTTTTGCAATTAACCCAGGGATTGATGTTGATCCAATGTGGTGTATATTAGTACAATTTTCTCCAAGCGCATTTTGAATATTTATTTTTTCAGCTTCAAATATTTTTGCCCAATTTTGGTTGTGGGGCATAACGTCTAATTTGTGTTTCATATCTTGAGTCCTTAATATTTCAAGGGTTTGTGTGATTTCTTCTGCGTATTGCTGTTTGCGTGAAAAAAGATCTAAAAAACAGATCAAATTTAGCAAATGAACTGTTGTTTTCCAGTTTTGAGAGAGCTCTGCCCCTTGATTTTCAAGGCCTTTTAGAAATTGCATTTCACCTTGAAAATCATCTCTCATGATATTGGCAATGTCCCAGAATATGGAGCCTGAAAAAGAATATTCCCAGTCTATGATTCCTGTGATTTTCCACTTTCCATCAATTTGATCTACCAGGATATTTTCTGTTTTAAAATCCCCATGAACAAGCGAGCGCTCATGAGGGCTGGGTAAGAAATGTGCAAATTTGGTTAAAATGTCATGAGAATCTTCAATTTTGGGAAGAGAATTTATAAATGCTGTAATATCATCTTGAGGGGAAATATTTAGGTTTTGATCAAATTTACCAGGGGCGATAAATTGCTTATTTGAAATCTTAGCAAGTAATACACCAACGTCATACATTATGCTGTGATCACCACCTTCTTGCAAATAAGTCTTTAGCCTTATTCCGGGTAAGAATTGTGTGATTGCAAACCTGTATCCGTCTATATCCGCCATATAGTAGGTTAAGGGGATTGGAATGGTTTGCCACAAACGTACAGCCAATTTTTGTTCGCGGTATGAAGCGGTAGGGTCTGTTAAGTAAATACGCAGGATGAAAAAATCGTTATCTACTTTTATTTTAAAATTAAAATTTGAATTTCCTTGGCTGCAAAGAGTGCATGAATGAAGTGTTTTTGTTGAAAAAGCAGCTTTTACCATTTTTTCTAATGTGGAAGGGGAGGGGAGAGGAGCCCGATTCACTTGAGGTTCCGAATAAAATCCCCAAGGCCAAGCTGACGTTCCTTTTTTAAACGTTCTGCGTAAAGAATGGATTTAAGATTGACTAAGGCTTCTTGGATGTCGTGATTAAAGACGATGTAGTCATATTCTGCCCAATGGCTGATCTCATCGGATGCTCTGCTCATGCGCGCAGCAACAACGTCATCCGCATCTTGGGCTCTGGATTTAAGACGAGTTTCCAAATCATTTAAAGAAGGGGGGAGAATAAAAACAGGAACGATATCGCTTCTGGAATTTAGAGCTAATTGTTGAGTTCCTTGCCAGTCTATATCAAATAAGATATCTTTTCCGGCATTTAAGCCGTCCAAGACTGCTTTTTTAGGGGTTCCATAATAATTTCCAAAAACATGTGCGTATTCTAAAAAATCACCATGTTCAATTTTTTGAGAAAACTCTTCTGGAGTAATAAAATGATAATGCACGCCATCAACTTCTCCTGGCCTTTGTGGGCGGGTGGTTGCAGAAATTGATAAGGAAAGATTTCTGTCTTGATCAAGAAGGAGTCTTGAAAGGGTTGTTTTTCCAGCGCCTGAAGGAGAGGACAAAACAAACATAATACCGCGACGTTTGATTGGATCCATAGTCATTTTTTTTCCTTTTCTAGTTTTCTTAAGTTTGCAACAGCTTTATTGTGATTTGCAAGTGTTTTGCTGAATTCGTGCTCTCCGCCACCTTTGACAACAAAATATAGGTCTTGCGTTTCTATGGGCTCAAAGGCAGCAATTAAAGATGCTTTTCCAGGATTGCAAATTGGACCTGGGGGAAGGCCTTCAAAGCGATATGTGTTAAAAGGGGAGTCTGTTTTTAAATCAATTTTTGAGATAGGGCGGTTCAAAACCCCTTGTCCATTTGTTACAGCGTAAATAACTGTGGGATCGCATTGTAATTTCATTTTTTTTGAAAGCCTGTGATAAAAAACGCCAGCAATTCTGGGTCTCTCATGATCAACACGGGTTTCTTTTTCAATCAATGACGCCATAATTAACTTCTCTTGAAAATTGACTTGTTTGTATTTTAGCATAAGCTGTGACTTAAGTTTAGTCATTTCTTTTTCCATTTTTTCAGTCAAAGATGCGCGCGTTTGTCCGCGTTTGTATTCATAAGTGGATGGGAATAAAGACCCTTCTTCGGGAACTTTAGAAAGTGTTCCTTCAAGTTCGTTTATTTTTTTTATTTTTTGGGTAATTTCGTAGCTTGTAAGCCCTTCAGGAATTGTGATTTTATACATTACCACATCTCCTTTGAATATTTTGTCAATGATTTGAAAAGGGCTCATTCCTTTTTCAAATCTATATTCGCCATGCTTGAGGGATAAATGTTTGGGATAAATAAGAATATCAAGAATTAACGGCCATTTAGAAGGAATGAGTTTTTCTCCCTTTAATAATTCAAAGATTTCAATAGTTTTCATGCCAGGGCTTAGATAGATCTGTTTTTCTTGGGAATTAAAGGGGCTGTAAAGTTGATGGTGAAAATTCCAGAAAAAGAAACTGGTGAAAATTATAATAGCTATAAAAATCCCAATTTTCTTTTTCATGATGAACTATAAGTTATATTTTTTTAAACACAAGCGATGCGTTTGTTCCGCCAAAGCCAAATGAGTTCGATACTGCATACTCAATATTTTTGTCTTTTGCAACAAGTGGAACAAAATCCAAATCACACCCGGCAGAAGGGTTGTGGAGATTTAGAGTAGGAGGTAAGATTCCCTTCATAAGCGCAAGTGATGTGAAGATAGCTTCAACACTTCCTGCAGCCCCCAACAAATGGCCAATGGAGGATTTTGTAGAAGAAACTGATAAGTGATCTGGTTTTTCACCAAATAATTTTTTCATAGCCGTGACTTCAATAGTGTCTCCAAGGGGCGTAGATGTCCCGTGGGCGTTGATATATCCAATTTGATCTGTGGATAGCTGTGCTCTGTTAATGGCCATCCTCATGGCTCTATAAGCGCCATCTCCGGTTTCTGATGGAGCAGTAATATGGTATGCATCTCCAGAAAGACCATATCCGATAATTTCTGCATAAATTTTTGCACCGCGTTTTTTTGCATGTTCATATTCTTCTAAGACAACAACGCCAGCGCCTTCTCCCATTACAAAGCCGTCACGTCCTTCGTCCCAAGGTCTTGATGCTTCTTCAGGGGAATCATTATAACTTGTTGAAAGGGCACGTGCTGCGCAAAAACCAGAAATCCCAAGTCTTCCAATGGCAGATTCCGCGCCACCTGCAACCATTACGTCTGCATCCCCCAGTTGAATAAGTCTTGCTGCATCACCAATTGCATGAGCACCTGTAGAGCAAGCTGTCACAACTGCGTGATTTGGGCCTTTGAATCCAAAGCGAATGGAGACTTGTCCTGAAATAAGATTAATTAAGGATGCTGGAATAAAAAAGGGGCTTACACGTCTTGGGCCTTGTTCATGCAAAGTGACGGCTGTATCATAAATACGATTAAGGCCTCCAATTCCAGATCCAATCAAAACGCCTGTGCGTTCTAAGCCTTCTTCATCTGTTGGCTGCCATCCAGAGTCAAAAATTGCTTCTTGAGCGGCTGCAATTCCATAAAGGATAAAATCATCCATCTTCTTTTGTTCTTTGGGTTCTAAAATGCTGTCTGGATTGAATTCACCTGCGCCTGTTCCACGTGGGATAATGCCCCCAATTTGAGCGGCAAGGTCGCTTGTTTCAAAATGGGTGATTTTTTTAATTCCCGATGCAGAAGAAATGAGCTTTTCCCATGTGTAGTTAACACCATTTCCTAAAGGGCCTACAATGCCCATTCCTGTAATAACAACGCGTCTCATTATTGATCCTTTATAAAAATAAAAGGCCCTTTTGCAGATGCAAAAAGACCTTTATGGTTTAGCTTCAAAGCTTTATGCAGCTTTTGAATTGATGAAATTGATAGCATCTTGAACTGTCAAGATTTTTTCTGCAACTTCTTCTGGAATTTCAATAGAAAATTCTTCTTCTAATGCCATAACAAGCTCAACTGTTTCTAAGCTGTCCGCACCAAGTTCATCTCTAAAGCTTGCTTCAGGGGTTACTTTTGCTGCATCTACGCCAAGATGAACTGCTACGATTTTTTGAACGCGTTCTACGATATCGGACATTTTTTATACCTTTCAATTCTTTAATAAAATTTTAACTTCTATTCCCTAGTGGAATCTCATCACCACCTAATATCTTCCCACTTGCTATCATAAATTCTCAAGTTTTGGAAGTCAAAAATTAAGCTCATACAAAAAAAAGTTAAAAAAATATTGAATTTTTAAATAATGGTTTCAGTGTAAAAGCTTGTATTTCAAGGTAAAACAAGGATAAATAAATTTTATACCTCTTGATAAAAAAAATATCTGATGCTTGCTCTTTTTGCGTAAATTCGCTATATTTTTAATAAATTTATAAAATTATGGAGAATAAGTCAGATATGTCCGAAGTTAAAGATTTGAAATCTAGTGTATTTTTACCTCAAACTGTGTTCCCTATGCGTGGTAATCTTCCGATAAATGAACCTGCCTTATGTGAAAAATGGGAAGAGATGGGGCTTTATAAAAAACTTCGTGAAAAATCAAAAGGGCGTAAAAAGTTTATTCTTCATGATGGACCTCCTTATGCTAATGGCAATATTCATATTGGCCATGCCTTGAATAAGGTCTTAAAAGACATGGTGTGCAGATTTACTCAAATGTCTGGATTTGATGCCCCATTTGTTCCTGGATGGGATTGTCATGGTCTTCCAATTGAATGGAAGGTGGAGGAAAAATATAGAGCTCAAGGAAAGACAAAAGAATCTGTTGATTTAATCGAGTTTCGTCAAGCGTGTTCGGATTTTGCTTCATCATGGATTGATGTACAGGTCGATGAGTTTAAACGTATTGGAATTTTAGCTGATTTTGAAAATAAATATACGACAATGAAGCCTGAATCCGAAAGTGTCATTGTTGCTGAAATTGGTAAATTTTTACTTGGCGGATATTTATATAGAGCCGCAAGGCCTGTCATGTGGTCAGTTGTTGAGCAAACAGCTTTGGCTGAAGCAGAAGTTGAATATTTGGATAAGACATCCAGTTCTGTGTATGTTGCATTTCCAATTTTGCATGATGATTTTAAAGATGTGTCTGCCGTTATTTGGACAACAACTCCTTGGACTTTGCCTGCAAATAGAGCAATTTCATATGGGCCTGAAGTTGATTATGTAATCATTAACATTGATGGAAGATCTTTTTTGATTGCAGATGAATTAAAAGATGCTTTCTCAAAAACATTATCCAAAGAATACACAGTTGTAAGAATGGTAAATGCATCAGAACTTGCTGATAAAAATTGTGCGCATCCTTTGCGTGGAAAAGGGTATGAGTTTGACGTACCCTTTATTGCAGGAGATCATGTGACAACCGATGCTGGAACTGGTTTGGTGCACACGGCTCCAAGCCACGGATTGGAAGACTTTGAAGTAGGAAGAAAATATAAACTTGAAGTGCCCGAATTGGTGCTAGGTGATGGAACGTATGCGTCTTATGTTCCTTTGTTTGCCGGTAAACATATTTTTAAAATTACTCCAGATATCTTGGAGGCGCTGCGTCAGGCAAACTCTTTGTTGCATGAGGCAAACCTTAAGCATAGCTATCCTCATTCTTGGAGGTCTAAAGCGCCGCTCATTTATCGTGCAACACCGCAATGGTTTATTTCAATGAGCCATAACAATCTTAAAGAAAGAGCGTTGAATGCGATCAAGCAAGTTGAATGGTTCCCTCAAAATAGTATTAATCGTATTTATTCAATGGTTGAAAACAGGCCAGATTGGTGTATCTCTCGTCAACGATATTGGGGTGTGCCTATTACAGTATTCGTGAATAAAAAAACTAATGAACCATTGCGCGATGCATCTGTTTTTGATCGAATTGTTGATGCTGTTAAGGCTGAAGGCATTAAAACATGGTTCTCAAGTCCAGCATCCAGATTTTTAGGAGAAGGATATAATGCTGATGACTTTGAGCAAGTTTTTGATGTAATTGATGTTTGGTTTGAAAGTGGGACCACGCATGCCTTTTGTTTAGAAAAACATCCTGATTTAGAATCACCGGCATCTCTTTGCTTGGAAGGGTCAGATCAGCATCGTGGATGGTTTCAGTCCTCTTTGCTTGAATCTGTGGGAACAAGAGATAAGGCCCCCTATAAGCGTGTCATGACTCATGGATTTGTGATGGATGAAAAAGGGCACAAAATGTCGAAATCTTTGGGCAATGTCGTGGCACCGCAAAGCGTTTGTGATAAACAAGGGGCCGATATTTTAAGGCTTTGGGTTGCAGGAGCTGATTTTAGGGATGATCTTCGCGTGGGTCCTGAAATTTTAAAACATTCTGAGGATTTATATCGCAGATTACGCAATACTTTGCGTTATATGTTGGGTGCGATCCACGGATATAGTGAAGTTGAAAGAATTGATGTAGAAAAAATGCCAGAGCTTGAGCAATGGGTTCATCACCGTTTGTTTACTTTGGGGGAGCTTGCAAAAGAAACATTGAATACTCTTGATTTTCAAAAGTTTTATTCAGAAATGCATTATTTTTGCTCTAATGATCTTTCTGCATTTTATTTTGATATTCGCAAGGATGCGCTTTATTGTGATGGTGCGAACTCTTCCAAGCGTAAAGCTGTTCGAACTACAATTTACACGCTTTATCAATATCTTGTACGTTGGCTTGCGCCAGTGATCTGCTTTACAGCAGAAGAAGCATATTTGGCTCACGATAGCGGCGAAAGTGTTCACTTGGAGGACTTTAAAACGCCACAAGAAAATTGGAATAAACCAACTTTGGAAGAAAAATGGGATGTTCTGCGTGAGATTCGAAAAGAAATAACATGTGAGATTGAAATTCAGCGTGCAGCCAAGACACTTGGATCAAGCTTGCAGGCGCATGTTGATTTGGTGGTGCCTGAAGGTTTGCGAAGTCATTTTGATGAAAATGTTGATTTTGAAGAAATATGTATAGTCTCTTCTTTGAAATTATCTTTTGGGGAGCAAAAGCAAGTTATCATTACTCTTGCTGATGGAGATAAATGTTTAAGATGCTGGAAAATTGTAAAAGAAATTGATCATGATGGGGTTTGTACGCGATGTTCTCACGTTATCTCACAATCTTAAGTTGTGTTTTGATTGCATTCGGTCTTGATTTTTGGACAAAAAGCATGGCTTTGAAAATAATTTCCTCGCAAGATGTGATTGAGGTGACGCCATTTCTGAATTTTGTTTTAAGGTGGAATTCTGGAGTCAGTTTTAGCTTTTTAGCCAATCATGATATTATTACGCCCACAGTTCTTTTGGTTTTCAACAGTCTTATTGTTTTTGGTCTTTGTATTTGGATGGTTAAGATAAAAGAGAGCTTTATTCAAATTCCTTTGGCTTTTATCATTGGAGGGGCTTTTGGGAATATTATAGATCGTATCCTTTATGGAGCTGTGATTGATTTTATCGATTTTCATATCAATACGTGGCACTTTGCTGTATTTAATGTGGGAGATTCCTTTATTAGTATTGGAATGTTTTTGTTAGTTGTAATTACATATATAAAAGAACGGAGTTCATCATGAAATATTTAACTTTTTTAGCTGTTTTGGTTTTGGCGGCATGTTCTGAAATTGAAAAGCCTCCTGTAGATCAAAAAAATGCAAAACCGACCCCAGAGAATCTAAAATTTCCACCAGATTTTTATGCACGTCCTGTAAAAGGTGAAAAGGTGAAAGCGGATCTTCCTAAAACCTAAACTTGTAATTTAACGACATTGAATTAGAAAAAAGCACTTTTGATTATTTTTTTGAATATCAAGATTTAAATTTAACTTTTCAAGAATTTCTTTTGAAAATTGGGCCGTTAAATTCCGCACGCTTGCTTGGCTGCTGTTATTATTTAAGGTGCTCAATATCTCTTCGTGAAAAGTGATCAAGGGCCCTTCTATTTCAATTGAAACAGCTTTTGGAATACAGGTTAAATCGACTTTGAGAATTCCTCCTTTGGGTAAGCATTCATGAGCGATTAAAGACAGGTTTAAAATGAGTCTTGACCAATCCCCTTCGAACTCCAAATCATAAAAAGGGGCATCTTGCCATTCTAGTACATGTTTAGGTGTTTCGAAAACCATGGTTGCGATATTTTTTGCTTCTTTGATTAAAGGGGTGGTACCTCCTTTTGAAAAACTGAATGCGGCTCTGAAGAATTGTAGTTTTTTTGAAACGGTTTCAATGCTGGATTTAATTAAGTCTGTGACATCAGATGAAACTTTTGAATCTTCAAGCATGGATGCAGCAAGAACTGCTCCTGATACGGGGGCTAGTAAATCATGGCATATTTTTGATGAGATAATACTTGAAAGATGAAGATGAGATCCGTGGTCCAAAATAAAGCACTCCTTTAATAAATTCTTAATCTTATTTTGTCCTAATTAGAGATAAGGCACAAGCAAAATATAGGCTTTATTTGGAATTTATATAAAAATATGCTAAAGTGGGATCTGGATTTTAAATTAAAATAATATGAGAATGGAAGTTGAAAAAATATGAATATCTTAGAAACACTCAAAAAGGTTAAATTATCTGGAAAAGCTGTGATGGGGCTTTCTATTTTGGGGCTGCTTATTGTTGGCGGAATTTCGTATAAAATTGTCTCATCTCCTTCTGATCTGAAAGGCCTTGAAAGGCTTCTTGCTAAGAAGGAAAGGTCATTCCCTGTTGAAGTTCAAGAGGTTGAAATTGATAAGATTAGCAAATTCTTAACATCTGTTGGGACACTTATAGCACACCAATCTGTTGCAATAAAGTCTGATGTTCCTGGCCGTGTGAAACAGATTTTGTTTACAGACGGGTTTTCTGTTAAAAAAGATGATTTACTAATTGAGTTTGATGATGAAACCGAAAAAGCATCACTCAAAATTGCAGAAGCTCAATATGAATTAGCAAAAGCAGATTTTGATCGGAATCAAGAACTTCATGATAAGAAATATTTAAGTTCCAAAGAACGTGAAAAAGCCGTGGCAACATTAAAGCAAAGAGAGGGTGAACTGGATGCTGCGCGCGCAAAACTTGCTAAGACAAAGCTTAAATCTCCATTTGACGGTGTTGTTGGCGTTATGAAAGATGTGAGTATTGGAACATATGTTCAGCCCAGTCAGGAGCTTGTGACGGTGGTGAATTTGAATCCAATGAAAGTAGATTTCAAAGTTCCAGGTTCATATCTCAAAGCAGTTCAGGTTGGGCAAAAAGTTAAAATTAAAGTTGATGGATATGATGAAGAGGTGCAAGGTGAAATTGAGGCAATTGACTCTAAGGTTGATGCGGTGGGTCACGGATTGTTGATTAGAGCAAAACTTGCAAATCAAGATGGGCGCCTTAAACCAGGATTATTTGTAAGAGTTTCTGTTGTGATTGGGGAAAATGATAAAGCGTTTGTTGTTCCTGAAAAAGCAATTGACCGTAATGGGAATGAAGAGTCTGTTTTTATTGTGTTTCGTAATATGGCTAAAAAAGTTCCAGTTGTTACAGGAGTTCGCGATAGTGGACGTGTTGAAATTTTGAAAGGATTGAACCCCAAAGACCGTGTAATTATAGCAGGAAATATGAATATTAAAGATGGCTACCCTGTTGCTGTTAATAGAACAGTTACTTTGACCGATAAAAAATAATAAAGGATAAAATTGATGAGACTTCCTGAAATTTGCATTCGAAGGCCCGTTTTTGCAACGGTGATGAGTGTTATTCTGATTTTGATTGGGCTTGTTTGTGGCAGCCGCTTGCAGATTATGGAATATCCTAAAATCAGCAAACCTAGTATTAACGTGACAACTGAATATTCTGGCGCCAATACGAATGTGATTGAAACTGGAATTACCAAGATTATGGAAGAACAGTTTGCTCGTATAGAAGGCGTGGATACAATGACATCCACTTCTTATGAAGGAACAAGCAAGATTACGATTCAATTTAGGCCAGAAAGATCTTTGGATGCGGCAGCAAGTGATATTCGTGATGCAATTGGAAAAGTTAAAAGAAATCTCCCCCAAGACATTCGAGATCCAATTTTAAAGAAAGCAACAACAGATGAAACGCCAGTTGTTTATATCGCACTTTCAAGTGAATCAAGATCCCCTGAGGATATTGCTGATTATGCAAAACGAGATCTTGAAACAGAGTTTGTGACGCTTGATGGCGTTGCCGCGGCCACTGTTGTGGGTGGAGGTGAATTTCGTATGAATATTTGGCTTGATCCTGTAAAATTGGCAGCTTACAATTTAACCGCGCCCGATGTCAATGGGGCCATTAGTCGTCAAAATAAGGATTTTTCTGCAGGCCGTATTACTGCTGGAGACCGTGAATATTTAGTGTCAACTCCTTCTGGAATGGTTGCGCCAGAGCAATTTGATCAGCTTATTATTACAAACCCTGATAGAGCAATTGCTGCAAAAGATACATATGTAAGGCTTTCTGATGTTGGGCGAGCTGAATTTTCATCTAACGAAAAGACTTTTAGAATTCTATACAATGGTAAAAATACAGTTATGTTGACAGTTGTTGCACAGTCAAATGCGAATCCATTGGATGTGGCAAGACTCGTGAAAGAAAGAATTAATATTCTCAAAGAAAAGCTTCCAGCTGACATGAAAATGGAAATTGCTCTTGATTTTACAACATTTATTGAAGAGTCAATTTATCAAGTTTATGAAACAATTGCAATTGCAACACTATTAGTTTTAGCTGTGATTTTTGCATTCCTTGGAACGGTGAGAGCTTCTGTTATTCCACTTGTGACTATTCCAGTTTCCTTGATTGGTGCTTGCATTATTCTTTATGTTTTTGGGTTTAGTTTGAATATTTTAACGCTTCTTTCTTTTGTTCTTGCGATTGGGCTTGTGGTGGATGATGCGATTATTGTTCTTGAAAACGTGTATAGGCACATTGAAAGAGGTGAAACTCCTATGAATGCTGCGATTAAAGGGAGCAAAGAAATTGCTTTTGCTGTGATTGCAATGACTATTACGCTGGCTGCTGTTTATGCGCCATTGGCTTTGGCATCGGGAATTACTGGAAAATATTTCAAAGAGTTTGCGCTTACTCTTGCGGGAGCTGTTGTTATCTCTGGATTTGTTGCGTTGACGCTTTCTCCCATGATGTGCTCAAAGTTTTTAAAAGCGCATGTAAAAAAAGAAGAAGCTGTTGGCTGGAAAGATGTTTGGCTTCATAAAATAGATTCATTTTTAAATTATCTTGATGATTTATACGCAAGAGCTTTGAGGGTTTCGATGAATTATCGCTCTTATGTTATTGGCCTTTCGGTTTTAATTAGTATTAGCGGATACATATTGGCTGTGTTTTTTATTGATAAAGAACTCAATCCAGAACAAGATAGAGGGCAGTTGAGTATTAGGGCGATGCCGCCAGCAGGACCTACGCTTGACTATGTTGCAAGGTATATGGATGAAATGGATCAAGAGCTTGAACGTGTTCCAGAAGTTAAATCCAGGCTATCAATCGTTGAGCTTCCAAATGGAAAAGGGTTTAGTATTCTTGAGCCTTGGTCAAAAAGAAAGCGTTCAGCTAAAAAGATTGCTGAAAGTACGCAAGAAAAATTTGATAAAATTGCAGGCGTGCAGGCAAAAGTATTTCCTTCCTCTTCAGCATTAGGCGCTAGTGGTAGTGCAGATGACCGTTTACAGTTCTTAATATTGACCAACAGAACGCATGCAGAGCTTCAAGGTATGACGCGCCAAATGATGGCAGCTTTGGGAAAAAGAACTCAACAAATTAAAGGCATTTCAGCGGCAACTGGAGCTGATTCACGCGAATATGTGGTCTCGATTAATAAAGATAAAGCGGCCATGCTTAAAATTGATCCAGGCGTAATTGGAGAGACTCTTGAAATTATGGGGAAGGGGAAAGTTCCAAGTCGTATAAAAAGAGATGGACGTGAATATGATGTTGTAGTTCAAGTGGAAGAAAAATATCGTAAAAAGCCCCAAGATTTGACAGATATTTATGTGCGAGCAGATAAAGGAGAAATGGTATCTCTTTCGGATCTTATCATTGTTGATACAAAAACAGCCGCGCAACAAGTTGAACATTTTGATCGTTTACGTTCTATGACTTTGTTTGCAAGTATTGCCCCAGGTTCTTCATTTAGTGAAGCGGTGGCTGTTATTCAAGAAACTGCAAAAGAGGTTTTACCTGAAGGCAGTCGTATTGAATGGAGCGGAGAAACCCGTCAATATTTTGAAGAACAAGCGAATATTTACCTTGTTTTTGCTTTGGCTTTGGCATTTATTTATTTGGTTTTATGTGCTCAGTTTGAAAGTTTTGTCGATCCATTGGTAATTATGCTCAGTGTGCCTTTGTCCATTGTTGGAGCTTTGATTACGCTCAAAATGACAAATGGAACACTTAACCTTTTCTCACAAATTGGTTTGGTGACGCTGATTGGTCTTATTACAAAGCATGGTATTTTGATTGTTGACTTTGCCAATGCAAAACTTGAAGCTGGAATGGACCGTGTTGAAGCCGCTGTTGATGCTTCAAAAATGCGTTTGCGTCCTATTTTAATGACAACTGCTGCAATGGTTTTAGGGGCGGTTCCTTTGGCCCTTGCTTCCGGGCCTGGTGCAGAACTTCGTCAGCAAATTGGTTGGGTGATTGTTGGTGGAATGTCTTTTGGAACTTTATTCACTCTTTTTATTGTTCCTGTGGTTTATACATTTGTAGGGGCTCATAAAAACTTTGATTGGAAAAAAATGCTTCGTGAATTTCTATCAGCATTTCGCCGTAAGCCTGAAGATCAAGCGCCATGACCCCAATCATTTCTGCATCTGTTTTATCTTCAGATTGGGGACGCTTAAAAGAAGAATTGTCGCTTTTAAAAGATGCGGGTGTTGATTGGATACATGTGGATGTGATGGATGGACATTTTGTTCCCAATATTACATTTGGCCCAAAGTTTGTGGAAACTCTTAAAGGTTTAACGGATTTACCTTTGGATGTTCACTTAATGATTGAAAATCCAGAAAAATATGCTGATGATTTTATTATAGCGGGTTCTGATATTTTAACTATACATGCAGAATCCACACGTCATTTGCAGGGTCTTTTAGCGAAGACCCAAGAAAAAGGCATCAAGGTAGGAGTTGCTCTAAATCCATCTACACCTGTTAGTGTTTTAGAGTGCGTGATAGACGATCTTGATTTGATTCTTGTTATGTCTGTTAATCCAGGATTTGGGGGTCAGAAGTTTATTCCAAAAACACTTCAAAAGCTTCAAAATATTTCATGGGATAAAATAATTTCTGTTGATGGTGGAATTAATGATCAAACCTGCGAGTCAGTTCTAAACTGCGGGGCAAATGTTTTGGTTGTTGGGTCATACCTGTTTAATGGAGGTGATTATACAGAAAAAGTGAAGTTACTAAAAAGTAAACAACTCTTGATTATTTAACTACCATACATCCAACTTTTTTTGATTTCAATAAATCACACATTTTCTTTGCTTTTGCTTTTGTTTCAAACCCTTCAACACGTAGTCTTGTATAGTGTCCTTTTTCACCAAGATCAACATTGGAATAAGATGGTGAGAATGAGCCAAGAATATCTTTATGAGCTCTGCTTACTCTTTCCCATTCCTCTTTTGCTTTTGCTGCGGATTTGAGAGATGCAAGTTGGATTTTAAACTTTCCTTTTGGTGAGGGCTTTTCATGGGCTGTTACAGGCGTAGGTGCTGCTTGTTTTTGGATGGTGGATTCAATGGCTTTGTTGATTGTTTTTTCCATTTCCACATCTTCGGCAGTGGCTTGATTTGGAGTTTCAATCATGGACCCCACAGAAGGAGGGAGAATGATTCTCTCAACTTGAGGTTCTTTAACTTCGTTTTTTCCATCTTTTCGAACCAGGTTTTGATAAACCATTTTATCTTGATGAGGGATAAGTTCTCCTCCTGGGTTTTCTGGCTTTATTTTTAGAGGTGTTTTAGGGGCAACAATCACAGGAACACCATTAGAGTCTTTAGGAAAAGGTTTTGCAATATGCCATATAATAATGACGATGCCAATGATAAATGTGGCAAGCAATACAAACCCTACTGGATTTTTAAAGATCCACCACCACTTTTCTTCTTCGTAATCTGCCGGTCTATTCCATGGATCTGTTCTCATTAGCGCATTTCCTCAACAGCGCTTACTCCAAGAACGGCAAGGCCATTTTTAATTGTTGTTTGAAGGGCTTTAAGTAAGCAAAGTCTGGCATTTGTTGTTTCTTGGTTATCGGGCAGAATGAAACGCATTAATGCATCATCTTTCCCCTTATTCCACAGACTATGAAAAAGGCTTGAGAGGTCATAAAGATAATAGACGACTCTGTGTGGTTCGCGTAAAATAGCTGCTTGTTCAATACATAAAGGAAATTGTGCGATAAACCATAAAAGATGAATTTCATCTGGGGATAATTTATCAAAAGAGTCCTGATTTAAGTTGGTGACTCCTGCTTGGCGGAATACAGAGTGTGTTCTGGCGTGAGCATATTGGACATAAAAAACTGGATTCTCTTTGGACTGTTCTTTTGCTTTTGAATAATCAAGATCGATGTGTGCATCATTTTTACGTGTGAGCATCATAAATCTTGCAACATCTTTCCCAATTGAATCAATAATATCTTCCAACGTTACAAAAGTCCCTGCGCGCTTTGACATTTTAACAGGAACGCCGTTATCCATGAAATTGACCATTTGGCATATTTTAACCTCTAAAGTGGCATCTCCATCGGTTAGGGCCTTGATTCCTGCAACAATACGCTTTATATATCCTCCATGATCAGCGCCCAACATGTCAATTTGCTCTTTAAACCCGCGCATATATTTGTCGTAATGATAGGCAAGATCCTTTGCAAAATATGTCCAGCTCCCATCACTTCTTTGCAAGGGCCTGTCTACGTCGTCTCCAAATTGGCTAGATTTAAAAATAAGTTGAGGTTTTGACTCCCACTCATCAATTTTAACACCTTTAGGTGCCTCTAGAATTCCGGTGTAAATAAGTCCTTTTTTGCTTAATGTTTCGATTGCTTTATCGACCGACCCATCTTTAACTAAAGCTGTTTCTGATCTGTAAACCATATTGGTAATACCGTATTTTTCAAGGGTTTTCTTGATCTCATCCATTAAAAAATTAATTGAAAATTGCATAATTTGATCAAACCAGACTTCTTGATCTGCATTTTCAAATGTATTTCCAAATTCTTTGGCTAGAGCTTGACCTACATCTTTTAAATATTCGCCAGGATAAAGACCTTCTGGAATTTCGCCAATATCATTGCCAAGAGCTTCTAAATATCTTAAATAGGCAGATTTGGTGAGCTGTTCTGCTTGACCGCCACCATCGTTGATGTAATATTCACGCTGTACATCAAATCCGGTTTTAATGAGTAAGTTTGCAATAACGTCTCCTGCAACCGATGGTCTTGCATGTCCTGCGTGAAGGGGGCCTGTTGGGTTTGCTGACACATACTCAACATTGACTTTTTTATTTCCCCCGATATGACTTTGGCCAAAAATATCTGGATTGTTCAAAATTGATGATAAAAGTTGATGAAAAACTTCTGTTTCAAGTTTGATATTGATAAATCCAATTCCTGCAATTTGCGCATCTTGGACATATTTCATTTTTCGAATAAAGGGAAGCAGCATTTGAGCTAAAACCGCTGGAGATTTTTTCTCAGCTTTTGATAAAACTAAGGCTGCATTTGTGGTTAAATCTCCAAAAGCATAATCTTTGGGCGGATCCACGCAAATTTTGGAAAAATCGCAAGACTGCAAATCTCCTTGTTCATAAAGATGTGTGAGGATTTGTGCAATGTTATCTTTGAAAAGGGTAAAAACATTCATTTTATTATCAAGGCCTTTTAATTAATATGTCTATTGTATAGTTTTAATTCTAACGAAAACCCAACAAAAAGTCAATTTTTTTTTTCAAAAAACTTAATTTTTTGGAACATATTGAAACTTCAGCAACTTTATGCCAGAGTTTGGATTTGGGTGTTTGATGGGCTCATTTGTTAAAGGCGAAAGCCAAAAATCATCCTCTATTAAAGTAAAGTATTCTTGATCAAGAACCATTTCTCTGGCTCGTTGAGCATCTGGTTCTGGAAGAGTGATAGATAGAATTCCTCCTGGTTTTAAAAAGTTTGTAATGTGGTGTAAGGACAAGGTTGATATTGGGTAGTAGCTATGGTCTTTAATTTGATCAAGTTTTCTACCATTTAATCCTTCTGCGACCCCTTCCCAAAACTCATCTGATCTCCCGTCAGCAATAATATCTGCGATAGATCCTCGTGCGCTGTATCCACGAAGGTCTAAAGACACTGTGACTTCATCTGTGGAATGGTGATGTGTTTCTTGGCACAATGAGGATGATTTTGGTTCATAGTCTAGATCATGACGTGCTCTTGCTTTATTGGTGATAACTGTAGAGATGCAATTTCCGCATCCAAGGACGATTGTATGAATATTTGGATGGTTATGTAAGAACTGAGTTATCGAAGTTTTAGATGAATAGGTGTAACCTTGTGTGGTTTGGATACTTGTTGAGATGAAATTAGTAGCTTTGAGAATTTGAAAAGCTTGTTCAGATTGATCTATTTGGTCAGATTTTTCATACATTCCCAAAATGTATTTATTAATTGCGTATCTAATGGCGGGGGTATTTCCTTTTCCTAAAATCTGATAGCTTTCCAAGTAGAGCCTTTGGGCCTTGAGGATTTCTTGATTCATTTCTTCTATGGCATTTTCTAAATCTGTTATTTTATTAGGATTTGTTTCCATGATATAATTTTTTATGATAGCTATTTTTATTTCTTGTGACAGATCATCAAAATTCATTTGGAAATTCGCTTGTTCCAATAAAAGATCAAAACTTTGTTCTGGGTAGACTTTGTTCAAAATTTCTTGGCATTCATCTTTTGTGAAAGAAAAAGGGCCTGATGATATTTCTCTGGTGGCTTGAAGGAAGTTGATCAATTCAGGATGATTTATGCCTGCTGTTTGCAATTCTCTTATAGCCACATCTTTGTGCTCTGGATGAACCTCATAGTATCCAGAGTTTCCTTGTGTGTCTGCTGAGAACAAGGCCAGAATTAGCAAGATCATTAATGTTTTCATGAGATGGGGACATCCTTATTTTAAGTTGAATGTTTTGCGATTCTTTGAGATATATAACTTTAATATTGACATTATATCAAAATCGTTTTATAAACAATCCTAAATTCTTATGGCGGAATAGCTCAGCTGGTTAGAGCAACGGAATCATAATCCGTGTGTCGGGGGTTCGAATCCCTCTTCCGCTACCAATTTCCATATTTGGCACGATTTATGCATATCTTTCTATTCGAGAGAGAACTAAAAAATAATAATATTTAAAAACTATTGCTGTTCTCTCTCTAAAATTAAAAGAGGTGATTTCGATATGGCGGTTAACCGGGTTGATACTAAGTTTAGTAATAGTAATGTTGTGGCTTTAACGCAGCAAAATGCGCTTAAGAAGCAAATGGAGGCAATTGCTCAAAATATTGCCAATATGAACACCACCGCAGCAAGATCTCAATCTATTGTTTTTAGTGCCCAACTTCTAGAGTCATCTGGTGGGCGTGGTGTTTCTTTTGTTGCTGAAAAAGGTCTTGTTCGTGATTTAAGTCAAGGACCAATCGAGCATACTGGAAATGATTTTGATATTGCTCTTAAAGGTCCTGGATATTTGTCCATTCAAACCCCCCAAGGAATTAGATATACACGTAATGGAAATTTACATCTTGATGCACAAAGGCAATTGGTTACGGCGCAAGGTCATCCTGTTTTAAGTAAAGCACAAGCCCCAATTGTTGTGCCAGCGGGAAATACTTCTATTCATATTGATCCAAGCGGAAACATTATTGGCTCTGGAGGAGCTCTTGGTGCGTTTGCGATTTCTACTTTTGAAAACGAGCAAGCATTGATCGCAAAAGGAGCAGGTCTGTATGAGACATCTCAAGTTCCATCTCCAGCTTTTAATGCTAGAGTTGAACAAGGTAGCCTTGAAGGCTCAAATGTGAATGCTGTGATTGAGGCGACAAAATTGATTGAAGTTTCAAGAATGTATGAGCAAAATCAAGCTTTTATGCAAAAAACAGATCAAAAGATCAAAGATGTTATTGAAAAAGTAGGAAGGGTGTAAAACGATGTCAACGCTTTTTATTGCAGCATCTGGAATGGTGGCACAACAATTCAACTCAGAACTTATCGCAGATAATTTTGCAAACATGAATACAGTTGGTAAAAAAAGAAAACGTGCAGTTTTTGAAGACCAAGTTTTTTCTCAAACAACCCGTCCTGGAGCGCCATCTTCTGATGCGGGGACCTTGATGCCATCTGGAGTTCAACGTGGAGGAGGAGTGCGCGTTGCTTCTACTTACCGTGTAAATGAACAAGGGGCGCCAGAACCAACAGGAAATAATAATGATATTATGATTCAAGGACGCGGATACCTGCATGTGTCTTTGCCAAATGGAAAATCTGCTTATACAAGGGCAGGGAACCTAAATCAAGCCCCTGATGGAACATTGGTGACGTCAGAAGGGTTTATTGTTATGCCAGGTCTTAAAGTGCCTCCTGGGGGGCAAATGAACATTGATCCAAACGGGCAAGTTTCTGTTCATATAGATGGTCAAGTTTCGGATCAAATTGTGGGGTCATTAGAATTGGTGGATTTTCCAAATGATGGTGGGCTTTTGGAAATTGGAGGAAATCTTTTGCAAGAAACAGACTCTTCTGGACCTCCTCAAATTGGAACGCCTGGAACAAAAGGGTATGGGACTATTTTAACAGGACATTTGGAAGCGTCTAACGTGAATCCGATTCAAGAAGTGGTTACTTTGATTAAGACACAAAGAGGCTTTGAGATGAACTCAAAGGTTATAGAAGCAGCAGATAAAATGTTCTCAACAACAGTGAGTATGGTTCGATGATAAAAATATTGTGCTTGATTATGATTTTTAATGTTCATGTTTTTTGTGATATTAATTTGAAAAATCATGTCATTATTGAAAATTCGAAAATTAAAATGGGGGATTTTTTTGAAGGGTTAGATGCAAATCTTGCTCAAAAAGAAATTCTTGATTCGCCTAAATCTGGTCAGACACTTACTCTCCCTTATTCTTGGTTAAAGCAACTAAGTCACAATGCAAAGCTTGATTGGGAGCCAAAAACAAGTGATAGCATTACTTTTGAGAGAGCAAAGGGAATTTCAGGAAAAAAAGATATTGAAGCATTGATTTCAAGGAAAATGCAAGAGCAAGGCGAAATGCGAGAGTTTCAAATTTCTTTGAATGGAGCTCCTATTATTGAAATTTCATCTGGGGAAGAAACAAGAGTTGATCTTGAGGATGTTTTTAAAGATGGTGATAGCGAGAAATTTAAAGCAACACTTAAGGTTTTTGAACGTGATGTATTTAAGGCCAGTTATACGGTTGATGGAAGATTTCAGCTCATGACTCAAATTCCAACGTTATCATCAGTTAAGCATGTTGGTGAAGAGATCTTAGAAAGCGATTTGGTTTGGCAAAAAGTTCCTCTTTCAAATGTGAATAATTTAATTATTACATCTGCGGCGCAAGTTGTTGGATTTACACCATCAAATTATCCTTTAAAGCCAGGTGAGTTTATTCGCAAGCATCAAATCAAGCAACCAACGTTAATTTCAAAAGGGAGTGAAGTTTCGTTAATTGTGGAAAGGCCAGGGTTGATTTTAACTTCTAAAGGCACAGCTTTGGAAGATGGTGTTCGAGGGAGTGTAATCCGTATTTCCAATTCTAGCAGTAAAAGAGTTATACAAGGAATTGTGAGATCTAATGAGATTGTGGAAATATCGATGCCCACTCAAAGTGCAGTTTTAAGTCAGGTGATCAAATGAAGATTTTATTAATGTTATTGCTTAGTAGTTGTTCTGGAACTTTTGATAAGCTTTCCAAACTTGGTCAGCCGCCTGAATTTTCTAATATTGAAAAAAATGCCCCATTGGAAAAGAAGATTTCTCTTCCTATGCCTCAAGCGACTCAAACCTCATATCGGTTAAATTCTCTTTGGCAACCGGGCGCAAGAGCGTTTTTTAAAGATCAACGTGCAAATCAGGTTGGCGATATTTTGACGGTTTTAGTTAAGTTTGAAGATAAAGCCAATGTTTCAAACACAACAAAACATAATCGTGAAAATTCAGAAAATAGCGTTATGACTGGACTGCTTGGAACTGAAAAATTGTTTAAAGATTCTGGATTAACGGGGGTTATAGGGGCAAGTGGAAAGCCTGGTCACACAGGAGCAGGAAGTGTTAATAGAAGCGAAGTAATTGATATTAAGCTTGCTGCTTTAATCACACAAAACCTTCCCAATGGAAATTTGGTCATTCACGGCAAACAGGAAATAAGAGTTAATAACGAGCTTCGTGAAATTGAAGTTTCTGGGGTTGTCCGTAGAGAAGATATCATTTCAAATAATACAATTTCTTATGATAAAATTGCAGAGGCACGCATTTCTTATGGTGGAAGAGGTCAAATCACAGATGTTCAAACACCAAGATGGGGATATCAGTTAATAGATGCGCTTTCTCCGATATAATTAACTTGAATTTTCAGCCTATACCAGTTAAGAATGGGTTTTGAATTCAAGTCTCAGGTGTGTGAAATGATTTATGATGTGATTGTGATAGGTGGGGGCGCTGCAGGGTTAATGGCGGCTCTTGAAGCTGCAAAGCGCTCTAAAAAAGTATTACTGATTGAACACACGCGAAAAATTGGTGAAAAAATTCGAATTTCAGGTGGAGGAAGATGTAATTTTACCAACATCCATACTAAACCAGAAAACTTTATATCGAAAAATCCTCATTTTATAAAGTCTGCGCTCAGTGGATATAGTTACCTTGATTTTATCAAATTAATAGAGGCACATAAGATTGCATACCATGAAAAAACTTTGGGGCAATTATTTTGTGATGGCCCGGCATGGCAGCTTATTGATATGTTTGTTGGCCTTTGTGGAAGATATGGAGCAGAAATACTCAAAGAGTGTAATGTGCAAGATATTTCCAAAAGTGATCATTTTAATATTCAGACAGATCATGGTTCATTTCAAAGTCATGCACTGATCATTGCAACTGGGGGGCTTTCTATTCCCCAAATTGGTGCCAGTGATTTTGGGTATCGTATAGCAAAGAAGTTTGGTTTGAAAATTATCCCAACAAAACCAGCCCTTGTTCCTTTGATTGTTGAAGGAGCTCAAAAAGAAGCTTTAACATCTTTAAGCGGAATTTCAAATCATAGCTTGGTCTCATATCAAAAAGCAAAGTTTCTTGAAAATATCTTATTCACTCATAAAGGTGTCAGTGGGCCTGCAATTTTGCAAATTTCATCTTATTTAGAAGGTTTTAATAATCAAATAATCCATATTAATTTATTACCAGATTTAGATTTAAAAGAAAGATTTGCGGCAGATAAGAACACCAAGCAAACTCTTGGTAATTATTTAAAAATGCATTTAACAAACCGTTTTGTTGATGCAATTGCAACGGATGATTTTGATAGACCTGTTACCGATTTAAAAATGAGCGTTTTGTTGGGAATTGCTGATAAGATTCATGATTTTAAAGTCGTTATTAATGGAAGTGAAGGGTATTTAAAAGCAGAAGTCACATCAGGCGGCGTTGATACAAATGAGCTCTCTTCCAAAACAATGGCCTGCAAAAAAGTCGAAGGATTGTTCTTTATTGGAGAAGTTGTGGATGTGACCGGATGGCTTGGCGGATACAATTTTCAATGGGCATGGTCATCTGGATTTGCGGCGGGTAATTATGTTTGAAATAAAAGTTACTCTTTATTCTTACTTAAAACATCTCCCACTTTTGAGAATACTCGGTAAGGAAGACTTGGGGAGGTTATTTGTGGGCCCCATGCTTTCTCAAACCCTAGTTTTTCCGCTTCTTTAAGTCTGTTGGCGCCATGAATAACAGGGCGAATTTCTCCGCTTAGGGCAACTTCTCCAAAAACGACAGTGCGCATGTCAATGGGGATTCCTTTAAGGGCTGAAATCAGGGCAACACACACGGCAAAATCAGCTCCAGGTTCTGTGATTTTAAGTCCACCTGCAACATTTAAATAGACGTCTTTATTTGAGAATACAAGGCCGCATCTTGCTTCCAAAACGGCCAGCATCATAGAAAGCCTTCCTTGGTCCCAACCAACAACTGTGCGCCTGGGGGAGCTTAAGAATGATGGGGCAACCAAGGCCTGAAGCTCAACAAGAAGGGGTCTTGATCCTTCAAGGCCAGCATAAATAACGCTTCCTGGCGTGGGTTCTTGACTTTTGGACAGAAACAGCTCAGAAGGGTTTCTGACCTCTTTAAGGCCTTCCTGGACCATTTCAAACACGCCGATTTCATGTGTTGGGCCAAATCTATTTTTAACGCCGCGCAGAATTCTATACATTTGCGTGTGTTCGCCTTCAAAGTAAAGAACAGCATCAACCATATGCTCAAGAACACGCGGCCCTGCAAGCGTTCCTTCTTTGGTGACGTGTCCTACAAGCAATATCGTGATATTACGTGACTTAGCAAGAGCGATCAGCTCTGATGTGCATTGCCTGACTTGTGTGACAGATCCAGGAGCTGATTCCAGGGCACTGCTGACCATTGTTTGAATGGAGTCGATAATTAAAATTTTCACAGCAGGATTTGATTTTACGGATGAGATAATTTCTTCTATATGAATGGATGAGGCTAATTTTAGAGGGGAATTTTCAAGCCCAAGGCGTGTGGCACGAAGGCGGATTTGATCAAGGCCTTCTTCCCCTGAAACGTATAATATTTCAAGGTTTTTTGAAAGGTCTGCTGCAAGTTGCAATAAAAGTGTTGATTTTCCAATTCCAGGGTCGCCGCCAATAAGAACAACTGATCCTGGAACAAGCCCACCGCCACAAACTCTATCGAATTCTAAAATTTGGCTTGAATAGCGAACAAGTGGAGGATGGTGTTTGTCGCTTAAAGATTCAAGTTGTAAATTAGAGGGGCCTTTAGAAGCTTTAGCGGTTGTTTTTTGAGTGATTTCTTCTATTAAGGTATTCCATTCCCCACATCCATCACATTTTCCACTCCATTTTCCCGAAACTTGGCCGCAAGATTGACAAATGTATTGGGTGATGAATTTCATGATAATTTAATACCTTATTCCCATTTGAATCCAAAACTCTTGGGCGTAATGATCATCTTTAGGTGTGTTACGTGCTCCATAAAGAGTTTTTGAGTTGTAAATCTCCATTCCTGCACCAATATATAAATAGTCTATTGGAGAATAAGTGGCATAGATCTTTCCGCCCATTTCGCCTTCGTGTGACATCAAAAGATTCGCTTCTATGGATGAATTATTCCATTGAGGGAATTTTTTATGAACGCCAATTTGTCCTTCATAAGCTTGAATGCCTTTTGCCGAAAATTCAAAGCTGATTGGAAAGGTTAGCGTATCGTCATATCTATAACCTGAAGAGACTTTATAGCAAATTCCTTGTGGCATAAGATAAGTAGAAGTATCTGGCATCCGAATGCCAAACAACTCGAATGGGCGCATTTTATAGGACCTGTCTGTTTGAAGTTTTGCAACCGACCAAAGATATGAATATAAGGATCCACTGGTCCAAAGAGATAAATACGCGGCATATTTTATGTCTTTAACATCAATATTTCTGTTGGATGTTTGATAGAAAGATAGAATATGTGAAATATCCCCAGATGTGGTTCTTTCATTTTCTCGTTTTGTATCAGAATCAAGGTTTTCAACATGAATATAAGATAAAATATTAAATTTACCTTTCAGGTATATGCCAAGTGTGCACGGATGAATTCCATTTAAATATGCATGATCGATCATATTTTCAGATAATTTTGTTTGATTATTAAGCCCTGCGGCATTGAGTAAAAAAGTTTGATCAGTATTTTTAAAATTTGTATTTTGGTGAACTTGCGCTTTGATTTCAGAGGTTGCTCCAGAAGAAGGTTTTTGAAAAATTGTCCCAAAATAATTCCCAAAAAAACTAAAAAAATTATTGTATTTACGGCTATTTTTATCTTCAAATTCTGGGTTTCCTCCATAGGCTCTGCATCTTGAAAAGTGACCAAATTCATGATAAGGGACATGTAGTTGTTCGGACAGTATGCCATTAAAGCTTGGAATGATAAGACCTATAATATATTGTGCGTTAAGAGTGATGTCGTAAAAAAAAGTTGCAGGACCAACTTCAAGGCCCAGCATATGTTCAATTCCTTCGTATAAAAAGCTGTAGACGCTAATGCTTTCGTTGATAAATTCACCAATTGATCGATTGGTATTGTGTTTATCAATATAACCAGAGCTAAAAGATAAAGTGCGTGTTTGTGTTAGCAGGGAAGGGGTTGGAGTAGGGATATCATCAGTTCCAAATAAAGGAGATATTGCCATAATTAACAGAAACAGGATTTTTTTCATGAAACACCTTTAAGCGCGCTCATCGCAGCAGATGCAGACATTTTATATAGCTCGTCTGAATCAGGGTGCTCGTTAATCTTGCAAAACCATGCATAAGCTTGTTTGTGCTGCCCTGTCATAATGCAAGAGTTCGCAAATAGAAGGAGATTGTAGGGGGTTGGATTTGGTCCATGGACAACTTCAGAGCCAATTTCAATGACTTTATCATATTCTTGTTTTTCAAAATATAAAGCCATTTGCTCTGAAGGTGTCATGTTTTTTACTTATTTTGCATCAATATTTTTGATAACTTCCATCATTTCTTGAGCAGCTTCTTTATCATCTTCATCAATGCTTGGATCACTCAAAGCCTTTTCTAATGATACCAAAGCGTTTGAATATTGCTCTGCAAAAAGATAGCTTTCTGCCAAAACAAGAGTGTCTTCAACAACTGATTCTGGGTGTTCAACAACCATTCTTGCAAATTCAAGGGATTTATCGTTATTTTCAAGCATCGCATAAGCGTCTCTTAAAATTTGAATTTCTGAAATATCTACGCCTTCATCCTTGATGATAGGTTCACCAATTTCAATGGCTTTTTTGTAGTCTTCGTTGATGAAGTAACAAAATGCAATGTTTTGTTTATCTTCACGTGTGAGCTCTCCACTTGCTTCAAGTTTTTTTGCAAGTTCTGTAGTTTTTGCGTAATCATCTGTGTGCATGTAAAATGAAAGCATGTTACGAACGTCGTCAAGATCAGCTTCTGTATGGCTTAAAACTTTTTCACCCAAAGCTGTCCATTTTTCATCATTTCCTGCGTAAAAATAACACATTGTTAAGTTGCGTAAGTCATCAAGATTAGAACCTTTATCGGCAACAATCAGTTCCCCAAGTTCTGCAGCTTTATCATAATTTTCATTTTCGAAATTTTCAAAAGCAATCTCGCGCGTTTCTTCTAAATTCATTTTTAAGTACTCCTATTTGTTAAATTAACTTAGAGTTTATCCACAAGTTAAAAATATTTCAATTAATTTCTTTTATTTGAAAGAATTGATAGCATAATTAAGTTGCAGGTGTAGATATAGAATTTACCTTTCTAAAGTCAACTTATCCGCTTGATAAAAAGCCTAAAATAAGTTACTTTAAGGCTCTGATTTAATAATAAGGACGTTACAATGAGAAGACATACTGCTGAAATTACAGCGCTTTTAAAGGAAAAAATACTCGAATTCAAACCAAGCCTTGAACCCATGGAAGTTGGTCAAGTTTTATCTGTTTGTGACGGTGTGGCGGTGCTTTGGGGGCTTGATGCCATTGGATCTGGTGAAATGCTTGAATTTGAAAGTGGCGTTAAGGGAATGGCACTGAATCTTGGGAATGAAAGCGTGGGGGCCGTGATTTTTGGCGATGATCGAGATGTTTGTCAAGGTGATACGGTTAAAAGACTTCACAGAGCTGTTGATGTATGCGTGGGAGAAGAACTGCTTGGGAGAGTTGTTGATGCCCTTGGAAACCCAATTGATGGAAAAGGCGATATTTTAAGTAATAAACGTTCAAACATGTTCTCTGATGCCCCTGGCATTATTGAGCGTAAGTCGGTCTATGAGCCCCTACAAACGGGAATTAAGGCCATTGATGGCCTGGTTCCAATTGGTAGAGGACAAAGAGAGCTTATTATTGGTGATAGAGGAACTGGGAAAACCGCTCTTGTTGTGGATACCATTTTAAATCAGAAAAAAGCCTTTGATGAAGGAAACAGCGATGAAACTTTATATTGTATTTATGTGGCTATCGGTCAAAAAAGGTCTACTGTTGCAAAGCTTGTTAAAAGTTTAGAAGAGGCGGGAGCTTTGGCATATACAACAGTTGTGTGTGCGACAGCGTCTGATCCTGCCCCGCTTCAATATTTAGCTCCTTATGCAGGGTGTGCCATGGGTGAATATTTTAGAGATTCGAAAAGGCATGCGTTGGTTATTTATGATGATCTCTCCAAACAAGCGGTTGCCTATCGTCAGATATCATTGTTGCTTAGAAGGCCTCCAAGCAGAGAAGCCTATCCTGGCGATATTTTCTATACGCATTCAAGCCTTTTAGAGCGCGCAGCAAAGCTTTGTGATGAAAAAGGTGGGGGGTCATTAACGGCGCTTCCTATTATTGAAACACAAGCAGGAGACGTTTCTGCGTATATTCCAACCAACGTTATTTCAATCACAGATGGGCAGATTTTTCTTGAAAGCAGCCTTTTTTATAAAGGTATACGTCCTGCTATTAATGTGGGGCTTTCAGTTAGCCGCGTTGGGTCAGCCGCACAAACAAAAGCCATGAAACAAGTGGCGGGAAAAATTAAGCTTGAGCTTGCTCAGTATCGTGAAATGGCCGCATTCTCACAGTTTGCTTCAGATCTTGATGCGTCCACACAAAGACTTTTATCCAGAGGTGAAAGGCTTGTTGAAATTTTAAAACAGCCCCAATATGCGCCTATTCCTTTTGAAAACCAAGTCATTCAAATTTTTGCAGGGGTCAAAGGGTATTTGGATACTGTTTCTATATCTAATATTGCGCGCTATCTTGATGAACTTTTGGTTTATATTAATCAATATGAGCCAGATGTTTTAGAATCTATTAAGCAAACAAGCCAGATCACGCCCGAAAACGAGATTTCTTTAAGCAAAGTTATTGTAAGTTTTGGTGAAGTTTTTGTGAGAAATTAAGAATTGTTTTAATTTTTTATATACAACATATCTTGAAAAAAAGACAAGAACTCCTTATAATTATTTCAAGAAGTGTAAATAAAGGGGCAAAAAATGAAACTGAAAATTTTAACAGCAATACTTATGACAATTTCTCCTGTTATGGGGATGGATGATAATTCTAACCACCCTTTGCATGGGGATAATTCTAATTATTTTGTTCGTATAGGTAACTCTAATCATCTTGATTATAAGGGGGTAGATAACTCTAATGTTTCCGATATTCATGGTGACTATAAAGTTGCTATGGCAAGCAATAATCTTGAAAGATTGATCTGTCTTGAAAGAGAAAGCTGGACTTTGGGGATGGCCCTTGCCGCTTGTCGTAAACTGTTGTTGAGTGGAAGAAAAGATCAAAGTGTAGAAATTTTGATTGAGTTTTCTGGAAAATCACCACTTGAATCATGGATAAATGGTGACGATATGGTTACTTATATTTTAGATCATTTGAATCAGAGGCAAAATCAATATACAACTGAGGACAAAATACGCGTCTTAAAAACTATCTTGAAAAATGGTAACCTTGCAATCAAACAAAAGATTTTAGCAGTAGAGCAATTGCCTCAAAAATATGGAACACTTGCTGTTAAGAAATTGATAAAGTGGCTCAATAAACCTGATCTTTCCGCGGAAGATCGTGTTCAAATCAATACACTTTTGGCAAAGCTGGGAGCGGTTGCTTAAGATCTAATTCTTCATAAAATATTAACAATTTCCCTTCTAGTATTGAAATGGTACGATATTAGAAGGATTTTTATTTATGCATTCAATTATCCATTTTTGCTTTACGCACACAAGAACGATTCTCACAACCCTGATTTTCATTATGATCACAGGTCTTATTACCTATACAAAAATCCCAAAAGAATCAAACCCTGATATAAAAATTCCGGTAATGAATGTGATGATGTCGCTGGATGGAATTTCTCCTGAAGATGCTGAAAAGCAGTTATTAAGGCCTGCAGAACAACAGCTTAAGACCATTGAGGGCATTAAAGAAATGACATCGACTGCGTTTGAAGGGGGAGGGCATATCACTCTTGAATTTTATGCAGGGTTTAATACGAATAAAGCAAAAGCAGATGTAAAAGATAAAATGGATTCAGCAAAGCCTGATTTGCCAAAAGACATGCGCGATCCAACCATTACAGAAATTGATTTAAGCCGTTTCCCAGTGCTGATTGTAAAGCTTTCAGGTCCTATCCCGGAGCGAACATTGTACAGCCTTGCAAATGACCTTAAAGATAAAATAGAAGGTGGAGTTAAGACCGTTTTAAGCGCTGATATCAGAGGTGATAGAAAAGAAGTGGCACAAATTACAATCGAGCCATCAAAGCTTGAAAATTACAACTTATCGCTCAGTGATGTTTTGAATTTTGTGCGCGGAAACAATGTGATGATTTCTGCAGGAAATTTAGAAACATCTACTGGAAAATACCCCATAAAAGTTCCTGGATTGGTTGAAAATATTGATGATCTTTATAATTTGCCAATTTCAAGCAATGGAGATTCAGTGCTGACATTTAAAGATGTTGCAAATGTAAAACGTGTTTTTGAGGATCCTGCGTTTTTCTCAAGAGACAAGGGGAAGTCAACGGTCAGCCTTCAAATTATCAAAAGATCTGGTGAAAATGTGATTCAAACCATTCAAGAAGTTAAATCTGTGGTGGAGGCTCAAAAAGCACTTTGGCCAGCAACGATGAATGTGTCTTATTCTCAGGATCAATCTCCAAAAATTATGGATATGCTGCGCGATTTACAAAATAATGTGATTGCGGCAATTTTGCTTGTGATGATTGTGATTATTGCATCCATGGGAATAAGGCCTGCGCTTTTAATTGGAATTGCGGTTCCTGGGTCATTTTTAACTGGTATTTTAATTATTGCGCTTCTTGGATATACGATCAATATCATTGTTTTGTTTAGTTTGATTTTATCTATAGGTATGTTGGTGGATGGTGCGATTATTGTTGTGGAATACGCTGATCGAAAGATGATTGAGGGCATGAATGCCTTTGAGGCCTATATGGAAGCATCAACTCGTATGTTGTGGCCTGTTGTGACTTCTATTACAACCATTCTTGTTGTATTTTTGCCTCTTCTGTTTTGGCCTGGGATGATTGGGCAATTTATGAAGTTTCTTCCCATCACTCTTATTGCAACATTAAGCGCCTCTTTAATGATGGCTCTTGTTTTTGTTCCAACGCTTGGAAGTTTGTTTGCAAAAGTCTCCCATACAAAAGATCATCCTTCTTTCCAAGCTATTTTAAAAACAGAAAGCGGTGATTTATCAACCATCTCAGGCATTACAGGAGCCTATATCAAGGCATTAACAAAAGCCCTGGATCACCCCAAACGTGTTCTTATTGGGGCTGTGAGCGTTCTTATTTTGGCTGTAATGGGGTTTAAATATTTTGGTAAAGGTGTTGAGTTTTTCCCCAATATTGAGCCTGATCAAGCATCGGTTATTGTTCATGCAAGGGGAAATTTATCGGTTTATGAAAAAGATGATATTATGAAACGTGTAGAAGAAAAGATTTTACCCATGCGCGAATTGAAATCTATTGATTCCACAACTTATGGACTCCCTCAAAGGGGTCAGGAAGATGTCATTGGAGAAATTTATCTTGAATTTTCAGATTGGAAGGAAAGACGAAAAGTTGAGGCTATTATGAATGATATTGCCGTTAAAACCAAAGATATTCCTGGAATTGTTGTGGATGCACAAGGCAAGAAAATGGGACCAGTTCGCGGAAAACCTATTGAAATTTCTCTCTCAAGCAGAGATCTTGGAGTTTTGGATAAGGCAACGAATCTTATTTCAAACCTCTTAAAATCTTCGCCTGATATTAAAGATGTTGAAGATAATCGATTCATACCTGGTATTCAATGGGAAATAAATGTGGATAAAGCGCAGGCATCAAAGTTTGGTCTTGATATTTTAAGTATTGGTAATATGATTAAAGTCATTACAAATGGCATTAAAATTGGGACATATCGTCCACAAGACAGCAGAGATCAGCTGGATGTGATTTTAAAATTCCCAAATGAATATCGCACAATTGACGAATTGAGTTTGCTCAAAATTAATACAAGAAATGGTCTTGTTCCTTTAAGCTCTATGATGAGTTATAAGGCTCAGCCAAAGGTGGGGGTCATTAATAGAAGTGGTGGCGTGAGAACCTTAACCATAAAAGCAGATGTAAAAGAAGGTGTCTTAGTTAACAATATTCTGCCGGACTTGAAGAAAAAAATGGGAACTCTTGGGATTGATGGGAGCGTGAAAGTTGATTTTAAAGGGCAGGAAAAAGATCAACAAGATAACATGGTGTTTTTAGGTAACGCTTTTTTAATTGCCATTTTTATTATTTTTATTATTTTAATCACGCAGTTTAATAGCTTTTTTAGCGCATCACTGATTTTAAGCGCAGTGGTAATGTCCACAGTAGGGGTGTTTGTGGGACTTTTAATCAACGGTATGCCATTTGGAGTTGTGATGGGGGGGCTTGGCGTTATTTCGCTTGCAGGTATCATAGTAAGTAATAATATTATCTTGATTGATACGTTTGATAAGATGAAACATAAATATACAAATCTTCATGAGGTTTTACTACGTACGTGTGCTCAAAGATTGCGCCCTGTGATTTTAACAAAGCTCACTATTATCCTGGGTCTTTTGCCTATCATGTTTGCTGTTGATTTGAATTTCTGGGATCGTGAGATTTCGGTTGGCGCACCATCTACACAGTGGTGGGTTCAGCTTTCTACGTGCATTGTTTATGGAGTCTTATTCGCATCTGTCTTGACCCTTTTTGTGACCCCTTGTGCGCTCATGGTTTGGGAAAAAAGACGCAAGTAAATGTATTTGTGTGATATTTATTTCTCTTAAGATCAAGGAGGGGGCGGACCGTAATAGCCCTCGAGTCTTCCGATTTGATTTCGCTGAGGATTTGGATAACAATTGTAGTCGGCAAGGGTTTTATAGCAATAAAGGCTTTCTTTTTCAAGTAAAGTATCAGGGTCTACCCACTGTGGAATAGTGTCAGAAACCTTGGAATCGTTAACAGACACGCAGCCCGACAGACATGAAATTAAAATCAATAATACAGCATTCATTAACCGTTACCTCTGTTTGCACTATAAAGCGTCAACAGTAAAAAAAAAGTTAATTTTTGAAGTTATTCCTCTACCAAAACTTTCATACGTGTGGCAATTTCTTGGTATCCACGTTCAGGATTTTTAGTTTTCATCTCAAATCGATCGCGAGAGAGCATTTCATTTGTTTGGTAATCCCAGATGGTGAAAGTGTCAGGAGTCAATTCAGAGCATAGTAAATAATAAATATCACCTTCTTCATCAATGGCTCTTCCGAAGCGGAACTTCACATCAATTAATCTTACATCCATACCTGCAAAATAACCGCTTAAAAATTCACTCATTCTAAGGGCAAATTCTTTTAAAAGGTCTAAATCATGTTTTCCAAGCCCTATGAATTGTTGCGCGTGAGCTTCGCTTACCAGCAGTTCTTCATCCATTGGTTTTAGCAAAAACTCAAGAATAGGCTTATAAAAACGCTTTCCTGGCTCCATTCCAAACTTTTGTGCAAATAAGGGAGAGGCAACATTTCGAATGCGTAAACGCATTGGCATAGGGTCTACGTAGGCTAATATTTGCTCACGCATATTCAATGTTTTAATATAATATGTTGGGAATCCGTATTCTTGTAAAATGGTGTGAATTTTAGCTGAAATACGGTTGTTTAGAATCCCTTTTCCTGTGATGCTTGTTTGCTTTTTATTCAAAGGACTTATAATATCATCTTTAAAATTTAAAATCAGAGTTGAAACTTGCTGGTCTTCATCTTTGTTGCCAACGTAATATACTTTTTCAGAACCTTCATAAAAAACTTGTTTTTGTGACATTTTTTGTCTCTTTTCATCTAATTTAATGATCATAACTTGCCATTTCTATTAATGTTTGAACAATTTGATTAAAAGTAATTCCCTTGTGAGCAGCAATTTCTGGAACAAGGGAAAGTGGAGTGAACCCTGGATGTGTATTGACTTCAAGCAAAACAACACGGTGATCTTTTGATATGTCATCGTATCTCCAGTCTGCTCTTGCGATTCCTCTGCAATTAATGCCTTTGAATACATTTTCTGTTTGAGTAAGCAAATAGTCCTCAATATCTTGTGGAATAGGTGCTGGCATCAGATGTGTACAATTTCCAGGTGTGTATTTTGCCTTATAGTCATAAAACTTTGTATGAGAACAAAGCTCGATCACGCCCACGGATTTTCCGTTGATGATGGCAACTTGAACTTCACGACCTGGAATAAAATCTTCTACCAAATATTTTTCACCAAAAACAGGATCGTGTTTCCATGCTTTTAAATCGTCATCATTATTGATGATTGCAACGCCCACACTTGAGCCGTCCCAGATAGGCTTAATTACGTAAGGGGGTTGCATAACATGTCCTGCTTTGATCTCATCTGGTGTGAAAACTTCGCCTTTTGCAATGTTAATTCTAAGTCCTTCAAATACTCTTCTTGCAACAACTTTATCCATAGCAAGGCTAGAACTTAAAACGCCGCTGTGTGTGTAGGGGATTTTTAACAGGTCTAGTACGGCAGGAATTCTCCCGTCTTCGCCATATCTGCCATGCAGGGCATTGAAAATAATATCAGGAGAGCAGTCATCGATTTGCTTGATAAAATTCCTTAGATTCGGATTTGGATCAATAGCAACGGGATCATGACCAAGCTCACGCAAAGCAACCATCACAGCCTGCCCACTGATTAAAGACACATCTTTTTCAACAGACCACCCACCAAGTAATACACCTATACGCATGAAAAATCCTTTTTAAAAACAACCAAACAAGCATAACAGTTTTAACGAAAAAAAGCGAAATATTTTTTAAATTTTATAGCTATTCATCAATAAGGACGATATCACCTGGGTGAGAGAATCCAAGAACTCGGATAGACTGTTCCTCCAAAAGATCGCCGCAAATTGTTTGGCCTAGTTTTTGAACTTTTTTATCCAGAATGCTCCACTGATCTTCAATGATTGCAAGTTCTTGTTCTTTCTGGGTCAGCTTATCTTCAAGTCTTGACCAGGCCAAAATGCCCCGATCACCTTTTACTGCATGAAATAAGAAATAAACCATCAAGGAGAATACGAGTGCGCCCCACATGCTGAACTGTACTTTTTTTCTTGTTTCATAATTTATCAACATGCGGGCTTCCTCAAACAAATCAATAAAGATATTTTGTTTAAACATGGTTAATAAATTCTTAAAGTTCAGGGTCATAATATGATTCATTTTAAATTTCTGGAGATTTTGTAAAAAGTTCTTTTATAAAAGCAAACCGAGGAGTTGTTTTACCATCATAGATCACATCTTCTTTGAACATTTCCAAAGGGCGAATCCACATACCAAAATCATTATAAAGGGCTTGGTATACAACAAATTCCTCTAATGTTTCAGAGTGTCTTGAGACGCCCATCACACGGTAAAGATTCCCTTTGTAATGGCGATAGATTCCTAGTTTCATTTTAAAAATTTCCTGATTTTTCTTTTTTTAATTTTAAAGAGGTTTTTAATATACAAAAAAATATGATTAAAATCAAGGGATTTTTTGTTTAAAAATCAATCAAGCATCTTTTCAAGCCAATGAACATCGTAATTTCCATCGATGATATCTTGGCTTTTGACGAGCCTTCTGTGAAGGGGCAGCGTCGTTTCAACACCATCAATAATATATTCATCCAAAGCCCTTGAAAGTCTTGCTAAGCATTCCTCACGTGTTCTCCCGTATACAATAAGCTTGGATATCAAACTGTCGTAATGAGGCGGGATGTGATAGCCTGAGTAAATATGGCTATCTACACGCACTCCAACACCGCCAGGGGCGTGATAATAGCCAATTTTGCCAGGGGAAGGGGTGAAAGTTTCTGGATGTTCTGCGTTGATTCTACATTCAATGGCATGGCCTTTGAATTCTATATCTTCTTGCTTGTGTCGTAAGTGGGCACCAGCTGCAACACGAATTTGTTCTTCCACCAAATCAAGACCTGTGATCATTTCGGTCACAGGGTGCTCAACTTGAAGTCTTGTATTCATTTCAATAAAATAAAATTCGCCATTTTCATATAAAAATTCAATAGTTCCAACACCGCGATATTTAAGCTTGCTCATGGCATCTGTGACGATTTTTCCAAGCTTTGCTCTTTGTTCGCTTGTGATAACAGGAGAAAAAGCTTCCTCCCAAACTTTTTGATGGCGACGCTGGACTGAACAATCGCGTTCGCCTAAATGAATTGCATTTCCAAAACCATCAGCAAGGATTTGAATTTCAATATGACGAGGGGCCGCCAAATATTTTTCCATATAAACTTCACTGTTGCCAAAGTTGGCGTCAGCTTCCGCTTTGGCAAGACGTAGGGCATCTTTGAGCTCATCTTCAAAATGAGCAACTTTCATGCCTTTTCCACCGCCGCCACTAGCTGCTTTAATAAGTACGGGGTATCCTATTTCTTTTGCAATTTCCAAAGCTTGTTCTTCTGATTCTACAGCGCCTTTTGATCCTGGAACAACTGGGATTCCAAGAGCAACGGCTGTTTCTTTTGCTTTGATCTTATCTCCCATTGTTGTGATATGTTCTGGAGATGGTCCGATAAAGGTTAAGCCGTGTGCTTCTACGATAGATGCAAATTCAGCATTTTCAGACAAAAACCCCATACCAGGATGGATTGCGTCTGCGCCAGTGATAAGGGCAGCTGACATAATTGAAGGGATGTTCAAATAGCTGGCTTTTGAAGGCGCAGGACCTATACACACACTTTCATCCGCCAAGCGTACATGCATAGCACTTGAGTCAGCCAAAGAGTGGACGGCAACAGTTTTAATGCCCATCTCACGACAGGCACGATGAATACGAAGGGCTATTTCACCTCGATTTGCGATTAAAATTTTCTTAAACATTTTATTCAATAACCATCAAGACTTCGCCATATTCAACAGGAGAACCATCTTCTACGAGAATTTGTTTTACAACACCAGAGCGGGTTGATTTCAAAGGGTTCATAACTTTCATTGCCTCGATAATCAAAAGAGTATCTCCTTCTTTAACCGTTTTTCCAACTTCTACGAAAGCTGGATTCCCTGGGGAAGAAGACATATAAGCCGTTCCAACGATAGGAGATTTAATCGCATTTACCCCATGATCAGACATTTTTTCAGGAACTAAAGGGACTGCTGCTGCCAAAGAAGGGGCGGTTGCCATTACAGGAGCAGAATGCATCACACCGGACACCATTTCTTTTTCTCTGGCAACGCGAATGCGCACACCATCTGTTTCGTATTCAATTTCTGTTAATTTTGATTCATCTAGAATAGACGCTAAAAGGCGGACAAAATCACCACCGAGCTCAGATTGCTTTACCAAAATAATAAATCCTTTATCTTAAAACGTTCACTTAAAAACCGTAAGGTGAATACTATACATTTTTTTAAAAAAAATCAAGAAAAACAGCCCTTGCTTCGTATGTAAAAAAGCAAGAGCTGATTATTTTAAGAAATTATTTCTTTGCCACATCGGCTTTTTTGTTCATCATAGCCTTGAGTTCTTCAAGTTCTACTCTGCCAGGAATTGCTTCATCTCCGTAAACAATATAAGGAGCGCCTGCAATTTCAAGCTTATCTGCCAAGGCTCGGACTGTTTCAAGGTGAGCCTTTATGTCTGAATCATCAACATCTTTTGCAAACTTTACCATATCAAGGCCAAGCCCTTTTGCAATTTCAAGAATTTTCTTTTCTTCGAGTTTCTCAGAGGCACTCATGAAAAGATCGTGCATTTCTGAGAATTTACCTTGATTCTTAGCTGCCATTGCGGCTCTTGCTGCATATAAAGAATCTTTTCCAAACATAGGCCAAAGCTTGTAGATAACCTTAATATCCTTGTCTTCAGCAACTAATTTTTTCATCACATCGTTCATTTCACGGCAATGTGGGCAGTTGTAGTCAAAGAACTCAACAAATACTTTCTTTGCGTCAGCGTTTCCGATGAATGGGGATTTGGTGTCATTGAAAACAGCATCTTTATTTTTTGCCAAAGCTTCCTTAGCTTTTGCTTTATCTTTTTCTTCTTTTTGAGCGCCTAATTTCTTAATTGCTTCTAAAATCATGTCTGGTTTGGCGCTTAATGCTTTGCCCACAACATCTGGGTTGGATTCAAGATGATCGGCTATAATCTTTTGAATGTCTTTTTTTTGGTTCTCTGAGAAAGAGCCGGATCCTTTATCTTCTCCGCAAGAAGCCAATGTCAAAGAAGCAAGAGCAAGTGTCGTAATTTTAAAATTCATATTAAGTTAACCCCTTATTATTATATTTAATTTACCTAAAATTCATCGAACCATTTCGATTTTGTTCTAATTACTATACCAAATATTCAAATACATCTCTACAAGAATTTTTCGTGTATTTGTGCAAGTTCACAAAAACTGTTCATAATCATTTTTATTTCCCCATGGGATTTGATTGGTAAA
>CAZCFE010000010.1:10984-39922 GCA_964497925.1 uncultured Alphaproteobacteria bacterium | reverse complement strand
AACCAATCCATTTACTTATCGACTGCTGCTCTTGTATCCCTTATTCTCTATTCTTCTATATACTCTCTTAAAGATCTGATGTCTTCAGCACCTCAAGCGCTGAACACTCATCTCTTATACCTAAACTCAAAATATAAGTCAAGCTTTTCATCAATCTTTTTTTAAATAATTGCAAAACCCCACAAAACCTAGGAGTAAGAAGGCGTTTAGTTGATGCAATAATGCAATAATCAAGGGGACTTTCCAAATAATTGTTAAAATTCCTAAAAAAAACTGCATAATTAAACATAAAAAAATAGAAAAATGATGATAAATTAAACTCAACCGCACAAGCAAAATAAAAACAATAATCGCCCAAACACGATGGAGCCACTGAACACCTTCGGGGGTCATTATTATATTACCCCCCTCAAAAATGTCTTCCGGTGCCCACATTCCATCCATTAATGGAAATGTGTTATATATAAGTCCCGCCTTAAAGCCAGCAACAAGCCCCCCTAAAAAAATTTCCACTAAAATAATACTTATATAAAAATAAGGTAAAGGTTTACGGCCCCCATATTCCCAAACCATCCACAATATCAAAACTGCGGCCATCATCAAATGTGCACTTAAAAAAAATGGATTCACATGCGGTATACTTTTAAGTCCGCTTGCAACCATTAACCACCCCAACAGCCCTTGTGCGCAAACCAAAACAAACCCTATCATCATTTTTTTCTGCTTTAAAAACAATGGAATCAAAAAATAAAGCCCGAGAACCCTCCCCAAAACTCTGTGAAAATACTCCAGCCAAAAAATTTTTTTAAAACCATCCAAATCCATTGTAAAATTTATCTTTAAATACTCTGGACTCTGCTGATACATCTTAAAGAAAGCCTCCCAGGATTCCTGAGTTAGCGGAGGTATGATTCCTAAGAATAAATCCCATGTCACCATTGACAGTCCAGACCCTGTCAATCTTGTAGCCCCCCCTAAAAATAGCATTAACGCTACCAATAAAAATCCGCCCCTTAACCATATTTGAATCGAATTGTTGATTTTTTCATTCATTATCAATATACTCTTCTTTATATTCATGTTTTATTAGCTTAATTATATCTTATAAGGAGATTAATCACAATGGCCAGAGTCACCGTACAAGACTGCGTCACAAATGTTCCAAACCGTTTCAAGCTTGTCATTATGGCAGGTCAACGCGCAAGAGAGCTTTCAAGCGGCGCAAAACCAACTGTTGCAAAAGGAAACGACAAGAATCCGGTTGTTGCTTTACGCGAAATCGCTGCAAAATCTATTTCCTTAGAAGAACTAGAAGAAAAAGTGATTCACAACTTCCAGTATTACGTTCCTGCGGAAGAAAACGATGAAGATGTTGAAGAGGATACTGACAACGAAGCAATGTGGTCCATGCAAATGGCTGAACTTGAAAGAGAAATGGGCGCTCTTGGCGAAGAAGATGAAGAGGATGAGGATTTAGATCCATCTTTTGAAAACGAAGATAAATAATTAAAAATCTTTTGGTTTCGTTTACTTTTTCTAAACTTTCTTAGGCGATCATACTAATTAGAAGATCAGAATAAGAAATGGTAAACAAGAAAAGAAACGAAACCAAAATGAAAATTGAAACGTCCTCACCCCTTACACGCTCAACACCACTTAAATCAAAAACAATAAATAGTGCCAGATCTGGAACCTTCCTAGAAGGCCCTATATTTGACTCAGCCCCATCAAGCTATATGGATCTTCCTAATTTAAACGCTCTATTTACGTTACAGGAAAATATATCCGACCATGAAGCATTTCAAAAAGCTGACGAATTACTAAATGATTTGGAAAATTTAAAAAACCATATCTTGTGGGGAAAGCCTTCGCAAAAAGATCTGGAACAAATTGAGATGCTGGCTAAAAATCTCCACACATCAACCAAAGATGAAAGACTAATTGAAATCTTAAGAGAAATTGAAATAAGGGCGGCAGTTGAGCTTGCTAAACTTTCAATATAAAAAAAGAGACGCTGTAAAGCGCCTCTCTTGAAAAATCTAAAAAGATTTAAAGAATTACTTCTTTGCTTCTTCTTTTTTCGCTTCTTCTTTCTTACCACAAGCTGTATAAGCTGCAACCTTAGCAGCATCATCCTTAGCAGCAGTAATAGCAGCATCAACAGTAGCTTGAGTTTCAGTTTTTACTTTTGCATCTGTAATTGCAGCAATAGTAGTATCACACTTTGCTTTTGCATCTGATACTGCATCAGCATTAACATTCAAAGAAGCAAAAAGGGCCAAAGACAAAATAGAAATGATTTTCATAATATTATAACTCCAATAATAATTAACTTTTAACACATTCGCTTTTTTTAATTAGCGAAGATGTAAGATTTATATCCATATTCAAATCAAAAGACAAGAACTATTTTATAGCATAATCACTTTTCTTTTGACGTGGCAATAAAAATGCAACACAACAACAAACTCCAATCACTACCAAAAGAACGGAAAGGGCTGCTTGATAAGCTTGCGTCTCATATGCCCTGTTGCCTAAAGCATCTATCTTTCCTGTCCATAGATTATCTAAAATAATCCCAATTCCATGCTGCAAGAAAGCTCCTCCTAGCATATTCATTGTATTGGCCATTCCTAACGTCATCCCATTTTTCTTAGGATTTGCATGTAAGGCCACCCCTGTAAAACAAAGCATCTCCGCACCACAAAAGCAACCAAGGGAAAACAAAACTAAAATCAAAGAAAAGTAATTCAAAATAGGACCAAAAATCACAATCATGAACAACCCTAAAATAATAAAACTACTTATCAAAATTGTATGGTTCAAACGATCATATTTTTCAGCCGCCCACGACATAACAAGACTCCCACTACATAAACCCGCATACATACTCATACATGCATTTGCAGCTTGAGCGCGATCAAATCCATATTTTTGAATCAAGAAAGGAACGCCCCATAAATCCGCCATCACAGAAAGTGGTGTGTACAAAGCAATTGCTAAAAATGCATAAAGCATAACAGATTTGTTCTTAAATACGCACAGAACGTCCTCCCAAAGCTCCTCAGCCTTAACTGCTTGGCGTGTTTTAAATGATTGATCTGGAGAACGCATTAGAAACAAAGTAAACAAGAAAATAAGAACCCCAAATCCCACCAGCACAAACAAAGATCCTCTCCACCCAACAGATTGCATCAATAGGGTTAGCGGCTCTCCTGTCGTCAAAGCTCCCAATGTCCCCACAGTTAAAGTTGCTCCCATCAAAATTCCACGATTACCTGGTTCGAAATTATCAGAAACGACTTTTAGACACCCCATAAAAGAACACGCAGAGCCAAGCCCCATCAAAACGCGGCTAAGCTGCGCCAGTTCAAAACTTTGCGTTACCCCGAGAATGGACGCCCCCACCAAACATAAAATAATGGAACCAAGGATTGTGTTTTTAACGCCAACCCGGTCAATAATTATTCCAACGGGGATTTGAAAAAGCGCATAAGGATAAAGATAATAGGCTCCCAAAGTTCCAAATTGTTCTGCTGTTGTACTAAATTCTGCTTTTAGAACAGGCTCCATGACCCCTGGCAATACGCGTAAAATATATTGATAAAAGAAAAACAACGCAGCGCATCCCCACGCCACGTATGCTGCTGTTTTTTTTGAAGTATACATTAATTCTCACCTTCCGTTTTGCATTTTATTTGCTTTTAAAATATTTTTCATTAAGTAAGCAATCGTCATCGGTCCAACTCCTCCGGGCACGGGCGTTATCGCAAAAGCCCTATCTTTTGCTTTTTCAAAATCAACATCTCCGGCAACCCCACCTGAATCAAGCCTAGTCATACCCACATCGATTACAACTGCTCCTTTTTGAATCCAATCACCCTCAACAAGACCTGGCTTCCCAACAGCACAAACAACAATCTGAGCGTTCCGAACCTCTGATTTTAAATCAAGGGTTTTTGAATGGGCCATCGTCACTGTTGCCCCTCTGCTCGATAGCATTAAGCTTAATGGTTTCCCAACAATAAGAGATTTTCCCATAACCAATGCCTTCTTTCCTTCGATTTGAATTCCTGAAGATTCAATCAAATGAATACATCCTTGAGGAGTGCACGGCAAAAGAGCGCAAGATTCATCTCCTTCATAAAAAATCCCCATATTCAAAGGATGCAACCCGTCGACATCTTTAAGTGGATCAATCATGTCCAAAAGATCTCTTGGCGGGATATGGGAGGGTAAGGGCAGCTGAACAAGGATACCGTTCACTTGATGGTCTGAATTTAACCTCTCAATACAGCTAATCAAGTCATCCACTTGAATATCTTGATCAAATCTATGAATTTGTGCTTCTATGCCAAGTTTTGTTGCTGTTTTTACTTTGTTTGCAACATAAATTAAACTGGATGGATTATCGCCCACCAGGACAACAGCTAATGTTAATTTTTTTCCCTGCAGCTGAAACGCCACATCGTCTAAAACTTTTTCAGCCAGGGCTTTTCCATCTAAAATATTAATAAAGAGCCTCCACAGTCATTGCGATTACGCCTTTAATAAAAGTCAAAATCAAAATTAAAACCAAAGGTGACAAATCAATTCCTGAAATAGGTGGTATAACCATACGAAGACGCATTAAAACAGGGTCAACAAGATTTGCTAGAAAATTAATCGCGCTAAAAACAAGTCGGTTAAAAGAGTTCACAATATTAAGAGCTACAAGCCATAATAACAGGGTGTAAATAATTACCGCCCATGAATAGAGCGAAACCAGTGACCACAAAACTCCCAATAAAGGTATTAATATAATATTCAACAGTTCCTCCTTTTAAAAGTTATCTATCCTTTTTAACTCTTATTAACCAGAAGATCAATCATGAATTTGCGCCCAATTATCTCCAACCTTATAATTGACAGGAGTTGGAATGCAAAGATTCGTGTCTTCCATAAGTTTTTGAATTTGCGGAACCGCAATATCAATCTCATTTTCTGGGACTTCAAATAGCAATTCGTCATGAACCTGAAGAACCATTTTTGTTTTTAGGGCCTGGCCTTTTAAAAGCTCCTGTATGGCAATCATTGCTTTTTTTATCATATCAGCATTTGTCCCTTGGATAGGGGCATTGATTGCCTGCCTTTGAGCAAAAGCACGAATATTACCATTTTTATCTTGAATTCCTGGAATGACGCATTTTCGATTATCAAGAGTCAAAACATGCCCATTTTGAGATGCGAAATCTTTCGTTTGCTCCATATACACAAGAATTTCAGGAAATTCTAAAAAATAAAGCTCTATATACTCTTTTGCCTGAGATTGCGGGATTTTTAAACTTTGCGATAAGCCAAATGGGCTCATGCCATAAATAATTCCAAAGTTAATTGCTTTTGCCTGACGACGTAAATCGGGGGTGACATTTTCTGGTATTATATTAAACATACGCGAGGCAGTTTGAGTGTGAATATCTTTATTCTCAAGAAATGACTTCTTCAACGCCTCAACCCCAGCAATATGTGCCAAAATTCTAAGCTCTATTTGAGAGTAATCAAAAGAAATAAGCTTGGATCCAGAGGGTGCGATAAATGCTTTTCTTATTTTTCTCCCCTCAAGTGTTCTGACTGGAATGTTTTGCAAATTAGGTTCAGATGATGCTAAGCGCCCCGTTGATGCGATTGTTTGAGAAAACGATGTATGAACACGTTTTGTTTCTGGATTAATGCTGGCAATAAGACCATCCGTATAAGTTCCTTTCAGCTTAGCCAATTGACGCCAATCTAGAACCATTTGAGCCAACTCAACCCCCTGACCTACCAAATCTTCTAAAACATCTGAGTTCGTTGAATATTGACCTGTTTTGAGTTTTTTTGTCGGCTCTAATTGTAATTTTCCATACAAAACATCCCCCAATTGCTTTGGAGATGCAATATTAAACACAATGCCTGATTCTTGATGAATTTTAGACTCCAGCCCCATCATTGCCTTTGAAAATTCATCACTTAATTGTGATAAATATTCCCCATCAACCATGACACCTGCTTGCTCCATCTCAAATAAAATCTGAACCAAAGGCAGATCAATATTTTTATATATGCTGCTATTTTTAATCTGATCTTTAAATAAATGATAAAGACGTAAAGTGATATCCGCATCTTCGGCGGCATAACGACAAGCGCTTTCCAAATCAACATAATCAAATGTTACTTGTTTTTTTCCAGACAATGTAACATCTTTATAAGTAATTGGCTGATAATTAAAATGCAGCCTTGCCAATTCATCCATTCCATGACCATGTTGCGCCGAATCTAAAACATACGACATTACCATTGTATCTTGTATATTTTTCAAGAAAAACCCGTGTCTTATAAATATAGATAAATCATATTTTATATTATGGCCAATTTTTGCAATTTTCTCATTTTCAAAAAGAGGGCATAACTTTTCGCGAACAGACTCTAAGCTTAATTGTTTCACTCCCAACCCTTGGTGAGAAATAGGAATATACACACCTGAATTTGGACTATGCGACATTGAAATTCCAACCAAACGAGCAGTCATCACATCCAAACCTGTTGTTTCTGTATCAACGGCTATAAAATCACACACCTGGCATGCCTTGATAAACGCTTCCAAATCTGCCTCATTTTGAATAAGTTTATAATCTGTTTTCTCAGGCTCTTTTATCTCAAAAGAAAAACGTGAAAGCAATGTTTTAAAACCATGCTGCGCGAAAAATAAACCCATATCTGTTTTTTGACCATTTTGCAAAACATGCAAATCTTCCAATTCCTTTTCCAAAATAAGATCGCATTTTAACGATACCAATTTTTTTGAAAGATAAATAAGGTCGGCATTTTCAGTAAGTGATTTTTTTCGTGAAGGTTGTTTAATTTGATCAATGCTTGATAGCAAGTTATCCAATGTTCCAAATCGTAAAATAAGTTCTGCCGCTGTTTTTGGGCCAATTCCAGGGGCGCCTGGAATATTGTCGCTTGAATCTCCAATCAAAGCCTGCACATCAATAACTTTTTCTGGCATCACACCAAATTTTTCAACAACAGATTGTTCATCAATCTTTTTCTGTTTAATGGGGTCCATCATGTAAACTTTTGGCGTTATAAGCTGCATAAGATCTTTATCTGATGATAAAATCACAACCTCGCTCACAAGTCCACCAATTTGAGATGCATAGCTTGCAATTAAATCATCTGCCTCATATCCTTCATGCTCTGTTCTTGCTACCCCTAGAACATCACAAGCTTGCCGTACAAGATCAAATTGCGGGATAAGATCGGGGGGCGTCTCAGATCTGTTTGCTTTGTATTCTGGATACAATTCTTTTCGAAAACTATTTCGGCTAGAGTCAAACACAACTAAGATGTAATCATCTTTATAATCTTCTAAGATTTTGATCATCATAGAACAAAAACCATAAAGCCCGCCAACAGGAACACCTTTTGGATTTTTAAGTGGCGGCAATGCATAAAATGCTCGGTAAATATACCCAGACGCATCCACCAAAACCAATTTGCGCATAAAATTATCCTTTTAATAAAAAAAGCCGCAAAAAGCGGCTTTTAAAAGTTGTTTGAAAGAGAAGGCTAGAAAGAAACACCAAGACCGATGAATCCAACATAACCACTGTTGCTGTTTCCAATTTCTTTTCCTGAGTTTGCTTTTTTAGCTTCATCATCGTCTGTTTTACCTTCAAGTTTTGTAACGTCAACATAAGCATACAAACCTTTTTGAATTGTATAATCAACTGTCACAGAATATGCGCTAAGAGTTGCTGACTTATCATTGATAAGCGTGCGGGATGTCCATAAACCACCCAAAGCAATTTTTGCTGCCCCTAGTGTGTAGCTTGCTGCAATATCATAAATACCACCCGCATCTTTAAACTTAGTTGGTGTCTTTTCAATCATTGATTTTTTATTATCAAGATATCCAGCAGCAATGTCAAAAGGACCACTTGTCACACGAGCAGAAACTTCCCATGAAAGCACATCTTCCAATGTATCAGTTTTCCCATCTTTATCAACAGCTGTTCCTTTGAGCCCAGCAGCTGCAAGCTTGACAGCTGTACCAGAAAAGTCTTTTGCAAAATTCACACCAACACCAAAAATATTTTGGCCAGTTGATCCTCCATTAAGAGGCTTTTGTTCATATTGAGAAATCATCCCATAACAATCAGAACGCGGAACGTAGCTTGCACCCACTTGGAAGCCTTCAAATCGGGGCGTGTAATAAGTTAACTTTGTGGAAGCTCTGGTATCGGCTGTTTGACGGTAATCTTTAATAACCCCATGAGGTAATGTAAAATACGCAGACCAGTTTCCTGACATCGCTCCACCATTTCCACCAAAAATCGAACTGGAGTCTTCAACCATGGCATTATACGCACCAACATAGTTTCCAACATGGACCGTACCAAAGCCGCGGCCTTTCATTTCAAGCCAAACACGATCAAAAACAGTCACCGCCTCACGAATATCAACACCTGATCCATCTTTAACTGTATTTTTCTTGGAATTCTCAGCATTGGTAAAAATACGTGTATTAAAACTATAAATCAACCCTTCAGCGGATTCGCCTTCAGCTTTTGCATTCAAAAACAAACGCCCCATACCCATGCGAACACCTTGAATGTCTTCATTTTTTTTAATTTTATTATCAACAAGCCCCAATTCAAAAGCCACATCACCAGAAAAAGACAAGGTCGGGGTCTTAATAAATTCATTCTTATCTTGCTTTACGGCAACTGGCGCAATTGAAGCAATTTTTGATTTCTCATCATGACTGTGCGCATAAGCAGGCGCTACCAATAATGATAAGATTACAACTTTTAAAATTTTCATTTTTTTTTATCCTTCTTATTTAAATTTCAATTCATGTTCATTATGCACAGAAACGCTAGTTATTATCAACTTTTTTTTATAGCCATCTTCTACTTTAAAATCAGAAGTTACATTCTTGCAACACCTGAGCTCTCCACACTCACAATATCTATAGAAATAAATAATCAGCTATGCTAAATTATGATAATTTTTCGCCACAAAAGGAAATTTAAAAATGCATAAAAAAACAGTTGTCATCACAGGCGTATCCAGCGGAATCGGGGAATCTTTAGCAAGAGAATTCATAAATCGGGGCTTAAACGTTATTGGCATCGCCAGACGTGAGGACAAATTGCAAGACCTCAAAGAAGAATTAGGAAATTCTTTCTCCCCTTTTATTTGCGATATTTCCGATAAAAATCAAATTTTGGATACTTTTTCATTATTACAATCTTTAAAAATAAAACCCTTCGTATTCTTTTTAAATGCAGGCATTGCTGGAGAAGATGCAGCAGAAAATGATAATTTCAATCTAGAAAAACATGAGAAAATCATGAGTGTGAACTATTTCGGTGTTCTGTCTTTTATTCAAGGATGGAAAAACGCAGGCATGCCTCAAACCCACTTTATCGTCACAAGCTCTATCAATGCTTTATGGGCACCCCCAAATGGGAGCGCTTACGCAGCATCAAAAGCGGCGATCTCGAAAGCTTTTGATGGATTATCATTGACTTTTTCTCATTCAAAAACAAAATTTTCCTCTCTTTATTGCGGCCCCGTTCAAACAAAGGGTTTAAAAGGCAGTCTCCCTTTTGCATGGTCTCCAGAAAAAATGGCTTTGTATATGGCCGATTTTGCGCAAGGAAAAAAGAAAAGAAAATACCCCAGTTTATTTTATTATTTCTTATGCCACATCTTGAACGCTCTACCCAAACGCTGGGTATCAAAATGGTTTGGAACCAAATCATGATCCACAAAAAGCTTCCCACTAACCTCTCTCGATTCATATGGCATTTCCTTCAAAAGCACAAACCCACAGTTGCTGTTTACGCCCTTCTGAGCTTTGCCGCTGGTTTCTGGGGGCCATTTAACAGCGTACTTCTGCGTCAAGTGATCAACTTATTGCCAGACACAAAATCTGGCGATATTGGAATGCTCATACTCCCAACAAGTTTAATTGTAATAAATTTCATCATATTTGATAACTTCACCTGGCGGGGCATTACATATACCAGATACAAGATTCTGCCATTCATTCTTAATAAAATAGACCGCACTCTTTTAAATTACACGCTACAGCACTCACACCAATTTTTTACACAAAACATGGCAGGCACCCTTTCAAAACAAATTTTTCATTTAATCGACGGCGTTGAAAAAATTATCTCATCAAGTATTCCTAATCTTCTCAGAGCCGTATCTTTGCTCACGATGGCTTTTGTTTTTGCTTATCATGTTAACCCAATTTTCTTAAACATTTTAGCATTATGGAGCATTTGTTTTTTTGGAATCAGCTTATTTATGTCTGAAAAATTAACACATCTGTCCAAAAATCAGGCAGATACAGAATCTGTTTTGGGAGGGCAAATAATAGACAGTATCACCAACTCTTTTAACGTGACTCTTTTTGCACAAAGAAAAGAAGAAATCAATCGAAGAGAATCGGCTTTTTTGGCATACGCAAACGCATATCAAAAAAAAGAAAAACATGCCTTAATTATGCACTCTATTCAAGGCGGCCTGATTGCAATCATGATGGCATTTTCCTGTTATTTCTTGCTGCGTCTTTATGCTCAAAATTTAGTCACGATTGGTGATTTTGCTCTTATCTTGGCGCTATCCATGGAAACAGGCCACATGATGTGGTTTACCATGTATGAAGTTGACGAGTTCAACAAAGCGGCAGGAAGATGCAAGCAAAGCTTATCTTGCTTGGTAACCCCTATAGAAATTCAAGACAAATCAAGCGCCACAAACCTGCTAAACCCAAAAGGTGAAATCACCTTTAATCATGTTAAATTTCACTACAAAGGCACTAAGCCACTTTTTGAAGATATATCCATAAAAATCCAAGCAGGAGAAAAAGTAGGTCTTGTTGGCTATTCTGGTGGTGGAAAGTCAACATTTGTAAACTTAATTCTGAGGCTTTTTGAAATAAACAGTGGCGAAATTTTAATTGATGGACAAAACATACAAGATATCACTCAAGATAGTTTACGAGAAAACATTGCAATGATTCCCCAAGATCCAAGCCTGTTCCACAGAAGCCTTATGGAAAATATTCGCTATGGCAAAACTTGTGTAAGTGATGAAGACGTTATAACTGCAGCTAAAAAAGCATACGCTGATGGATTCATCTCGCATCTTCCTCAAAGTTACGATTCATTAGTTGGTGATCGAGGCGTAAAGCTTTCCGGAGGGCAACGTCAACGCATCGCAATTGCCAGAGCCATTTTAAAAAATGCCCCAATCCTTATTTTGGATGAAGCAACAAGCCAACTTGATTCCATCACAGAAAAGTTGATTCAAGAGTCTTTATGGGAATTGATGAAAGACAAAACAACAATTGTCATCGCCCACCGCTTATCCACCCTTCTTCACATGGATCGCATCCTAGTATTCGATCAAGGAAAAATCATAGCAGATGGTCCGCATAAAGAACTTCTCTCCAACAACAACCTTTACGCAACGTTATGGGAAACTCAAACTGACGGCATACTTAATGACAGCTGATCTGTTGTTTATTTGAAAAAAACATGGTACAATATTAACTTAATATAGCACATAATGGAGGACAAATGACTATACGACTACTCACCAATAGCGATACAGATGCGCTTAAAAAATTTCTATCTACCCATAAAGCTCAATGCATGTTTATATGCAGCAATTTGGAAACAGCAGGAATTCAATATCAAGATAAAATTTTTCATGGGGAATATTGGGGAGCTTTCAACGATATATCATCTCAACTCGAAGGAGTCATTGTTCACTATTGGAATGGAAAGATTATGATGTTTGCGCCTGACATCCAAATACTAAAAGATCTTGCCTCCACACTCAAAACAAACATACGCCGACCAATTGCAGGCGTTCTTGGGCCTGATAGTCAAGCAAGTCTTGTGATCAAAGAATTTGGTTTATCTGATAAATCATACAGCATTAACAGAAATGAAAGACTGTATGAATTGAACCTTGATGCCCTAGATATATCGGATCTTCCTTCAGGCTTTTCCATCGCTCACTCAAAAGCAACACCCAAAGACCAGCTGATCAAATGGATGAAGGCATATGAAATAGAAGCGCTGGGAGCTGATAATAACAAAGATCTCGATACAAGAGCGCAAGATAAAGTTCAAACTTTAATAAATGGAAATTGTTGGATTCTATATCAAAACAATACACCCCTCTCACTAAGCGCATTTAATGCTAAAATAGACGATATGGTTCAAATCGGTCCCGTATGGACGCCCACTGAACATAGGAACAAAGGTTTTGCAAGAATTTTGGTGCGTCACACTCTCATTCAAGCAAAACAAGAAGGAATTCAAAAAGCAATATTATTCACCAATAACCAAGCCGCTATTAAAGCCTATGAATCTATAGGCTTTAATGTGATTGGAAATTATCGTTTGGCGTTATTAAAAAATGAAATTTAACAAAACCCATTTACATATCATTGAGAAAAATCACGAAGAACATTTCAAGTTCTTACCTGAATTATTGAATTTTGATTCACGTCAAATAAAAGGGGTCACCATTGTCAATTGCGGTTTAAAATCAAGTATGTTCAATATCGCATACGGAACTCCTTTAGAAAACTCTGATTTTTCAGCAATAACAGATGCTTTTAATCAGCAGCCATTTGCATGGTGGATCCCCCCAAGCGCACATGATCCAAGATTCACCAAAATGCTTCTTGCCAATAATTTTATACTTGAAACAACAGAACACGCAATGATTTGTGATCTTAAGAATTCCCCTCAAATCATGCGAGAAACAAAGCTTATTATCAAACCAATTGACAATGAATTATTGCTCCAAGATTTTATCAACGTATTAGAGCCCTATGACAAAACCGCACGTCTTTTTTATCAAATGCTGGGCACCTCAAATCTTTCCTTAGATGAAAGACTTTTTGTCGGATACGAAAATAACCGGCCAGTCACAATTTCCATTATGTTTATAAACGCAGAAAACTGCGCGATTTTTAGCTTAATAACGAATGATCAAGACCAAGGAAAAGGATATGGAACGGATATGATGCACTATCTTTTGCAAGTTGCTCGAAAAAGTGGTCATAAATATGCCACCCTTTCCGCATCCAGCGATTCAGGATACCGCATCTATGAGCGTCTTGGTTTTTGTAAAATTGGTGAATTTGAATGTTTTGAATGGAAAGGAAATTAAACAATCATGTTAATTGTACCGCATTTGATTTTAAATAAAGACGACAAAATACTGCTCACAAAAAGATCTCATCTTCAAAAATTTTGGGCAAATCACTGGCATTGCGTCACAGGAAGCATCGAACAAAACGAATCTCCAAAAGAGGCTATTATTCGAGAAGCCTTTGAAGAAATTGGCATCATATTAGAAAACGTACAGTTGATCACAACGATCGATTTAATTCAGCCTGATTGGATGAATCCCAAAAACCCTTTTCATTCTTTAGAACTGTTCTTCTACGCAAACCTTCCAAAAAATCAAACCCCTATCAACAAAGAGCCTTTGAAGCAAGACTCTATGGACTGGTTTAGCTTAAGCGCTCTCCCATCCCCTTTGACATTGTCAACAAAATGTGGATTGGAAAATCATTTCAAAGGTATCAATTATGGCGAGTTCCGAATTTTCACTTCTTAATAAAAGATCGGTGCTTTAAGAAAGCAACCTTTTATATTCAGAGCATTTCGCATAATAATTTAAAAATAATGGATCTGATAATTTTACTTGACAAAAAATAAAATACACTGTATATATAGTAAATTAGTAAATTAATCACATGAGTATATGCAAAAAATGTTGTTACAAATCGACGAACCAGAAACATCCGCCGCCCCCATTGATCATGCCCTTGGTATTGACTTTGGAACGACGCACTGTGTTTTAAGTCTTGCTTCTCACACAAGTGTGACAATTCTTTGCGATGAAAAAGGTACTTCTTTAATCCCTAGCGTTATTTCTTTGCAAGGAGATGATATTGTTTGCGGGAATTTTGCATGTGAAAAAAACATAAAGTCCATCAAAAGATTCGTTGGGCAAGAAGAAAAATTCTGCGGAATCAATACTCAAGATTTGGCTGTACACTTATTCAAGCATTTAAAAAATGAAGCTTTTGCAAGATCAGGTATTGATACAAAACATGCAATCGTAACAGTTCCTGCTTATTTTGATGACACAAGACGCAATGCAATTAAAAAGGCGGCTATAGATGCAGGTTTCGAAGTCATGCGCTTACTTGCCGAGCCCACTGCCGCTGCCATTGCTTATGGCCTTTCAAAAAAGAAAGAAGGCCTTTTTGGAATCTACGATTTAGGCGGAGGGACCTTTGATTTTTCTCTTTTGCGGTTAAAAAACAATGTATTCCAAATTCTTGCCACGGGTGGAGATGCCGATCTTGGCGGAGATGACTTTGATGCGCTTATCGCGCAAAAAGTTTTTCAAAAAATAACACCTGAGACAATTTCAAAGTCAAAGCAAATCAAAGAATCTCTTACCTTCGAATCATCCCCTCAATTATCTAGAGAAGATTTTGAAAAACTGATATCGCCCTTGCTAAACAAAACTCTTGAAATTGTGGACAACACATTAGAAGATCAAAAAATATCTCCCTCTCAGCTGGAAGGAATTGTTCTGGTCGGAGGCTCAACAAGAATCCCTTTAATTAAAAAAATATTAAAAACCACATTTAGCGCTCCCATCCTTGATGACATCAACCCAGATGAAGTTGTAGGTCTTGGCGCAGGACACCAAGCACAAAGCCTCATTTGCGATCAAGATCATCTTTTGCTGGATGTTACCCCCTTATCTCTTGGCATTGAAACGATGGGCGGAATTGTTGATTGGATTATTCCTCGAAACACGTCCATTCCTGTATCCAAAGCGCAAATTTTCACAACACAACAAAATAGCCAACAATTCATAAAAATTCACATCCTTCAAGGTGAACGTGAATTTGCGGCGCAATGCAAATCACTAGGTGAATTTGTTTTAGGACCAATTGATGACGCGCCAGCAGGAATTCCTCGAATTCAGGTCGTCTTTCATATTGATGCAGATGGCTTGCTTTTGGTTGAAGCAAAAGATTTAAATTCTGATAAAAAAGAAACTCTACATACTTTGGCTGTTAATAATTTATCCACACAAGAAATTATGCAGATTTTAATAGAAGCATCACAAAATGCAAAAGATGATATCAACAATAGACTTCTATTCACGGCCAGAGTAAAAGCCTCAAGCTTGATTGAAATCGCGCAATCGACTCTAGAGCTTGCAAGCCAGGAAGACAAACTTTTCATTCAAACAGAAGTTGATCTTTTAAAGCAAGCCTTAAACGAACAAAACACAAGCGCAATACAAGAAAAAATAAAAATTATTGCAAATACAATAGAACCTCTTGCACAAATGCAATTAAAAAGCGTATTAAAGAATTTACAAATAAACAATGGAGTAGAATAATGCCAAAAATAACATTCATCACAACAAATGGCGACAAAAAAGAAGTAGAAGCACCCAACGGATTATCAATATTAGAAATTGCGCACATTCATGAAATTGACTTAGAGGGCGCATGTGAAGGATCTCTGGCTTGTTCCACTTGTCATGTTATCATCGATCAATCATGGTTTCCAAAGCTTGAAGCAGCCACTGAGGATGAAGAAGATATGCTGGACCTTGCCTTTGGTCTTACTCACACATCACGTCTTGGTTGCCAAATCATCATGAGTGATGACCTAGATGGTCTTGTGGTCAGCCTTCCTGGCGCAACACGCAATATGATGGTGTAACCATGACCTCATTACAAAAAGCAATTTTCACATTTTTGTTCGTCACAATAGGCGGTGGGCTTATTATTCTAAGCTATATCGGAATACCCTCACCTCAAACAGAAATTCGAAAAGTCATTCCAACCCCACAACCGGTGAACTAAAGATGGCAATTTCAAAAAATGAGCTCATGGACCTTCTATCCCCTCATTTTGAAGGAGCAGAAATCGAGCTTCAAGATCTTGTTGGTGACTCAGATCACTATAAAATATCAATATTTTGGGAAGGTTTCAAAGGAATGTCCAAAATAAGCCAACATAGGGAAGTTTATAAAGCGCTAGGTGATATCGCAGGAACAAAACTTCATGCATTATCAATCGAAACAAAAGAACACAAGGATATATAAAATGACACAAGAAGATATTTTCAATCAAATCCGCCAAGATTTATCAAATAATAAAGTCATGCTTTACATGAAGGGAACGCCAAGCCTTCCTATGTGCGGATTTTCAGGCGTGGTCGTTAAAATTTTGAATACCTTGAATGTTGAATTTGGATCCTGCAACGTAATGGAAAACAATGATATCCGCGAAGGAGTCAAAGCGTTCTCAAGCTGGCCAACACTTCCCCAACTTTACATCAACGGCGAATTTGTTGGTGGATGCGACATCGTAAAAGAACTTTACCAATCAGGGGAATTGCAAGAAATTTTAGGAGTCTAGAATTATCCGCCACGTTGACGTTTGCGCACACTTGATGATGGGATCCCCGCCTCTTCTCTGTATTTTGCCACCGTACGCCGCGCAACCTGGATCCCCTTGGCATTTAGGATACCCGTTAGTTCTTCATCACTGTGAGGCTTCTTAGAGGCTTCTGTGCTGATGATATTTTTAATATGGTAAATAATTTGGGCCGATGACACAGCATCTCCATCTGTATCCGTGACACCACTTTGGAAAAAGAACTTCAATTCAAATGTCCCTCTTGGTGTTGCGATATATTTGTTTGAACATCCTCTTGAAACAGTGCTTTCATGAACACCCAATTGTTCAGCTACTTTTTTCAAAGTTAAAGGTTTCATAAAATGAATCCCTTGCGTAAAGAATAAACGCTGAGTTGTGGCAACTTCATTGGCAATGCGTAAAAGCGTGTCATTGCGCTGTTGAATGACTTTAATCAAATGGGCCGCTCCTGAATATTTTTCTTTAATAAAGCCTTCTTCATCTTTTGTGATATTTGCAAGCATGCTTTTTTGAAAAAGCTCTTGATGAAGGGATAATTTTGGGACAAGATCTGGGTTTAATGATAAACTCCATTTTCCACCTTCATCAATATCAAGATAAAGATCTGGGACAATATGCCCTGCACCAAAAGCGCTTTCACTTGACTGAAAACCTGGTTTTGGATCCAAGGTTTTAAGCTTTTGAATCACACTTTGAACATCTTCAATCTTACTTCCTGATGCTTTTAAAAGCTCTTTCATATTTCCGGTTGTTAAATAATCCAAACTATCAATAATTCGGTTAATCATGGGTGTGATTGAATCTTGGTCTTTAAGTTGAATTTTGAAACACTCTTTCAAATCTCTTGCGAAAATTCCAATTGGATCAAATGATTGCATAACATTTAAAATGCGTTCTAAGTTTTCAATGTTTGTTCCAAGCTTTAAGGAAAGATCAGAAAGATCGGCCCTAAAATAGCCGGACTCATCAAGAAATAAAATAAAATGCTGCGCAATGCGTTGACTTGGAATATCATGAAAATTCAAAAGAATTTGATTTTGAATTTTTTCAACCATTGAAGGCGCATCTTGTAATGTGTCTTCAAAATTAAAATCAGACAAAAAATTTCGCGGCTTGGGTGGGGCGAAAAATTCTTCACGGCGTGGCAAAGGCGTTTCTTCAATTAAAAATGGATTCTCTTCGATTTGACCAGAAATCGTATCCATGAGTTCAATATTGCTCAACTGTAAAACATGCATAAACTGTTGCATATGCGATGTTAAAATAAGCTTTTGTTGTTGTTTTATATTTTGTTCTAATCTCATCATATTTTTATGATGATACAAAGAAGTTGCAATTTGGTTAACAAAAAGAAAAAGGGGAAGATTTCTCTTCCCCTATTCTAACGATAAACGTTTGAAAAGTTAAGATTAAAGCTTGATGTTCATTGCAAGTTCGAACTTGCCTGCTGCATCAAGATTGTTGTTCTTCACAACGCCAGCTTGCGCGGATACAGATGTTGAAGAATCAACAGCAGCATTCACACCAAACATCGCGGATGATTGTGTTGGAGCAACAGTCGCCGCAACACCATTTTCACTTCCACGAGCAGCAAATTCAGACGCAGCTGAGAAGTTTGCAAACGCCTTAAATGCAACGGACTTGAATGAGAAGTCTGTAGACGCCTTAAACGCAGCCCCTGCAAAACTTGCAGATGTTCCGGCATTAAAGCTGTCACCTGAAACAAGTGTGCTGTTATCAGATGCAATAACACCGTAACCGGCAAATGCGGATGGTGTAAATGTTGCACCAAGAGCCTTCATTGGAAGAGCCACTTGAACTTGAGATGCAAATGTTTTTGAATCAACATTCAAATCACCAAGACTTGACTTGTTTACAGCGTATACAACATTGCTGGAAAGATCAAATCCACCAAAGCTTGTCTTGTAAGCAGCAGCAGCAGAGTTGATTGCGTTTGTGGATGTTTCATAGCTTGCATAAACATTCATACCAGCAAAGCTAAACCCAACCAATTGACCTGTTTGACCTTGTGCTGTAGAAGCGATTGAAACCGCACCCACCTTCATTTCTTGTGCGCCGAACAAAGCACTTTCAAAACTTCCTACTCCAGAAGACATCATTGGTGCTGGTGAAGCTGAAGCTGCAGCTGGAGCTGCAGCAATTTCAGCTAAAGTTAACAAGAAAAGATCCTTACTGGCAACATCAGCATCCTTCAAGAGAACCGCAGTGGCTGTTGTAAGGTCTGCAGATTTTGTCGCATCAGCAAGCTTAACAAGGGCATCACCTGACCATTTCAAATCAGCTCCAGAGGTCACGGAAGCGTCGGAATGAAGGATCTTTATGATTGACCCTGCAGGGATTTTATTTTTATTTACAGCAGTCAATTTAATTTTTCCATCGATTGTCATTGCTACTTTTGATGTTACAAGTGTGCTTCCATCGACAGCAGCAGCGGTTACAGCTGCTGCTTTTGCAGCATTGTAAGCAAGTTGTAATTTGTTCGCATCGGCAGTAAGCGCAGCGACTGTCTTTGCTTCTTCTGCTTTTGCTACAGTATCAGCAGCAGTTGCTTCTTTTAGTTTTGCCTGTGTCTCATCAGTACTAGCAGCTGTATCAGCAGCAATTGCAGCTTTAAGCTCCTCAGCAGCTTTTTCTACTGCAACTTTCGCTACACTATCAGCAAAAACAGGCGTGTAAGCAGTTACAAATGCGGAGGCATCAACGCCTTTAGTTACCATTCCAGCATCAGAAATTTTAATTGTTGTATTTGAAAACTTATTCATTGTCAATGTTCCAACAGTTAATGTTTTTCCTGTTGTTGCTGTAATGTTATGTGCCTTATCAGCAATAAGAGTAAAATCTCCCACAGTTCCATCGAACTCGCCTGTTGACACAAACGTCGCATTTTCTGCCAAATCTACATTTCCGATTTTTTTTGCACCAAATGTAAATGTTCCACCTTTTCCAACTGTTACAGTTTCAGCTGTTGTATCTTTCCCAGAAAGTGTGAATTTACCTTTGGCAAGAACCACATCCCCCCAAATACCGTCACCAAAAAGACCATTTCCTGCCGCATCAACTGTTTTTAAGGCGTCATCTTTTACAGAACCAATAATAATTTTCTTATTTTGAAGGGCTATATTTTGGAAGTCAACTTGCAACATTCCCATAACACTTAATGGCTTAGTGGCATCTGATCCAAAAGTAAGTGTCCCTGCAACTTTTCTGCTTTCTGCAGTTGTTACAGCAGCTTTTGCATCAACCAACGCTGTTGCGGCAGCATCTGTGTCTTCTTTTGCTTTTTTCACTGCATCAGCTTTGGCCGTCACGCCAACAGTATCATCAGCCATTGCGTCAGCAGCAGTTGTTGCCGTTGCAGCAGCAGTCACAAGGCCTTTAGCGGTCTTTACAGCAGCATCCGCATCAAATATTGCATCTGTGATTGCATCCATGCCTGCAGCATTCAAAATGATTTTTTGTCCTGCTGGGATCACTGTGTCTGTTGCAGATTTCAATTCGCCATGCGCACCAACAGTCAAAGTACGGTTCACACCAAGAAGTTTTGCATCAGCATCAGCTGCTGTGTAATCATCAAATACGATAGTTGCTGCATCTTTTACTTCAACAACGCTGTTGAGTGTTCCAGAAGACAATGAAAGCTCACCTGCTGTTGCCAATGTGAATGTTGCACCTTTTGCAGAAGAAATTTCACCAACGTTCAAACGCGTTGCTTTAACAGCTGGAGTTGTAACTGCGCCGGCTGAATCTTTTACTTCAGCAACTGCTGCAACACCAAATAACTCCATATTTGAAGTTGCGTCTAATGTGAGCTTACGAACATTGATTACAGGGAATTTATCTGCTGTTTGAGCAGCTGTTACTGTTGCTTTAACGCCTGTTAAATCAAGAACAATTGGCTTAGACGCATCAAACTTTGCTGTTGTTCCTGTTGTTGCTGCTTTAAGCGCAGCAGCATAAGCTTTTGCGTTTGCATCAGCTTTTCCATCAGCAGAATCAACATCAAAAGCTGCTGTGCTAGCAATAGAAAGATCTGCGCTCAAAAGATCAATCTTAGCTCCTACTCCGACTTCCTTATTAAGCATAACAACGCTCATTGGTGTTACAGATTTAATCGTTGAAGCAGAAGCTGCTGCTGAATCGGCAGCTTTGTCATCGCCACAGCTTGCAAGCATTAAAGATACAACGATTGCACTTAAAATCTTTTTTTCATTTTTCATTTTAATTCTATTCCTTAAATTTGTTAATTGTTAATTAATATTTACCACAGAAGATGCTATAAAATTACGACAAATCCCATCAATGATCAATAATACTCCATCCCTTAGAAAAGGTCAATCGTTTCATATCTTGTTTTTCTTAAAAAGACATACTTTAAAATTCATTGTTGCAAAATACACACACCTCTTTTTTATTCTTAAAAAGCTACAATAAAAAACCCCTGGGAATTTCTTTCCAGGGGTTTTTTGGTTTAGTTAAGATTTAAGAGTTATTGGACTAGAAAGCCTTTTCTCTTGATTTTTCCTGAAACTGCTTGAGTTTTTACAGCTTCAACAAAAGTGGTGTCTGTCAGCGAGAATTGTGCTGATTTTTTACCGATAAAGGATGTTTGAGTGTTTACAGTCTTGACAGCACTGTTAACAACATTACCCATCTCACTGGCTGCAATTTTTGCATCTTTCAAGGCTTTTAAGAATGCATGGAAGTCAGCTTCACTGGCAACGTTGTGTGCGATAAACTGCAAACCTTCTATGCCATCAGCATCTTCCTGAACTCCATCAATCATGATTTTCTTGGCAAGCTTCAATTCATTGATATCCCATTCGCCCATATCATTGCCGTCAAGCTCTGCCAAGTCAATTTCTGACGTTTCAGCAATTGGCATGCCTTTGTGCTTGAATGAACCAACTTTTTTCAATGACCCTTCACCTGTTACAAGACCATCGACTGCATAAACAGCTGCTTCAAGACCATTGAACCCAAGGATCTTTGCCTTTGCTGCTTTTTCAAGATTTGCGTCTTTTGCTGCAACAAGCTTACCATCTTTGCTGATCACAAAACCGTTAAGATCAAAGCTGTTTGCATAAAGAGAAACATCCGTCAAAGACGTGTCATTCACTGCGCCTGAAATTTGTGCTTCATCACCAGCAACGGTAATCACAACTTTTGGCGCCTTGAAAACGACACTTGTCAAGCTAAGATGTTCATCCTTTGCGCCGTCAAATGCGAAAGTTTTCAAAACTCCCTTTGTATCGCCAGTAAAGATCTTCAGTTCACCGGAAGCGTTCATCACTTCAAGCGCGCCAAGATCAGCAACTGTTGATCCAGAAACGGCATTTATTGTTGCAATCTTTGCTTTTCCTGCAAATGTTGCAACTCCATCAACCTTCAAACCACCTGTTTTACCAAATGTTTCAGCAGCAGAAAGAACCATATTTGGCGCTTTTACCGAACCTGAAAGATCAGAAGCCGTTGTTATAACAGACACATCACCTGCAGATGTCCCTTTAACCTTTGCAAATGAACCCTTAAACGCAAGCGCAGATGCATCTGTGTGATTAAAGCCAAATGATGGAGACACAAAAGTTACGCCATCGTTCAAAGAAATGAACCCTTCAAGTTCCAAAGATTGATTTCCATATGAACCAGCATCCACAACCAAAGCATCGGATCCACCCAAAATCAAGCTTGAAACAAACTTTGGCATATCTGTGTTAGCCACTGCTTTAAGGTTGTCTTGTGCAGTTTTCCATGCCCCAACAACACCCCCAACATCAGTTGTATAGGCAGTTACAGCAGTTTGTGCCGCTGTTAGTGCAGTTTCTGCGGTTGTTACAGCAGTTGTAAGAACAGTTTTACGAGCGTCGTCTGTGTTTGCAGCCAAATCAGCTTTTGCCTTTGCAACCGCTGCATCTTTTTCTGCAACAGCCTTGTTAAGGCCTGCAAGATGAATATTTGCATTTTTTACAGCCAAAGGCGTTCCAGCCCCAAACACAACCTTATCGCCCAAAAGCGCAACTTCTTTTGTCTTAAGACCCAAAGTCTTGAGACCTTCAAAGTTATCTCTTTTGTGTGTGCTTCCATCAATAACATCAGATGAGAAGATGATTGTGTTAAAGCCAGTTTGCTTGCCCGCAACAGTTAAGTTATTTACTCCTGTTGTATAGCTTGCGTAACCTTCTTTACCGGTTCCTTTTTGAACACCAAGGTCTGTCCCAGTGTTATCCAAAGTCACTTTTACAACGTCTTTTGGTGTAAATGTGGCAACAGCTGTTTTAAGTGTTGAATCAGCTGTGTTACCAGTAAATGTGAAACCAGCTGCAGTTACATGAACGGTTCCTGGAGTTGAATCAGCCGTGTCAACAGTTCCATCAACAAGCAATGAAACATTATGAGCGGCGCCATTCAAAGCACCTGCATCCTTAAATACAACATTACCTTTTTGCTTTAAAGTAAAGTCTTGCGCAGTTAGAACCGAAACTTCAGCCAAAACAACAGCCTCAGATTCGTTATCGATCGTCAAAGCAGTTGTAGCAGCTGCCGCACGCACAACAAGCTCACCAACTTGGGTTTTGATTGTCTTTGCAGGAGCAGCAATTGCATCTGTTGTCAAATCCAAAGCAGCCGCCTTAATAACCCCTTCTCCAGCAGGAACAAACCCACCCAAAACCAAAGTCAATTTTTCACCAACAGTCAAACCTTTGTCACCAATTGTTGGTGCGGCGCCTGCAAACGTAATGCCTGCAGCTTTTTCAACTTCAAGACCATCAAATGTCACAGTGTTTGTAAATGTTGAAGCAGTTAAAGAACCAACTTTACCTGAAACTGACATTTTATGAGCAGCAAGGTTTTCTGCAGTAAAGGATGTTGCCACATCTTCTGCAATTTGAAGTTCTAATGATGAACCATCAACGAATGACACACTGTTACCGCCTGTGATTTTTTGACCACCAATGAAGATTTTCTTCAAGTTTGCTTTTTGATGGAATTGTGTACCAGCTGTCATTTGATAGTCAACTTTATCAGTTGCTGAACCCAAAACAAGTTCTGCCACATCAACATGGAAAACATCACGATCAAGTGCGCCCAAATTAAATACTGCATTGTCGCCAACAAATCCGATAGTCACCTTCTTTGCTGTAAGTGTATCTGCTGCTGCAATACCTACATAACTATTTGCTGCAAGTTCGATTGCGCCTTGTGGAGCAGTAATTGTTGTGCCCGCATCAAATGTCATCACGCCACCTGCTTTTACAACAGCATTTCCGTGTGTTGATGAAATTGCGCCTGGAGCATTTGCCAATGTCACATCTTTGCTTGCGCTGATGTTTACCCCAGGAGCAGAAACCGCGCTCACAAGGGTTACAACTCCAGCGTCGTTTTTAACTTTAAATGCTGAATTTGTTTCACTTCCACCAATTTTTCCGCCTTGCGCAGTTAAGGAAAGATTTGCAAGAACTGTAAATTCAAGAAGACCCTTGTCACCTGAAGTTGTGATTGCGCCACTGGTTGATGTGATTATAACATTTCCGCCTGATTTAAGAAGGCTTTCCAAAGTAAAGGCATCTTTTTGTGTTAGATCGAATCCACCTTCAAATGTTGCAGCGCCACCAATGACAAGACCACCCTTTGGAAGAGCGATTGTAATCATGCTTGACCCTTCAAAATTATCGGCAAGTTTGAGTTTGCCTTCTTCAGGAAGATCAATTGTTGAAGGTGCCGTTGCTTTAAATTTAGAAAGCGTTACATCACCAGCCACAGTACGCTTTACATGTGCTGCTCCAGCAGTTGCTTCGATAGAAACTGTGCCAGTCACGTTATCAAGAACAAGAGCGTTAGGTGCTCCAGCTGCAACAGTTGCAGCTTTTACGCTGAGGTCTTTTGCTGAGATTGCAACGCCTGCTGGCGCTGTGAATGCGCTTGCTGTGGAGATAGAAACTGTTCCAGAAGAAACAATTGGCTTTTTCGCCGCATCACCTGTTAAGGCGACAATACCAGCATTTGGTGTTGCAGAACCAGTTAAATCAAACACGGAATCTTCACCTGTCATTGTGAAATTGCGCATTCTGTTAACAAGTGGGTTTTTTCCAACATCACCAGCATCGGCAACTGAGAACTTAGCTGCAATATCATAAACACTGTTTGCATCTACTGCGCCAATATTAAGAACACCTGCTGCATTGTTTGCAACATGGAAGAAGGCTTTTTTCGACTCACCAAATGCATAAGCATTACCAGCAGCAGCACGCAATTTAACACGCTTTGTTTGAACTGGAGCTAAAGGAACACCTGCTGCTTTGTTATCAAGCGCAGATGCATCAAAATCACCAACATTTGCAACATTCAAAACGATGCGCGCATTTGCGGCCATATTAATTGCACCGTGATCTGCATCAGCATTTGTGCCATAACCACTTTTGCCCATGTAGCCAAGATAAGCCGCATCAACAACTGCTTGTCCTGTTACGCCAAAAGCATTCGCGGATGTGTGTGAGAGATAAATCTTTCCACCGCCTGTGCTGTCTTCATCAAGAGAAGAAAGGTATAAGAACCCGTCGTTGGAGAATGTTTGGAAGTCGGCATAGCTACCAATGAGTGCATTATCAAACTCTGCCTGTTCTGTAACAGCAACGCGCGCACGAATTTGAGCAATTGTTTCTCCGGCTCTAGACCCAGCAACAACAGCAGCAGCAGCAGCAGCTCTACGGCCAGCATCTGCATAAGCGCCTTCGGTTGCTGCAAACTTTAACCCGATAGACTGCACAGCTTCTTTCAAAACAGCGCTGTCATAGTTTGCACCAGATGCATGAATGCCATTTGGTCTGTCTTCTGCAACTGCAGTGGTTGTACCCAAAGCTACATCACCCCAGACTTGAACAAGAGCGGAACCTGCAAAGGCACCGGTTAAGAGACCAAGGCCTGTGCCCATGTCTTTATCTGCTGCAGGAGTTGGCGCCCACCACAAACGCTTGTTTGTGTTGGCATTATCTTTTACAAAGTATTCTCTTTGCCCAATTTCCGCACCAGCATTACCGCCGTTAAGGCTCAAACCAGCAGATGTGATGAGTGTGTATTCGCTTGCAACATGAACTTTGGAATCATGGCCAAGGTTAAATACAATTAGGCCACCTTGCGCGGACAATACTGTTTCATTTTCTTCTTCTGCACCTGTTCTTGTTGTTCCAAGAATGAGCTTTGAATCAGTTGCGCCAGGAGTTGTTACGGTTACAGAAATCAAACCACCTTTTGCTGTTTTAACACCAGCAACATCTTTAGCGATAAAATCTGCATCTGTTGAAATAGGTGTTCCTGTAATAACCAGATTTTCACCATCTGTGGCAAGCCTTGAATTAAAGCCTACTTGCTTATCACCATAAGCTTCAAATTTCACACCTGTTCCTGCAGTTCCAGCTTTTGAAAGTGTGATTGCATGTGTGCGACCAATTGCACCTGTGTTGTATTTATGAGCAAGTAAAGCAGGCTTTAAAAGTAGATCATCGCTCATATTTGTGCTTTCAACAGCAAGTAATGAAACGCTCGAACCAGTCACACCGGAGTTTGCACCAGCACCATCAATTTCACCGGCCTTAATTTCAACACGGCCATTTTCGGCAGAAATTGCAGCAGCATTGTTTGCCAATGTCAAAATGCTGTGCTTTGTTGTTTTCTTTGCTGTGTCAGTTTCGTTGCGCGCCGCATCTAAACCATCCATAAACACGTTACCTGTTCCAGTTACAACGATGTTGTCAAGTGTGAAGTTTCCGATTGTGCGAACATGTGCAGATTTGTCTGCGCTGTTAAGAACAACACTCAACACACCACCACGAACAGCATCTTGACCTTCGATTAGAATTGGCAGATCCGATGTTCCAAGGTCTGCGTCATGGTTTGTGACAGATACGTTTGCATCATCGGCTGTTACTTTAAGTTTGTGACCTTCTGTTAATACCACTTGTTTTGCACTAAGAGCAATGTGATTAGCAGCACCTACTGTTTCAATTGTTGCAAGCTTTCCATCTTTTGCTTTTCCAAGTGTGACTTCTTTGTCATTTGGAGCAGAAATGATGGCTGCACCGTCAACTGTTTTAACGTTCCACACACGGCCAGAAACAAGATGTGTTGCTTGAACGTCTTCTTTTGCAACTGGATTTGGAGCACCAACAGCAACGATATCAACCTTTGCACCTTGCGCATCAAACATGTACGCAACTACGTCATTTGACTCTGTTGCAACAGTTGTGTTGTCGAGTGATTTAACATTAAACGCACCTGCGTTTGAATAACCCAAAACATGAGCAGCAGAAACTGGGATATGCTCGGCACCACCAACACCAGTTCCGGAAATAAGAACAACATTTCCGCCCTTGATTGCAGCTCTGTCATTGTTTGCAGCTGTTGTAAAGTTTGTTTGTGAACGCAAAATCACATTCTTATCTGCAGCAGTTACAATTGAACCACCCCAGTAGGAAGAGTCTGCACCTGCAGTTTGATCGGCAAACTGGAATGCTCCAGCTACGCCATCTTTTTGAATAACAACATCACCGCCGGCTTTGATACCGAAGAAAGAAGATTGAGCGACTTTATCAGGACCAGCAATACCCTCAACAGCACCTGCCGCACCAAGATATGCATTGACATCTGCAATAGCAGCACCAGCAACATTTCTAAATGCTCCATCAGCTTTAAAAATAGCAAGATCGCCTTGAAGAAGTCCTGATAGCACGTTATTATAAGGAGCACCAAAATTAAATCCTTGAACAAGATGTTTGCCATCAGCTGTTGAAGATTGTAAGTATACAGCACCGCCAACATTTCCAACAACAGACATCGCAGCAGACATCGCACCCATAGTTGAGATACGCATTGCGTGATCCTGGCTTCCAACATTACCATTTTTTGTTGTGAGGAATACAACTGGTGTGACCTGTGCGGCAACATTTGGAACTTGGATACCTGTTGACATTCCGTTTAATTGCGCGATAGCGGCAGCTTTATTTGCAAAGGCTCCACCACCGATAACCGCATCAAGTGCAGCTATTTGGTCGTTTAACGCAGCAAGCTCAACGTCTTCTGTTCCAGCAACAATTGTTCCAGCAACTCTTTTTGCTTCAAGAACAGCTTGTCTATCAAACACGGATGTCGCATCTGTTCCATAAGAATTGGTAATAGCTTTTTTCACAGCTTGTTTAACGGCCGCATTTGTTAAAGCACCATCACCCATTCCATTAATCGCAGCAATTGCAGCTTCAAGATCAGCGCTTGTGCCTTGAACCATTTGGATATCCCCGCCTGTTCTGTTGGCAAGGAATAAAGCTTGACCAGCAGCGTTCACGTTATGGACTGGGAGAACGATGTTACTCAAGGACAAATCACCAGCGGCAAAACCATTTGCTCTGTTATCTTTTACTTGAATAGAGATATAGGTTTGGTTTGCAGGTGTTTGATCACCAGTTATTGTGGCGCCACGGCTCATATAGAAACCGCGACTTAAATCATCGAGGGCACCTGCTCCCGCAGTTTTTGCAAAGCCTGTTGCGTCGTCAATAAAGCGTGGAGCATTACCGCCACCAACAACATGGTTACCACCTATAAGTCTATCATTCACGCCTGCTTGGATAATGATGTTTGTTCGACCCGCAGCATTTGTGCCAGTGATATCATCTCCCAAGAATACGCGTCCACCTGCTTTAAGAACCAAATCACCTGCACCTGCATTTGCAGTTGTAATAGCCCCCATAACATAAATATTGTTTTCAGCAAGCAATGTGACGTTTCCGTTTGCCGCCTTACCCCACATTGCAGATACATCAGATGCGCGTAAGAATACTGCGCTGTCGATATCGGCATCGAAGTTGAGAGCAAATCCAGTTGCTCCGTTGGCTGTTCCAAAGTGACCATCAGTTGCCGCAATGTTTGCAGCAAAGTTATCGCCACCGGCTTTTGTTGCCGCGTCAACATGCGCGTTAATGTTATCAAGCTTCCAATCCTTCATTGCGTTTGAAGCCGCAATACGAGCCTTCAAAGCCGCACGCCCTGCATCAGAAAGGGTTGTTTTTTTCGATGTCGTGGAATAACTCAATCCCAGCCCTGTAGCCTGAGCAGCAGCAGTCGCAATCGCTAAAACATCAGCATCACCATTAGCAGCATGCACAAGAGCAGCTTTGTCAGCTATAGCCTTCACATACGCACCAGAATTTGGAATGGTAATTGCAGCAGCAGCAGCAGCGGAAGCACCACCACCAGCAGCAACAGATGCAGCAACGTTAAGCTCTGCAGCAGCCGTAGCAGGAAGGCTTCTAATATACGCAGCAGCCTGAGCAGCAGCAGTCGCAATCGCTAAAACATCAGCATCACCATTAGCAGCA
>CAZCFE010000010.1:0-10884 GCA_964497925.1 uncultured Alphaproteobacteria bacterium | reverse complement strand
ACCAGAATTTGGAATGGTAATTGCAGCAGCAGCAGCAGCGGAAGCACCACCACCACCAGCAACAGATGCAGCAGCGTTAAGCTCTGCAGCAGCAGCCCTAGTCAATAAAGACAGACCATCAACCCAATTCGCAGCATCATTCACAAACGCATCATCCATCACCCAGATATAGCTTGGGTCGAAGACGAATTCGCTCTGACCGCTGACATTTTGGAAAGCTTGCGCATTAATTGTGTGTGCGAATTTTCCAACGTAACCACCTGCAGATGTGATTGTGGAGAAATCGTGAAGTTCATTTTGAGCGAAAATTTGAATGTCTTTTACATCAAATTCAACGCCGCTTCCAAGAACTACGTTGATTGTTTTGTTTTGACCTGCAAGTTTGATTGCCTTTACTTGAGCACCGCTTAAACCTTCAAGAGACTCTCTATCACCAATTGTGACAGTGTCTGCTTTTACTTTTAATGTGCCTGCTTCCAAAACGGATGCATCCATGCGCACAGTTCCGGCCTTGATGTCTCCATCAATGTGCTTGAATGCAGCCATGTTTCCACCAATTTCAACTTCGCCTTTTTGGTCGATTCTTGCAATTGTTCCTGCATGAACTGGGCTGTTGACGATGCCAGCAATCACTGCTTTAACGCCAGTTGCGTTCAAAACAGCAATGGATCCAGTCAAATCACCAGCTTCACGCGCAATTTCCATACCTGTTTCCAAGTTTGCTTCTGATGCTTCATAAACAGTCATTCCGTCGCCAATCAAGTCAACAGTTGCAACAGAGCCCGCTTTGTTTGTAATGGAAACAGGAACATATCCTTTTCCAGCAAAGTTTGAAGCAACCAAATCACCAAGACCAGAATCGGCCAAAGATTGCGCGGAATTATAACCAGTTACAACAACAAAACCTTGTGCGTTCACGTTTCTAATTTTTGAACCTGTGCTGTCTACATATTCGTGACCAGCTGCAAAGGATGTTCTTCCTTTGAGAACTGCGCCATCGATGTGCCAGTTACCACGGGATGCCAACAAAGCAGGAGAGTTTGTTTCGATTTCACCTTGGACTTTGAGCACTTGACCTTTTTGAGCCACAACGTCAACTGTAAATGCATTGTCCTTGTTGAAGAACAATTTTGCATCTTTTGCAACAAAGTTAGAATCAGCGCCCACAGTCATTTTGATTCTGCTTGCTGAACCTTCAACGGTTGAGACATATTTTACACCCATTTTCGTAAGTGTTTTTTCCAAAGTTTGTGTCACACCAGCTTGACCGGATTCGATCAATGCCAATTTGTTTACAAATTCTGCGTCAAATGCAGTTTTTGAGATTCTTGCAACAGACAAATCGGAAGCAAAAGTGTTTTTTCCTGCCACAGGTGAACCAGCAAATGCGACAGTTTGCTGTTGTGTTGCAGAAACACCCGCGTGTACGCCTTCACTTACAGCAAAAATTGCCGCAGCTGGCAACACCAAAGATGATGTGTTTTTCAAGATTTTCTTTAAATTCAAAGAAGTCATGTTTGTTTTCCTTTATATATATTTTCAACTATTTCCCCATGGCCCCTTTAGGGCGCCATGGGCATTATTTTTTTAAATTAATAACGTAATGTTAACCCTGCAAACAAGCGCATATTGCCCTTCTTTTGGTCATACAATGAATCGCCATCTTTTGCATCTGCCGCTGGCTTGATTTGTTCTTCAAGACCTTTGGATGGCTTAAGAACCCAAGCTGCTTCACCGTAAAGGGATACATACTCAACCAAGTCAATTTTCAAACCACCACCGGCTGTGAAAGCGGAGCGAACTGCTATATCATCTGCTGGCTTTGTTTCAAGCTTATCTTCACGATCCCAAACAGATCCGTATTCAACAAATGCATATGGTTGGATTGTTTTGATTGCATTTTGTGGAATTGCATAACGAAGTTCAAGCTTTCCGGCAAAACCATGATCACCTGATGCAATACCTGTATCCAAACCACGGCCGTATTCACGTCCACCAAAGCTGAATTCTTTTGAAGTTGGCAATGGATCAGCTGCATATTGACCTGTGATAGACGCTTGGATAGAAAGCCCAGGAGCGCCTGCAAATGTTTGCAAACGCATCAACGAACCTTCGATTTTTTTGAATGTGTTTGTGAAACCTTTTTGTGCTCCAGCAGCCTTTACAGACTTTGTTGCATCCATAATGTCAAGACCCAATTCTCCATCAAAATTCAAAACAGTTACACCGCCTGTAGAGTCAGCCAAATCAAATGTTCCGCCAATGTTCACACTGCGGAAATCGCTTTTTGATTCTGTCAATGACTTATTAACTGCAGTAATAGTTGTTTTGGAATTCTTGTAATCAACACCGGCATTCATGCGCACGTTCATTGCACGTGAGCGAACAAAAGGATGGCTCATGTCAAAACCAAATCCCTTGTTTTCACCCGTTGATGTTCCCATAGCCTTTGACGCAGCGTCATCGCCAGAGATTGGCTTTGTATCAGAATAGTTTCCAGAAAGAGTTGCCGTTGTACCTTCGCCATGAACCAAGAAGGAAAGAGCTCCTCTTACATAACGGCTTTTTTCAAAACCAAAATCGCTTGCTGCTGTTACGCTGAGCTTTTCATACATGCCCATTGCGTTGTTCAAAGATGCAGAAGCCATTGCTTGTGTTGTTCCAAGATTCTTTGGCTTGGAGTTATCAACAACAACAGCAACATCAAATGGCTTTGATTTAAGTGCAAATGTCACGTCTGTTGCATTTGGTGTTTTTGAAGGTGAAAGAGTTGCAACTGCCTCAACACCGGCCATGTCGTTAAGCAAAAGAACATAACGTTCTAAATCTGCGTTACGCAATGGCTTGGATGCCAAAAGACCAGCTCTGATTGTTTCCAAAACGCCTTGACGACCAGTTGTTTCGCCTTCGAATTTTACTTCGCCAACGACTGTTTCAACAACAACAAGCTTGATCATACCACCGCTTGCTTTTTGCGCTGGAACCAAAACACGGCAGAATTCGTATCCTGCTGTTCTGTATGCTTTTTCCATGTCTTCTGCAATTTTGTAAACTTCAGAAAGAACAATTTCTTTACCAATTTTACCAGAGTACAATTCTTTAAGCTTACTTTCAGCAATTGCGGAATTTCCTTCAATTGAAATTCCATTCAAAACGAAACGAATTGCATCAGCACCTTGTGCTACTTGTTGTGGCTCGGCCTTTGGTGCCTTTACCAAACCAGCGTCTGGTTTTGCAAGCGCCTTAACAGCCGGCTTCATTGCCTTTGCTTGAGCAGCCATAGCCTTATTTGCGCTTTCAGCGGCTTTTGCAGCACTATCAGCACCAGAGGCTACTACTGCATTGGACGCCAAGAAGCTCATCAGAACTCCCATCAAAACTTGAGAACTTTTGTGGTTATATTTCATTTTTTTTCCTCGTTCGTTAATATTCATATGTTACTCCAATAACTATTCCATTATCGGCATTTACTTAAGTAGAACTCAAGATATAGAAGTCCTACCAAAACCTACTCTACATAAAAGCTGACCTTAGAACAAAAGTCAAGTGATAACCTCCAATATCAAGAAACTTTTTATCAGTGTTACAAAAAAGACACTATTTGTTTTGAATATTCAAGATATTTTTCAGGAGTTGTCATCTAACGCGTGCGAAAGCCCCCCTCTTTGGGCCTCTTTTACACAACTAATCACGAAAGAGAGATCTCACAAGGGTTTATCGCCCTTCCAGATGACAAAAGTAAATCTTAAAAAGACATGTTAACGCCTAAAAACAGCTTTGAATTCAAATTATCTGATAAGCCAAACACCTCGCCCTGCGCCTTGAAGATGATCCCCTTAGGAACATAAATGCGCACCGCGGCGTTGAGCAACAAAGATGTTTTAGATAGCGACACAGCCTGCATATCAAAGCCTTGCTCGGCAGCATCAAAACGATTTTTTGGCATTTTTAAATTATCATAAAAACAGACTATTGCCCCCAAACGCACGGCAGGCTCGATTAAAATATCATTCATCTGAAGCTTGATTTTCCCCTCACCGCCCATGAGCCCTGAAAGCATATTAAAGGAGGACTTATCCGTTATCATATCAAACCCTAGAGAGCTTTTTGATCTATATGCGTCCAAATTTGCATGGGCACCCATTAACCCCAGATAAGCGGCGCCAAAGTGCATTCTATTCGAAGAATAGACCCCCAAACGTGATTGGATTCTCCCCTGGTTCATTTGCGGTTTATTCGCCCATGTTCCCCAGATATTTGAAAAATTCACATCTCTTGAATATGTCCCATAATCAAAATGATAATCATGAAAAAAAAGTCCGTTTCTTGATGCGTTGTAAAGTCCCAGATGATATTCTTTTGGAGAATTCAATAAATCTCCAGGCCTTTGTTCGGCTTGGTTTTTAAAATGAAAGGAAATTCCATTTAACGTATTTTTATGAGCATAATCCCACCCCAAAGTCAAACCTTTCGTAAGATACCCAGTCCCCGCCTCATGAACATTGCCACTTATAAAAAAGCTTAAAGGAGATGTGTCTTTTGAGGGAATTGGAACATCGCTCCCTGTAAATGATTTTTTTCCATGAAATTCGAAACTGGCCAAATCAACCGAGGATCTTTCTTTTTCAAGGAACAAAACTGTTCTTTCATGCGTGTGTTCACCTTGCACCAAATGATTCATCAAAGCCCCATAAAGCTGAACTTGAACACGGGGATTGGAAAACGCATCCAGAGATTTTAAAAACACATCCGTGGGCATTGCATTTGCATAGTCTATGACTGATTTTGAAAGGAATGAAGAAAGCTTTGTAAAGCTGCTATGCACCTCTGGACGAACATCGGAAACTGTTGCTTTATTCTTGATTGCAGCTATTGTTTTTGGAGATATTTGGATTGATTTCCTTGAACTGTCAAGCCATTTATCATCAAGCGTAACAGTATAGTTCATCTTATAACTTATTGATATATCGCCCAAAGGAGTATCAGTTGAAAAAACAGTCACTGGCACATTTAGTTTCATACCAAGATTGGGAAAGGTCAAATCCAACAAAACTGCTTCTGATAAAAACGTTCCAACAGAAACCATGCCAGAACCGGTTCCATCATCTTTAAATGAAATATGAATCTTTGCCTGATCTTCCATTTTATAAGAGCCATCAATTCTGATAGTTCCTTGAGGAGATATCGATCCGCCTGTGTGAATTATACTTTTGAAGATCTTGCCAGAGCCACTAAGTATACCACCCTCCATATCAAATTTTGGCGCATTGATTCGCCCACCATCGAGCTCAACATAACCCCCATCATATAAATTAAACTCGCTTGAACTGTAAGTCATGCCCGGGCCAACACGTAAAAATCCAGCCTCCATCTCTCCTTGCACATCCACATTTCCTTGACGTAAATCAAGGCCATAATCAAATCTTGCCTTTGCTCCCGCATCAACAACAAACTTTGCATCCTTATGGTCCAACACAGCTCGGTCAACGTGTAAATATTTATCCACAACCATTACTCTGCCTTCTGTAATCGGCGCAACATCATAATGCGTTTCACGCCCCTCATATTTAAGGTCTGGCGTTCGCTGGGAATGGTTTTCAATTTGCTCTTTCAAGCTCCAATTCGAAGCATCGCTGACATTTCCATCACCAACCCAGCTGACTGTTTTATAAACTGGGATAAACGAGAGAAACCCTTTGATTTCAGGATTGAGCAAATTAACAACCCCAGAATAAGAATCCACATGCGCACCCGATGATGATGTAACATTTACTGACCCTGAATGAAGACCAACCAGTTCGCCATTGTCATTTACAACGCCACCACCACTGTCTCCTTTTGCTGAAATCCCCCCCAAGTCCTGCAAAGGGTATCCTGATATTTGCTCTTTTATTTTGATATTAGGCGCTGAAAAGCCCGCAACATAAGCTTGATAGGCAATTAATTTCGTATTGTTATCATCAATTAATCCTCCCTCTATTGTTCCATACTGCCCAAATCCATACCCCGTCACCTTATTACCAATTTGAGGGGCCGTTGTGGAAAGATTCCCATAGCCAAAAGGAGAGGTGTAAATTGGAGTATCCAACAATATGATCGCAATATCGTAATCAGATGTTTTTTCCACATACTTTGGATGCAAGCGCACATGCTTTACACCTGTGTAAACAGCAGAAGAATCATCTCGGCTTCTTCCCACCCCAATTTTAATTGTTTTAAAATCAGAAAGCTGTATAGCTTTCCCACCAGGGACACAATGCGCAGCCGTGAGAACCGTATTTGGATTGATGAGCGTTCCAGAACAAGCAGATTTTTCAACCGTTCCATCATTGAGCGGATATGACGTAAACACAGAACCTTTCACTTTTTGTGCTAAATTCAAGTAAAGACTTAAATCTCTATCAGCTCTAATATAAGATGCCCCGGCACCATAAGATGATAACGCAATCAACCCTGATAAAACCAAACGTAACATCGACATAAATCCTTTTGATTATAACTTCTCTTTGCTTGTAATACCATAGATTCCTTAATTTTTCCTCACTTTTTAACCAAACTATGCATAAAAAACGATAAAAATTCATATGCATCACTATTTTATTTGCAAAATAAATAAAAATATGTCATAAAACCTGTGTCTTGACTGTCGGGGTGTAGCGCAGTCTGGTAGCGCGCCTGCTTTGGGAGCAGGATGTCGGAGGTTCGAATCCTCTCTCCCCGACCATCCTTTAAAAAATTTATAGTCCTGAAGGCAATCTCCAACCTAACTGATCTTCCAAATTCTTCATAAACTCATGAAATAGTTCTTGCGATATGGCCCCTCTTGTCACGAATATGTTATGTAAAATAGCGCCAGGATATAATTGCTCGAAAAAACGCTCAATTGCGGGCTTGTGAACTTTTAAAACCATTTGATAAGGAATCATCGCCCTCTTTTCTTGTTCGGATGCTATATCTAATTTTAGTGTAATATAACCAATCATGCCAAGAATGGGGAATTTAGAAAGCTCACCACGAATCCTGCAAAGCTCGACCCTATCGGCATAATCCCCAGATGTTTGCATTTGAAAATCTACATCATGCATGACAGACTCCATCTCTTGAGAAAAATTCTCACCAGAGATCTGGCTATACATTTGCCCAGCTTTTGAATATATGGTTTTTGCAATATTCATCCCTTGACGCATATGCTCTTCAAGCAAGACCTCAGAGCTTGGGGAGGAAAGCCCAACAAATTCACCCAGCATTTCTTCTCTGGATCGATTCAGCTCTTTTTCCATATTCCAGATATTTCTTGCATACAAAACAGGATACATTTCTCTTGATACATCAAAACGTTCACGCATCAAGTTTATTGACGCTTCATGGCGCAGGGCATAAAGACAAAATGCCTCGTTAAGATGGCCATCTAGCGCCGAAATTTCGTCTTTTTCATGATCCATAACACCTTCTTGTGCCCCACTTTTAATGCGTTGCCCAATCCCTTGAAGGATTTCGGATCTTTGAGATAACACGCCCGCTATCAAACCTTTAGAATGATTTTTTTCCTGAATAGCCCCTTCAAATCTTACCTTCCAACCTTGATTAAATACGAACCATTCATGAGGCACGACACCTTGCCCTTCATCAAGATCCAACTGCGCCTCAAGACGAGAAAACTCTTCTTCAGCAACCCCTTGCGCAGAATCAAAAAGCCCGCATCTTTCCATCTCCATAAAATCAACATGTCTTTCAATCCGGCTGAAATCATCATATGAGGAATAGGGGCCTCCCGCTCCAAAAACACCACAATGAGCAAGTAAAATAATAAAAAAATATTTCATAAAAACTCCTTAAAAATCAAGACTATAGCCCCTATTCTTTATTTTAAAGTACATTTTCAAACCTTAACGAAACATTAAAAAGATGAGTAGAAAAATAATGTTGACAACTATATTTTTACATGGCATGATGATAATTAGATAAAAATAAAATAAACACTTAAGAAAGCTAAAAGCATGAAACGTCCTCTTTCACCTGATCTTGCAATCTATAAATTAGATATGTCTGCACTTATGTCCATCTCTCACCGAATTTCTGGAATTATCCTTTTTTTAGGTACTGTTGGACTTTTAAAGTTACTTATTATCCTTGCTTTGTTCCCAAGTCTTTGGGGAATCAGCGAGTGGTTTTTAAAATTGTGGCTCTTTCAAGCAATCATGATGTGCTACGCCTCGGCTCTTTTTTACCATTGTTTTAATGGACTTCGGCATATGGTTTGGGATTTAGGATTTGGCTTTGAAAAACAACACGTTAAAGCAACCGGCTTTGCTGTTCTAGCTGCCACATTTTTTTCAACTATTTTATTCTGGAGGGCAATTTATGCTTAATCTAAAAATGAACCATTGGTGGTTAATTCAGCGCGCCACAGCTCTTTTAATTATCGCTCTAGTTCCCGCAATGCTTTATTCTGCCATAGAATGGACCACGCTTGAATTTAAAATGTTACGCAGTTGGTTTACCTTTGGGCGATCTTTTATTTTTGGAATTTTCATGACCAGTGTATTTGTTCACAGCTTTATTGGGATTGAAACCATTATCGAAGATTATATCCCCTTAAAATTACGCGAAAAAGCTTTAATGTGGTCAAAATGGGCGCACATCTCTTTCACAGCATTAACATGGCTTATGTTGATCATTTTAGCTGTTTTAGGAGCAAAGAAATAATGAAAGAAAAATACCAAATACAAGATCATTTTTACGATGTCATTATCGTGGGAGCCGGAGGGGCCGGCCTTAGAGCAACCCTGGGCATGGCATCAAAGGGATTTAAAACCTGCTGCATCACAAAAGTGTTTCCAACACGAAGCCACACAGTTGCCGCACAAGGCGGTATTGGCGCGGCTCTTGGGAATATGGGAGACGGAGATAACTGGAAATATCACATGTATGACACCATCAAAGGATCGGACTGGCTTGGCGATCAAGATGCCATTGAATATATGTGCAAAAATGCCATGCAAGCTGTGATTGAACTAGAGCATTTTGGCGTTCCATTCTCAAGGACCGAAAAAGGCGAAATTTATCAAAGACCCTTTGGCGGTCACACAATCAATTATGGCGAATCCATGGCTAAAAGAGCTTGCGCAGCAGCAGATCGAACAGGTCATGCCATCTTACATACCCTTTACCAACAATGCCTTAAACATAATGCCGAATTTTTCATAGAATATTTTGCTCTGGATTTATTAAAAAATAAAAGTGGAGATATTATTGGTGTTGTAGCATGGGATTTGGACACAGGGATTCTGCATCGTTTTTATTCAAAATTAGTCGTTATGGCAACTGGTGGCTATGGGCGGGCCTATTTTTCATGCACATCAGCACACACCTGCACAGGTGATGGCGGCGCCATGGCCCTTCGTGCTGGCGTTCCCCTACAAGACATGGAATTCATTCAGTTTCACCCAACAGGTATTTATGGATCAGGATGTCTAATCACAGAAGGCGCCAGAGGTGAAGGCGGATATCTAACAAATGCACTGGGCGAGCGTTTTATGGAAAAATACGCTCCAAATGCAAAAGATTTGGCATCTCGCGATGTGGTTTCACGTGCAATGACGATCGAAATTTTAGAAGGTCGTGGCGTTGGGCCAGATAAAGACCATATCTATCTCCATCTTGAACATATTGACCCCAGCATTATCAAGGAACGTCTTCCAGGCATCACAGAAACAGCTCGCATTTTTGCAAATGTTGACATCACAAAAGAACCGATTCCAATTGTTCCAACTGTTCATTACAATATGGGGGGGATTCCTACAAATTATCATGGCGAAGTTGTGACAGTTAAAGGGAAAAACCCGGACCATGTTATAAAAGGCTTGATGGCAATCGGAGAAGCTGCCTGCGTTTCAGTTCACGGAGCAAACAGACTTGGAACAAACTCTTTATTAGACTTAATTGTATTTGGCAGAGCTACCGCTCTCAGGGCTATTGAAATTTTGAAAGACAACCTTCAGGAATCCTTAGAACAAGAGGATAATCTGGATGAAATTTTAACAAGCTTTAATGCCGTCAAAGAAGCAAAAGGGGATCTCAAACCTTCCCAATTACGTTTACGTCTGCAAAAAGCAATGCAAAGCTATTGCAGCGTTTTTCGCACCGAATCTTTGATCAAAAAAGGCCTTGATGAAGTCAGGCAAATTTGGAATGATTTCTCCAACATCTCCATCCAAGATCAATCCATGATCTGGAACACCGATTTAATGGAAACATTAGAGCTTAAAAATTTAATCCAGCAGTCATTAGCTACCCTTGAAAGCGCGTTATTTAGAACTGAAAGCAGAGGCGCGCATTCAAGAGAGGATTTTCCAGAAAGAAATGATGACGAATGGATCAAGCACACTTTAGTTTGGGTTGACGCTTCGGGAAAAGGAAAATTAGATTCAAGGCCGGTACATTTATACACACTCACAGATGAGGTGGAATATTTACCACCTAAGAAAAGAGTTTATTAATAGATTGAAATATAATAAAAAACAAAAATAAGTATTTTTTTAAGTTAAAGTTCTTGACAAGAAAGAGAAATTCTCTTAAGAGTATTAGGAATTAATTAAAAGGCTGGAAGGATGGCCGAGTGGTTAAAGGCAACAGACTGTAAATCTGTCGATGTAGTGTCTACGTAGGTTCGAATCCTACTCCTTCCACCAAAATTAAATTTAAGCGGGCGTAGCTTAGTGGTAAAGCCCTAGCCTTCCAAGCTAGCCATGTGGGTTCGATTCCCATCGCCCGCTCCAGTTTTTTAAAAAATTGATATAATGATCTATTAATTGGCGGTAAAGGTTTAGAAAATGGCAAAAGCAAAGTTTGAACGAAACAAACCACATTGTAACATTGGAACGA
>CAZCFE010000009.1:0-42272 GCA_964497925.1 uncultured Alphaproteobacteria bacterium | reverse complement strand
CTTCGGCCTAAGCCGCGGGAAAGTCGGTCGCCGCCAACCTCATAAATTATCCACACTCTAATATCTAAAATTAATACAACCATTTTTATTTCTCAACCAAATATTCATTCAAACAATAATCAAAAAAACTTATCTCTTGATCATTAACTAGCTTCTGTCGACATTCACTTCAACCATATCGTTCCTAGGCTCTGTTGAGAAATTTAATAACGTATGATAGAATAAGAATAAAACGAGGATTTGATGATGTCATACAAACGATTAATAAAAGACACAGCTTGGGTAAAGATATATGAATATTTGAGGCAATTTCCTAAAATTCATACGAAGAACGAGGATAAAAGTCGGCAGTTTGTAGAAGGGGTGTTTTGGATAGTTCGCAGCGGCGCACAGTGGCGACTTTTACCCCCTGAGTATGGTCTTTGGAATACGGTTTATCGGCATTTTGCCGACTGGGCCCAGATTGGTGTTTGGTATAATATAAGTTTAATAGGAGCGTCATAGACACTCTGATCTTGAAATAAAAAGGTGTGAACTTACACCCTAATAACCTTCTTGATTTATTATTATAGCTGTATTATATTGTTAGGAAATCCAATCTTTTTTATGAGTATTATGCCTTGAAAAATGTAATTTCCATAGTTCTTGCCGCTGGAAATAGTTCCCGTATGAATTCTAGAAAATCTAAGGTTTTACACGAGGTGGGGCACAGACCTTTAATTCTTCATGTTTTATCTTTAACTCAAAAAGCCGTTGTTGTAGTCAAAAAAGATTCAGATGAGATTCAGAATGTTGTTGAACGTGCGTTTCTTGATGTTGAATTTGCTGTTCAAGAGCAGCCGCTTGGAACAGGAAATGCTGTCAAAGTTGGAATGGATCTTTTAATAGATAAAAATATAACTTCAGAATATGTATTAATTCTTTATGGAGACACCCCTTTATTAACTGATTTAACAATACAAAAATTAATAGAATCAAAATCAGATTGCACATTATTGGGTATGGAGCCTCAAAATTCAGCCCCTTATGGGAGAATGCTCACCGATATGCATGGAGGTGTTTTGTCAATTGTTGAGTCTTTAGATGCAACGCCTGATCAAAAGAAAATCTCTCTTTGTTTTGGTGGGTGTATGCTTGTGAAATATGATTTATTAAAGAAATTTTTATCAAAAATCGATAAGAATAACCATAAGAAAGAGTACTATCTAACATCACTAATTGAAATATTAAATGCATATGGTTACCATGTTAACTATATTGTGGTGGATGAAGAAGAACTTGTTGGGGTAAATACAAGAGAAGAGCTTTCATTTGTAGAGTCTGTCTTTCAAAATAGGATGAGGGAAAAATGTCTTCAATTAGGAGTTACACTTCAAGATCCTCCTTCTGTTTTTTTTGCATATGACACCCAAATTGAGAAAGATGTTTTAATTGAGCCTAACGTTTATTTTGGACCTGGTGTTTCTATTAAAAGTGGCGCCTGGATCAGAGCTTTTTCTTATGTTGAAGGAGCTGTCATAGAGAAAGATTGTATAGTGGGTCCTTTTGCAAGGATACGTCCATCAACTGTTATGGAAGAAAAATCAAGGGTCGGAAATTTTGTAGAAGTTAAAAACTGTGCTTTAAAAAAAGGCGCAAAAGTGAACCATTTAAGTTATGTTGGAGATGCAACAATTGGTGAAAAAACCAATATTGGAGCAGGAACGGTGACATGTAACTATGACGGATTTTCAAAACATCACACTTTTATTGGAGATGGTGTTTTTATAGGATCAAATAGCTCTTTGGTTGCTCCAGTTTCTATTGAAGATGGTGCTATTGTCGGCGCTGGAAGTGTAATCACAAAAACGGTGTCTAAAAATGCCCTGGCTATTGGAAGATCTTTGCAAAAGGAAATTCTTCAAGGTGCAAATAATTATAGAAATAAAAGGAAGTAAAAAATGTGTGGTGTAATTGGGATTTTAGGAAAAGAAGATGCAGTTGATCGTGCTGTTGAATGCTTAAGCCGGCTTGAATATAGAGGATATGACTCATGTGGTGTTGCAACTCTTACTCAAAATGGTATTGAGCGCAGACGTTCAGTTGGAAAAATACTATCTTTGCGTTCACTTTTAAAAACATCGCCATTGCAAGGAAGTGTTGTTATTGGGCATACACGCTGGGCAACTCATGGAGGAGTGACAGAAACAAATGCACACCCTCATAGCAATAATGATATTGTGATTATTCATAATGGAATCATTGAAAATCATGTTTCTTTGCGTAAAGAACTAAAAGATCAAGGAGTTGTCTTTTACACAGAAACTGATACAGAAGTGGTTTTGCATTTATTAGACCTCTCCAGAAAAAGTGGGAAAACGATCCATGAGGCTATTTCCTATGTTAAGAGTAAGATAGAGGGGGCTTATGCTCTCGTGATTGTGTTTAAAGATGAACCTAATAAAATGTATGGTATGCGCCATGGAAGCCCTCTAGCTATTGGTTATGGGGATGGTGAGATGTATTTGGGAAGTGATGCGATAGGTCTTGCATCTTTAACTCAAAAGATTTCTTATTTAGAAGAAGGGGATTGGGTCGAACTATCAAGAGACAATGTTATAATTTGGGATAAAGATAATCATAATGTTATACGTGATATTAAGAAAAGCACATTTGTTTCTGGTATGATAGGAAAAGAAGGCTATCGGCATTTTATGCTTAAAGAGATTTATGAACAACCACGTGTCTTAGCGGACGTTCTGTCTCATTATCTTGACTTTGAAAATAAAAAAATACGCATTGAAAAATTAACGCCTGATGTAATTAACATTGTTGCATGTGGAACATCTTATTATGCCGGTGTGATTGGAAAATACTGGATTGAAAAGATTGCAAAAATTCCAGCTTTTGTGGATATTGCTTCTGAATTTCGATATCGAATGCCGCCTCTTTCTCATAAAGGATTAAGTTTGTTTATTTCGCAATCTGGAGAAACTATTGATACGCTCGAAGCTATGAAATATTCAAAGCAGTCTCAAACGGTTGGCGCTTTAGTGAATGTCCCTGAAAGTTCTATTGCTAGACTTTCAAACCCGCTTCTTCCTCTTCTTGCGGGACCTGAAATTGGAGTAGCTTCTACAAAAGCCTTTACCGCATGTCTTGGCGTTTTGGCTGCATTTACCTTATCTTTATCAAAAGATGATTTAGATCCTTATTTTGATGCTCTTTCTCATGTTCCAGGTTTTATGAACACAATTCTAGCGCTTGAACCTCAAATCGAAGCTTTAGCACATAAAATCATACATGCATCAACGGTTCTTTATTTAGGCCGTGGAACAAGTTTCCCTGTTGCCATGGAAGGGGCGCTGAAACTTAAGGAATTATCTTATATTCATGCCGAAGGCTTTGCTGCAGGCGAGATGAAGCATGGGCCTATTGCGTTAATTGATGATCAAACTCCTGTAATTGCAATTGTGCCATTTGATGATCTTTATGAAAAGACTCTCTCGAATGTTCAAGAAGTTATGGCAAGAGGTGCAAAAGTCATCTTAGTCACAAATCAAGATCCACCAGAAGACTTAGCCCATAAGTTATTGGGTGTAATAAAGCTGCCTTTATGTCATTCATTTATTTCACCATTTCTATTTACGTTACCTTTGCAGTTATTAGCATATCATGCGGCTTGTCTAAAAGGAACGGATGTTGATCAACCAAGAAACTTAGCTAAGTCAGTTGTTGTTGAATAATTAACCATTTATTTACTATTTTCTTGCCATTGTGCTTCTATAAGAGGTGTTATAATGAGCGATGTGCAGAATCTGATTCGATCCGTTGATCGATTAAATATGAGCGAAAGTTTCGGACGTATTTGCGGGGTTCTTGGTTTGATGCTAGAAGCGGTCGGCCTTGAAAAAATCACAACAATTGGAACTGTATGCAAAATCACGAATAGAGAAAAAGAAGCGGTCTGGGCTCAGATTTTAGGGTTTAGGGACAATAAAACGCTGCTTATGCCTTTTGGGCCACTGGAAGGGATTGGCATTGGCGATAAGGTTTATGTTAAGTCTCAAAAAGCGCAAATTTATCCTCATGTTTCCTGGCTTGGACGAATTCTTAATGGGTTTGGTGAGCCAATTGATCAAAAAGGAGGTCTTATTTGTGGAGATATTGCATACGATATCCACAATTTGCCGCCTCCTGCGCATAAACGTGAACGTGTAAAAGAGAGGTTGGATCTTGGGATAAAAGCTCTCAATACTTTCACGACCTGTTGTAAAGGTCAGCGTATGGGGATTTTTGCAGGATCTGGTGTTGGAAAATCAATGTTGATGTCCATGATTGCCCAATATACAAACGTGGATATCAACATCATAGGACTTATTGGAGAAAGAGGCAGAGAAGTTCAAGAGTTCTTAGAAGAGTATTTGGGTGAAGAAGGGTTAGCTAGAAGTATTGTGGTTGTTGCAACATCGGATGAATCTGCTCTTATGAGGCGACAAGCTGCTTATATGACCTTAACATTAGCAGAATTTTTCAGAGACCAGGGTTTGCAGGTTATGTGTATGATGGATAGTGTTACAAGATTTGCAATGGCTCAAAGAGAGATCGGATTGTCTCTTGGTGAGCCTCCTGCGAGTAAAGGATACACGCCAACTGTGTTCTCACAGCTTCCAAAGTTATTAGAGCGCGCTGGCCCAGGAGAAAAAGGGAGCGGTTCTATCACAGGGCTTTTTACAGTTTTAGTTGAAGGAGATGATCATAATGAGCCTATTAGTGATGCGGTTAGAGGTATTTTAGATGGGCATATTGTTTTAGAAAGATCTATTGGAGAAAGGGGGAGATACCCGGCAGTCAATATTTTAAGATCTGTATCTCGGACAATGCCAATGTGCAACTCCCAGGAAGAGACACAGCGTATTATAAAGGCAAAGCGGTATTTAAGTCTTTATGAAGACATGTCTGAAATGATTCGTATAGGAGCGTATAAAAAAGGATCTGATGCGCAACTTGATGAAGCCATTTATTATTGGCCAAAGTTAGAAGAGTTTTTAACTCAGCGTATTGATGAAAATGTTTCTTTGGAAAAAGGGCATGAGATGTTCAAAGCTATTTTGGGATGAATCTGGTTATGGATAAAATAAAAACATATAAAATACTTGAAAAACTTGCAAGGTTAGATGTAGAAAACCAACAAAGAAGGTTAAAAAATCTTCTTGATGAGCAAAAATCTATAGAAGAAAGAATTGATTTCTTTCAGGAAAATCTGAAAAAAGAGAGGAGTTTTTTATTGAAAAATTTTAACTCTAGTCATGATTTTTATACATTTGAAAAAGTTGTTGTGGGTAGTATTCATAAACTTAAAAATAGGCTTTCTCAAGTTTTAGGCGCGATTGAAGGAGAAAAAGCAGTTTTGCTTGATTTTTTTTCCACACAAAAAAAGATAGAGCATGTTGAGCATCAAGAAGAAGAAAAGCAAAAAGACCATTTGACTCATCAAGAAGAAATGCTTATTGAAGACTTGATTCTTATGCGAGGCATCAAGAAGATTTAACGATCATTTTTAATTTTCATGAACTTCATCCAGATGCCGCCCAAAAGAAGACCCATCAAAAGAGTTGAAAAGGCAAGCTTATATGCATCATCTCCATAAACTCGAATGTTGTTTTGAAATGAATTATTCCACTGGAACTCCATGATAACGCCAATTATAAAAATGCCTATTGATCCAAAAGCCATATTAAGCATATTAATAATGGCCGTTACAAAAGCACTTTCTTCAGGAGCAACTTGTTTTACAACAAGTCCAAATAGAAGAACTTGATATGCACATAAAACACCAAGGAAAAAATGAATAGAAAGTAAAATAGGATAAGGTATATTTTTTATGTATAGTAATAAGCTGAATAATAGGAAAGTCAGTAAGGCATAAACAGATGTAAGTTTTTGTTCTCCACCAAATTTATCACATATATATGCAGTTAGTGGAAAACCTATAACAACTCCGATATAAAGAGCAGAAATAGCTCCAGATGCATTTATTTTGTCAAGGTTGTGAATAGTTGTAAGATAAGAGATTCCCCATGTATCGCCGTAAGCATATAGAAAAGGCCCAATAAGCCCGCCGCATAGTCCTAGTTTGATAACGGATTTATGATGAGATATGTTTTTGATTTGAGCCCATATGGATTGTGTGTTTCGTGCTCGGTTTGTTTTTTTATTTTTAATTAACAATATCATTGATATATACAATATAATGCCTACGCCCAGTAAAATTAACAGAGTGTCTTGCCATCCAAAAGATGAAATCATTAAAGATAAAGGATAATTTCCATAAATAGCACCCAAGACACCAATAGATATAGAAATCCCAAGTATTTTTGCATAGGCTTCTTTTTTAAACCACATGTGAGTTACTTTTGCAGTTGAGAGAAGCCCTCCAGCAGAACCCATTCCGATTAAAGCCCTCCCAAGAAGAGCGAAGTGCCAATCTGATGCGTAGATGAACACCAGAATTCCCATCAGAATAAGACTTAAAAAAGATGATGCAATAAAACGAGGGCCATATCTGTCTAATAAAATGCCAACTGGAAGTTGCATACTCGCATACGCAATATAAAAAATCGAACTTAAGGCTCCAAATTCAATAGCTGAAATAGAAAACCTTCGCATGATATCGTCTTGCATGACGCCAGGGGATACGCGTATGATGAATTGGTACATAAAAAACAAAACAGTTGGTGCCCAGATGCTCCAAGCTCTTAACGTTGTTGATTGTTGTTGCATCATTTTATTTAATAGTTCCTTTTATATTTTTATCACAAAGATCTAATATAGCAAATTTTGAGAATAAAGCAATTTTTTTAATATTTTTTATTAAATAATTCAAGAGTCTTTTGAGATTATTTTTGCATTTTAATAAAATCGTAATCTTTTATGCTTAAGTTTGGAGCTTGTAAAAACAATATTTGATCAATCAATAAATTTGGAGACATATGATGAAGAAATTGACTTATTCCTTGTTAACACTTGCAACAGTTGAAGATAATGTTATGGCAAGTGCTGGTTTAGAGAGTTCTTGGGTAGATGAAGTTGCAAAAGATTTAAATATGAGATCTATCACTGTAAAATCCCATCTTAAGGCGTTAAACGAGGAAAAAGTTAAAGAAATTCTCAAAGATGAAAATTTAAAAATGCTTCTACAAGGAACAGATGCAGAAAAAGAGCAAATGTTATTTGCATTGGTGGGGTTAAATGATGCTAAAAGAAAAAAAGCGTTTGATGTTTTACAAAATATAAAAGAGCCAAATATATCTAGTTTTGATCAAATTTTAACAATTGCGAATTTATCGAATTTGCCTCAAATATATCTTGATAATTTAAAAAAATCAGATTTGGATTTTTTAAATGTGATTTGTTCCACAGAATCGCCATCATTGCATCAAAAGATTGGAACAATTATTGAAATTTTAAGAATATCCCCGCTTTTAACAATTGATGTGTTGATCTCTCTAGTCAGTGATGCAAATAGAGCTTTTATGTTTAGCTCTGCTTTTGATGATGCATCCGTTAAAGGTTTTGATGCAAATGTAAATAGTTTGATATGGTTTCTTCAAAAAACTGAACAAGACAGGCAAAATTTAATCAATTTTTCTGTTTTGGGAATTACAAGCGTGTCAATGAATGACACCAAAAAAGAAGGGGTCTTGAAAAATTGGCAGGCGCTTATTGATGGGCACTATTTGGATAATTTGAGTTTGGAAGAAAGCTATAAAGCATATCAGTGGTATATTGAAGCTGATGTGTCAACTCAAGAAGCTTTTTCTAACATGTGGGGAGATGCTTCTGATTTATTAGATGGCATTTCAACTTGGGATGAAAAATTACTAGGTCTTGATTTTTATTCTCGTAACATAGCAAATTCTAAAATTCTTCAAAGTCTTGGAGTGTTAGTTGGGTTATCTACTTGGGAGGAAAAACAAGCATATATTACACAAATTAATAACTTTGGAGATACGTATCATGCGTTTGATGGAGTCGAAAAAGGATCTGCATCAAGAGATGCATTTAAGTGGTTAACAGAGCATGATGAAATTTTTAAGGCGTTGTATGAAAAGACTTTGTTTTCTGATGCAAAATCGTGGAAACTTTCTTTCTTGGATAAAAAGAGCATCACGGAAAATATGACAAAATCAGCTGAAAAAATACACCATGCAGAAGTTCCTGTTTTTGCGAACCTGGATGATGATACATCTGTTGCAGATAGACTGGCAAGCATAGCAAAGTTCTTTGCTGACTATGCATCTATAGGTGAAGCTTTGCGTGCGGGAAAGTATATTGATGAACAATATGCAACAAATGGAACAGATGCATATGTATTCATGCAAGAATTAATGCAATTATTAGGTAATGATTGGGAGCAGGAAGTAAAGGATTTATTTCCGCTTTCCTTCAATACTATAACTCCTTCTACAGCTTGGGTCGATTTTATAGATAACTATGTAACGTCAGATGTGTTTGAAGCAACAGATACGCAAAAAAGTAGAGCGAGTATTCTTTATTCCATCTGGGAAAATCGTGTTTTTATAAAAGAATGTGGCGTAAAATTATTAGAAAACATCACAGGAGCTGAGATAAAAAATGCACTGGCAAAGATTATAGGTATGGATAAAGATTCATTTTGGGATGCCTATAAATCAGGCATTTTAACAGGAATTGATACTTTTGATGCAAAGCTTTCTATTATTGATAAGGTGAAAAAAGCCAAAACTGATAATGTATGGGGAGTGCTTAAAAGTCTTTTGTCCACTGGTTCTGAGTTGTTACTATCTCTTGATTATATCAATGCGCAAGATATTATTGATGCCAATGCAGATGGATTTTTATTGGCAAATGAATATTCAGTCATTCAAACACAAATAACAGATTATTTAGAAGCAAGAAGAGAAGGTGTGCTTGATACGCTTAAGATGATCAGACAAAATAAAGCGGATGGAATTTTGGGGTTGTCTGATTATCATAACTATGCTGATCATCTAAAATATAAAGAAGCTGTATTTTTATTTAGCGATCAAGACGGATCAGTTAGAGTTTTAGATCTTGTTACGTTTTATGCAAATTTAACAACTTCTGTTATGGGTAAACTTGATGCCATGGTAGATGCCGATCATAAAAGAAAAACAGTCTTTTTAACTTATTACGCATGCCAAGAAAAATATAAATCATTTTTCTTAAACTTGAGCGATATCCCTTCACAACAGTGGGAAGCGTTTATAGGTTATGAAGCTTTGTCATTGGGAGATAAAGAGTTATTTTCTAATCTTTATGATCAGAATATATTTTCTCAAGCAAAGACATTTCAAGACATCCAAATTTTGATGGATATTTACAAAAGTATTTCCATGCCTGATCGTGTGCGATTGTTTCGCAATTTGGGGCAAGATCTTCAGGAATTATCTTATAAAGAAAAAAATATTCATGAACGCTTTATAAACGCTGCTCATGAATATAATACTGCAGGAATTATGGCATCGAGTCTTCTTTTTAGCGATGATATCTCTACAAGTGATGATGGCTTATCAGAAGAAATATTAATTCAAGATGCAGGGAAAGCACGCCAAATGCTTGAAGATTATAATTTCTTTTCCAATAATCCAATTGTGCGATCTTTGATTGTTGGTCTTGATGAACAGCAAGCTCAAGGGATTTATTGGGATTTGGGGGCTATGGCTTTTGATGCTCATACACCGGCTCAGAGAAAAGCATTCAGTATATCTCCATTTGAAAATCAGGTATATAATTTGCATACTGCAAAAGATGCGCTTATGCTTTACGCATTATCATCTCAAATGGATACTCTCCTAGGTTTTTCCAGTCTTTTTACTAATTTTAATGATGCTTTTGGGACTTCTGGATATGTTATTCCAAAAGTTGATAGTTTTATAGAATTCTTTAAAAAATATACAGTTACTCAAGCGCTAGATGCAAATAATGGTTTTTTTATTCCATTTTTTAGTGACCGCACTTCTGATAGTTTTTCATTGTTTTTAGAGAAATGGAATAGTTTTTTTAACAACCAAGAATTAAAGGATTTTGATTATTTTATGAATTATTTTGATTGGTATAACACACCAACAAGATTAAAAGTAACAGTGAATGGTGTTTCTTCTCGTATTATTAATGGTCAACTGGACAGATTATTTAAAAATCAAAAATGGAATTATGATAACAAATCTTTGATGTCAAGTTTAAATTCTCCAATGGACTTTATTCCAGAAGTCATTAATATGTTGTGCTCAGGAAGAAACGGGGATATTGATGTAACTCGTGAACTTAGTATTCTGAATATGATCCCAGATGCTCTTTTAGGGCAAAAATTAAGTAACACTACAAATATAAAACATATGGTTGATACATTAAAAATCACAATGCAAGAAGTTGAAGACTATAAAAATTTGCTTGGAAATTATGGTCTTTTGGACGACTTAGTTCCTGTGAACTCTCTCTCAACGCATGATAAGGAAGTTGCAAAAATGATTGATTTATTGTATGGAAATTTCATGCCAACTCAGGAAAATTCCCAGCATGTGTTAAAAATTTCTCAATCCGGAGATCAAAGAGCGCAGAGTATTTTAAGTATTACTCCATTATGGCAAGAGCTTGAAAGCTCTAATATGTTTGATTTGTTAATTCCAACTGTTGACCCCATTTTAATTGGCGTGCCTACAAAAGCTCAAGTTGAAGCTGCCCAAGAACATGCCCTTTTAATGGAAAAAATTAAACTTGTAAACTTACTTGATCAACATAAAGATCGACCAAGAGTATATGCAAATGTTTCTCAAGCTCAAGAAGATGCAGATATAAGAGCAGCAAAAATTTGGTATGTTGTTCCATTAGATCAAGCTTTAAGAGAAAATAATTTACATATTTATGTGGACAATGTGGCCGCTCTTGAAAATACTTTAGCCTCACATGGAGTTCTTCCTTCTGATATTACAGCAAACCTTCCTGTTGACACGGATACAATGTCTTTGAATGATGGACTTGGAGAAGCTCAAGCTGAACGTGCACGTAAAATTGAATTAGCGATTGACTTGATGCCATTTTATGAAAAATTGGCAGATAAAAAAGACTTTATTGCAAAATTCATCTCTCTTCCATTTGAAAGATCATCATTTGCTTATATTAAAAATTTAGTAAGTCCGGAATATATTACAGATGATGCTGATCAAATGTTTACATATGCAAATACTCTTTTGGGTTTAGGGACAATGTATGCAACATCTGTAGATGTACAATTGGCGTTCAAACTTGGTAAATATGCAACATCAAAATTGGTAAAAGATCTTCGCGATATTGGGCTAACTGCTGTGATGCTTCCAGATGATTTGGGGGAAATCACACAAGATCATGCGATGAATATTGCTTTGCAATCGTTCCCAGAATTTCGTATTGATGGCGAAAATTTTGCATCTTTAAGTGCGTCTCTTTTGGTGCATGGTGTAACTCTTTCTAATTTGGGAGATGCCTATAAATTTAAAACTTCAGCTCTGATAGGGTATTCTACTTACTTTAAAGCGTTTGGTAATTATATTTTATCTGTAAGTGCGTTTGTGAGGAAAATGGGTGAACACGCCGATGCCGATAAAATCGAGCAATTTATGAATGCAGGAATTGTCCCATCAGATTTAGATGGAATTGATATGAGCTTGAGTGGAAATCGCATAGCTCTTGAATTAACACCATTTTTAAGCACCACATTAAGTGCGACTTTTATACACCCAAGTGTTCCAGAAATTGTTCTATCCGATCTTGAAAAACAACAAATTGCAGATGAATTGGTGAATGTAGTTCCTTGTGACATCGTGGCGGCAAAGGTTCTTTTGGGTGAAAAACTACTTTCAATTGATATTTTAAAAACAAATCAAACATTTCAAGAGCGTCAACTTGTGATTAATTCTTATATCACAAAGGCACAAGAGTATAAAACAAAGCTTTTGAATGATGGCTGGTTTGATAAGCTTGATATTGATGCATCTTGTATGGAAGTTGAATCAAATCATTTGCTAACAACTTTAGTTGCATTTAATTTAGATATAAAACCGCTTATAAATGCACAAAAAGAAAATGTCGCTCTTCGAGCTTTGCGTTTCATGCTTGAAAATACATACGCAAGCGTTCAGTTAATTGAAGGAGAATCTATTGATATCAATGAACTAATGCGTCAATTAGATACAGTTAGCTTAGCTCAAATTTACGGGATTAAAGATATAATGTTGCCGCTTTTAATGGCGAATACTCATGCGAATGTGGGTGAAAGAGCACGGTATATCAAAGATTTAATCAATTTGAATGAAGCATGCGATCTGACAGGAATTGATAAACTATGGATCGCAGATTTGGCCGGGAAAGTATCCAAAGATGACTTAATTGCGCTTCATAAATTTATGCCAAATGGATCTACGGCCCAAGACTTTATAATCGAAGCAGCAAAGTATGCATCTGGTGATTTAGAGCCTTTAATGCGAGGAAAAACAGTATCGCAATATGATTGGTATTTTGCACATAAAGATCTTTTTTCAGCTTTGAATCAAAACCATTTGTTTGATGAATTAGATGGAAGTCCTCAAGATATGACTGATCTTTTGACTGATCAGGTATGGCCATCTGAGCTTACTTTAAGTATGAATATGGGCTCCCTAGAGTCTGTTTCAGAGCGTACATCAAGAATTATAGCTTCTGTTTTGAAAGCAAATCCAGATAATATTTCAGCAGATGTTTTAGAAACATTAATGAATGTAGACAGCAATCTAGATCGCCATGACATGCTTTTAGGGTACGCATTAGTTGATCATGTGTTGTTTGATGAGATTCATGCAAAGAAACTGTTTTCAGGTTTAAAGAAATGGACATACATTAAAGCTGTATATGATAATTATAAATTAGCAAAAGACGATGGATTGATTGATATTTTGGTGAAACAGTCACAAGAAGATTATTCTGATTTTACAAAAGAAAATATTGGCTCTTTGAAAGGATATGCCGGATTGTCTTCAGAAGATAAAGCTCTATTCAAAGAATTGGCAACTTTTTCTGGAAAAGATTACGAAGGAAAAGATCAAAATATTTTTGCATATATATATCAATGGGAAGTTAAGCAATATTATCCATCTTTCCAAGGTTATTTAAATTACTATAAGCTTGCAAAAACTGAAGGAGTAGTGGGCATTTTCATGGGTCTGATCAATGTTGATGAGATGTTAAATGCATTAGACACATATGGATTTGACTATCAATGGTCCGATATTAAAAAAGATGAACATCCTAAATTCATTGAAGCAGCTTTAACATATAAGGTTTTTGATGGAGCCACACATTGGTGGGATTCTGATTATTATATTCATGATGGGATTATACAAACATTTCAAGGATATAAACTTTTGAGTCAGGGAGATGCTGAAAAACTTTTAGATCCATTGACACCTCAAGCTTCTAGAGACGTTTTAAGGAGCTATCTGAATGCTTATTACTCTTATGCAAAAGATAAAATTTTATCAATTCCGGTATCTTCCATCAAAGAAATGCAAGATCTTTTTATTGGTTATGCAAATGATGCTAATTCATCTTTATTTAACATCCTTTATGATCAGGATTTATTTAACGGATTGAGTCAGTGGTCTGATATTTCAAGAGTTATGGATCAGTATGTAAAAGCAGGAAATGGAAATCAGGATCGAATAAAGGGACTTGCAATTGATCTTGCTCATCAAACAGCCTTGCTGGATGGATATACCAATGATCCAAATAAAGGCATGTTTATTCATGCTTATGCAGGCGGGATGTTTGAAGATTTTGTTGCGCAGTTGACTTCTTGGAATGCGATAAAAATAGTTCTTGCTAATTTTGCATCCATGAAAATGAGTGCGCCATCTGAATTGGCGATAATGCTTACAGCACCTGATTCAAAGACCAAAAGAGAGTATGTTGCAGCATGCGCTTTGGCCATCCAAAACAATGTTTTTGATAAAATTTTCAATGCGATTGATCCTATGGTTGGAATGCAAGATGCTTTGAAAAAACAGATTGCTCTTTGGTATGATGGAAAAAGTTCTATTGTAAATGCGATGCATGCTGCTGGGTTTTTTGACAATATGGATGCTTTAGTAATCCCTTATGATGGGGATTGGCATAATAATTATGTAAGGCTTGTGGAGAAAATTGAAATATTGGCTAGTAATAATAGTATTGATCCAGTCCTTATGATAACTCAAGTCAAGGAAGATGTAGATACGGCGATACAAGAAAATTTATCCGCAAGGTTTGATCGTATTGAGATGGCAGTATACTTCTATAATTCGCCTCTGCATAAAGCGTTATTTGCTGATGTTGCAAATGATTATGAGGATATCCCTTATAATTTGTATGCAAATTTGTCTGGTTCTGGATCTTTGTTTATGGAAAAGAAAGCACTCTTAAGGGCATTAGATGGTGTTGTTACTTCTGAAAATGTGGCATTAATTGCAAAGTATATGAACGTGATCTCAGAAGATGGTGTTTCTCGAGCAAATCGGATTAAAGCATTGATATCAGCATATACACATGCCACTGAGAATGATGATGTTGAAGCATTGGTTCTTGGGAATGAAAACTCTCTTGAGCGTATGAATGATGCATTTATTTGGTATGGGGTTTCACAGAATCGAGAGCTTTTTCATCTTGCTAAGGAAAAAGGAATATTTTCAAATCTTAAAAATGGTGTTTTACAACATCCAGATAAGGGCATAGCAAGTGAATATATATCATTGATTGAAATGTTTAAATCTTCACCATCTGAAGAGCTTGATATTACAAATGCGTTTAATGTGAATCTTAGTACTTTAAGTGGATATTCTCTTGAAGAGCCACTCACTTCATTCAGAGAGATGGTTGTCACCCAAACAGATGTGGATCTTGGGTATATTGATGTGGGCGGTGAAAATGTTAAGATTTTTCAAGGTGGGATTCATGTGATGACTGCATGGATTGGAGGATTCCGCATTCCTGTTGATAAAACAGGGAATCTTCATATTGAATTATTGAAAACTTTTACTGGTAATGGGAACCCAACTCTTAAGGCAACTCAAGCTGTTTTGACACCACCTGTTGATATTAATTCTGAGATTTCACAGCTTTCTAGTATGAATAACTTGCCTTATCAAACAGCTTCCGATCGATATGCTTATATTAAACAAGGAGTTTTTGAGAATCAGCAGATACAATCATTGCAAGATAAATTGATTGCAGCTGGATATACATCCAATGAGGTTCAAAATATTTCACAAGAGGAATCTGACCTTGTAATTGCGCTTCAAAAAAGTCATTTTGATGCCAATTTAACAGATGGGAAAACATTGAAAGACTTGGCCACAAATATATTTCCTCTGAGTGAAGAACTTGATATTACAAATGCGTTTAATGTGAATATTAGTACTTTAAGCGGATATTCTCTTGAAGAGCCGCTCACTTCATTCAGAGAGATAGTTGTCAACCAAACAGATGCTGATCGTGGATATATTGATATAGGCGGTGAAAATATTAACCTTTTTCAAGGTGGGATTCATGTGATGACTGCATGGATTGACGGATTCCAAATTCCTGTTCATAAGGCAGGAAGCCTTCATATTGAATTATTAAAAACTTTTACTGGTAATGGGAATCCCACGTTTAAAGCAACAAAAGCAGTCCTTACGATTAATCCTGGAGTGCCAGAAATTACGCTTCAAGCAATCGATAGTATCCAAGGTCTGGGAGTTTTTAAGGCTGAGACAGTGAGTGAGCGGGTTGCTTACCTACAAGATTTAATTGAATATAATCAAGCATTTATAGATAATGGTCTTTATGAGCATCTTTCTGATGGAAGCGTGGCCACAAATGAAGATAGAAAATTGCTGTGCAATCTTGTGATGGAAACTCTTTTACCTAAACCAGAAAAAGGATCGATTGACTCTCTTGTCAATAGCGTATCTTCACTGTTGGATATTAAGAAAGATGGATTCAATGAAAGAGGTGGTGACAGAGCTTTACGCTTGATGTGGGCTATTTATTTGAATGACGCAGCTTCAGTCTTGTTATCAAATATGAGTGGCACAAATCTTGATCTTATTCATGAATTGGTAAAAGCTCAAGTGTTGCCAATAAGTCCTGTTTCTTCGATTGCATATGTAGATGTATCGGCACCTGAAGATGCAGAGCATAGAGCAGAGCGTATTGCGATGGCGATGGAGGTTTATGGGGATGGTTCAAATGACTTGGCAACAGGTGTTGCTGGATTGTCTATGGTGAATCAGTTGATTTCTGAAGGTGTTTTGCCAGATGACCTGCATGTGATTCGTGTATTGTTATCATTTAACTCAGAAGATGTAAACACTAGGGTTGCAACTATTAAAGATTCAATTGTGCCTTATAAAAATATTTCTCAGGCTCGTTGGTTGAATTTTAATTCGGGAATTTCTGAAATGACATTAATGGCTGATAAGAAAGCATTTTTGGAGTATTTTGGAAATAGTACTGATGGTCAAAGCAGACGTACTTCCTATGATTTAGTTAAAACTTCGGGGCTACTAAATGGTGTTTCTACGTTGTCTGATTTAACATCAATCATAAACGATTATCTTCCTTTGATAGATTGGGCAAATTTACCAAATGTGATGCTTCAAATTTCATCAGAATCTGTATTAAATAAAAAAGATATGTTGGCATTTTTTGCAAGTAAAGCAGCCTACTATCTGAATTGGGGTATGAATTCTGTTGAAGAAGGGAAAGTTAGAAGAGATTCCTATGATGCTTTAGGAACTTTGTTCTTTACAGGGGCGACATCAGCTCAAATTAAATCAATTATCGGTAATTATATGACAATTGATAACAATGATGATATGGGGATGACTATTCAATTATCAACTGTAACAAGCATGCTTTCAAAAATTTCAACAGATACGATTGCCAATAAAACAGACTTGCTCGGCTATTTTGCCGATACCACAGTTGCGAATCGATATAGAGATGCAACAATGTACGTGAATATTGATACGTTGATTTCAGATCTGAGTTCATGGTTAACAATTAAGCCTGTCATTATAAATGCAATTGCATTATCAAACTTTTTGATGATGAATAATTTATGGCGCGGACTAAGTTTGGCTTCTGATAAACGTGATTTCTTATCTTTCTTCAATGATTCAACTTCTGGTGCATCTAGAAGAAGCGTTTCTCAATCACTTGAGATGGAAATGTATGGAATTTCATGGGCTGATGCAAAAGTTACGATTGATAATGCGATCACAATTCCATCAGTCGATTTGATGGCCTTAAGGACCTTAAGTTCTTTAAATCATAATATGCAAAGCTATATTAATGGATATGCAGATGATGCAAATAAAACATCGTTTAAATCAGCATATGATAAAGGGTTGTTCGCCCCTGATATGATGATGCAGATTTCTTGGTCTGATATTTCAGCAGCACTTCTTGATTACGCAGGGCTTAGCACATGGTCACAACGTGATTCTGTATTAGGCGCAATTACTCAATATGAATCTATGGGTAATGGTGGCGCTATTGGTGGTATGGATATAGGTATTGGACAACAAAAAAGAACAGCTATGGATGAATTAGCCAACAGTGCGGATTTGAGATTAAAATACGAAACAAAAGGAGATGGGAATCACAGTACATGGAGTGCTATTAAGGCTTATATTAATAGCTAATCATACGTATAAAAACCTTGTTTGGTTTTGCGACCTAAAAGCCCTTTCTTGACATAATCTATCAAGAGAGGGCAGGGTGCGTAGTGAGGGTCTTTTAATTCTTGGTGCAACACATTTAAGATCGCAGTGCATGTGTCAAGTCCTATGAAGTCTGCAAGTTCGAGTGGTCCCATGGGGTGATTGCTTCCAAGGCGCATAGCAAGATCAATATCAGAGGCGCTGGCGACTTGTTGTTCGAGTGTTTTGATTGCCTCATTAATCATGGGCAGCAAGATTCTGTTTACAACAAATCCTGGGCTGTCTGCGCAAATGACATATGTTTTATTTAAAAAGCCTACAAAGCTTTCCATCTTTGAAAGGGTTTCTTGAGATGTTTCTTTGTGAGGAATGATTTCAACCAGTTGCATATAAGGAACGGGATTCATAAAATGAAGACCTATGAAGTTTTCTGGGGATTTTGAAAAGCTGCTGAGTCCTTCAATTCTCAAAGAGGATGTGTTTGTTGCAAAAATAGTATTTTCAAAAAAAGGTAACTTTTGAAAGATGCTTGCTTTTATATCAGAATTTTCAGTTGCCGCTTCAATGATTAAATCGCAATAAGGAAATGACTCAAGATTGGGGATTTCAGTGTTTAAATTTTCAAGAATTTCTTCAATATTGAGGCTGTTGTTTTTGCAAAACTTTGATAATGGTTTTTCAAGAGAGGCTCTGATGGACTCAAGTTTTGTTATGTCTTGATCATAAATCGCAACTTTGAATCCAGCTTGGAGGCAAATTTGAGCGATTCCTTGCCCCATTTGTCCAGCGCCAATAATCCCAATAGATTCCATTTTTTTATCCTTATTATTTTTAAATAGAATTTATAAAAAAAGGGCTTTAAAAGCCCCTTATTTTTAAGTGTATGTAAGCTTACTTACGGTCGCCTATAAATCTTAACAGATGTAAGAAAAGATTTATAAAGTCTAAGTACAAGATAAGAGCAGCAATGATAGACTTTTTTTCCATAGTAGAAAACCCATCTTCATCATAGTACATGTCTTTGATCATTTGAGTGTCATATGCGGTAAGGCCTGTAAAAATTACAACGCCAAGCATAGAAATTATTAATTGCAAAACAGAGCTTTGAAAGAAAAAGTTTACAAGGCTAGCAATGATAATTCCAAATAAGCCCATCATAAGAAATGATCCCATTTTGGTTAAGTCTGTTTTTGTTGTGTACCCCCAAAGACTCATAGTGCCGAACATGCTTGCGGTAACGAAAAATGTCCGAGCAATGCTTGTTTCGGTGTACACCAAGAAGATGGATGATAATGATACGCCCATAAGCCCTGCATAAATCCAAAACAGAAGTTGTGCTGTAGAAGCCTTGATGGATGCAATTTTAAACTGCATGAATAATGCAACACCAATTGGTGCAAGCATGACAACAAACGCCAGCGGTGACCCAAAAATAATTTGCATTAAGGCTGTATTTTGAGACAATATATACGCAACGATTCCAGTTAAGGCCAGGCCTAAAGCCATATAGTTGTAAATTCCAAGCATGTAAGCCCGCAATCCTTGATCGATTGTCGATTGGGCTTGGGTGCGAATTCTAGATTCTGAATGCATAGCAATCCTCCATTTAATAATTAATTTGTAACTATGTAGCCATTATTCTATCAAATAAAAAATTCAAAAGCAAATTTTAGTTTATCTTTTATTTTTAAAGAAGTTTTGCAAAAGATCAGCGCAGGCCTGTTCTTGAATTCCGCCATAAACTTCGGGTTTGTGAAAGGCGCAATTATGGGTGTAAATTTTGGGGCCATGTTCAACACCCCCTCCTTTGGGGTCGTACGCACCAAAGTAAAGTCTTTTGACTCTTGCAAGTGAAATAGCTTGAGCACACATGGGGCAGGGCTCTAAAGTGACATAAAGATCACAATCATCCAAGTATACGCGTTTCAATATTTTTGCCGCGACTTGTAAGCATAAAATCTCAGCGTGACCTGCTGGATTACATGTGGAATAAGTTTGATTATAAGAACGGGCGATGATTGTACCATTTTGTACAATTACCGCCCCAACAGGAACTTCATCGTGATCGTATGCAACTTTTGCTTGATCAAGAGCTTGCGTGAAAAACACTATTTAGTTGACCTTGGAAGGATTTTTGATTTCCCATTTTTCAAGACAGTAATTGTTTTATCATTCCAAGAAATTTCTTCAACAGAAACGGGATGCCCAAAAGGCACAATATCCATCAAGAAAAACCTGACTTTAAGATTTAATCCAGACGCATCTATTTTTGTTTTAAACTTAATCATATTTTCCACGTGTTGCGCTGTTTCAGCATCTCGTTCAGATGCGTAAGATTTTGCATAGGCTGCTTTATACATACCGCAATCTCTGTGATCGATGACATAAATATCTGTAAATCCGTGAACTTTTTGCAAGAATTGATAAGTGATATCGAACGCTTCGCCTAAATCATGCATATGGTGCTTATGTGCAGGTAAGGCTGTTCCTAGATTTTGTTTTGCATTTTTGATTGCAGGGTGTTTATCGTTTAAAACAGCACCTAAAGAAGCACCCGGAATGGTTATTAAATCGGCATTTTCAACAAGTCCTAATGTTTTTGTGAATTCAGGCAGATCATCAGAAACAAGCCTGTAGTCAACACATGACACAATCAATCCTTTAATTGTATGAGGGGCGGATCCATGTTTGTCTTGTGTTTGTGATATCATCGTTTGATTTGTTGCACATGATGTTATAAAAATAGTAAAAAATATGGCGTTTAAAAATTTGATCATTTAAAGTCTCCTATATTGAAGTAGCTGATTTTATCATGAGCGTGGATAATTACAATGGTCTTTTTTTCAAAGGGCTAAGCTGAAAAAAACATATTGAATAATTCACTTGCAATGATAATAATTCCCCCAACAACTGTAATGAAAATCAAGAATTTATTACGTGTTTGAGGGTAATATGATTTTTCATTTTTAATTTTTTCAAGCAAAAAAACTGGGATTGCAATAGCGATGATAGATAAAATAAGTCCTGCGAATCCTAAGACTGTTATGAATGCATTTGGAATTATTATGGCGGTAATATAAGGAGGAATGATAGTTATGAGCGCAGACAACATTTTATTCTTAAATGTGGTATTTATAGATTGAAAAAGTCCGATTCCAACCCCTAAAAGAGAAGTGATGATTGCAAGTAAAGAAATCCACCATACCAATACTTGAATTGCAGGCCATTTTGCAATTCGGGTAAGCTCGATCACCAAATCTCCAATTTCAATTTTCCCATTTATCATTTGTGCATAAAAATCAGGGTTTTCATGGAAAATAACGCTTATAACACTGCATGTCCAAACAATATATATAATTGCTGGAATCAAACTTCCCCAAAAAAAAGCGCTTTTCAAAAGTTTTACGTTTTGATTGCAATAATTTGTTAGAGTGTGAAAAATCACTTGAAATCCAAAAGATGTGAAAACGACTGGAATTAAACTGGACCATGTTTCAATGTGTGTATAATTATTTGAAAAAAGAGGTAGGTTGTCCCAATTGATCATTGTTGTAAGGCCGGTAATTAAGACTCCAGAAACAATTAAAAGCCCCATAAAAAGAACTCTGTTGATGTAATCAATTCCTTTAAAGGGTAAAATGAGCAAAAGCATTATTCCCAGAGTATAACATGTGCAAATATAATTTAAGTTTATATGCGGTCCAATTAGCTTTTGCACAACCGAAGACCCTGCATAAATATAAACAGAAAGAAGAGCGTAAGAGAGGATTTTAAGACTGAATTCACCAAAGATTTGGGCTGATTTTCCAGAAAAATGTTTGCCAAGCTCTCCCAATGACATTCCTTTACCAGCTTGAAGGTTAAGCTCTAAGTTGATGAGTGATGTGTAATAAGCAAGTCCCCATATCATTAACATGAGAAAAATACTGGGCAAGATTCCAAGTTTTGACAGGGTCATGGGAAGGGCGATCATGCCGCTGCCAATGGATGTCCCTGCGATAAGTAGAATGGCTCCTGTTTTAACTCTCATTTGCTTTTCCAATTTTCAAGTATTTTCATAATTTTGTTTGATGTGTCCTCATCATTTCCTGATGAATCTATGATATGAATTCTATCTGGAAAGAGAGACTTAAGGTTTAAATATGCATTTCTTAGTGTATTGTGCCTGTTGATATCGATTGAGTCCATTGAATTTTCAATTCCTCTTTGTTTCATTCGCATGAGGCTAATTTGGGGATCAACGTCTAAGATGAAAGTGATATCAGGCATTAAATTATTTGTGGCCAAGTTGTGAATTTTTAATATATCCTCAAATGAAGTGCCTTGAAGGCCTTGATAAACAAGAGTCGAATCAATGAATCTGTCACATAGAACCCATTTTTTTGAAGACAAAGCCGGTTCAATTGCGTGTATGCAATGTTCTTTGCGTGCCGCCATGACAAGAAAAAGTTGAGTTATATGATCAAGAGGAGTCTTTGATCCAAGCATTGTTTCTCTTATGCGTTCGGCAGAAGGACACCCTCCAGGTTCTCTGGTCAGGATAGACTCAATTTTTAAGTCTGTGATTTTTTGGTGAATTTTACGAATTTGAGTTGATTTCCCAACTCCTTCTCCGCCTTCAAATGTGATTAATAAAGAATTCATTTTTGACCTTTTGTTATTGTATTGATAGATATTTTGACGCATGAATTCAAGTTTTGAATTCTGTCTGCCAGAACAGTGAAGTCTGTTTGAGACGACTGCGTTGCCCCAAAAACATCTTGAGCTTTATTTTTCGCATCATCAATATTTAAAATTAATTCTTTTGTCTTTGCTGAAAGTTGGTGAATGCTGTTGCTAATTTCCAATGCTGCCGAACTTTGACTTTCAATTGACTGTGTGATTTTTGTTGAAATATTGTTGATTTTGATGATGGTATCATGAATTTTATCCATCATGTTTGCTGTTTCATTTACTTCGTCTCGTACGGATGTAATTTGTGTTGAGATTTGGGATGTTGCTAAAACTGTTTCATTTGCAAGGCTTTTAACTTCTGAGGCAACTATGGAAAATCCTTTTCCTGCTTCTCCAGATCTGGACGCTTCAATAGTGGCGTTGAGAGCAAGAAGATTTGTTTGTGACGCGATGTCTGTGATAATACCAATAATCATATTGATCTCTTGAGAGGTTTTTTTGAGTTCTTGGATGACCATATGTGCGTGAGCGGCTTCTTCAATTGCTGTATTTGAAATTGTATTAGACTGAAAAATTTGTTTTTCTGAGTGAGAAATCAAATCTGAAAGTGATTGAGAAGATTGCGTTATTGATTCAAGGAAACTTTGCGCTTGTGTTGATTCTATTGCATTTTTAAGGCTGGTCTGTGTGGAAACTTTAGCAAGTTTAGTTGTGATTTCTGTTGTTTCTTTGAGACTGTTTGCAATATTGATAATTTCTTCTAGTAGGGGGTTTATTTCTTCTTCAAGTTGCCTTATTGTTTTTTTGATGAGATCGTCTTTTTCTTTGGCAATCATAATGCTATTATTAATTTGATCTATGCCTTCTTTGAAAGATCCAGTGAAACGTGTGGTGATGATTTTTCTATATGTATTATTTTGGCTGTATTCGTGCATGGATGTGCTTGATTCATGAACATAAGCCTCGACTTCATCACAAAAGGAATTCATGATTGTGATAATGCTGGATGAATTTTGGGCGATAGAATCAAGATTGATCCTTGATTCTAGAGATCCTTTTGACCAATTATTTATACTCTCATTTAATTTTTCAAGATTTTTTTTGCCTTTTTGTATGAAGTGTAGTCCTGTGATCGCTGCAGCAACTTGTAATATATCTGTTATCAAAATGGACAGTATAATGCCGTGAATATAAAAAAGATTGATACATAAAGAAATAATGCTCAGAGTTAGAATAACAAGAGTCCAATACCATGCTCTATATAAATTCATAATATGATTTCTTTCATTTGTGTTTTTGTCTTGAATATTATATTCATTTAAACTTTAACATCCTGTTAACTCATCAAAATTTGAATATCAATTTTTTTAATCTGATCTCTGTATTTTGCTGCTGTTTCAAATTCAAGATTGCTGGCAGCTTCTAACATTGATTTTTCTAGAGATTTTCTTTGGCTTTGTAATGTCTTTTTATCAAAAATATTGTTTTGTGTTTCCTCTTGTTTTTCTCCAGGCATGATATTTTGAACAGCTCTGATGATTGTGGTGGGGGTGATGTTGTGAAGCGTGTTGTGTGCAATTTGTTTTTCCCTGCGTCTGTTTGTTTCCTCAAGTGCAATTCTCATGGATTCAGTAATGCGATCAGCATAAAGAATAACCCTTCCTTGAGCATTACGTGCGGCTCTTCCAATTGTTTGAATGAGAGATGTCTTTGATCGCAAAAACCCTTCTTTATCAGCATCTAAAATGGCAACTAGGCCGCATTCTGGAATATCAAGACCTTCACGTAAAAGATTGATCCCAACAAGAACATCGATTTCTCCATTGCGCAAATCCTGAATAATTTGAATTCGGTCTAGTGTTTCAACGTCCGAGTGCATGTAGGCAACTTTAAGTCCTGTTTCTTTGATGTATTCAGTTAAAGCTTCTGCCATTTTTTTTGTAAGGGTGGTGACCAAAATACGCATTCCTTGCTCGACAACTTTCCTGCATTCGAACAGTAAGTCATCAACTTGATTTTCAGTTGGCCTTATATCGCAAGGAGGGTCAATAAGGCCTGTTGGACGAATAAGCTGCTCTGAAAAAACACCATTTGTTTGTTCTAACTCCCAAGGAGCAGGGGTTGCTGAAACAAAAACAGTTAAAGGACGCAAAGAATCCCATTCTTCAAACTTAAGAGGTCTGTTGTCTTTGCAAGATGGAAGGCGGAATCCATAATCAGATAATACTTGCTTTCTGGCAGCATCACCTCTGTACATGGCTCTGATTTGGGGAACGGATACATGTGATTCATCAACAATAACCAGAGCGTCTTTTGGTAAATATTCGAATAATGTTGGAGGAGCCTCTCCTGGAGCTCTTCCTGTGAGATAGCGTGAGTAATTTTCAATTCCTGCGCACATTCCTGTTGAAACAAGCATTTCAAGATCAAATGTTACACGTTCTTTAAGTCTTTGGTATTCAAGCAATTTATTTTGTGACTCAAGTTCTTCTAATCGTTCTTTAAGTTCAATTTTAATGTTTTTAATAGCTTGGTCAACGGTTGGACCTGGTGTTACATGGTGGCTGTTAGCGTAAATTCTTACATGATCAAGTTTTAAAATACGCTCGCCCGTTAAAGAATCAATTTCTGTGATAGATTCAATTTCGTCGCCAAATAAAGAAATTCTCCATGCTCTGTCTTCATAGTGAGCTGGGAAAATTTCAACTGTATCTCCTTTTGCTCTAAATGATCCTCTGAAGAAAGCAACATCGTTACGCTTATATTGAAGTTCGACAAGTTTTCGAAGAAGAGAGTCTCTATCAAAATTATCTCCAGTTTTGATGTCTAAAATCATTTGAGCGTAAGATTCAATTGCCCCAATGCCGTAAATGCATGAGACGCTGGCAACGATTATGACATCTTGCCGTTCAAGCAGGGATCTTGTCGCACAGTGGCGCATACGATCAATTTGTTCGTTTATAGAAGACTCTTTTTCGATAAATGTATCGGTTCTTGCTACGTAGGCCTCTGGTTGATAATAGTCATAATAAGATACGAAGTATTCAACTGCGTTATCAGGAAAAAAAGACTTCATTTCTCCATAAAGCTGGGCCGCCAAAGTTTTATTGTGAGCCATAATCAAAGTTGGACGGCCAATATTTTTGATGATATTGGCCATCGTGAAAGTTTTTCCAGATCCTGTTACGCCCAGTAAAACTTGATTTTTTTCTCCATTTAGGATTCCATGGGTCAATTCTTCAATTGCTTGAGGTTGGTCTCCTGAAGGCTTAAAATCAGATACAAGGTTAAAATCAACTTTTGTGTTCATTGCTATCTCTCTTATTCGTTGCTACAAAATTTAGAGCGCCATAAGTTCTGATGTCTAGAATGATAGAGGGATCTAAATTTTCGATACAGCGGTTCCCATAGGCTGAATGCAGTTAAAGCATTTAAGTTCATGAATAGAGATAAGATTCCGAATATAATTTTTTTCATAATTCAACTTCCCTTTTTTATTTGAACAGATCCAATAATGAATTAAACTTCATTTCTGAATTTTCTTCTAATAATTTTAAGAATTTTTCAACACCGCCTGGCTCATTAGAGTTACCGTGTATTAAAATAATACTTCCATCTACCGGGATCTCTCCTTTTTCAAGCCAAGCGTTGCTTCCAAGCGGGATCAGACCTAGCTCATTTAAGGTATTTATTTGATCAGACGAAGAGACTAACCCTGGAAAACGAAAGAATACAGAAGGCGCTTCTCCATAGCTTAAAAGCATACGCTCTACGCTTAATACTTCTTCTTGAAAATTGATACCAGGTGTTGATAAAAAGTTTTTTGAAAAATCATTTTGTTCTGGATCGTAAGGATGGTTATAGGAGTGATTAATCCACGTGATTTTAAGCTTCCCATGACGGTTTAATGATCTAAGATATGAAAATTCTTGTGCATGATTGAAAATTCCGGGAAGATTGCGTTCTGCCCATAAGCCTGTCATTGCAATGCCCACAGAAATTGGAGATTCTCTTTCGGATAATCTTTGAAATAGTAATTTTTCAAATTCCTTGCGTGATTGACACATATCAATTGTTAAAAAAACACCTTTTAATCGATTATTAGAGCATTTAACTCCTTGATTTCCTATATCTGTTGGATCAGATTCAATTATCAAGTTTTCTTCATATCGCGTTAAAAGTTCTGTTGATGCCGTTCCATAACTAGAGTGGATTTGAGAAACAGGTAATTGACGAGTTTCTAAAGTTTGAGGATCTACGACCAGATAATAAGAAATGCCATTTGATTCATATCTTCGAATCGCAATGGATTGATTGTTTGAAGTATCTAGGATTCTTATTTTTGGAAGCGCTTCAAAATTTGTAATTGTAAATCTTTTTTCAGGTGGGGTGCATTCTTGACAGAAAGTAAGGTTTGACTCATCTTGTGAGGCAACTAAAGCATTTAAGCTCATGAATAGGGATAAGATCCCGAATATAATTTTTTTCATAATTAATTTTCCTTTTTGTGTATTTAAATAATACGTGTATTATAACTTGCCAAAAATGATATGTCAATAATTTTTGTCAAAAATTATAATAATCTTTTTAAATACTTTCCGGTGTAGCTTGATTTGACTTTTACAACATCTTCTGGTGTTCCTTGTGCTACAATTTTTCCACCTTTATCCCCACCTTCTGGGCCTATGTCAATGATCCAGTCTGCTGTTTTAATGACATCAAGGTTGTGCTCAATTACAATAACTGTGTTGCCTTGATCGACAAGTCTGTGAAGGACTTCTAAAAGTTTTCCAACATCATGAACATGAAGACCTGTTGTTGGCTCATCTAAGATATAAACTGTTTGTCCAGTTGAGCGTCTTGCAAGCTCTTTTGCAAGTTTGATTCTTTGTGCTTCGCCACCTGAAAGAGTGGTTGCTCGTTGGCCAATGTGGATATATTCAAGTCCCACATCAACCAACATTGAGAGTTTTGATTTAAGAGAAGGGACGTGACTAAAAAATTCAAGACCTTCTTCAACCGTCATATCTAAAATATCGGCAATTGATTTATCTTTGTATTTTACTTCAAGCGTTTCTCTGTTATATCTTTTTCCTTTGCATTGATCACATTCAACGTAAACATCGGGCAAAAAATGCATTTCAATTTTTAAAACACCATCGCCTTCGCATGCTTCGCATCTTCCTCCTCGTACATTGAAGGAAAACCTTCCAGGTGCATATCCTCGAGCTTTTGCTTCTGGAAGAGCAGCAAACCATTCTCTGATGGCTGTAAAAGCACCAATATATGTGGCAGGATTTGATCGAGGTGTTCTTCCAATTGGGGATTGGTCGATATCAATGACTTTATCTAAATTTTTAAGGCCTAAAAGCTCTGTATAAGGCCCAGGATTTGCTGATGCGCGGTTTAGATGTTTGTGCAGGGCTTTATAAAGAGTTTCAATGATAAGAGATGATTTTCCTCCTCCTGAAACACCTGTAACACATGTGAGTGTTCCAAGTGGAATTTTAGCATCTACATTCTTTAAATTATTTAATGTTGCACCTTTGATTTCTAAAAACTCATTCTTCCCAGGACGTCTTTTCTCAGGAATGTGTATAGAAAGAGCTCCTGACATATATTGTCCAGTTAAGCTTTCTGGGTGATTAAATACCTGATCTGGGGTTCCTGAAGCAATAATTTGCCCTCCAAATCTTCCAGCTTTTGGACCCATATCAACTAAAAAATCAGCCGTTCTGATGGCATCTTCATCGTGTTCTACAACAATGACGGTATTTCCAAGGTCACGAAGGTTTTTCAGTGTCTCAAGAAGCCGATCATTGTCACGTTGATGAAGGCCGATAGATGGCTCATCTAGAACATATAGGACTCCGGTTAATCCAGATCCAATCTGAGATGCAAGTCTGATACGTTGACTTTCCCCGCCTGATAAAGTTCCAGATGCCCTTGATAGAGTTAAATAATCAAGACCAACATTGACTAAAAATCCTAAACGCTCAGTTATTTCTTTTAAAATTCTTGCTGCAATTGATTTTTGTTTTTCACTAAGATAATCATTTAAATTTTTTGCCCAAGAAAAAGCGTTTTCAATACTCATAGAAGTTACATTACCGATATGTGTATTTGCAATTTTAATTGAAAGAGCTGCTTGATTTAGTCTGTGTCCACTACAAGATTCACAAGGTTTACTGATTTGATAATCACTAAAACTGCCTTCAAATGGATCGCTCGAATCTTTCCATCTGCGTTCTAAGTTTGGGATAACTCCTTCAAAAGGCTTGTGAGAGCTATGTTCTGAGTAAAGTCCTTTAATAGACATTTTAATTTTTTCAGTTCCGCTTCCGCAAAGTATTATTTTTTGAACATTCATTGGGAGTTTTTGAAAAGGAGTTCGAGGATCACAATCATAGTGTTTTACAACTGCTTCTAGAAGAGCAGGGTAGTAGCTTGCTGTGCCAGAGCTCCATGGTGCAATTGCGCCATCAAGAACGCATAATGTGGGGTCTGGAATAATTAAACCGATATCAAATATGATTTTTTCCCCAAGCCCATCGCATTTTTGGCATGCTCCAAATGGATTGTTAAAGGAGAATAAACGTGGTTCAATTTCATCAATCGTAAAGCCTGATTCTGGGCATGAGAATTTAGCAGAAAAAGTTGTTTGTTCATTTGTATCTGGGTTTTGAACATAAAGCAGTCCATCTGAAAATTCTATTGCTTTTTCAATGCTATCTGCAAGACGGACTTCAATTCCTTCTTTGATGACAAGGCGGTCAACTACGACTTCGATGGTGTGTTTAATGTTTTTATTTAATTCGGGGACATCATTAATATCATATAATTCATTATTGATTCTAACTCGCTGAAATCCTTTTTTCTTGATATTTTCAATTTCTTTTTTGAACTCTCCTTTTTTTCCGCGGGCTATGGGGGAAAGGATGAGAAGCTTTGTTCCTTGGTCATAAGACATGATTTTATCAACCATTTGTGAAACAGTTTGCGCCTCAATAGGAAGCCCTGTTGTAGGAGAGTAGGGGATGCCGATTCTTGCAAACAAAAGACGCAAATAATCATATATCTCGGTCACGGTTCCAACAGTTGATCTGGGATTTTTAGAAGTTGTTTTTTGTTCAATTGATATTGCGGGAGACAGCCCTTCAATTGAGTCCATATCAGGCTTTTGCATTAACTCTAAAAACTGCCTGGCATAAGATGATAAACTCTCCACATAGCGTCTTTGTCCTTCAGCATAGATTGTATCAAATGCAAGAGAGGATTTTCCTGATCCACTGACACCTGTGATAACGACGAGCTTGTCTCTTGGGATATCTATGGAAACATTTTTTAAGTTATGTTCACGGGCACCGCGTATTTTAATGAAATCTAACATGGTAAATAAACCTTTTTTATCTGAATTTAAGAGTGGCAAGCCCAATGATTGCAAACATGACAGATGCAATCCAGAAGCGAATGACAATAGTGGATTCGCTCCAGCCTTTTTTTTCAAAGTGGTGATGAATAGGCGTCATTAAGAAGATTCTTTTTCCTTTGGTCGCTCTGAAATAAGCTACTTGAATCATAACAGAGAGTGTTTCAATTACAAAAATACCTCCGATAATTGCAAATACTATTTCATGTTTGACTAAAACGCTCAATATACCAAGAGCTCCTCCTAAGGAGAGAGACCCTATATCGCCCATGAATATTTGCGCAGGAGGAGTGTTATACCATAGAAAGCTTAACCCTGCGCCGATCAGGCTTGCACAAACAACAGTTAGTTCTCCAGTCCCGAAAATAGATGGGATGTATAAATATTTAGAAAAAGAAACATGACCGGTTAGATAGGCAATTAGGCCAAGACAGGCGATAGCAATTATAGAAGGGACAATCGCAAGACCATCAAGGCCATCGGTTAAATTGACAGCATTTGATGAGCCAACAATCACAAACATGCTAAAAGGAATATATAAAATACCAATATTAACCGCCCATGTTTTTATAAAAGGAAAGTTTAAAATAGTAGCATGCTCCATTCCTGTATAATGGACAGCAAGAATTGACCCTATAAAAGCAAACAGGCATTGGAGAAAGAATTTTTCTTTTGCTAACAATCCGTTACTGTTTTTTCGTAGAATTTTCAAATAATCATCAATTCCTCCGATAAAACCATAAGAGAGAAGAATAAAAATCATAACCCAAACAAAAGGATTATGTAAGTCACACCATAAGAAAATATTGAATATTGAAGAAAGAAGGATTAAAACTCCGCCCATTGTGGGAGTTCCTTTTTTTATCAAATGTCCATCAGGGCCGTCTGATCTTATGGGTTGACCTTGTTTTTGATATTTTTTCAGAAAAGAGATGATCATGGGAGCAAAAATCATTCCCAAGAGAAAAGATAGTGTAATTGCTCCAAATGCCCGAATACTGATATATTTAAAAAAAGGAACGATAGATGATAATTCAAAAAACATGCTTATTTTTCTTTTATTCTTAAAGCTTCAAGCCCATATATAATTAATCCCATACGTGAACCTTTGGATCCTTTTACAAAAATCACATCTCCATCTTCAAGTTGAGGGAGGAAATCAGGAAGAAGGTCTTGGGATTTTTCTTTCCAAGCACCTCTCATTCCAGGGGGGAGAGTTTCAAATAGAAGATTCATAAGCGGCCCGCATGCATAGACTTTATCAACTTGAGCATCAAGCAATTCCTGTAAAAGAGCACGGTGATATTTTGGACCTGAATCTCCAAGTTCAAGCATATCGCCAAGGATAGCAATTTTTCGTCCGTTTTTTTGCCCTAAGACTTGAAGCCCTGCCTGCATGGATGTGGGATTGGCATTATAGCTGTCATCTATGAGTAGAAATGTACCTTTTTCAAACGGAATCGTTTGTGTTTTTCCTCGACCTTTGATGGCTTGAAAATCTTTTAATTTTTCTACCGCTTGGCTGAGGTTGATTTTCATTAGCTTTAAAGCAAGTAAAATACAAACAGAGTTTGTTACCCAATGAGAACCCTCTATGTTAAGGCTATAAGAGATTTCCTCTCCCATGATTGATGCATGAATATTTTTGCCATCTTGTTTCAAGACGTATGCATCTGATTCTGGAGTGTTTCCATAACTATAGAGTTTGTGATCGGGTGCTTTTTCTTGCGCTTTTTGTCTTAAATATTCAAAATACTCATCATCATGGTTTAAGATAATAATTCCTTTTTTGGCAAGGTTTTCAAAAATCTCTGACTTTGCATCAGCAATGCCTTCGATGTTTTCAAAATTTCCTAAATGGCTTGGAGCGATACATGTAATGATTGCAATATTAGGCTCAACAAGATTCACAAGATTTGAAATTTCACCTGCATGATTCATTCCAATCTCTAAAATAGCATAATCTAGATCTTGAGAGAAATTTGAAAGAGTTAAAGGCACTCCAACGTGGTTATTATGGCTGGCAGGGTTTGCTTGGGCTTTCCCAAAGGAATCTAGTACAAATAAAAGAGCTTCTTTAACGCTGGTTTTTCCAACACTTCCAGTAATGGCTATAACTTTTGATTTTTTTATGCGTTTACGTGATGCTTTGGCAATTTGATCAAGTGCAACTTTTGTGTCATCAACATAAATAAAATTTTGGTCAGGATTTCCATGATAATTTTTGCGAACGACAGCGCCAATGGCTCCATTTTGAAATGCTCCTTGGACAAAATCATGGCCGTCCATATGTGATCCAGGAAGAGCTATAAAAAGACACCCATCTTTTGCTTCTCGGTGGTCCGTTACAATTTTTGAGATCTGAAAATCAGAGGAAATTCCGCCTGATGTGCTTTTAGATATCTGTGAAGACTCCCAAAGGTAATTCATATTTGTTTCCTTAAAATTGTTTGAACAGCATCTATATCGTTAAAGGGTATTACTTGATCTGCGATGATTTGTCCAGTTTCATGACCTTTTCCTGCAATAATTAAAATATCTCCAGGTTGCATATTTGTGATAGCAAAGTTAATTGCCTCGAATCGATTTCCAATTTCATAAGCATTTGGTGTATTAATCATAATTTGAGCGCGTATCTCATTGGGGCTTTCATGTCTTGGGTTATCGTCCGTTATAATAATACGATCCGCCAAACGGGATGCAATGGCACCCATTAAGGGACGTTTCACAGGATCTCTTTGCCCTCCACAGCCAAAAATGACCCAGATGTGCCCTACAACTTGTGATCGAACAGATTTTAATATATTTTCAAGTGCGTCTGGTGTGTGTGCATAGTCAACCAAGATATCACACCCTAAAAGTGTTTTTCCAGCAAATTCCATTCGACCACTTACACCTTCAAGTTTGGATATACAGTCAATAAGTTTTGAAGTTTCTACTCCGCATGCCATCATAAGGCCAAATGCTGTCAAAACATTGTAAAGCTGGAATTCTCCGAATAAAGAGAGTTCTATCGTATAGAAAGAGCCTTGAATTTCGACATCAGCTGTTTGTATTCCATTTTGAAAATGAGAGCTAATAATCTTAATATCTTTCCCTTCTTTTCCATAAGATAGAACATTTAGATTATATTCTTTGCAAAGCTCAGATATTAAGTTGAATTCTGGAATATCTGCATTTAAAACAGCAGTAGCCCCGGGTTTTAAAACTTGTGTGAAAAGCTTCATTTTTGCATTAAAATACTCTGACATTGAACCATGGTAATCAAGATGGTCTTGTGTGAAGTTTGTAAAAGCAGCGGCTTTGATGTTGACACCATGAACTCGGCATTGATCAAGTCCGTGGCTTGATGTTTCCATAGCAGCATGAGTTATTCCAAGCATGCTGAGTTCTTCTAAAATAGTATGGATAGTTGAAGCAGTAGGGGTAGTGAGGTTTGCATTAGAAAAATCAATTTTTTCTGAAGCATACACGCCAAGGGTTCCAATTGATGCTGTTTTCAACCCCAATATATGCCCTATTTGGCGAAAAAAACTTACTGTCGAACTTTTCCCATTGGTTCCTGTTACGGCGACAACATTTTCTGGTTGATTGGGATGGAAAAGAGCAACGGCCTTTGCAAAAATTAACCTTGGGGTAGAAGAAATTACAACTGGATGATCTTTTATTGTGTGTTTCCATGTTTGATATGTTTCATCACATGTTAATATTCCAGTGGCTCCATTTTTAATAGCCTCTTGTATGTATTTTCCAGTTTGATCATTATTAGATAGAGCTGCAAAAAAAAATCCGAATTGAATATCTCTGGAGTTTTCAACAATACCTTCTATATCTCCGCATAAAGAGGTGGAAATATCTAACTTGTTGAAAAAATCAATGATTTTCATGTAGAATTCCTTTTGTTTGGATTAGGTTCATGTGATCAGTTGCCCTGGAACCTTCATCAACAACAGGTTTTATTCCGACCAGTGGGGCAATTCTTTGGATTGTTTTTCCTGCCAGTTCTGCTGCATTCCAACCTGCTGTTGTATAGCCATATGTTTCTTTTATTGCTTTTGGGTCATCTAGCGTTACCATAATCAGATATTTTGGATTGGAGAAAGGAAATCCACCAATGAATGTGGTTGTGACATGGTTAGAGTGATACTTCCCGCCAGATTGTTGATTTGCTGTCCCTGTTTTTCCAAAAACTTCATAGCCAGGAGCCACAGCTTTTTTTCCAGTTCCATTTGTGATAACAAGACGCATAAGACTCTTAACTAGGGTCGATGTTTCTTCTGAAATGACCCTTGTTTTTTTTATTTCTTCATCTTTTTTACGTTTTAACAGGGTTGGTTCAATCATGTATCCACCGTTTATAACTGCGCCCATAGCTCTTGCCATTTGAATAGGGGAGGCTGATAGACCATAACCATAAGCGATTGTCATTGTATTGATCTCACGCCAATCTTTTGGCACAAGAGGGCGTCCAATTTCAGATAGTTCTAGTTTTGGTTTATCCATAAGCCCCATTTTTCTTAAGAATGATTTATGTCCTTCAACGCCAACCAACTGTGCCATTTTTACAAAACCAATATTAGAGGAATGTAGGAAAACTTCCCAAACAGGCATGGGGCGATGTTTTCCTTTGTAATCTGTAATGGTAAAGCGACCCACTTTAATGGGGTGTGTCGAATCGAAGACTGTGTAAATATCGGCTTTTTTAGACTCTAATACCATGGCAGAGGTTAAAATTTTCATCACAGAACCATATTCATAAACACCAGTAGTAATTCGATTAAACATATGATCGGGATTCACATTTGATAACTGATTAGGGTTAAAGCTTGGATAAGATGCAATTGCTACAATCTCCCCTGTGTGGATATCCATGACAAGACCCCCACCACCTTTGGCTGAAAATTTTGCAACGCTGTTTGTGATTTCATCCATTAATACGTGCTGGATGCGCAGGTCCATGGCCAACTCAACAGGGTTTTCATTTTTGATAAGAATAGAGTCCAGTGTTTGTTCTACACCGGCAATGCCTTTTCCATCGACATTGACAAGGCCTACAACATGCGCACTGAGTTCGCCTTGAAGATAAACGCGTTTGTTTTCTTTTTCAAAATAAACCCCCGGTATTCCAAGTTTCATGATTGCATCTTGTTCTTGAGGGGGGAGGTTGCGTTTTAGCCAGACAAACCCTTTTCCTGATTCAAGTTTTGATTTTACTTCTTCATGATTAAGCTCAGAAAACATGCTGACGATTTTTTGAGCAGAATCTTGGGCATCGATAACCTGTTTTGGATTTGCATACATAGAATAGGTGGCAATGCTAGTGGCTAACATTTGATTTGATCTGTCGCAAATATTAGCTCTAACTGATGCAATTGGGGTGTTTATTGGAGATTGAGAAGATTTATCATCATCTGTTTTAGATAAAACCATAACATCAAATAGTCTAAATAATACAGCACTATAGGCCACACAAAATAAAGCGGATATAAAAGTTAAACGACGAGATGCGCTTTTAATAAAGGGAAAAAAAAGGAGCTCTTTTGTTGTTGAGATGGAATATTTTTGAAAAAATGGAGAATTTTTTTTCATTTATAGCCCCTCAAGTTTTGTAAAAAGAATATCAGGAATTTTAGACTGAAGATGTTGGTTTTTATTTTCAGGGATTTCAGACAGGTCCGAGAGAGATATTAACTGAAAAGCTGTGATAGGGGTCATGTCCGAATATTTTTTTATCAATTTTTGAAGTCTGGCGGGCTCATTTAAATGACTCCATTCTGCTTTTAAGATGTGGATAGATTCTTTTTTTTGGGCGATTTTTGTTTGAACGCTGGTTAATTTTTGCTCAAGCTGTACCACGTGGTATTTTAAATGAAATAATCCAAAACCCATTAACATTACCATGCCAAATAATGCAAATATATATTTTTTCACAAAAACATCCCCTCCTTCCAAGGGTGTTTGGTTCTTTTTGCCACACGTAGTTTAGCAGATCTTGAACGCGGATTTTGTTGTATCTCTTCTTGGGTTGGAGAGATAAAGTTTTTTCCAAAACTTTCAAAAATGGGCTGTTCATTATCTGAAAAAGGGATGTATCTTGAAGATGGGGTTACCCCTAAAGACGTTTTTATAAACGTCTTTGTGATGCGATCTTCCAAAGAATGAAACGAAACCACCATCAACAATCCTTCCGAGCTTAACACCCGACTTGCAGCATTTAAACCTTTTTCTAATTCCTCTAATTCATTATTAACATAAATTCTTATGGCCTGAAAAGCCCTAATTACGCTATCAAATGCTTTTTTTGGATTTCTATTTACTTTTTGTATTATTTCAACCAATTCTGATGTCGTTTCGATATTTTTTTTCTCTCTAGCTCTAACAATGAGCTTTGCGATTTTTCGAGAATCATGGTCTTCTCCGTATAAATAGATGATATTTGCGATTTCTTCTTGTGTGAGAGTGTTCACGACTTCTTTTGCGCAAATTCCTGTTTGGCTCATTCGCATATCCAAAGGGCCATTGAATCTAACTGAAAAACCTCTTTCTGGCTGATCAATTTGAGGGGATGACACACCAAGATCAAATACAACAGCATTGACAGGGAATTGAATATATTTTTCAATGTTTGAAAAACAGTCTTTGAAAAAAGAAAATTGATTTGGATATATGGATTCAAGGATTTTTGCGCATTGATGGGCATATGGGTCACGATCAAATGCGATAACGTTCCACCCTCTTTCTAAAAAGGCCCTTGTATAGCCTCCTTGCCCAAAAGTTCCATCTATAATAGTTCCGCAAGGACAGGATTCAAGAATTTTTAAAATAGGGGATAATAAGACAGGGATATGGCTCAACGATGATCTTCTTTAAGTGTTGTTTTTAAAATATAAAAAATAGAGCAAGTGACGGCGGCTAAAATTAAGGCCATAAAACTATAAACATGCTCCACGGTGGTATCTAAAATTATGATCCCAAAACCAAGCAAGATAACTCCAATAATTGTGCGTAAGAAACTAAAAAGACCAGAGGATGTTGCCGCCATGTCAGGGAAAATTTCAGTTGCTTTGGTGATTGATATGGCAAAAACAAAGGTGCTTGAAACATACGGTATACATATAGATCCACATACGATATAAGGATTTGTAGGAAAAAATATAGCAGTTAAGGCAAGAGCCAAAAAGCCTAATCCATATCCTATTCCACCCATCTTGAAACAAGAGCGCATCCCATATTTTTTTAGAATATATTTAGATAGGAATGTCATGGCAATTTGACCTATGCAGGGTATCGCTTGCAGGTAAATATATTTATTCATTGGAAGGCCCATTTGATTTTTATAAAAAAATGACGAATTTGCCAAATGTAGCATAAAAACAGCGATTGTTAGCGTGTGAATGCTGGCATATAAAAGAAAAAGACGGTTTTTTAAAAATAGACTATAATTAACAAAAGTGGATTTTAAGGATAAGAATTTTTTCGACGAAGAAGGCTTAAGTGTTTCTGGGATATATTTACTAAATAGAACAAAGTAAATAAAAACACCAAGAAACACAAATACAAAACTTGCTTGCCATCCATATTTTTCGCTAAGTTTCCCCCCTATAAAAGGGGCAGATGAAAAGGCAATCGGATATATAATCCCTGTGATAGCAATAATTTTTGCGCGCTCAATTCCAGAGAATAAATCCGCAATAATGGCCATGCCGATAACTGATTGTGCGCTTGAGCCAAATGCTTGAAGAAGTCTTCCAATCATAAAGACATCAATTTTTTTTGAGGCTATGCACATAATAGTTCCGATTAAATAAATCACAACACCAATTTGAATAAGTTTTTTTCGCCCGAAACGGTCGCTAACAGGGCCAAAAAAAAGACCTAAAATTGCAGTTGCCATAAAATTCACTGTAAGTGTCCATTGCATGACATCTTCGGTTGTATTGAAGAATGTTTGCATATCTGGAAGAGATGGAACGTAAATGTCCATGGTGGCAAAAAGAATCGCGCTTCCAAAAAACAGTATGTACGGTATGATGTCGTGTTGCTTTTTGGTGAGGTGCATTTTTTTCTCTTTTTGAAAAGATATTTTTTAGAGAAGTTGGCTCCCTGAGCCGGACTCGAACCAGCGACCCAGTGATTAACAGTCACTTGCTCTACCAACTGAGCTATCAGGGAACAACTGGTATCTGGTATACCTAATATTAACCTTAAATGCAAGTTATTTTATTGAGATTTTTTATTTTTTATTTTTTTTATGAAATTCTGGTGTTTTTTTTATAAAAATCAATGCGGGAATGCTTAATGCACTTGAGCAAATAAAAAACCATGTCCAGCCTAAATAGGTTGCCATGAATCCAGAGATAGCTCCTAATGCGATGTGTGGAAGGTTAACAAGAGACGTTAAAAAAGCAATTTGTGTAATTGCAAATTGAGTTGAACAAGCATTGAGTTGATAAGAAAAAAAGGCAGAAAGAGTTAAGCCTTTTGTGAATTCAATAATTCCAACAACAATACAAAGCATAAAAACATCCCCTGGCGAGTTTTGCAGGAGTAGGTAAACCCAGCCCGAAGCACCATGTAATAGAAGCCCCCAAAAGAATGTTTTACGATACGGGATGTTTGCGCACATGTACCCTCCAACTAAACCTCCAAGTGCCACAAAAAACAATCCGCCAAGTTTGTAAGAAAATGAAATTACTTCTTTTGAAAATCCCATCTCACGAAAAAATAAATTGGGCATTTTTCCTAAAAACCCATCTTGCAATCTATAAATTATCATGAAAAATAAGATTTGAACCCATCCTTCTTTTAGAAAAAAATCTAGAAAAGGCATAGAAAATCTATCTTTCCAGGAAATTTTTTCATTATCAATGTTTTTAGGGTAATCAAAAGAGAAGTATACGATTCCAATAAAAGAGGGGATGCAAAATAGAGACATGAGAAGATAAACTTGCGACCAGGGGATGATTGTTGATAAATATAGAGCTCCTGCTCCAGATGCAATCATCCCAATACGAAAACCAATTGTGCAAGCAGCTTCAGTGAACCCCCAATAGCCTGACTTTACAAGTAGCATTTGTGAAGCATGAAGCAACATTTTATAAGAAGCGGCAAAAAAAGACAAAACAACTAAGCCACAAAAAAATAAAATAGGTTTTTTTTCTGGAATGATAGTTGAAAGGGTTGCTAGTACAGTAATGCATCCGCCAAGTGTGATGAGCATAAGCACTTTATACATATTGTTTGAATTATGAGTGTTGCTAATTTTTTCTAAAACAGGACCCCATAGAAATTTGAAAGCATATAGAAGGTTGGCTAATGCGAAAAGCCCGATTGTTGTTTTATCAAAACCTGAATCATTGAGCCAAAAAGACAAAGTAGACCCACTTAGAAAATAAAAAATCCCGCCAGGTATTGAGTTTGATAAAATGAAAAAAATATATTTGTAAAAGGCAGATCACTCCGTTTATTTAAGAAATAAAGGCTCTGAATGTTTTCAGAGCCTTTATGGATAGTAAGGCTTATTTTTCAGAAGCTTTTTGCATTGCTGCACCTAAGATATCTCCAAGGCTTGCCCCAGAGTCGGTAGATCCGAAGTCTTTCATCGCTTGTTTTTCTTCATCAATTTCGCGTGCTTTGATTGATAAGTTAACTTTACGACTTCCTTTTTCAGTTCCAAGTACTTTTGCGTCAATTTTTTCACCAACGGCAAAACGGTCTGTACGTTGTTCAAATCTATCTCTTGAGAGATCTATCTTTTTAATGAATCCAGAAGCTCCACCTGTGATTTCAACTTCCAAACCACCATCATTAATAGCAGAAATGGTGCAAGTTACAACTTCGCCTTTTTTTGTAACATCAGCTGTTGCTGGCGCTGAATCTTGAGTCAAGTGCTTTACAGATAAATTGACACGTTCTTTTTCAATATCGATATCGCGCACACGTGCCTTAATCATATCGCCTTTTTTATAAGAAGCTAAAGCTTGCTCAACTGTTTGATCCCATGATAGATCATTGATATGAATCATGCCATCAATGCCGTCACCAATATTCATGAAAATTCCAAATTCTGTAATTGAACGAATTTCTCCATCAATGTCAGAGTTGAGAGGGTGTTCACGTTGGAATTTTTCCCACGGATTATCAACGCATTGCTTGAGTCCCAATGAAATTCTGCGCTTGGATGGATCGATATCCAAAACCATTACTTCAACTTCTTCGCCTACGTTAACTAAGCGGGAAGGGTGTATGTTCTTTTTAGTCCAATTCATTTCTGAGACGTGGATCAAGCCTTCAATATTGCCTCCAAGATCAACGAATGCGCCATAATCTGTAACATTTGAAATCTTTCCCTTAATTTTTGTCCCAACCACAAATCTTGATTGTGAATCACTCCAAGGATCAGATTCCATTTGTTTTAAGCCAAGCGAAATCCTATTTGTTTCTTTGTTAAAACGAATGATCTGTGTTTTAATGATTTGACCAAGTTGGAGAAGTTCTGAAGGATGATTGATGCGTTTCCAAGAAAGATCGGTTACATGCAACAGGCCATCAATTCCGCCAAGGTCGATGAATGCACCATAATCAGTTATATTCTTTACAGCGCCTTCAATGATTTGACCTTCAGAAAGCGTTGAAATAAACTCACTGCGTACGTCAGCGTCAGCTTCTTCCATGATTGCTTTGCGAGAAACGACAACATTGCCTCTTGGTCTGTCCATTTTTAAGATTGCGAATGGCTGTGTAACTCCAACAAGGCTGTTCAAATCGCGAATTGGTCTAACATCAACTTGGCTTCCTGGTAAGAAGGCAACAGTTCCGTTAAGATCCACTGTAAATCCACCTTTAACACGGCCGAAAATTGTCCCTGTGACGTGTACGTTTGATTTCCAGCACTCTTCAAGTTCAACCCATACGGCTTCTCTTCGGGCTTTTTCACGGCTAAGGACAACTTCTCCGTTTTTGTCTTCCATGCGCTCAACATAAACGTCTACGATGTCCCCAACTTTGAGTTCTGTTGCGTTTCCAGAAGGGCTGAATTCGCGTAAAGCAACGCGGCCTTCTGATTTGAGACCAACATCAAGAATGATAAAGTCTTTATCAAGGGAAAGAATGCGTCCTTTAACAACAGTTCCTTCAATTTTTTTCTCACTTGAGAGTGACTCTTCTAATAAGGCCTCAAAATCATCATCTGGACCAAAAGCTTTTTCTGCAGTATTCATTATAAATATAACCTTTCAACAAGTTGTAAATTTGTTTTTTATTCAACTTGCGTAATTCTAGAATCGTGATATTTCCTAAAAGCGGAAAATCAACAAGCTTTTTCATAGCATTCTTTCTAAGAATGATCAAGTAGTTTTTGTTGGGTTTCTATAAAAACAAGGGGTGATGTTCCATTTGTTTGAAAAAAAAATATTTTCATGATATGATTTAAACGGTGAAGGATAAAGGATGTTTATGTGATTTTAGAAAAAATACAAAAATCTTGGACTGATTTTTTGGAGAAAGAAAAAGGGTATGCGCGAAATACCATTGAATCATATTCTTCCGATCTTAATTTATTTTTTACTTTTCTAACTGTTTACAGATCTGAAAAAGTTACAGTTGAACTTTTGCTGTCTTTAAAACCTTTGGATTTCCGAAGTTTTTTTTCAAGCAAAATTCAACAGGGTTGCGTAAAAAGATCTAACGCCAGATATTTAGCTTCTTTGCGATCTTTTTATGTGTTCATGAAAGAAAATGGAATTGGCGAATCAGATTCTATTTTTAAAATAACCTTACCAAAATTCATTCGACATTTGCCAAGAACTTTTCATCAAGAAGAAATATGCGAAGTTTTAGAAAAAGGGCGTGAAATTCCAGTTAAGTCTTGGGTTGGTTTGCGGGATATAGCTTTGTTTTCTGTTATGTATGGTGCAGGATTGCGTATTTCTGAGGCTTTGTCTCTTCAAGTGAAAGATGTTCAAGAAAAAAAGTGGCTTTTGGTCAAGGGCAAGGGGGGAGTTCAACGAGTTGTTCCCTTGTTGCCGGGCGTTCAAGAGAAGATTCAGGCTTATATTAAAGCTTGTCCATATGAGTTGACTTCTAATATTGAAATTTTTAAAGGAATTCGTGGGGGAGTTTTGGATCGATCGTCTGCTGCAAGTTCTTTGAAGAAGATAGTTCTGGAGTTAGGCTTGAATGACAATCTATCCCCTCATGCGCTAAGGCATAGTTTTGCCAGTCACTTGCTCGAAAATGATGCGGATTTAAGATCGATTCAGGAATTACTTGGGCATAAGAGTTTGTCCACAACGCAAGGCTATTTGGATATTAAAGAAAAAACAATTTTCAAATCTTATTCTGATTTTCATCCAAGGTTTAAAAAAGAGTAATTTTTAAAAATGGCGGGAGTGACGGGACTCGAACCCGCGACCTTCGGCGTGACAGGCCGACGC
>CAZCFE010000008.1:52645-53849 GCA_964497925.1 uncultured Alphaproteobacteria bacterium | reverse complement strand
TAGCTGAATTAAATAGTATTCATAAGACTATTCCTAATACAGCGCTCTTTATCTACATGTATGTACGTAAAGAAGCTCTGCTTTCAAGTCAGATTGAAGGAACGCAGAGCTCTTTCTCGGATCTAATGCTATTTGAACATAATCAAAAACCTGAAGTCTCAATTGAAGATGTAGAAGAGGTGTCTAATTATGTTAAAGCTATAAACTATGGCTTAGAGCGCTTAAAAGATGATTTTCCTTTATCTCTTAGACTTTTAAAAGAAATACACGGTATTTTGCTTTCTGGTGGGAGGGGATCAAATCAAACGCCTGGAGAATTTAGAAGATCACAAAATTGGATTGGCGGCACCAGGCCAGGTAATGCTCTTTTTGTCCCTCCTCCCGTAGACCATTTAAGTGATTGCCTTAACGATTTTGAAAGATTTCTTCATGATAAAAGCTTGCCCGTTCTCATAAAAGCAGGATTGGCTCATGTTCAATTTGAAACAATACATCCTTTTTTAGATGGCAATGGTAGACTTGGCAGATTGGTGATAACCTTGCTTCTATGTACGAATGGTATGCTTGATGAACCAATTCTTTACTTAAGCATTTATCTGAAAGCTAATCGTCATACCTATTATGAGCTGCTGCAAGAAGTCAGAGAATCCGGAACTTGGGAAACATGGCTGGAATTTTTCCTCATTGGTGTAGAAAAATCTTCAAAACAAGCCATTCAAACAGCTACAAAAATTAATGATCTTTTTGAAAAAGATAGTGAGAAAATATCTCATTTAGGCCGTGCTAGATTTTCATGTGAACAAACACTTGAATACATGAAACGCCTACCTCAAGTGACAGTTCCTCTCCTTTCGAAGGAATTGAAAATAACTCAGCCAACAGCAAGAAGTGCATTAAATCACTTGCAGTCTATTGGAGTACTTACAGAAGTGAGTGGTAAGAAACGTGATAAAGTTTATATCTATCGTAAGTATTTAGATATTTTGGAAGATGGCGCAGAACCATTGATCTAGCAGAGAAGTCATAATGAACGCTCCATTCCAACATCATCAACATTTATGGCAAGAGAAGTCAAAAAGAGAGATTTTGAGGGTGAAATGGCAAAATTTAAGAAAGTGTGATAAGGGTCTAACGCTAAACGAAAACGCTAAGACGCGAGAAAATTTATCTTTAAAAAATCTGGCGGAGAGAGAGGGATTCGAAC
>CAZCFE010000008.1:0-52635 GCA_964497925.1 uncultured Alphaproteobacteria bacterium | reverse complement strand
GTCTAAATCTATGTTCAACACATAAAAAAACTTTTAAGATAGTGGCGGAGAGAGAGGGATTCGAACCCTCGATACGGTTTTGCCGTATACACGATTTCCAATCGGGCGCCTTCGACCACTCGGCCATCTCTCCGTATTCGAGCTTTTTTGCTCAAGGTCATGGGAAGAGATAGCATAATCTTTTACAAAGGTCAAACTTTTTTATAAATTTTAATAAATTCTTTATATTTTCGAGAGATTCTGATTAAGTGCGTAACATGAAGCAAGGGAAACAAGGATGATTTTATATTTTATTGCCATATTGATGCTTCTTAGTCCATTTCAGCCACAAGAGGCACAAGGATCTTCAGATGTATCTTCCGTTCAAGAGATTAAAACCATATTACCCCCCGAACAACTTACAAAACTGGTCCAAGAAGGCATTAAATTAGCTCAGCCTCCTTTGGATGCTTCTATTCCCGAAGGAAGCCCCATCCCTCAAAATACGGATTCTTCGGTTCTAAGTGAGCAAGATTTAATCGAAATCATGCAAACGCTTTTATCAAAAAGCACCCTAAAAAGGGTTGCACGCACGAAAGAAGATTATCAAAATCAATTGTATACAGGAATAGCTATTCTTGCTGAGCTTATTTCTAAAAAAAGCACTCAAGCATCAACTGAAAACATACTCAAAAATAAAATACTAGAAAAACTATTTGTGATGGGCTTTAAAATGCTCCAAGAAGCAGATCGATCACAAGATGGCATTTTAGATACCGCTCTTATATCTAAATATTTCAAGTGGGAACCAGATAAACCTTTACCCATGACAATTGAGGAGTTAACACGTGCTTTAAAGGGACGAAAAAATCCAGCAACAGCCAAATGCCCAGTGAAAGATTTTGGCACATTTCTTGTAAAAGGCGACCCCACAAACAACTTTAAAAAAGCGGCAAGACTTTGCGATCCTTGGAAATTAAAAGATGCCATTAGCGCATACGCTCAGTTTAAATCAAGCTCTATTTTCAAGGATGCAGAAGCAATGGAAAAATACGTTGTAAGTCAGTATTACTTGCGTGTTTTACAACGACTGAATAAAGATTTGGCAAATAGTGTTTTTCAAACCGAGAAAAAACTTCAAGCCAAACAAAAGAAAAAATTGATGGCGCAATACAAACAACAGATGGAAATCCTAGAAGCAGAATCTGTACGTAAACAGCAAATGATTTCTTTATTTTCCCCTGGAAAAATTGATGAAATTAAAAGAAGAGAAACTTCTGAACAAAATCCTGCTAAAAAAGCAGAATATCAAAATTTAATAGCCCTTTATGATGCGCAAGCAGACAGATCAGCTGCTCAAATTTCAGGACAGCCCGTTTTATTTTCAGCACCTTTTGTAGATGCCCCTTGTCAAAAAGCTCTTTTGGGTAATTTTTCAAAAATGAACAAAGATAATCCTGCAAAATGTTTAATAAACATCACTCAAAGTATTATGGAAAACAGGCGTAAATGGAAAACACACTGCCGTGTTTTGAAGAATTTTCAAGAGATTCAAATCATCGAACTTTTGCATAAAATTCAGATATGTTCAAACAAACAAGAGTAATTCTTTAAAAAAGGAATCAAATCGTATATAATGCTTTTCTTTAATGGAGAAAATAAAAAATGGCATTTGATGAATTTTTGAATCTACCAGGAACCCCAAAAGACTTCCGCATTGTTGTTGCAATGTCAGGCGGAGTTGACAGTTCTGTTGCTGCATGCTTGATGAAAGAAGCAGGGTATGATGTTGTTGGAGTCACATTACAGCTTTATGATTATGGCTCTGTTGCAAAAAAGAAAGGCGCTTGTTGTGCGGGCCAAGATATTTACGATGCTGCTCAAGTTGCTGCCAAAATTGATATCCCCCACTATGTTTTTAATTATGAAGATAAGTTCAAGCAAGGCGTGATTGATGACTTTGCTGATACGTACCTTAAAGGTGCAACTCCAGTTCCTTGCGTCAGATGCAATCAAACGGTCAAATTCAAAGACTTACTTCAAGCTGCAAAAGATTTAAATGCACACGCTCTTGTGACAGGACATTATGTGAGGTGGATTCAAAATGATGGTGAATCACAACTCCACAGAGGAATAGACCCTAAAAAAGATCAAAGCTATTTTCTTTTTACCACAAACAAAGAACAGCTTGATTTTTTAAGATTTCCCCTTGGTGGAATGAGCAAAGACGAAACAAGAGCCATTGCTGAGCGTTTTGGACTAGAAGTTTCAAACAAACCAGACAGTATGGATATTTGCTTTGTTCCCGATGGAAATTATGCTGCTGTTGTTGCAAAACTTCGCCCTGGCGCTTTAGATAAAGGGGACATCGTACATGTGGATGGCCGAATTATGGGACAGCATGAAGGAATCATTGGCTTTACCGTTGGGCAGCGCAAAGGAATTGGAATTGGCGGAGGCGATGCTCTTTACGTGATAAGACTGGATGCTGATTTAAAACAAGTCATTGTTGGCCCCAAAGAAGCTTTGGCAAAAGCATCTATTATGCTTCATGACATTAATTGGCTGGGACAAGACGTTCCCTTTATTAAAGCGAGCGTAAAGTATAGATCTTATCACGAGCCCATGGCTGCATTGATTGAATTCATTTCTAAAGACCAAGTAAAAGTCACATTTGATGAACCACAATACGGAATTTCACCAGGACAAGCATGCGTGTTTTATGACGGAACCAGAATGCTTGGCGGTGGATGGATTTCCTCTTAAAAAATGTATGATTTTTTTAAAAAAATAAAACAAGCGCTTTCGCCAAAACCTTCGCTATCCTTTTTAGATCACGGCAAACAGATTCCTATCTTTGGCAAAATTTATACTATAATTCATAAAAAAGGCCTTACAAACCGTGTTGTGATTGAAGATGATTGTTTAATAGCTTGCACCCGAAGCACTTCCTTTTGCCACTCCAAACTCATCATCAATTTTTTAAAGAAAACCCTTCACGATAAGGTGACGGTTATAAGTCATGAATATGCAAGAATGATTGGCAAAGAAATTTCCAACATCAGCGTTAAGAAAATGCGATCAAGATGGGGAAGCTGCTCTTCAAATGGCCGCCTATCCTATGCATTAAACCTTGTTTTTGGACCCCTGGAAGCGATTGAGTACATATGTGCACATGAGGTTGCCCATTTAAAACACATGGACCACAGTCAAGATTTTTGGAGTTGTGTGGGGAGTATTTTCCCAAGATATAAAATTGTTCGCAAATGGTTAAAATTAAATGGAAGAGAATTATTTACTTATGACATTTTTTGATAGTAAAAAATTAACTCCTAAAGTGAGACATTCTCACACTTTGTAAAAATAATTATTGACAAATTGTTTAATATACGGCATATTAGTTATATAATTTATTACAAAGGAATAAAGGCTATGAGAATATTAAAAAAAATTGCGTTAGGGGTGATGTTATGGACATTTGATGTGTGTGCTTGCGATAATCTTGACATAGAAAATTGGTTAAAGGAAGTCAAAGAAGCGAAAATGGACACTCATAGAAAGATAGAATTGGTTAATAAATGCCAAATCGCAAATTTTCGCCTTGATAACACACCTGAATATAATGCCATGTTTTGGATGCTGGAACACGCAAAACATGGCTATTCTTTACAGCTTCATAAAGAGGCTGAATTTGCTTTATTCCTTCGTAAGATGAAGGAATAAAACCCGGGTCTTTATTTTTAATGATAATACGCTTTTAGATTTTCCTCATACGCTTTTAGATTTTCCTCAAAATTTGAATCAATTCTTGAAAACTTTTCTTGATAAGTTTCAGGGTTAACTGACCTTGCAAATTCACAAAAAATATTTTTAACTTCTTGTCTTTTGGCTCCGATAGAATCCACTTGCACCTGAGCTATTTTTTTGCTTGTTGTTCGCGAATAATCTTGGCCGCCAATCATATGAGCATATTTTAATCCCGACACTTCATCAAGTGCTCGATTGTAGCCATATTGAAATTTAGTGAGTTGCGTGTGAACTGCTTGGCCCTTGTCTAATATGAGCTCAACAAGGAATAAATTATCAAGACGATGGATAGTGTAGCTGCTTACATTTTCCCTTGTGAAGCCACTTGGGTAATAAAGAGAGTCTACTCTTTGTTCCATGCTAATAACTTTTTGTAAGATCTCTTCATCACTCCCAGCTTCCCATGGATATTCCAAAGCATCATTCGCTTCTTCTTGTCTTTCTATATTGTATATATCACTTGTCGGAAAAAGTTCCGTTAGCGTTGATGCACGAAAAGAACCATCAAAGAATCGCCCATCTTCATGTAGAATTTCAAAAAATCCATACAGATATTTCCGGTATGTTCCTTTTAATATTGATCCAGCAGAATGCATGCTATCTATTTCGTTTAAAATAGATTCCAAAGTTTCTGTGATAAGATCATGTTTTTCTTTTACGTGCTCTACAACAAAATTTATAAAATCACTCTTAATTATTAGACCTTTCTTGTGAGCCCTGTAAACCAAATCTGCAGCATAGTCACGTATAGAATCCCTTCTTTTATTAAATAAAACGTGCCCACCTATGTCATGCACAGTCACACCAAAAGGGCTAAAATTAGAAATTCCATGAACGTTTATTTCAGGATTTTCTGTGTTGGGAAAAGCGACTAAATGACGAAACTTAATAAGGTTTTCAATCATAAAGGGAATATCTAACACGCCTCCTCCCAAAATAGGATATACAATTTCTGAGATAGATCTAAACAGAAGATTATTTATTTCCGTTTGATATGGTTGTAGAGTTGTCATTCTATCAAACTCTTCTGTAGTGTTTCTTCTTTCGAATTTCGTCAGGGCATATGGATTTGAACTGGATAGCTCTGAACTGCCATTTTTTTCTTTTTCGAAAAAAGAATAGTCAAAGTATGTCCATGTTGGTCGCCCTGCCTCTGTTGTTCCTATAAGCGACTCTGTAAGAAATGAAGACATTTCCCCAGCAGAGTAAAGAAGCAGATCTTTCTCATCTTGTCGCATGCTTTGACTTTGCGCTGCTTGCAAAGATACCATTGCTCTCCACAAAAAAGTAGAAGAGGTTTTAAACTTAAGGTTGTGATTGATATACTCTTCAAAATAATCTTTATCTCCTTGAGTGAATCTTTCATCCACAGGAAGATCTTGAATATATGTGCGAAGTTTTTCCCCAAACTCTTGAACAAGAGGATAATATTGAGATTTTCTTTCTATCACAACGTGCGCATTGAATATTGGGAAAAACTTCTCCTCCACTACCTGCTCGCCACCCCTCGTGAGTGGTTGTTGGTCTGTTGACACAAAAGAAAGTGGCGAGTTTCCTGAAGCAAAAACAGGATTTGTGGCTGCAAATAAGCCTAAAACAATAGATGCTAATAATATTTTTTTCATTTTGAGATTTCTCCATTTTAAATTTGATTCATGATCATAACTTAATATACACATAGCGCATACATCAAAATATTTCAAGGGTGAAAATTAAAATTCACTTAAAAATTGATGATAATCTTTTAAAAAGGTCAGCATTAGCTCTTTAATCGCAAAAAGGAAAACAAAAAAACCAAAACCAATTTGAAGCGGTTGAGAAAGCATAAAAATTTGAACTTGCGGAATAAGTCTGTTTAAAATTCCAAGGGAAATTGAGATCAGCAGGCCAAATATAATCACAGGTGTTGCAAGCTTTAACCCCAAAGAAATAATGTTCTTAGAGGTTTTTAAAAGCATAAGCCCCATATCATGAAATTCAAAAGAACCTGCTGGAATTAAAGAGTAACTTTGATAAAAAATACGAATCAAATAATGGTGCATATCCGTTGTAATAAGCAAAAGCGTTCCTGCAATCATTAAAAGATTTGAAGGAAGGCTGATTTGCCCTCCCATATTAGGTGAATGAAATGAAACGTTGGTCAGGCCTATGGCTTGTGAAATAAGACTTCCAGCAAACTCTAAAATTAAAAACATAAAGTTTAAAACCAACCCCAAACACGCACCAATCATAATCTCATGAACAACCATAATGGATAAAAGACTGGGCGAATCAATTCCTTTGGGAAAACTCTGCGAAAGAACAGGTGCCATCACCATCATTGTCCAAAATGCAAAATAAACTTTAATCCTTGATGAAATGGCATTTTGAGAGAACACAGGAACAAAAAATAAAAAAGCCCCAATTCTTGCGAAAATAAGACCATAAATCAAATAATCTAAAAAATTAACTGAGTACTTCATGTAAGGTTCATGATTTTATCAAAAACCTTGGTCGAGAGTTTTTGAATAGACTCAAGCATGAATGGGAAAGAAATTAACAAAACAAGACCAATTCCCAAAGCTTTTGGAATGAAAGATAGTGTTGCTTCTTGAATTTGCGTTAAGGCCTGGATAAGAGATACGACCGTTCCTATAACAAGAGCGGTTACAAGTGCTGGGGCGCTTATTTTAATAACAACCCATATCATTTCTCTTAAAAAATCAAGAACTTCGATATTGGTCATTATGCCCTCATCTGAAATTAGTCGCTTGTAATTGGTGCCCCCGGGGAGAGTCGAACTCCCACGTCCTCACGGACAACAGATTTTGAGTCTGCCGCGTCTGCCAGTTCCGCCACAGGGGCCCTTACAAAGCTAAAAATGACTATATATTAAAATAAAAAAACGTCAAGTAAAAAATTTGCTTCATCTTAGATTTTATGTTTTTTATGCACAAACAACACATGGTTTTTTTTACCCACCGAAAGCTTTAAAACGCCATCACTGTTAAAATCAGAAACTGATGTCACACAATCATCTGATACAACAGGTTGATCGTTCATTTTAACGCCTTTACCTTCGATCAACTTTCGCGATTTGGACAAAGACTCTCCAAGTCCTGATTTTATCATCAAATCAATTAGCTTGTGCTCATATGAATCCAATTCAAACAAAGGAAGCGATGTTTCAATGACAGAATTTTTGATCAAATATCCAACCGAAGAATTTTCAAATAACGATGCTGCTGTTGCAAGGGCGTCTTCAACGGCTTTTTCTCCATGTGCAATTTTGGTCACTTCATTGGCCAAGATTTTTTTTGCTTCATTGATTTCTGCCCCTTGAAGTGCTTCAAGTCTTTCAATTTCAGACAAAGGAAGATCAGTAAATAGTTTCAAGAACCTTCCAACATCTGCATCTTCCACATTACGCCAATATTGCCAAAATTCAAACGTTGATCGCATAGAAGGGTTTAGCCATACTGATCCTTGGGCTGTTTTTCCCATTTTTTGGCCACTAGAATTTGTAATTAAAGGCGAAGTAATCGCATGAACATCTTTACGTAAAACCTTATGGATTAAATCAACACCATTAACGATATTCCCCCACTGATCAGATCCCCCACATTGAATCGTGCAATCATATCGCTTATTAAGCTCTAAGAAGTCATATCCTTGCATGATCATATAATTAAACTCAAGAAAAGATAAAGGTTGTTCACGATCAAGTCTAATTTTCACTGAATCGAAACTAAGCATACGGTTAACCGTAAAATGTCTCCCATAATCACGTAAAAAATCAAGATAATTCAACGAACCAAGCCATTCATAATTATCAAGGAATAATGCGTTATTGGAAGTTCCTTCAAACTTTAAATAATTCTTGAAATTCTCTTTAATTCCTGAAAAATTTTTGGCAATAGATTCATCATCTAAAATTGGACGCGTTTCATCTTTAAAAGAAGGGTCACCCACACGTGTTGTCCCACCTCCCATAAGGGCGATGGCTGTGTGTCCATGTTTTTGAAACAAGCGCAAAATCATAATTTGAACAAGATTCCCAATATGAAGGCTTGGTGCGGTTGCATCAAAGCCAATATAAGCTGTCCGCCTCCCAGAAGACAAATGGGGCTTTAAATTTTGAATATTGGTTGTTTGATGAATAAATCCTCTCCAAGAGAGTTCATTTAAGAGTTCACACATATTCTACCTTTTAAAAATTTGCTGTTTTAGAAAAATCACTTGCCTGTTTTGATAAAAAACTTTCAATAGATTTTCCAAGTAAATCAAGCTTGTCATGAAAAAAATGATCAGCATCTTGAATTAGATCAAACGTCACATTAACACCTTTTTGATTATCAAGCTTTTTAGCAAGGGCTTGCACTGTTGTCCAATCAACAATAGAATCTTTAGCACCTTGAACAATAGAGCCATTAACTGTACAAGGAGTAAGAAAGCTGAAATCATAAAGATTAGCAGGGGGGCTGACAGCAATAAATTCACCAACATCGGGCCTTCTCATCAAAAGCTGCATTGCAATCCAGGCACCAAACGAAAAACCACTAATTAAACAACCAGAAGCATTGGGATTAAGGCTTATAAGAAATTCAAGTGCCACAAGCGCATCTCTAAGCTCGCCCTCACCATGACCATATTTCCCTTCCGAACGCCCTACTCCTCTAAAATTAAATCTTAAAACATTAAACCCTTGAGCTGCCAAAGTTTTATACATTGTATAAACGACCTTGTTATTCATAGTTCCGCCATGTTGGGGGTGGGGATGAAGAATCAAAGCAATGGGGGCATTGTCTTTTGCTCCTAAGTGATATTTAGCCTCTAAACGTCCTTCAGAGCCATTGATCATAATCTCTGGCATAATGCTTTTAGTCTCCTTCTTTGTTGATAATTTAGGCTACACAATAAATAAATCTATCCAAAAAAAACTTAACTTGCAAACAAAAAAAGTGTATGACTGTAATTAGATATTTTTTAATGAAAGATTCGGCACAATGTTTTTTACATTCATATCTCTTGCAATGCCAATTGAAACAGCTAGCATAATTGAAGAAAGCACTGCAAAAATTCAGGTTTTACACTCTCAAAGCGATCTTAAAGGATGGTTCGAAAAGAATTTTGAGCGTTATGCAAATTTATTTATTTTAGATAAAGACGAAATTTTAAATATGATTTCAAATATTTCAATTGAAAAACTCACAAGACTCCTTGAAGTTATGAATCAGAAATCTGATCAAGAGCGTATCAGGCTCCTTAAATCCATCGTTGAGGAAGAAAAAATGTCTATCCACACTAGAGAAGAAGCACCAAAAACAGAAACCAAACCATCCCCAAACCCTGCTCCTAAAGTTTTGTTTTTCAATCACCAAACTTTATTGGCACTTGTAATTGATGTTTTTCCAGGAATTCAACCAAAAGATCAAGATAAAGCTCTTGAATTCATAGAAAAGTTATGGGTAAGATTTGGAGAAGCGCAAATATATAAAGCTTTTCATGAGCTTGTAAATAAAACTAATTATTTAAGTTTGACAATTGATCAAAAAATAAACGTTCTTAAAAAAAATCTTCAAGAATCAAAGCACGCGTTTTAAAAAAAATAATTTTGTCAAAAGATAAAAATTTATTGACAAAATATTTATTTTTTGCCATAATGAAATATATCTTGAATTTTAACCCCATAAGCCTTATATAAAATCAAGTATATTTTTTAATATTTTAAACAAAAAGGACAACTAAAAATGAAAATAAACATGCTTTTAATGCAAATAATATTGATATTTATACCAGGAATCAACCTAAATGCTTCTTCAACAAGCATTTTAACTGACCCAGACACCCATCTTACCTTGACTCAAAAGTGGCAAATTTTACAAGAAGCAAGAGAAGAATTTAGAAATGGCAACTTAATGTCATCTAAACCCAAATTAATACGCCTTTTTAATCAAGGTGTTCTAATGACAATTCCTTTTTTAAAAACCATGAACGACCTTGATGAAGAAATTGCCCAAAGTTTACCCCCTTTAAAACAAACAGGCATGGCATCCTCATTTTTTAAAGGAGAAGATCTATCATTTCTTCCAATACATCAAATTCTTTTAAGCGCTTATGATAAAAAAGAAGACCCTAAAAAGATTTTTTTTATTGCTTCAAATATAACTGAAGGAGATAAGGTACGCCCACATCAAGAACTCTCATATTGGTATAGATTTGCTGCAAACATGGGAGATGTTGATACCCAGTTTTTATTCTCTCAAAAACTTCGTCTTGGAAAACTAGGTTTTAATCGAAATATCAACGCCGCATTTGAATGGCTTGAGCGTGCAGCCAAAAGATGTGATGCAGAAACTGCAAAAGGGAAAAATCCGAACAACCTGTGCTCGATACTTTCTAGTCCAGGGCAGATTTACTTTGATATCGGCGCCTTGTTTAATAATGGAGATGGAACACCTCAAAATCACCAATTAGCTGCCGACTATCTTTTAAAATCAGCGAATCTTGGATTCGAAAATGCTCCACAAAGCTTCTTGAAAATTATCCAAAACTCTGATCTTTCATCACAATACATTCCAGAGCAGAAAAAATGGCATAGGTTTTTAAACACCCCAGCAAATTTATATAAATTATCAATCTTAAAAATAACATCCCCTCAATCAGAAGAAGAATATCAACAAGGAATTCAAGACTTAGAAAACATCGCGCGAAATGAACGACACCCTCATATGAGCAGTGCAAATTTTATACTTGGGTGTTTTTTATCAAGAGATAGAAATCTAAATGAATCCAACAAGAAATTCAAAGCAAGGATTTCGCGAGCAAAGGCTTTTCTAGAAAAAGCATATATAAATCGACACAGTCTTACCATTTCAGAAAAAACACAGTTGGCTATGAATATGCTCATTCCATCATCAATTTTAAGCAGGCATAAAAATGATAGCTTTGAACTTCTAAAAGAATCCCTCAGAAATGGTGTCAACTGTCATACACATTTAGGAACTTGTTATGAACATGGGATAGGAACTCCAAAAAATTATGAAAAAGCTATCGAATTTTATGAACAAGGAATTATCACACAAGAATCTGATCTAAATAGCCTGTCAATTGCTTTAAATGCATCAGGATTCTTATATTTACAAAAAGGAAACTATATAAAAGCATTTGAAAAATTCAATCAAGGCATCAAACATAGGTTTACCACATCTTATTATAACTTAGGTATCATGTGGAGAGACGGCTTAGGTCGTCAAGCTAATTGGGCAAAAGCAATTGATATGTTTTTAATCGCCGCAGAAAAAGGTGATAAAGACGCACAATATGATTTAGCTCTAATGTATGCAAATATAGGATGGTTTGACGAAGCATATGATTGGTATACTCAATCAGCAAAACAAGGTCATATTCTTGCAAGACAGAATCGAGTCGTCTTATGTCTAGAAGGGTTTAAAAAAGAAGGGGTTTCTCTTGACGAGATAAGACAAGATTTAATCCAAAATGTAGAGCTTGAATGCGCAGAGTCAAAACTTGCTCTTGCCATGTCGCTTAGCTGTGAAACAGCTTTAGGAATCCCCGTAAACATCACAGACAGTATTCGTATTTTTGAATCTTTAATATCAGATCCAAATGAAAAGATATCCTCCATGGCAAAAATATTTTTAACACGCCTAAAACCAGAAGATACAAAAACAACAAATCACGAAATCTTTGAACCAGAAGATCAAGATATCATCGAAAACTTCACAAAAGATACAAAAGATATCGAACAAGCTGATATTGAAAACATGTTAAACATCATGAGCAAACCTTCAAAAAGCCAAAAAAGGCTTATTAGAATGGCCAGCGCAGAAGCAACCCCACAAGACCCTGTTCAAACAGATACGCCGGAAAGAAAGCCCTTCACTCCGCCCACATTCACAGATGAACAAAAAAGCATTTTGCAAGAATTTGCACAAAGAAAGAAAAAGACAAATGTGAACCCCCGCGCATTAGCAGATATTATAGAAACCTTCAAAACACATGGATTATGGAGGAAAACAGCAAGTGGTGATTTTCTTCATTATGATGATTTAACATTTTCAACGCACAGATCTCATGATGATTCTATTGCTGTTGGAGCCATTACGGAACTTATGACATTTATCAAGAATGTCCTTCAAAGAATAGGATAAAAACTTTTGATTAACCTATTTTTAATAATTGACGTGCGTGGTGAAAATCTTTATTCTGATTGTTAAGGAGAAAATGAATGATATTAACCGATAATAAACAACTTCGATTACGATTTTCGATTGTGTGTTTGGTTGTGTCTTTTGGAATGGCATTATGGGAATACAAAACAACACCTATACCACTTAAAGATTTAACACCCCCCACATCTCTTCAAGTTGAAATTGCGGCCCCCAGCGAGCCTTTATCACAAGTCTCGACCGTGCCATCATCAATGTCGAATTTAAAACGTCCACGTTTACAAATTATTGAAATCCTCAAAGGTAAAACATTTGAAAATGTGTTGCTTGATGCTGACGTTGATAAAATTGTTGTACAGGACGCTTTGCGTGTTTTGAGAAAAAGCTTTAACCCTAAGGATTTCAAAGAAGGGCAAGAAATTACACTGCGTTTTGATGTCTTAAAAACAGGCGAAGATGTACGTCTTGTTGAGCTTAGTTTTGCACCATCACTTGGAAATCGAATTTTCATGAAAGCGCAAGAAAATGGTATTTTTAAGCTTGAAAAATCACAAAAACCACTCACAAAGCAAACTAAAAAAGTCACAAGCGTTATTCAGACAAGCTTTTTATCAGATGGATTAAAAGCTGGAATTCCAGCCAAAATTTTACATGAACTGATCAAGTCATTCAGCTTTGATGTTAACTTTTCCCTTGATTTACATCCAGGAGATAAATTTACAGTTTTATTTGAAACCCTCAAAGACGAAGAAGCCAACCTTGAAGGAGGCGGCGATGTTCTTCACGCAACATTGGAATTAAAAGATGCGCATGTATCTATTTTTAGATTTTCGGCAAACGGAAAAAACTTTGATTACTATAAACCAAACGGCGAAGGCATCAAAAAAGCCATGCTTGCAACTCCTATTAACGGCGCCAAAATGAACGATGGATTTGGCATGCGTAAACACCCAGTTCTTGGCTTCACACGCATGCACAAAGGTGTTGACTTCACAGCGGCTCCTGGGACTCCAATTGTATCAGCAGGTAAAGGTGTGGTTGAGAGAATGGAATATCATCCAACTTATGGATATTATGTAAAAATTAAGCATAACTCTGAATACTCAACTTTATATGCGCATATGTCACGCTTTGCAAAACCACTTAAACGTGGAAAAACAGTTGATCAATCAGAAATTATTGGATACGTTGGACAAAGCGGGCTTACAACAGGCCCTCATTTACATTTTGAATTGCATCAAAATGGCGTTCAAATCAATCCCACACGTATCAAACAAATGCATGGTGGCGGGAAACTTACAGGGAAAGAATACAAAGCATTCCTTGAATATAAAAAGAAACTTGAGGAGTTAATGAAATGACGACATCTTATCTTTTTTATGCCATGCTTGTTTTTATGGGTCTGGCTTTAGGCGCAGTAATTTTTGGACTAGTTCAATCAATCAAAGGAAGCGTTAAAACCAATCTTAATTCTGGCAAAGCAATGAAAGTTCGAATTCTTTTTCAAGGCCTGGCTTTAATTCTTTTTGGTGTTTTAATGTATATAAATAAAGGAGGAATTCATGGTTAAACTTTCGCGTATTTATACACGCACAGGAGATAATGGAACAACAGGTCTTGGCGATGGAAGCCGTGTCTCAAAGGACTCTTTGCGCATAGAAGCCATTGGAACAATTGATGAGGCAAATGCAGCTTTAGGTGTATGCAGACTCTATGCAATGGGGCCTGAAGACCATATGCTTTCTTGCATTCAAAATGATTTATTTGATGTGGGGGCTGATTTATGTACACCATCAAATCCAAATAAAATCTCTTTAAGAATCACACAAAAACATATTAAAAGACTAGAAGAAGAAATGGATGAAATGAACAAAACATTATCTCCTTTGACCTCTTTTGTACTTCCAGGAGGAACGCCTCCTTCTGCTTTTTTGCATCAAGCCAGAACCATTGTAAGACGCTCTGAAAGAGTTCTTGTTGCATTATCTGCTCATGAATGGGTTAATGAAGATTTGCTCAAATATGTGAATCGTTTATCCGATCACCTATTCGTAATGGCACGCTATCACAACTCCCATGTATGCGGAGATGTTTTGTGGGAACCTGGAAAATATAGTGAATAAACAAGATCTTGGAAAGAGATCTTTCAGGCAAGGATTTCTTGGGGAAATCAAAGCCCTTACATTTTTAATATTCAAAGGGTACATCCCTTTGAAATGGAGATATAAAACAAAATATGGAGAGATTGATTTAATCGTAAGAAATAAAAAAACATTGATATTTGTTGAGGTGAAAACAAGACCAAATTTTGAAAAAGGATACGATTCAATTTCATATGAACAAAAACGCCGGATAGAGTTTGCCTCCGATATTTTTATAAAAAAAAACAAAAAATATAAAGATTTCGGATCAAGATTTGATGCAGTCATTATTTCGCCCTTAAAATGGCCTGTTCATTTAATTAATTTATGGTAAAAAAAATGGAAGAAATTTTAAAAAGACTCTCTCTTGCAAATCCTGATCCAAAAATTGAATTGGATTATGTGAATGGTTTTACACTTGCAGTTGCAGTCATTTTATCAGCCCAATCAACAGATAAAGGTGTTAATAAAGCCACAAAAGCTTTGTTTGAAAAAGTCACCACGCCTCAAGAAATGCTAGAACTTGGGGAAGAAGGGCTGAAATTTTATGTCAAAACCATTGGTCTTTTCAATGCAAAATCAGCCAATATTATAAAATTTTCAAAAATGTTGATTGAAAAATACAATGGAATACTCCCCCTTGAAAAACAAAAATTAGAAGAGTTTCCAGGAATTGGACGAAAAAGTGCCAATGTTATTTTAACAGTGCTAACCGATCAAGAAACATTCCCTGTAGATACTCATGTGATAAGAATAGTCGCTCGCCTTGGAATCACAACACATAAAGATCCATTAAAAATAGAAGCCGTTCTTGAAAGAATTGTCCCCAAACAGTACAGAAAAAATGCTCATCATTGGCTTGTTCTGCATGGCAGATATATTTGCAAAGCAATCAAACCAAAATGTGACGAATGTGTATTATCTGATATTTGCCCTTTGTTTATTGCAAAAAACAAATAAGAACACTTTCAAACAAACATAAATAGTTTGTATAAAATTAATTAAAGGTGTGAAAAATGAAGTTATTTAAGTGTATTTTAGCGTTATGTTTTCTTGCTTCATGCGCTGGAGGAGGAATTCCTTCCTTTAAACAAGCAATTCCTGGCGTGAATAAAAGATTAATCATTCACAGCGGAATGAATGCTTCTTCTGTCACACCTTGGGCAACAACAGTCACCCCCAAAGATATAACGATGGACTTTGCAGAGGCTAGTGATGATGTTTTTTTAAATCCCACATACATCGCTCATCCAGGAGATTTAAAAGCATTGACATCAATTTCAGGGCAATACAGAGGAGCTTTTTCTGAAATTATCATCGAACATATGGGTTCATGTTTACATGACACATTTACAGGTTCCCCAACAACTGAATCTTTTTTGGCCTGTGATGCGGAATCAAAAACATGTTATCAAAACTTATACGATCTTCTCAAAGTTTATCACTTCATGCTCAGCCCTAACGGGACATTAACATACAAAAGCAATGTATACTCTGCAGCAGGAGCTAATGGGAAAACCGATGGTGGTCGTGATATGGCACTTCTTACGGCTAGATATTCAATTGAGAAAATGTTTGGCTGGGACCCTCATAAAGGCTTAACATCTGATACATTGCTTAAATACTTTCAAGATTTCTATACAAATATGCTAAACACATATTTTAGTTCGGTAACAGTCTCAATTAAAACAGATGACCTTTATGCTAAATTTAGACCTGCTCCAAACCCTTGGTATTATATGGAAATCAAAATGCAAAGAAAAGCCCTTCCCAGCGAAGATCCCGCCGCTGCGCCACAAACTCCTTCAATGATGGGGAGATTTTTAACAGGATCTCAATCTCCCGTTCCAGCAGGAGTCCCTACCCCGGCAACTTCTGGTTTTCCAGGACTGAACTTTTAAATGGATAAGGTATTGATGGGTGCCTTGGATAACTTTCAAGGAGTTCTATCGCTTCTGCATGACTTTTCTCTTTTGCATAAACAAGAGCGGTGCCGATATTGTCTTCCATTAAAACATAAGATTTTCCAAATCTTAAATTCAAAAAATCATTCATAATATGCGTTTGGTTATACGAAGCAGCATCTTCAAATGATCGAAGCACGGCCCAATTATGGGGTTTTAATCTCTCGCAATATCCCAAAATCTCTCTTATGGCCCCAGAATTCCCTCTTTTTGCAGCAGCTTTTAAGAACTCATTTGAATCTTGACGGCGCACGATCAGCTTCTTCATATTCAGCTGTTTAAGCATTGTATCAATGACCATGCCCATATTTTCATCTTCTTCTTCCATTCCAAAAAGAAGATCAAAAAATTCTTCAAAGTTACGAATATGAGATATATCAAATGTCACTAAACCTTGATTCATCAATCCATGCCAAAATTGTTGTAATGGAGATGAAGGCTCGTACAATTCTTCTTCAAAAGCAGATTTTTTTAATTCCGATGCGTTAATGGAAAGTATAGAAAAAAACATAAATAACAGAAAATAAAACACGATATTTATCCCTTAACGTTGCTTAGAAGCAAGAGCTCCCATATACGAGGTCATATTATTCATCAATGCCTCCATTTGCCTTAATGTCTCTTGAAGTCTTGAAAATTTTGTAATAATGTATTGTTTATCACGTTCAAATTTATCACTCAATCTTGTAAGCTCATTTTTAAGCGCATTGCTTTTATCTTTTAAATTTTCTTTTTCAACCGAAAGAGATCCTTCAATATCAAGAACAGATGAGAGATAGTTGTTAAGTTTATCAGCAATCCCTTGTGATAAAACAACAGTTGTTGTGGCAGAATCGCCATCTGCAATCGTGGCATTTACATAGGCCATTTTAATGCCTTCAAAAATGGTGTCATCTGGCGCAATAAGACGCAAACCACTTCCTGTATCTTCCACTGTTCCAGTATGGCTAATAGCGCCTTTTGTAAATGTAACGCTGTAATCAGCTCCTGTTCGCGAAACTGTGACAGAAATAGACTGCCCTGCAATATCGCTTGAAATAGCATTTGGGTGATCCGATACAATAAAATTTACATTTGAAAGCTGGGGTTCAAAAGCAAATAAACGCCTTACTTGATCAAGAGACCCTAAAAGCTTGCTGTCCAAAATTCCATCGTCAATAATCAATTTATTTAAAATATTTTGTCCATCGCTTAAAGATGAGCTTAAAGTTTCACTATCCGATCCTTCAATTGTAATACCAATGTCTGCTAAAATCTGAATTTGACCAGAAGCAATTCCTGTTCCTCCCCCAAAAAGACTTGATCCTATTGTGGTATTTAAAGTATCTAAAAAAGTATTTCTGGCAAGATATGCCTCTTTTGAATAGTTGTTATCGTTATTTTCATCACGGGCATGCTGGTCCACAAAAAAATCTACAAAATCATTATAAGCTTTTACGAAATTCACAATATCAGTTTTTGTTGAATCTAGATTTGGCTCGATGCTCACATTAACAACATCACCAGGAGCGGCGGAAATGGGTTCAATTGTCACTCCTTCTACCAATGTTGTGATAATATTTGTGGGATGATATGTGTCAACACCATTGAAAATAATATGAGCGCACAAACTTTGATCTGTGGCACTTGATTCTGCTATATTAAGACTGCTCATAAGCCCGCCTGTATCGGAAAGTTCTATCTTTTTTCCAGTTTGCGTGTGAGATAAGTTAAGCCTAAAATCAGATGCTCCCGCTTGAACAATTGATGCTCTGACATTGGTTAATGACGAAACGGAGTTAATTTCATTACGAATCTGCTCCAGCGTCATGCTGGTTGTAATAGTTACAGTTTGAGGGTCATTCCCTGTGCTTGCAAGAGTAAGAGTCCCGTCATAGTTTAAGGCAGTATCCAAAGCCCCCCCAGAAGAACTTGATGCAGCGAATCTGTCGGCTTTTGCCTTGGTTTGAACTTGTAAATCAAAGTTTTGATTGGGAGTATTATCAGTCACGGTAAAAGCAACAACGCTGATTGCAGGCGCGCCTGAGGCTGTGTATGGTGCATTTGCACGCTTTTGCTTAAATGAAGAAGTAGATCCACTGGTGTTTAAATTGCTCAGCTTTGCGGCAACTGTTCGAATAGAGGATATTTTTTCTTCCATTTCAGAAAAAGCCGCCATGACTTTTGTTTGATGCTCTATGTCCTCTTTTTTCTTATCAAGAGGCATCTTTCCGACTTTGATTTGAGAATCAACAATTTCACCAATGTCGATCCCCATAATTTTGCTGTTGATTAAAACTTGACCGTTATCCTGAACGATCGTTTTGCCCATGCTGCTCCCAATTTCTGGCATATCTTAGCATTCCTATTATTGCTTTTTCTTCTTTTTACTACCAAATCCCAACCCTGAGAGCATACTCTTACCCTTGGATTTGACTTTATCTTTATTCTTAGATTTAGCGGCCATTCCCATAGCTGCAGCAACTCCTCCTAAGCCCATAGCCGTTGCCGCTCTATTAATAGCAGTTCCGCAAGGCTCGTTTTGAGTTTTTGCGCAAGCACGTTTTGCCGTTGCCATAGAAATACAGCTTGCATATACAGCCATTTTTCCGGCAAAATCCATATTTTGCCCTGCCCCTTTATCTTTTGAGCTATTTTTCCACTTACCATGATAGCTTTTTTTGAATTCTGGAAGCGCGGTTTCAGCTGGGGGCGTTTTTGTTGCAGCCGCTCCTTCTTCAGTTGATGCAGATGCTTGGGGAGCTGCAGACCCTGCTGATAACGTTGAGATGAAACTTGTGGCGATATCTGCTGGTGTTTTACCTTCAATCAGCTTACGGAGTTTCTCCTCCATTACTTGACCTTTTGTTTTTCCTTTGCTTCCGCCCTCTTTGGTCACATCTTCATTCAAAAGAGATTTTAATATTTCAAGAGCTTTTTGAGCCCTATCATCAGGAGATTTCTTTTTGTTTGGTTTTTTTGCGCTCTCTGTAGTTGTTTCTTCAGAAGCTGTCGGGGCCTCGTCTCTTTTTACAAGGCCTACAGCAATTGATTTCTCGCATAAAATACGCATAGTGGTTAGATCATTTCTTTGTGACGGTGTTAATTCATCGGCAACATCGGAAATTGTAGCAGAAGTAGAGGTTTTTTTCTCTCCCTCTTCTTCCGTCCCAAACGCACCCAAAGGCAAAGCCATCATCATCATTAAAATCTTTTTCATCTTTTCCACCTTATAATTATTCATTACAACAATCATAAGATGAAAAAGCTTAATAAATGATGAATTTTTATGCGTAGGCTAAAAAAACCTAAATCTTGGCTTCTACTCCAAATTGAAATATTTCATGATCTTGCGCAAAAGATGTATTCACATAAACACCAGACGCTGAATCAAAAGTAGCTTTCGCACCTAAGGAAAACTCGATATATGCACCTTGTTTTTCTTGGAAGGTTTGATTCCCTTGCGTAAGGCTTAGACCATGACCGGTAGAGTTTTTGACTTCAAATGCAGCAAAGGCATTAAAGGGAATGGATTTAAGGCTAAAGTCACAAGACACATCAATTCCACCTTCTATAAAAAAGGCATTTTCTTTTTGAATTTCAAGATTAAACGTGCGATTATGATCAATGATTTTTCCTTCCAGTCCAAAAATCCTTTGATACCCCGCGCCCAGTCTTGGTGCAACTTTAAAACCATTCTCACCAAAGGTTTTAGACAGTTGTGATGCAAAAAGCGCGAAATAATTATGCGCATCCAAAGAGGATGATTTGGACATACTCACATGATGTCCCATATGAGCAAAATTTGTCCACTTCATCCCAAAAGGTGAAGAAATTCCATACACGCCAGCATCAAAGCCATTCAAATCATCAAACGCCCCATAAGCCCCAATTTTTCCACCAAAATCAAGAGCATAGGATGTTTTTTGATCTTGCTGTTTTGACACAAACTTCAACCCATCATGAGATGATTTTTGAGCACCATACATGAAGGAAGGAGAGTTCAGGTAATTTTTAAAATCACCTCCAGGGGATGCAAGATTTTCAAAAAGACGATCCGTATTTAAAGAAATATAAGGAACAGTTTTAAACCTATTAAATGTAAATTTATAAGCTGACCCTTCTATTCTTGCATTCCCTTCAACATTAACAAACTCAACACTTGAAAAATCACCCACAATGGGATTTGATCCTTGAATCAAAGTATATTCTCCAAGAGCTGCATTTTTAAGGGCGGATATCTTTAAAACTCCTGATAAAGACACATCACTTTGCGATTGAAGGGGCATTGTTTTATCACTTGTCAGGGTAATTTCAGTATTGCCAGAGGGTTTATCAAAAGACCTCACTTTTAAGGTCTGACCAGTTGATAACAACAGTGTTCCTCTTGATGTAAATTTTCCACCAATGATGCCATATCCAGATAATGAAAAAGCAGAAGGAAGATCCAAATCAAAATCTATTTTTCCTCCCTTAATCAAGATAACATTATCTTTTGCTGTCTTAAACCGAAAATCTCCTGTTGCTTTTTCTAAAACAGCGCCTTGATCCAATGTTGCTTTTTCAACCCAAAGTTCTCCTTTGGAAAGAGCAATGGTTCCTTGCGTTAAAATCAAGGTCTTCACCTCAAGCTTTGATGCTGCAGCATCCAAGCTCAACGTTAAATCTTTATTATTTATATCCAAAATCGCAAGATTCAAGGGTCCGACCACATGAATCGTTCCAGCTTTAAGGCCACCGTCCAAAAATACAACCGAAGCACTGGATGCATTATCCACATTGGTAATACCTTTAATGGTGTTAGAACCAAGGTCAAAAACACCCTTACGCCAATTATCAGCCCCATCCCACTGATCATTTGCACCAGTTTGTCGCAAATAAACCGTTTCGCCATTGACATCGGCCGAAAGAGAGGAACTGGACACGCCCCCAGAAATCCCTCCAGATCCACCACCACCGCCTCCACCACATCCAGCAATAAAAACACATGAAACAAATAAAGATAGGTTATAAAGCTTAGGTCCAAACATGATCTTTTCCTTAAAAAAACAAACCAACAAAACCATTTGCTCAAAAAATCATGAGAAAGTCAAATGGTTTTGTTGGTTTTTCAGGATCTATTCTAAAATGATTCTAAAATTCCTGAAGCATTAAATCTTTTTCGGTCATTAACTCGTAATTGCAGAACTTCTTCCCAGTCCACAACTTTAGCATTAATTTTAATCCATTCTTTTTGAAATGTAGCCCATTTAAGTAGGTAATAATCTGAACGCCCCCCATAATTAGGATCTCCTCCGTATAATCTAAAATGATCTAGATATAATCTTTGTCCATCAAAACCCCACTGTTGTTGGAACTTTCCATCCCCAAACTCTCCTGCTGGCAGTCCGTTTCGAATAAGTTCATCAGAAATTACTTTGACAATCCCTGCTGTACACAAATTTTTCAAAGCTTCTTGATAAATCCGGATATACTCGCGCTTAGCCCCTTCAATACCCCCCACAATATTATCTGGCAGCAAATTTCGAACAAACTGAGCACCTGTATTATTTAAATTATCCCGAAATGCTGTCTTTTTATCACCTGACTTCAAAACAGTATCAAGCAAAGCCGGTTCTATTTCCTTTAATCCTAAAGTCATCCTTTCGATAATTCCAGGAACACAGCTTACACCATCTTGCGCTCCATTTCTTCCATCGTATGCCATTCCCGCATCTACAAAAGAACGCAATAACCAATCTCTAGCAAAATCATTATTTCTTAGGTCTTCCCCTCCTTTAGATTCAAGCCATGGCATAATTACATACAACCTCTGGAAGAAAGATATAATATGTTCATTATCACTCATCACCCCCAAAATAGCATTTAAAGATCTTTGTGCTGCAGCCTTGATATCCGCAACTAAAACACCGTTATCATCTAAAGGATTTTCAAGAGATGTAATCCAATTTTGAAGTTTTCTCAAGATAGGATCTTGATTTCTTGTTTGAATAAAGCGATATGACCCATGGTCTACTCGTTGGACACACAAGTCTTGATAAACTTGTGTTCCTTGAAAGTTTGGAAGCCACATTGTTCTTTGAATATCCTTTTTTAAAATCAATAAAACAGGATCACTGATAATACCTTCTATATGGACTTTGTTTTGCTTAATAAAGATATTCTCTTCATCTTGTAAGATTGCCGCCTCTAGCTCTACTTGTTGCCTTTCTCTTTCCCTTAAAACATCTTGACGCAAAGCATTATATTTTTGCCTAATTTGAGCTTCAAGATCAGGAAGAGCTAAAACTTCATCAACTGTTCTTTGAGTTTTTAGACGTTGCTTTTTTTCAGCTAGGTTAAGATTCATTAAGTTGGCAGCTGTGATGATCTGCCCACTATCAGCAAGCTCTAGTATTAAAAGGTGTCTAATTTGATCTGAGAACACATCAGAGTTTGCAATCAAATCTTGGCGTTGTTTTTTTGGTGTTGTAATCTTTTGCATTTCTCTGATCAATAAATTCCTAGCAACATTAGCAACCTGATCGCGTATAACTCCTTCAAAAGCATGTATAGACCGTGCAAGCTGATTTGATGTTTCAACTGTTGCCCTAAGGTATTGAGCTGTTCGCAACCTTTCCAAATCTGCATCAGAGAAATTAACAACCACTACAGCTGGCGCAACAATGGGCTGAACAGGAGGAAGCGCCCCTATCGCTTGAAGTCTCAAATCTTGAGCATTAAAAGCATCTCTTAGCATGAATTGGGTTGTAGGATCCATTTGGTCATAGTCTGCTCTGGTGGTCACGCCATCTTGTTGCAAAGTTAAACGTATCTCAACTTCATTTTCTCTATCAAATGGATTTGGAAATTGTCTTAGAATTTCAGCAATATCTACATTCATGAGGCTCTGCAAAATTCTTACATCTGAATCACCTGCGAATCTTGCCCTCTCTTGCGCTGCTTCACGTTGTTGACGTTGCAATTCTGCTTCACGTTCTATTTCTATTCTATCAACTTCAGCTTTAACTCTAACAAAAGCAGTACATACATTATCTTTATCTAAACCTTGAATATTTCTAATACCTAATGCGTTTACAACAGCTATATTTAGAGTAAGATACTGTCTGGCTAATCTTACTTGCTCATCGATTCTGTTTTGAAGTTGAGCGCCAGACAAAGCATCAATATTAAAAAGTGGAGGTAAATTCGGTATAGTGTCACCAGGATGTGCTCTTAACCAAGCTCTATTTTGAGCCTCTTGCGCTCTTTGTTGTGCTTCACGCTGTTGACGTTCTAATCTCTCACGTTCCAATCTTTCCGCTTCTTGGGCTCTTTGTTGCGCTTCACGTTGTTGACGTTCTAATCTCTCACGTTCCAATCTTGCCACTGTTTCACGAGCTTCTTTTTCTCTTTTAAGCTCTTCAAACGTACGGCCTTGGTTTAACAATGCTTGGAACTGAACAACATCCATCCCAAGCTCTGCTGCTTGACGAGCTAATTGGATCATGTTTTGTCTCACGTTCAACCGGCGTTGCTGCTGATCAAGTCTTTCTTGAGCTGCCAAACGTTCTTGCTCTAAACGTTCATTTTTAGCCCTTTCCTCTTCAATAAGCCTTGCTGCTTCATCAACTTCTTCTATATTGTTTCCTTGGGTCGCTTCAAGATTCCCAGATCTTTGCTGTGCTTCTTCTAAACGGAGTCTTTCACGTTCTTTTTGAGCTTCTTGCTCAAGTCTTTTTTGTTCAAGCATTTTGTGTTCTTTTATCAAGGCCTCTTCCCTTTGCCTTGCAATTTGTTCTTGTTGTTGCAAATGATCAATCGCCTTTTTAGTTTCTTCTGACTGAATCATTATCTTGCTCAAGTTTTGAATAAACACATTTAAGGCTGCCGCCTGAAGGGCTGTTTGCGCCGTTACCGCGCAAGCCATCGCCGCAAATCTTTTTGCTTCATCTTGAGAAATTTCTGTCGTACTTGCTCTTTGAGCAACACCTTGTAATGCGCCGCCTAATCTTGGATCATGAACCTCATGATAATAATCAGCATGACCTCTGAACAAACCATCATAATTACCAAGCGGCATTACATCTGTTCCATAGGATGAAAACTGCGAAAATGTTGTAAAAAATGTAGTTGTAAGCAAAAATACTGTCTTTTTCATCTCTTTTGAGTTCCCTTTTTAATTTAACTTTTATAAAACTTATATAATAGCTTGTGAAATATTTTTCAAGTCATTATTAATGTTTTTTTAATAAAACTTTATAATTTATTAATATCATATCCAAGGGTGGATTTACAAGAGGTTTTTGTTTTTTAAATATAAAAAAGGATGCTTTTTAAAGGCACCCTCTTTTTGATCTTAATATTTGATTTATTTTTACTTCAAATACACATCAAGCAGTCCTATCAAAGCAGAAGATGGGTCTTCTCTTCTTAGTGTTATAAGCGTATTTTCAATCACACTACGTGAAGGGGCACATCCAAACGCCCCTTCCAAATACATTTCAACCATTTCAGGCTGTGCGTAAATTGCCATTGTAAACCCACTATCGATTTCTGCTTGTAATTCAGGATCAACATCTTGTTCAAAACCCAAAACTGGCACTTGAAGGACAGCCTCAACACTTGATGGTAAAGAGGAAGAATCATCAATCCCATAAATAATATTGAGATAACTTTGTTCTATATCAAAACTACTCATTATATCTATCATTGATCCTCTTAGGTATTCTGATTTACCAAGCGCATGTTTTAAAATATGTTCTTGAGGGCGTTTTGAAGAATCAGAAAGCAACTCTAATGCTTCCCATACCCCACCACGATCGATAGCAGATAAAAAAACATTATTATTATATTCATTCACATCTTGTGATCCAATACTACACGCTTGAGCAAAATCAAAATTAACTTCGTCTCCTCCCCCCACGAGAACATCTCTTATGGCAGGAATTGGCGCACGAACCTCTTCTTTACTTTCATCCTCCATAACAACAGAAGAAGTGCTAATAGCAGGAGTCACTTCGTCTGCGCCCCTTGCGCGAATCAAGGCGATAAGTTCCTCATTATTAGCTACATTTCTTATTGCTGTTTGCGCGAAAGCATCGCCAAATGTTGGATTTTGAGAAAAAAGACGCTTGATAACAGCTTTTGAAGCTTCATAATCACCATCTTGTAGAATTTTTAAAAAAACGCCCTTTGCAGCTTTTTGGTCCATGCCTGAAAAATCAATCTCCTCACTTGCCCAGCTTTGCGTAGAGCCTGCGATAAGTAGTGTAAAAAGTAGTTTTTGTAATTTTGTCATTTTCTTGATTCCTTTGCTTTTAATTTTACAAGGCAACAAACTTTTTGCGCCCTTTCCTTTTATATAGAATCTTAAATTGTTTATTTCAAGTGTTTTTTTATTTATTTTATCATTTGTTTTAATAAAAATGTTTGACAAAAAATTTAAGACATGATATTGTTATCTATAGTAAGTTAAAGAAAGGTTTGAAAAATGCGTAAGATTTTTTGTTTTGTTTTGAGTTTTTCGTGCTCTGCAAGTTATGCTGGAACGAACGAGGTTTATTTGTTGGATGCGCCTGAGGTACTTAGGCAAGTAGCTGAATATGCGGGAGCATCTTTAAGGTATGCGCAAGAATCTGGAATTGTATATGATGATGTATCAATGGAATATTTTTCAAATGTGAACAATTTGATGAAGATTTTGACTAATGATGATGGAGCAGAGCAAAATTTGATTGATTTAAACTCTGAGCTTACAACATCTATAGAACTTCAAGAATCAATTCAGGAACCACAAGAGGCCATTCAAGAAGCTCCAGCACAAGAAGCTCCTCTTGATTTATGGGAAGAAGAAAGAGCTAAAATTTCAGGGTTCAATCCGGGTCAAATTGTTGAGGTTTCTGATAATCCAGGACATAATATAGATGCTGCGCGCACCCAAAATATGCAAAAGAAATTTATTAAAGTATCAGATTCGTTTAACCCACGTGAATATATGCAAGGCGGCGCTGATGGCGCGTGTCAGTTTTTGTCGTCTCTTGCAAGCATTATGAGTCTTGAAAAAGGACGAGCAGCCATTCAAAATTTGATTGTGGCGCAAGATGAAACAGCTGTTTATTTTCGCTTTCACGCTTTTTCAAACCCAAACCCACAAGAAGCGCGTTTGAATGATGCGCTTTTAAAGATATATAAAGTGCCACGTAAATTTATTACAGCTTATGGTTCATACCCAGCTGGAAATCCTGATTGGCTTCATTTACTTATGCGTGCGTATTATTTTTTAATCACCAGCAACAAAGGGCTTGATGTGATGGCTCCACATGAAATCCTTCAAGTTGACAGAGGCGGGAAATTTGACCAAGTTTGGTCACAAGTTCCAGCCCTTGGCGGCCAAGAATATGCCTTTTCTCCTTTGGTGGGTAAACGATTAACATCTCTTTCATATGTGGAATGGACAAAGCGCAAAGCAGAAGCTGCTTTTTCGAATTTAAAAGATAAATTTACCGGCGCTGCTCAAAATGTGATGAATTTCTTTAGACACGGCCACGCATTAAGCATGGTCAAAACAGATCAAGGTGTTGCTGCGTATGACAACTTAACAGGAAATCCTGATGCTCCAATTGCGGATAACTTAGACAACCAAACTTTTATGGACAGAGTTTTTGCAAAAATTAGAGCATGGGGCGGAAGCGTTCTTTCTTATTTTGTGGAGCCATTATGAACCCGGTTGATTTAACAAAAACTCTCATAAGTTTTCCAACGCCATCGCCCGACAGTGGGACTTGTTTAGGCCTTATAGAGAAAATCCTTCAAAATATGGGGGCTGTCACCACAAGGCTTGACATAGAAACAAATGGCCGGAAAACAGCAAATATGTATGCTAAAATCGGCAACTCACCACGCGTTTTTGCCTTTGCAGGGCACAGCGATGTTGTGCCTGAAGGAACTGGATGGTCATTTCCACCATATGAAGGTGTGATCAAAGATGACATTCTTTATGGGCGCGGTGTTGTGGATATGAAGGGCGCAATTGCGTCGTTTATTTGCGCTGTGCATGAATTTCTTCCTTTTTTAAAAGACTTCAGTATTGCATTTTTAATCACAGGTGACGAGGAAGACAAAGATGACCAAGGAACACTTCGTATTGTGGACTTTTTAAAAAGAAAATCTGAAAACCTTTCTTGCTGTTTAATTGGCGAACCCTCAAATCAACATGAACTTGGGGATATGATCAAAGTTGGACGAAGGGGGAGCTTAAGTTTTGAGATGAATGTTTTGGGAATTCAAGGCCACGTTGCTTACCCACAAAATGCAAAAAACCCAATTCCCTTAATGCTTTCTGTTCTTCAAGATTTACAAAATCTGGAATTTGATCAAGGATATGATTTTTTTGATCAAACGCACGCAGAAATAACGTCAGTTGATGTTGGGAACATATCTGGCAACACGATTCCTTCAAAAATCAGCGCAAAAGGAAACATCCGGTTTAACCTAAATCACACCAGAAAATCCTTACAAGAAATGATAAGAACGTGCGTGAATGATCGCGCAGATTTATCATTTTACGGCGCAGGAGAAGCCTTTTTATCCAAAGATTTAAGCCTTGCAAAATTGGTCCAAACATCGTGCCAAGATATTCTTGGGAAAACCCCTTGCCTTAGCACATCTGGCGGAACCTCTGACGCAAGGTTTATCATTGATATTTGCTCAAATATTGCAGAATTTGGCCTTACTTCAAAAACAGCCCACAAAACAGATGAACACGCCCTGGTAGAAGATATTGAAAATCTGAAGGACGTGTATTTAAAAATTTTAAGATCTTTTTAAGATTATTTCTTACGATAAATGAAAAATCTGGCAGGACGTCCTTCTTCAAGACCCTTAAGTTCATACCTTGTTTGAGGCCAATCATCAGGACGAAGCGGATTCCCCGTTTCAAGCTCGATAACTTTCTCAAGACCTTTTTCTTGTCTTAAATGCTCATCAATCCAAATGGCATAGTCAACATGATCGCTGGCAATACGGATATGCGCGCCATCGATCATTAACTCTACCAATCTTTTAAGCGAGTCTGTATTGACAATACGCCGTTTATGATGCTTTGCTTTTGGCCATGGATCTGGAAAAAGAATAAAAACCCCATTCAAACAATCAACTGGAAGAGAATCCAAAACATCCCTTGCATCCCCATGATGGACCTGAACATTAGAGAGCTTTTCTTCATCAATTTTCCCCAGCAATGAGCTAACGCCATTGATAAAAGGTTCGCACCCTAAAAAGTTAGCATCCGGGTTATTTTTTGCTTGAAAAGCAAGATGTTCTCCACCGCCAAAACCAATCTCTAAGAAAAAAGAACCAGAAGGCACTTCCCCTAAACGATAAGAAATAGATGGCAAAAGAGTGTCCATCAGCTTTTGACGTGATTCCTTTAAAGGACGACCTTTTTGACGGCCATAAATTTTCCTTGCAAATCCACTCACGATTTATAAAAACCCTTCAAATCATCAACTAAATCAAGACGTTCCCAAGAAAATCCACCATCATTATCTGGCTGTCTTCCAAAGTGCCCATAAGAAGATGTTCTTGCATAAATTGGTTTTCGAAGCCCCAAATGTTCACGAATTCCTTTAGGTGTCAAATCAACACGCTCTTTTAAAAATTTAACCAAAGTTTTCTCATCAACAACTCCAGTCCCATGTAAATTCAAATAAATTGATGTTGGCTGAGCAATACCAATCGCATATGAAAGCTGAATCGTACATTCATCACAAAGCCCTGCACCCACAATATTCTTGGCTAAATATCTTGCCATATAAGCACCGGAACGGTCAACCTTAGAGGGATCTTTTCCTGAAAATGCGCCTCCTCCATGAGGAGCTGCTCCGCCATAAGTATCAACGATAATTTTTCGTCCAGTAAGCCCCGTATCCCCATCTGGCCCACCAATTACAAAACGTCCAGTTGGGTTTACATAAAAGTATTCTTCATCACACATCCATTCAGGAGGCAATACCTTGTAAACGTATTCACGCACAATTTCACGCACTCTTGCCAGAGAAACATCTTCCCTATGCTGAGATGAAACAACAACAGAAGTTGCCTTTACAGGCTTTCCTTCAATATATAGCAACGAAACTTGACTTTTTGAATCCGGTCCCAATTCGCTTATTGCGCCTGAATTACGGGCCATTGTCAAAGCTTTTAAAATCGCATGGGAATAATAAAGAGGAGCAGGCATTAAATCAGGAGTTTCGCGGCAAGCATACCCAAACATAATTCCTTGGTCCCCTGCCCCTTCAATCCCCGTTTCAAGTCCATCCACACCTCTTGCAATATCGCTTGATTGTGCATGTATCAGATTAGTTAAAGACAGCGTATTCCAGTGAAAGCGATCCTGAGCGTAACCAATATCCTTGATAGCAAAACGAACCCGTTCTTCAATTTGATCAGGAGAAATTGCAGCCATCGAATTCACTTCTCCGGCAAGGATCACCGTATCAGTTGTTGCCATTGTCTCGATTGCAACTTTAGCCGCTGGATCATGAGCTAAATAAAGATCCAAAATCTCATCCGAAACACGGTCACAAACTTTATCTGGATGACCATTAGAAACCGACTCACTTGTAAAAATATAATCTGATTTTAACATATGCTACCTTCTTGATAATTATAGATATTGTAAATAGCAAAAATCCGCAAAATATGCAACACAAGAATTCATGAATAATCCAATATCTCGAAGCTATCCAAAAAACACAGACCTTGAAATAAAATTAAAAATATCTTGTCATTTAGTTTAAAATTCACCTTGACGCAGATTTTAAAATATGTGATAATTAATAATTAGTTAAGAATTCTCAACTGATTACTCGCACAATTTAAAGAAAGGTTTAAAAAAATGAATGCAATAACTGTTACAGATGATACGTTTTCAAATGAAGTTTTGAAATCAACTATCCCCGTTTTAGTTGACTTTTGGGCTCCTTGGTGTGGTCCTTGCCGTATGATTGAACCAATTTTAGAAGAAGTTGGACAAGAAACAACAGGCGTTCTTAAAATTACAAAAATGAATGTTGATGAAAATTCAATCATCCCCACAGAATTTGGCGTACGCAGCATCCCTACACTTTTGCTCATTAAAAATGGCGAAGTAATTGGAACAAAAATGGGCTTTATGCCAAAAGTAAAAATCAAGGAATGGGTTGATTCAGAAATTGGTTAAAAAATTGACGATAAGAGGAAAGATAATTTAGGTCATGGCACAAGTTGAAAAAGTTGAAGATGATATGTCCATGGATGAGATCTTAGCATCCATCCGTCGTATTATATCTGAAGAAAGTAAAGCAGAAGAAAAGACATTTTCTTATAATAAAGAGCAGGAAAAGCCTGCTTTATCACCTGAACCATCTTTTGAAAAATCTGTACAAGAACCTGAGCCTGTGCCTCAGGAAAAAGAAGAAATACCCCCTGCTCCTTTTATCGCATCTGTTAAAGAAACGCTGTACGGTTTTCCAAGAGAAGGCAGAGGGGAATTTTCACCTCTACCTCCAGCTTTTGGACAAACCCCTTCAATGGCGCCACCTCCTCCACCAGCAAGCGCACCCGTCGCTCCCACTCAAAAAGAAACTGCGACTACATCACCTGCATCCGGACCACCATTACCTTCCTTTGGATCAGAGCAGAATTCTCAGCTACAAGCCTTTATGTATGATTTAATCAGACCCCTTCTCAAAGATTGGGTGGATGCTTATCTGCCCAGTTTGATTGAAAAAGCTGTTGCAGCAGAAGTATCGAAAATGTTTCAAAAACTACGCGAACCTTGAAAAACAAAATAAAAAACTTGAAAGAAAATTTTAATGCTTGATAAAACATACTCCCCAAAGGATATTGAATCCAAATTTTATGACAAATGGGAACAATCCAAGGCTTTTTCTTGCGATGTTGATTCGGATAAACCTAAGTATTGCATCACCATGCCCCCACCAAATGTCACCGGAAGGCTTCATTTAGGGCATGCACTCACATTTACGCTCCAAGATATTCTTGTGCGATATCATCGCATGAAAGGGTTTGATGTTTTATGGCAGCCAGGAACAGATCATGCAGGGATTGCAACGCAAATGGTTGTAGAAAAGCAACTCCTTGCACAAGGCATTTCAAGAACAGAACTTGGTCGCGAAAAATTTCTTGAAAAAGTCTGGGAATGGAAAGCAGAATCAGGTGGGATGATTGTTGATCAGCTTAAACGCTTGGGGACATCTCCTGATTGGGAAAGAATTAAGTTCACACTTGACCCGCAAATTAACGAGGCTGTTAAAAAAGTATTTGTGGATCTTCACAACCAAGGACTTATTTATAAAGATAAACGCCTAGTAAATTGGGATACTGTTCTTCAAACTGCTGTATCCGACCTTGAAACAGAAGAAAAAGAAGTCAAAGGTCATCTTTACCACATAAAATATCCTTTAAGTGATAATACAGGATTTCTAATCGTTGCAACAACCAGACCTGAAACTTTATTTGGCGACACTGCTGTTGCTGTGAACCCACAAGATCAACGTTATCAAAATCTAGTTGGGAAAACATTAAGGTTACCATTAACAGATCGTCTTATCCCCATTATCGCAGACGATTATTGCGACATAGAAAAAGGCACAGGAGCTGTCAAAATCACTCCCGCTCATGATTTTAATGACTTTGAAGTGGGAGTACGTCACAATTTAGAGCGTATCAGCATCCTTGATCACACATCACGCTTAAACGAAAACACCCCAAAAGAATTTCAAGGAATGAACTGCCATGAAGCAAGAAAAGCACTCACTGCCAAACTTGAGGAACTTGAACTTCTTGAAAAAATAGAAGATATCACACATACAGTCCCACATGGCGATAGATCCGATACCCCCCTTGAACCAAGGTTAACCGATCAGTGGTATGTAGATGCTGCAACGCTTGCAAAGCCTGCTCTTAAAGCTGTCGAAGATGGAGAAACCACTTATTTTCCAAAACATTGGGAAAATACCTATTTTGAATGGCTGCGCAATATCAGACCTTGGTGCATATCACGTCAAATTTGGTGGGGACACAGAATTCCAGCTTGGTACGGACCAGACGGTCATGTTTTTGTGGCTCTTTCACAAGAAGAAGCTGATTCAAAAGCTGTGGCTCATTACGGGAACTCTGTCACACTTACTCAAGAAACAGATGTACTAGATACATGGTTTTCAGCTGCTCTTTGGCCCTTCACCACTCTTGGCTGGCCTGACAAAACAAAAGATCTTGAAAAGTATTACCCCACATCAGTTTTGATAACAGGTTTTGATATCATCTTCTTTTGGGTTGCCAGGATGATGATGATGGGTATGCATTTTATGAAAGAAGTTCCTTTTGAAAAAATTTATATTCACGCACTTGTTCGCGATGAAAAAGGTCATAAAATGTCCAAAACCAAAGGAAACGTTCTTGATCCTTTAAATCTGTGTGACCAATATGGCGCGGATGCTTTAAGGTTCACTTTGGCGTTTTTAGCAGCTCCTGGGCGCGATATACGCATATCAGAAGCGAAAGTGGAAAGCTCTCGCAACTTCATTACCAAGCTTTGGAACGCCTCCAGATACGCTCAAATGGGCGGATGTGAATTCAATCCAGACTTTGACCCCTCAAGCGCCAAACATATGCTCAATCGTTGGATTTACTCTGAACTTATTTTGCTGACTCAAAAATTAGAAAAAGCCATGAATGATTTTCGATTCAATGATGTTGCCGCACTTTCATATCAATTCGTATGGGGAACATTTTGCGATTGGTATTTAGAGTTCACAAAACCACTGCTTCAAACAGGAAGCAACCAAGATCAAGCTGAAACAAAATGTATGATAGCATATATCTTGAAAAATCTTTACACTTTGATGAACCCACTTATCCCGCATATTTGTGAAGAATTGCATGCTGATTTTTGCAAAAATCAAGATCTTTTAATCACGCAACCTTGGCCTTCTTTTGACGAGAAAAACATCGATGAAACGGCTTTATTCCAAATTCAAACAATCATTGAAATTATTACACAAATAAGGGCAGCAAGGTCTGAATTAAACGTTCCCGCCTCAAAAGAAGTTCTCCTTAAAGTCATCTGTCCATCCGTTCAAATGAAAGAATTGTGTTCTGATTTTGAGGCATTAATTATCAAGCTTTCAAGGCTTGAAGGAATTCACTTTGAAAACGAACAGATTGATTTGAAGAAATATTCAAGCTTTATTGTTGGGAATGTTCGCTTCGCTCTTCTTTTAGATGGAATAATTGACTTTGACCAAGAAAAACAACGCTTAATCAAAGAAATTGGCAAATGTGAAAAAGAACTCTCCGGATTTCAAACAAAGCTGAACAATCCCGCTTATCTTGAAAAGGCCCCTACTGACATTGTTGAAGAGGTAAAAGAAAAAGCACTAATCATGCAATCCAAAATTGATAAACTTCGTGATTCTTTGAATCTTTTGAGGGACGCATGATTAAAAAATCACTTTCTATTGCAGGACACCGAACAAGCGTTGCTCTTGAACCAGAGTTCTGGGGAGCACTTGAAGATATTGCGAATATGAAAAAAATATCCACCATTTCAATCTTTAGCTCCATTGACAAAGAACGAAAAACAGGCCTTGCTAGTGCTATGCGCGTTTACATATTAAACTATTACAAAGATCAAGTGATTTAAGCGTTATGAAAATACTCAGTTTCCTTCTTGTTATTTTTCTTCAAAGTGCACTTTTTTGTGCACCCGCTTCTTTTGCTAAAAGCAAATTCAGCGCCATGGCAATTGATGCAGACACAGGTGAAGTCCTTTTTCAAGTCAACCCAGATCACATCGGACATCCCGCATCGCTTACAAAAATATTCACCCTCAAAATGATCTTTGATGCCCTTAGCTCTGGAAAAATTTCTTTGAATCAAATGATCAAAGTTTCAAGACATGCTGCCAATCAAAGACCTACAAAACTTGGAATTAGAGCAGGAGGGAAAATCTCATGTCTTGATGCAATCTTAGGTCTTGTAACGCATTCTGCCAATGATGTTGCCGCTGCTGTTGCTGAGTTTTTGGGAGGAAGTGAAGAAAATTTTGCGCGCATGATGACATTAAATGCAAGATCTTTAGGAATGCGAAACACTATTTTTAAAAACGCATCAGGCTTGCCAAACCCAGAACAAATTACAACGGCCAGGGATATGGCGACTTTAACACGCCACTTGATTGACAATTATGAACCATATCTTGAATATTTTGCAACGACGTCATTTTACTTCAAAGGTCGTAACTATCACAATCACAACAAACTTCTTGGAAGAGTTGAAGGCGTAGATTGCTGCAAAACTGGTTTTACAAACGCATCTGGTTGGAATTTAGTTGCATCCGCAAAAAGAGGTGATAAACGCATTATTGGAGTCATTCTTGGAGGACATACAAGGGTCTATAGAGACGCTCAAATGACAAGACTTCTTAATTCTACATTCAAAAAACTACACTTGTCATTCCCTGAACAATCACATCTGTATGAGGAAGATGAAGTTGCCTTATTGGTTGATGAAATTGTAAAAAGCCCCATCAAGATCAACAAAAAGCCAAGTGCTAAAAAATGTGCAAAACCAGCAAAAAAGAAAAGAGCTTAAACTCTTTTCTTTTTTATTGAATAAAAATGTTGCATTTTAGGCCGACTTTAGATAATATTAAACCCATGTTGTGCGTCCTTAGCTCAGCTGGATAGAGCATCGGCCTTCTAAGCCGAGGGTCGCTGGTTCGAATCCAGCAGGGCGCACCATCTCACCTGAAGGGTTTAAGCAATGCCATATTCTCTTGACAAAACACATCACAGCTTACTTTCAAATTGCATTCGCTCTTTATCCATGGATGCTGTTGAACTCGCAAATTCAGGACATCCTGGTATGCCCATGGGAATGGCCGATGTTGCCACAGTTTTATTTACCCATTTTTTAAAGTTTTATCCAAAGGATCCAGATTTTCCAGACAGAGATCGCTTTATTTTATCAGGCGGACATGGATCCATGCTTTTATACAGCCTTCTTTATTTAACAGGCTACAAAGATATGACTATCGATGAATTAAAGTCGTTTAGGAAGCTACATTCAAAAACACCCGGTCATCCAGAATACGGACACACAAAGGGGGTTGAGGCGACAACGGGCCCATTAGGACAAGGCCTTGGAAACGCAGTTGGAATGGCACTTAGCGAGGAACTTTTACGCAAACGCTTCGGACAAGATGCTCAAAATCACCGCACATACGTTTTTGTTGGAGATGGCTGTTTAATGGAAGGCCTATCTGAAGAAGCTATTTCATTTGCAGGTCACATGCAACTCTCAAAGCTCATCGTGTTTTGGGACGATAATGGTATTACAATTGATGGAAAAACTTCCCTTTCAACATCAACAGATCAAATAGCCAGATTTCAAGCCTCAGGATGGCATACATTCCAAATTGATGGACACAACCCAGAGGAAATATTCAATGCTATACAAAGCGCTCAAACTTCCAATAAGCCAGTTTTAATCGCATGCAAAACACAAATCGGATTTGGATCTCCATCTAAAGCAGGAAGTGAGTCAGTTCATGGATCTCCTCTTGGTCAAAATGAAATTATCGCTACAAAAAAAGCACTTGGTATTGATTACCCTGCCTTTGAAATTCCAGATAAAGCTTCGTCCTTATGGCGAAATTTTGGAAATCGTCACAAAGAAGCTTATGAATCTTGGAATAAAAACGCCCCTGAAAACTTTAAGAAATTTTTGCAAAAAAAACTTAATTTTGAACCCTTAACCTATCTAGCCGATGCGTGGAGACAAGAAAAACCAACTCTTGCATCAAGAGTTGCCTCTGGAAAAGTTCTTGATGCCTTGATCCCTAACAATGCCGGACTTATCGGAGGATCAGCGGATTTAACTCCTTCCAACAATACCAGAATTTCTGGAATGGCTGACATCACAACTCAAATGCGCGATGGAAACTATATTCGCTATGGTATCAGAGAACACTTCATGTCCGCATGCATGAACGGAATTGCACTTCATGGGGGGCTTATCCCTTATGGAGGAACATTTTTATGCTTTACCGATTACATGCGTCCTGGGATACGCCTGAGCGCTCTTATGGGGCTTAAAGTTGTTTATGTTATGACACATGATTCCATTGGCCTTGGCGAAGATGGTCCAACACATCAGCCTATTGAACACTTAGCGTCTCTGCGCGCAATTCCTGGCATCAAAGTCTATAGACCATGTGACGCACTTGAAACTCTTTACTCTTGGCAAAGCGCTCTTGAATTTGAAGGCCCCAGCATTCTGGTTCTTTCAAGACAAAATCTTCCTTTTTTACATGAGAATACATTTAACCCCCAAAATATATATGTCCTTAAAGACGAAGGAGATATCACATTTGCCTCCACTGGATCAGAAGTCCATTTATGTATGGATGCATCAGATTTACTTGAAAAAAAATATGGCATTAAAGCCAGGGTCATTAGTGCACCTTGTCTTGAAAATTTAAATTCTGATGATATGAAATTACTGGGGAAAAAGCCAATCCTGGCCGTTGAAGCTGCTGCACAAAGCGTTTTTTGGGCAAAACACTCTGCTCAATTCCTAGGGATAGACACATTTGGCGCCAGCGCTCCACATCAAGACCTCTACACCCATTTTTCCCTCACTCCTGAAGCCATTGCACAAAAAGCTTTAAGAATTTTGGGGCGATAAGTTTTAAATCTTTACTTGCGCACTCTATCTTTAAAAAAAGATAAAATACCATTGAAATACTATCAAGTCCCCTGATTCCCAACAACGCTCTAGAAAATTAAAAAAATATGATTTTTCTATCAAAAAAAAGGAAAAAAGTTCTCTTTATTAACTCTTCATTAATCTTTTCCTTGAAATACTGTGATTAGACAACAATAAATGAGGGAGTGGATGTAATGAGCGTGAATGATACAAAACTTTCATCCGCATTAATCAAACAAATGGCATGGGGAACGGCGCGTGCGAAAGTTTTAGCAGATAACATGGCACATGCCGACAATCCAGGATACCAGAGAAAAGAGCTAAAAGGAATTTCTTTTTCAGGGCTTATTGGGGATAAGATGATTGAAAAACCAGGGCTAAAAATCACCTCCCCTTCCCACTTGAAATCCACATCTTTTAATTCACAATTTGAAGAGTTTACACAAAAAAATACACTTTTATCGTCACAAGACAATGGTGTTAATCCTGAAACTGAAATGGTTGAAATTTCTGGAAACGCCAATAAAATGGAATTTTTAATGAACATCTATAAAAAACAACGCGCACTCTTTGATACGGCTCTTGGAAAACATAATGGGGGATAAAAATGGCAAATTATAACATATTTGATCAAATCTTATCAATTACAGCTGGCGGAATGAACGCTCAATCAACGCGTATGAAAATAATTTCTGAAAACATGGCAAACAGTTCATCCACATCCTTAAGTCCCAATGTAGATCCTTACAGACGAAAACAAGTATTTTTTAAAGATGAACTTGATCAAAAATTAGGGGTTAAAAAAGTTGCTGTATGGAAAGTTTCAAATGACATGAAACCACTGCCTATTGAATACAATCCCTTTCATCCTGGGGCTGATGAAAATGGAAATATAAAAAAAACAAATGTTGAACCATTGATGGAACTTATGGATATGCAAAATGCATCCATCACACATTCAGCGGATCTTCAATGTTATGCCATTGCAAATGATTTATATAAAAAAACGATTAACTTGCTCAGTTAAAGGAACATATTATGACACAAGCAAACCAGGTTTTACAAGCTTATACAAAAGCGCAACAGCTTAACAAAATAAGCCTTCCAGCAGCTGAGAATCCCGCCCAAGGTCTTTCTTTTCAAGATGTATTAGGCTCTCTTAAAGGCGTTATCGCACAATCAAAAGAAGCCGAGAAAATCAGCATGCAAGGCATCACAGGAACAGCCGATCCACTTGCCGTAATTACCGCCCTTAATAAAGCACACTTGAACCTTCAAACCATCAGCACATTAACCAGCAAGACCATCCAAGTTTTGCAGGATATTAAGAATACACCGCTGTAAAGGAAACGAATATGAAGTTTAGTCATTCATTTATTATATTTTCAATGATTATTTCATACGAAGTAAAATCGTGTGAAATTAAAAACAATATATTGACATGCAAAAATAGCTTACCAGAAACACATAACTGTACTGAAAATAATATCAATGATGAAATACTATCCCTTACTCATAAATACACTTGCTCAAAAAGAACAAGCCCACAACAACAATCAGAAGGAAGTCGATTTAAAGTCAAAAGTATCGCTTTATCCTGGATTCCTCAAACACTAGATTTAAGTTCCCCTAACACGAATAGAATACTTTCTAAAGAATGTGAACCACCTATTGAAAGTCAACTTAAATGCCATAATATTACTATATATAAATGCGATGGTACCAACCTTAATCAAGAAATTACCCCCAACGAAACTATAAAATATAAATGCACACAAACCAGATTTATAGTTAACTCGCAAAAAAAATATACTTGGAAGCTTGTAACAGATGACCAAGCACCATCGCCCCCTCCATCACCGACATCTTCTATCGATCTAGAAGAGTCACTGGAGAAATTGGAAAGAGCAATACTTGAAGTCCGAAATAACCTTGAAAGAAGAAAAGCATCAAGATAATCTATCTTTTCTTAACTGCTTTTTTCGAAGACGCTGTCTCTTCTAATATGCGCTTATAAATACCATAATTCCCTAAAACAAACTCAACATACCCTCTTGTTTCATGATAAGGAATGTGTGCAATAAAACTTAACTTATCTACAGATGGAGTTCTTGGGTCTCCATATGTTCCAAGCCACTCCATTGTTTTATCTTTACCCGCGTTATATGCGGAAGTTGTCAAAATTAAAGATGATGTAAAAAACTCGAATAACTCATTAAAATGATAGTTTCCAATTTTTGCATTATACTCGGCAGTCATCATTTTTGAAGGAACATAAGAGATGTTATTTTTTTTTGCTGTTTCTTTAGCTGTTTTTGACATAACCTGGGCCAATCCAATTGCCCCTGCAGGCGAAATCGCTTTTTCATTAAAATTACTCTCTTGAAGCATAAGCCCTAGAAAAGCACTTAAATTTTTAGAATCCAGCTTTTCAAGATTGTAAGGGATAGGGTATGCTTCTTTGAATAAAATGTGGCGTTTTCTCATCATAAGCTTGAACAAATGTACACGATTATGAACGGGAAGATTCCTTGTGATAAGGTTTGCAAAATGAATATAATCCTCTTGCGTTTCTAGGTTTTCAAGTGCTTTTTTAAAAAATAATTCAGCATAATCAAATTGCTCAAAAAAGCTTAACAAGCAAGCATATGAAATCAGAATATTGTTTTGAACATTAACTGAAGACCCGGCCACTGGCATAAAATCAGGAATAGGTTTTTGAAGTTGAGCAAGAGCAAGCTGCCCATAAAATGATCCAGGACTTTCCGATGCTTTTTCAAGCCATATTGTTTGACTTCCCACATTGTTCATTTGGGCTTCACATAAACTTGCATAAAAAGCAGCTTTTGCTTGACTGAATTTCGTTTCATAATTTTCAAATGCTTTTGAGAATAAATTCAATGCTTTTGCAGGCTCTTTGAAATAATGCATCCAAATCCATCCAGAAAACTCGCAAGCTAGAGCATAGGCCTTACGCGTTGAAGGAGAAAGCTCGATCCCATGATCAAGAGCAATATCAAGTGCTTTTTGGTGCTCGCGCCTCTTAATGGCCTCGCGCGCCAGCAAATGTCGTTGCCTTAAAAAAGGTTCTGCATCAAAATCATTTTTTGGTTTAAGATTTTTTACTAAATTAAAACTTTCATCATAGTTTTCTTGATAATTCAAATAAGCGATACGTTCATATAACAGGCCTGGATCTTGTTTGTAATCTTGGGCTATAAAATTAAGCTTTTCGGTCATGGATGGCTTTTTCTGAGCAACTGCAAGTCTTGCCATCACCAAAGTCTTGAGTTTTTGAGGCAACACAGGCATCATTAATTCAATCTTTGCGTATTTCTTTTGAGAGAAAAATAAATCAACACGTTTCTTATGATCAGACTCATCCAAATAATCTTTATATTTTGCCATAAATGTAGATTGTTCTTGAGGCGTGAATTCTAAAGATTGCCAAGCTTGTTTTACAACATCTTTTACCTGCTCAATCAAATTTTGAGATAATAAAATTGATGCATAAACAATAGCGCCTTTTGCGGTTAACGGCTTGACATCTTCGAATAAATCTTTCACACTTTGAATTAAGCTCATCTCATTTAGTGCATCTTCACACAACTTTTGAAGCCGTTCCCTTCCAGGAAATATCTTATTTTCTTTGAAAAACCTCACACGTTCATCAAATGGAGCAACAGCTACATTCTTCAAATGTCTTGCCCATGTGATAAGCGTTTTGGTCAAAGGACATATTAATGATTCCGTTGAATCAACCGGAGCATCAACAGCTGTGATTCCTTTTAAAAAGTAGTTTTTACATTCAGGTGAACTCTCCATCCCAAAAGAAGAAAAACAGGAGAAGACATTGACAATTAAACTGAAAAACACTACTCTGATCATACTATACAAACTCCAAATCAATAAGGATTAAAATGAACCCCATAGGATGTTATACAGCTCTTATCACCTCTTTTAAAGAGGGAATTTTAGATGAAGCTGCTTTTGCTGATTTAGTGCGCGCCCAAATACAAGGAAATATTTCAGGAATCGTTGTTGGCGGCACCACTGGAGAGCTGGATTTGCTCGATGATGAAGAGTATATGCGTATTATTCAAATTGCGGTTAAAACGGCTGCAAAAAAAATTCCAATCATTGCTGGCGTTGCCAATCCTTCCACAAACAAGGCTATAAACATGGCCAGAATGGCGCAAAATTTAGGCGTAGATGGACTTTTAGCTCTGACTCCTTATTATGTTCGCCCAACCGATCAAGGTGTTCTAGAGCACTTTAAAGCCATCCACGAAGCAACAAATCTTCCCATCACCGTTTATTCAAACCCACGCAGAACAAATTTTGAAATTGACGAAGAATTGCTTCAAGAAATCATCAAAATGGAAAGAATCGTGGGCCTGAAAGACTCCACAACAGATCAAGATCGCATAGCTAAATTTAGTCAAGCTTTCCAAAATAATAAATTTTCTTATATTTGCGGTGAAGATTCAGCTGTTGAAACATTCACACAACATGGCGCTAAAGGCTGGATATCGGTCATTTCAAATCTTTTCCCTAAAGAATGCTCTCAAATGATGAATAACACTTCATCACTAATAGTTAAAAAATCAGTTGAAATTCTAAACGTTTCTTCTCCCAACCCCGTCCCCATAAAGTTTGCGGTCAGTCACTTTTTGAAACTATGCCAAGAAGACGTAAGACTTCCCTTACTTCCATTAGACGCAAAGGAAAGAGAAAAAATTATTCAAGGAATACAATTATGACACATCAAATCGTTTCTCAAAATCGCAAGGCAAGGTTTAATTACCACATTTCAAGCAATCTTGAAGCTGGAATTATTTTAACTGGGACGGAGGTCAAATCTTTAAGGCGTGGTCAGGCCAGCATTGTTGAAGCGTATGCTGGAGAAGTCAATGGAGAACTATTCTTGCTTAACGCAAATATACCTGAGTTTTTAGAAGCCAATCGTTTTAACCACGCACCAAAACGCCCAAGAAAGCTATTGGTGAAAAAACGTGAACTTTCAAGATTACTGTCATCCATTGCGCGCAAAGGCATGACTGTTGTTCCTCTTTCAATCTATTTCAATGAACGCGGAATTGCAAAAGTTGACCTTGGTATCGCTCAAGGGAAAAATCAAAGCGATAAACGTGAAGCAGTTAAAGAAAGAGATTGGAACCGAGATAAATCGCGCATATTAAAAGAATATCGCGATTAAAAATGAGCATTTTTATCAGCGGTGTTTGTGGTTTTGTAGGATATCACACATCTTTATCACTTTTGAGGTTAGGAACAGAAGTTATAGGCATTGATCACATGCTTGCCCCTGATGCCGGGCTTAAAGAAATGCGCCTATCTCATCTTAGCACATTTCCAGGATTTCGGTTTCTTAAGTGCGATTTAAGCGATCATGAAAAAATAAAAAAAGCGCTTGCTCTTCGAAAGATCGATATTGTGTTTCACTTTGCAGGACAAGGCGAAAACGAGGGTGATCAAAATGTATTTTCCTATCTTTATCACAATGTCACCTGCGCACTTAATTTTCTAGAGCTCATTAAGGACGCAAAAATTCCTTATGTTGTTTTACCAAAAAAACAAGACAACGAAACATCTTTTTATAATGCTAGCATTCTTTCAAGAGAAGCATTCTTACACGTTTATCGCAAAAATCATAACATAAAAATTTTCGACCTGTCTCTTGAAAACGTTTTTGGCGTCTATTGCCACAATCGCAACACACTTCTTGATTTTTGGAAAAAAATAGATGAAGAAGATGTAATCTATCTTAAAACACGAGGGAATCAAGCAAAAAGATATGTTCATATAAGTCAAATAACACAGAAAATAGATGAGTTTTTCAAAGAACCTAGAGAATTTCAAGAATTTGATGGGTTCGTTCTAACAGATATTGAAATTATACAATACCTTGAGGACATCACTAAAAAACAAGCTCAAATTGTGTGGGGGAAAGAGTCTTATGATGGAATCACTCTTCCTAAAAACATGACCAAAGAAAAAGAGGATGACTTTAAACGTTTCCTTAGTGACATGTCCTGCTATTTAAATTAGAATACTCCTAATGATGGTTTTTTAAAGGGTGATTTTTATGCGTTATATACTGTGTTATCTTTTTTTGCTGTGCGGATGCAAGACCCAAACACAAAACATGACTTTGAATGGATATGTTGAAGGCGAATTCAGGCTTCTTGCACCCACTCAAGCTGGAACCGTTGAACAAATCAAAACCACAAAAGGAACCTATGTTAAAAAAGGTCAAATTTTAGCGCTGATTGAAAATACGGATTCCAAACTCACTGTTGCCCAAAATCAAGCAGCATTTGACCTTGCCAAAATTACTTTTGAGCGGGCATCAAAACTTGAAAAACAAAATGCCATTTCAAAAGCAGATCTTGACAACGCACAAACAAATTTTGATAAAGCAAAAGCCGCTCTTGAAATTGCAAGATGGCATTTAAGTAAAGATGTGATTCTTGCCCCTGAAGATGGATACATTCAAAATATCCTTAAATATGAAGGTGAAATCACGGGACCCAGTTCTCCTATTATCTACTTTCTTCCTCAAAATGCCATTAAGGTTCGTTTTTTTATTCCTGAAAAAATGCTCTCCTTTCTCAAACTTCATCAAATAATTCAAGTAAAAACAGATGGGGAAACAACAACGGACGCAACTATTAATTTTATCTCGAATAAGCCCGAATTCAACCCTCCTGTTTTATACACCGAAAAATTACGCGAGAAAATGTTGTTCATGGTTGAGGCAGAATTAAAAACTCCTTATTCATTAAAACCTGGACAGCCTATTGAAATTATTTTCAAGGATGTAAAATAATGAACACTGATATCGTCATTGATATTCAAAATTTATCTAAAATTTTTGGACAAAAAAAAGCAGTTGATGATATCACCTTGCAAATAAAAAAAGGTGAAATTGTAGGGTTCTTAGGCCCCAATGGAAGCGGAAAAACAACCACTATGCGAATGATTTGCGGCCTTATGCGCCCAGACAGTGGAAGCGGAACCTGCCTTGGACACAATATTTATGATGCCCATATTCAAATCAAACATAAAATTGGATATATGACTCAAAAATTCAGCCTTTATGAAGATTTAACCATCAAAGAAAATTTGGAATTTGTAGCAAGGGCATATGATCTTAAAAATATTGAAAACTTGGTTCAAAAAACACTCACAGACCTTGGGTTGCATGATCGTCAAAATCAATTAACTGGTCTTTTATCTGGCGGATGGAAACAACGCCTTGCACTGGCTGCAAGCATTATTCACGGGCCTGATCTTCTTCTTTTGGATGAACCAACTGCAGGCGTTGATCCAAAGGCCAGACGTCAATTTTGGGATCAAATTCATATGTTGGCATCGAAAGGCCTTACCGTTTTGGTCAGCACACATTATATGGACGAAGCATCAAGATGTCATCGTATCGCGTATATTTTATATGGAAAAATGATTGAAGTTGGAACTGTAGACGAGGTCACAAAAAAATCAGGTCTTTCTATTTGGACAATTGAAGGAGATGATTTATCCACCCTTGCACAAAAAATTAAAACGCTTCCAGGGATCGATCAAACAACTTATTTTGGAAACAGCCTTCACGTTGCAGGAAAAAATAAAGCATTGCTGGAAGAAACAATGAGCGCTTTAACAAAAGAACTCCCCCATAAAATAACCCAAAGCACGCCCAGTTTAGAAGATGTCTTTATCAGTTACACAGGGTAATAAAAAACCCTTGAGTATTTATTTCAAGGGTTTTTAAGAAAATTAGCTATCTATCCGAAGATAAACAAGTTTTATCGGCGCAATGACTTTTAAATTTTTCAATCTGAACTTCATTAAGTGTAATTCTTTCTTTACTACTCTTACCTTGTTTTGCAATCTCACCAGATACAGAAATTGTGATAGCATCTCCATTTAGTGTGGTTAAAGCATTAAGCCTTTCAATTCCTTTTTGAGCACTACCATTAATTCTGTTATTACTACAATTTCGAATATTCCCAGATATTGAAGAAGCTATTTTTTTAGCACAACTTGTCCAATTTGCGCATAAAATCGAATAATCAGATTTAAATTTTGAATCTGTTTCACACTTTTCACTTACCTTGAGACATTTATCTTTATTAGCATCATCTAATGTACATAAAATATTTCGCGCAATCTCATCATCACCTTTTTCTCTTCCTACTGAATTATCTTGAGAGCTTCCCTGAATCACTTTCTGACGTTTTTTTCCATACTCTACAGGAAGAGAAAACCAGTCACTATCAGCTGTTCCAGCTTCCGGGAAGTCTTTATTTTCAGACATATCGAAAACACCCAACCTTTTTTGAGGGTCTGCAACATTTGAAAAACACACAGCATCCGCTTGTGAAAAATCTATGCGACCAGAACGATCACTCCCATGTTTATCTTGAATTTCCAAAGCCTTTGCCATAAGCCGTATAGACCCCCTATAATTATTTTCTTTTTCAACAGCATCAGTCATTCTTTCAGCTTTATCTTTAAGACTCTTTGACCTCATCTTACAGGCATTCAAGGCCCCCCTAATTCTCCTATCATTATAGTTTGTACTAAAACTTGATGTTCCTACATGTCTTTGAACTAAAACGTCCGCTTTAGCACGAAGTAGTGATACATCATTTCCATCTAAACATGATAAAATAGAACTGGAGACGCTTGGAAATGCACTTCTATCTGAAACTGAAGATTCTAGAGGGCATGTCATTTGATTCGCTTTTCTTTTTCCAGACGCATTAAGACTTTGATCTATTACAACAGCCACCACCAACATCATAATCATATTTAAGCGTTTCATTATTTATCCTCCATTGTTAAAATTTCATCTCAAATTGTGTCAAACAAAGATTAATAAATGGTAAACCCTTACCACTTTTTCAAAATATATTCTCCTGGGGCTGGATATAAGGATTCTTGAACTTGTGGCATAATTTTAGCCCCTGATCTTTGAGAAAGCCATTTATCAAAGTATCCCCACCATGAGCCTTTTTGCTGGCCGTTTTGAGATGTAAATCCATATTTTGAAGAGCCTTCTGGGTTGAAAATTCCTGCAACATGGCCTGATTCTCCAACTACAACCTCAAACTCAGATTTTAAAAGCCTTAACCCCGACAATGTTGACTGCAAAGGCGCAATATGATCTTCTTTTGCACAAAACCAAAAAGTTTCACATTTAATGTTTCTTAAGTAAAAAGGGCTCTCTTTATCAAAGAATGAATTTTCAAGATAAAATTTGCGAACATAATATAAATACATTTGTGCTGGTAAATTTGTCACATCTTGATTCCAAAATAAGAAATCTAAAGCTGGAAAAGGTTTATCAAGCAAATAATTGTTCACGACTCTATCCCAAATCATTTCTTTTGCGCGCAGCAAGTTAAAACAACTTGATAAAATTCTGCCATCCAAGACATTAGAAACATTTAAAGACTCTTCCATCAACCTCATCTGATCTTGCCCAATAAAAAGGGATAAATCACCAGATTTTGTAAAATCAAGGGGTGTTGCAAGAAACGTTGCCGTCCCAATTGAAGGATGATTTTTCATATAGGATAAATAACAAGCAAGCAAAACTCCGCCTAAACAATATCCTATAAAATTGATTTTTTGAGCTGAGATGGCATCTTGTGCTGCTGCAATTCCTTGAATCATATAATCATGAAAAGAAACATCTTGGTGTCCTATCCCAGGATTTAACCACGAAATAATATATACATCGTATCCTTTTGATACCAACCAATTAACAAATGAATTCTCAGGACTTAAATCAAAAATATAATACTTATTAATCCAAGGCGGCACAATTAAAATTGGAATTTCATAGACTTTTTGAGTTTGTGACTTATAGTGAATAAGCTCTATCAAATCATTTTTAAACACCACGTCACCAGGAGTAATTGCAAGATTTTTGCCCACTTCAAAAAATCCGTCACGAACAGTTTTAAGCCCAAACATCTCTTGATAATCTTGATCCATTTTCAAAAAGCCTTGGGTCAAATTTTCACCCTGTGTGGCAAGGGTCTTTTCCATAATTTCAGGATTCGTCCACACAAAATTTGCAGGGGAAAGCGCCTCTAGTATTTGATTTAAATAAAACTTTGTTTTTAAAGACACCTCATTTTGATCTTGATCGCACACACTAGAAATTTGAGTCTTTAAATTCAGATATGATTGATAAATATATTTATGAAAAGGGCTTTCTTGCCAGGAATTTCCTTCAAAAATCTTATCTTTTTTAAACGGCAACGAAACATCGTCTCCCATTAATCCTTTTAAAATAACATCTTGATTTTTAAAGAATTCTTTTTGAAGTTTTTCAATTTGTTGTGGATGATCTATTAAATACTTGAAAAAATCAAACACACTTGACCCTGCATCTTTCATGTATTGATTTTTAAAAAAATCATCTTGAAATAACATCTAAGCCACATTCCTTTCATTTTAAAGATAACCATATAAGGAAAATACTAAATAAAAGGTTAATCAGAAACACAACTATTAATATTGTCTTGAAGTCCCCCCCTTGATAGTCTAATATGGGTTTAAAACTATGAGAGATTTCCTTTATTATGATTCTGTACTATCTTTTTTTCATTCTGTTGCTTAACTCTTGTTCTTCTTCCATTGTGTGGGAAGAAACCGATATTCAAAATCTTCCAGGATTTCATAATGACGCTCTTCATGAAGCTTTACCTGCACTTAAATCTTCTTGTAAAATGCAAAAAAAACAAACAACCATAGGACATGACAGAGAATCAATCAATATTGAAAAAAAAGACTGGGATCACTTATGTGGCGCACTTGAAAAAGCAAATTCTTCTTCCCAAATAAAATTGATCCTACAAGAACACGCAACCGCCTATAAAATAAAAGATGGTTCTCAAGAAGAAGGAGTTTTTACCGGATACTATGAACCTCTGCTTCATGGATCTTTGAGAAAACATGGAAAATATCAAACCCCTTTATACAAACTGCCTTCAAGAAATTTTAAAATACCAAGAAAAGAAATTAACGCTGGTGCATTTAAGAATAAAAACCTTGAAATTGTTTGGGTTGATGATCCTGTTGATGCTTTTTTTCTGGAAATTCAAGGATCTGGACGCGTGCAGCTTGATAATGGAAAAATGCTACGTGTTGGTTATAATGGCCAAAATGGATACCCTTACACAGCTATTGGAAAAATCTTGATTGAAAAAAATATCATTCCAAAAGAAAAAATGAATATGCACAGCCTTAAAGCTTGGCTTAAAACACACCCAAAAGAAGCCAAAAATATCATGAATCAAAATGAATCTTATGTTTTCTTTAAGAAACTTGACACGGATACGTCTCTTGGCCCCATAGGAGCTCAAGGAACACCACTTACTCCTCAAAGGAGCATTGCTGTAGATCCAGCTTACATCCCCATGGGCGCTCCTTTATGGCTAGATATCACACACCCCCACACAACATCTAAAATTCAAAAAATGGTTGTCGCACAAGATAAAGGAGGTGCCATTAAAGGCGTGATCCGAGGGGATTATTTTTGGGGATTTGGAAGCGCTGCTGAAGCTCTGGCAGGGAACATGAAAAGCAAAGGCACTTACTACCTTTTACTGCCAAAAAAACGATTCTAGAAAGAATTAGTAAGTCATAAGAAACGCGCCCCAAGCAAGACCTGCCCCAAGACCTACAAAAAGGATTTTATCTCCACGCTTAACTTTATGTGTGCAGATAGCTTGATGAAGAGCAAGTGGTATAGATGCTGCAGACGTGTTCGCATGATTTTCAAGAGTGATAACAAATTTATCCTCTTCAACTTTTAATCGTTGAGCAATGCTTTGAATAATGCGAAGATTTGCTTGATGAGGAATGATCACGTCCACATCATCAAGGGTCAAACCTTGTTCGCTTAAAAGAATGAGCGCTGCATCACACATAAGTTTAACCGCGTTTTTAAACACCTCTTTCCCTTCCATATGAATATGGCCTGAGCAATAAAGAATATGAGATAAATCACCGTTTGATTTAAGATAGCAAGCGCCATCATCATTTGAATCTGATGTATTTTCAAGAATAACCGCCCCTGCCCCATCTCCAAATAAAATGGCTGTTGTTCTATCATCAAAATCCAGAAGAGGTGAAAATTTTTCGCTTCCAATGAGCAAAATTCGCCTTGCCTGGCCACTTAAAAGAAAACTCCTTGCAATACTAAGCCCATACACAAACCCGGCGCAAACGGCCTGTATATCAAAAGCAAATGCATTACTTGCACCAAGTTCGCGCTGAATATGAACAGCCGTAGATGGGAAAATCTGATCAGAAGTTGTCGTTGCCACTAAAATGGCATCAATGTCTAAAGGATCCAACCTCGCATTTAAAAGAGCTTTTTTTGCGGCTATAGCGCCAAGCTCATAGTTTTTTTGATCTTTTGCAAAGTGACGCGAGGCAATTCCTGTTCGCTCGATAATCCATTCGTGATTGGTTGGCATTAACTCAGACAAATCATGATTTGTTACCACATGAGAAGGTAGATACGAACCTGTCCCTTGGATTTTTATGCCCATTTTACTTTTTCAATAGTTCTGGGGGGAGATCTTGAAGTCGCTCTTCAAGCTTTTCAAGTAAATTCATACCAGCCATTGTTTTTGTAGTTCTGATCGCACTTGCAAATCCATGAGCCGTGGCTCCTCCATGACTTTTAACAGCAATTCCTTTAATTCCTAAGAATATAGCCCCATTATAGTTTCCAGGATCAATTCTGGACTTTAAACGCTTGAAACTTGGCTTTGACAATAATGCAGAAATTTTGCTAAAAAAGGATGTTTTAAAGGCAACACGTAATTCGTGCGCAACCATATGAACAGCGCCCTCCAAAGCCTTAAGCGCAATATTCCCTGTAAAGCCATCTGTCACAGTCACATCCACATCACCTGACATAATCTGATTGCCTTCGACAAATCCATAGAAATTTTCAAACGCAGGGATTGACTTCATCAAATTATAAGCTTTTTGAATGGTCGGATTTCCTTTAAGCTCTTCTGATCCAATATTAAGCAATCCAATACGTGGATTTTCAATATGAAGCGCTGTTTTTGCTAAAATTTCACCCATAATCGCAAATTGGATCAAATGGATTTCATCATTTTCTGAATTTGCACCAAGATCAAGCATCGTGCTAAAATGACCATCTTTAGTCGGGAAAAACGCAGCAATAGCAGGACGAAACACGCCTGGCAAGTTCCCCATTAAATAAAGACAAAGAACCATAAACGCGCCTGTATTTCCGCCAGAGACAACACCTGATGTTTCTTTACTCACAACAGATGCAATACTCAAAGCCATACTGGAAGAACGCCCACGCCTTAAAACCATAGAAGGCTTCATATCAGGCGTAACTATATCTGGAGTATGAATAATTTGAAATTTATGTGAGAGATTCCCAGGAATTAAAGGCTTAATTTGCGCTTCATCCCCAAAAATATTAAAACAAACAGAAGAGTCTTCTTTTAAAAATAGACAAGCCCCTTCAACAACACTTGTTGGACCAAGGTCCCCTCCCATTGCATCCAGAGCCAATCTTAACATGTTAAGCGACTTTGTTTACGCTGTTTGTTGAGCAGTTTCTGACACAGGCTTTGAAAAAACCTGACGGCCACGATAAAAACCGCAAGCTCCGCATACATGGTGAGAAAGTTTTGGTGCGCCACAGTTTGGGCACTCTGTTGGATTTGTCCCTTTAATTGCATCATGTGAGCGACGCATACCTTTGCGAGAGACAGACGTTTTTTTCTTTGGAACGGCCATTTTAAATTATCCTTATATTTAACTCGTAATTATTTTACATAGCTTTAATTACACGTTTTTGCCCTTTATGTCAAGAATAAAGAGATTTTTTTTAGTTAAATCATAAACTTTAATACCCTGTGTAACATTCAAGATGGAATATCGAGCCTGTCCAAGATTTTTAAACCAACTTTTTGAGACATCCCGCCAAGGATCTCGATCACATATTTTATTTGCTCTTTTCCTTGATAACATCTGGGATCAAGAGTTTGTGGCTGAGCATTTTCCACAATTCCCACAACAACCCCTTGATTATTTAAAAAAATCATATCAAGCGGAATAAGGGTGTTCTTCATCCACATGCAAACGGGGGATTCACTTGCAATCTCAAAAATCATCCCTTGGTCATTTGGAAGCTCTGACCTGTTCATAAGACCTTGATTTTTCTGATGTGATGTTTTTGCAATTTCAAGATCAAACTTTGACGTCCCTATAGAAACGATGATCAACAATGGGATTATCATATTTACTGAAAAATACCTGCATTAATAATTGTTTTAACAGTTTGGGCACGGTTATATTCAGCTGCATAATCCATTGTTGCTCGCAACATTTGCATACCCTCTGGGGTTATATTGAGTTTTGTTTGAGCAACTCCCACTTTTGCATATAAAAACTTTCCATCGCCAATTAATGTAATGCCTGATTTTTCTAAAGGAGCCTTTGTTGTTGCTGCATAATTTTTATCCACAAAACTTTGCGCAAAGGCCAGATGCGTTTGAGGATTATTGTCACGAAGAGCCACTTGCACGTTTCCTGCCGCATTTGCAGGATCGGCCACCATTTTTGTAAACTGATTACTTGCTCCAGTCACAAGAGGGGCGCCTTGCACAGGCGATGTCACAAGAGGAGCTGTCGTGATTTGCTGTGGAGGGGATTGATAAGGTGCTTGATAAGTAGAAAACGTTGGTTTTTGCAAAGCTTGCTGCTGCATATTATACTCTTGCTCTGCGTTCAAAACATCCCCATCTAAATTTCCATTCATAAGTAGCCCAGAATCATAAGGCATACCTTGATTTGTACCATTCAAATCACTCGAATACTGCTGCCCATCAGAAAAAGAATCATAAGTTCCCCCAGAAGGCATACTTTGCCCATAGCCTGAATCCAAAGGCATTTCTATAGATGAATCATAACCACCACCATACGCCTCATTCACAGGCCTTTCATTTCCCCATTCAGACACAGAGTCCGAAGACATGCCTCCAGCTGAGTTGTAACTACCACCAAAAGACATATTTTGCTCATAGCCTGAATTCGAAGGCATTTCTACAGATGAATCATAACCACCACCATACACCTCAGGCCTTTCATTAGCCCACTCAGACATAGGATTTGAAGACATACCGCCAGCTGAATTGTAACTTCCGCCAAAAGACATATCTTGACCATATCCTGAATCTGAAGATATAGATGGACTTGTCCCCCAACTAGAGCCTTGGCTAGAATTTACATATGAACTCTGCATACTCCCCCTATCAGGTGGAGGTGAAAAGGAATTACCTTGACTTGATGAGGCACTCCAGCCAGATGAAGATGAACCCGGCATCATAACCCCTCCTCCTCGAGGAGAAGAAGATATAGGCGGTCCCCAACCAGAACCTTGGCTAGAGCTTACATATGAACTCTGCACGCCTCCTCCCCTATCAGGTGGCGATGAAAAGGAATTACCTTGACTTGATGAACTATTCCAGCCCGTATTGTCAGGCAAAGACGACATAGACGATCCCCAACTAGAGCCTTGACTAAACCCCTCTTCTTCTTCTTCATCCTCATCAAAACCTAACCCCCCTTTATCATCAGGAAACTCTCTACTTTGATAAACCTTATCATCTTTATTAAAGCTACCTTGAATATCGTCTAAAACACCTTGTCTTGTGCCAGAATCCTCAATAAGAGATGCCCGCGCTTACATATGAACTCTGCACGCCTCCTCCCCTATCAGGTGGCGATGAAAAGGAA
>CAZCFE010000007.1:0-57671 GCA_964497925.1 uncultured Alphaproteobacteria bacterium | reverse complement strand
AGGTGTATTCATTGCCAAAATAATAGGCAACATTTTAAAATTCAGCTTTCTCATTTCTTATGATTCCTTTTTTGATTTTTCGTTAAGTGTTTAAAGCTTACTAAAAAAAAATAAATATCAGGTTAATTGGTGTGAAAAAAAAGAAAAAGTTATTGATTTGGTGTGATAGATTTAACAAAACTGTTAAAAAAGACATAAAGACTAGGAAGAATGAAAATGGTGCAAATTGTTCCAATGCCAAGTCCTCCAACAATAGAAAGACCAATGACTCTGCGTGCTTCTGCCCCTTCCCCAAAAGAGAAAACCAAAGGAAGAGAGCCTAAAATCATGGCGCATGTTGTCATTAAAATGGGGCGCAGACGAAGATGAGATGCTTTTTTAACCGCTTCTTTTAGGCTCATTTGGTTTTTAAGTTTATTTGCAAAATCCACGATTAAAATGCCGTGTTTGGTGATAAGTCCGATAAGTGTGATTACACCAATGAGGGAATAAAGATTCATAGATTGCCCAAACAGCATTAGGAATAGTAATGCTCCAAAACCTGCAAATGGAACCGTGGTCATCACAATTAAAGGGGATAAGAAACACTCAAATTGAATGGCAAGAATTGCATAAATAAACACAAGAGAAAGACCAACCAAAAAGAAAATTGCGCTTGAGATTTTCTCGTATGTTTTAGCCCCGCTTGCAAATTCACGCTTGAAGCCTTCTGGCAAGGTTTGATCTATTTCATTTTTTAATATTTCCATGCCTTTTTCAAATGAATCTCCTTTGGCAAGCCTTACCGTTAAATAAGATGATCGCATTTGATTATAATGCTGAATTCTTGTTGGAAGATTTGTTTGAACCATGGAGGCAAGTGTTCCAATTGAGACTTTTTTTCCTTTTGGATTTACAACATAAATTGAATTCAAATCCCATGGGTAATGATCGCCTGTGACTGTAATTGGGTAAACGAAGTTGTCTTTTCTGAAATTTAAGCTTTGATTTCCGCCAAAGAAAATTTCAATATTTTTTGTCACTTGTTCATTTGAAATTCCAAGAAGCGCCGACACCGGCTCATTAATGAGAATTTTATATCCCAATTCATCCAGATTCAAATCATGCGTGACGCGCTTGAAGAGTTTTTTTCTTTGAATTTTATACTTTAACATATCCAGATATTCAAGGAGTTCTGGATAGCTTTTAGATGTTGAAATGACCACATCGATTTCATTCATATTTCCTGATTCCCCAGATGATGGAAGGCCTGTGTCAAGGCTCCATGGCCATATATCCATAGATGGGAATTTTTCAAGATTTGGCGTCATTTCATCCACAATTTGAGCGGGGGTTTTGACTCTTTGATTGTAATCTTTTAAACATAAATAAATTTGCCCTCCCCAAATGGCTGTGGATGAAATCATGCTTTTGGCTTGTGATAGATAAGGGGAGAATTTGTCTTCAATTTGTATAATCTTTTGCTCTAAGTCATCCAGGCTTTTCCCTGCTATAAAACGGGTGTAAACACCCATAATGCCTCTATCTTCCTTAGGGGTGGGCTCTTTTGGCATAAAAATAAACAAGGCCGCCATAAGCGCAATCATGGCCGGCATAACGATCAAGGATTTATAGTAATGATCAAATGTGAAATTCAAAGATTTTTTATACAGCGCTTCCATTTTATCCAAATACACATCAATGATTGGAAAAAGTTTATCTTTTGATGCATAGGAAAGTTTCGAACACATCAACGGGGAAAGCGTTAAAGCCACAACCCCTGATAAAATCACAGACCCGGCTAAAGCAATTGCAAACTCGGATAACAATTGACCAATCACACCTTGTAAGAAGGCAAGAGGAATGTACACGCTTGCAAGCGTGCATGTCATTGCAATAATTGCAAAACTGATTTCTTTTGACCCATCAAGTGCTGCTTTTAAGGGGGGTTTGCCTTCCTCAATATGCCGTGTGATATTTTCAAGAACAACAATTGCATCATCCACCACAAGACCAATGGCCAACACCATGGATAAAAGCGTCATGGTGTTAATCGAAAACCCGAACATCTTTAAAAAAATAACCCCTCCTATAAGGGAAATGGGGATGGTAACAAGGGGAATCAGGGTTGCCTGGATGTTTCGCAGGAAAACAAAAACAATCACCAGAACAAGCAGGATTGCCTCTAAAACAGACCATTTTAGGTTGCTCAAAGATTTTTTAATGAACTCACTTTGATCCAAAATAACTTCAATTTTCATGTCTTTTGGAAGGCTTTCTTTAATGATATTGATCTTCTCATGAACACCACTTGAAACATCCAAAGGGTTGCTATCTGAGGATTTTGAAATCCATAAAATAAGCCCTGGTTTTTTATTAATGCGCAGCCTGTTTCCTTTTTTAGAAGTTCCTAAAGAAACTTTTGCAACTGAGTTTAAAAATATGGGTTTTTTGGTCTTTTCCATTAAAAAGATTGATTCAAAATCTTTGACCGCGTAAAGAGGATTTTCAAAAAACGCAGGGATTTTATCTTGAAATTTTCCAACTGGAAAGCTTTCTGTTTTTTTTGAAATTGCTTTTAGAATTTCAAGTCCATCAATCCCTAGGGCGTACATCTTTTTAGCGTTAAGCTCAACATCCATGGTATAGCTTCGCCCTTCAATATCAACCGAAGAAACACCAGACACACCTTTTAGCGCGTTCACCAAGAAAAGGTTGGCATAATGGGTTAAATCACCAAATTCACGTGAAGGACTTGAGAGCGCAATTCCCAAAAAAGGAAATCCCCCTCCCCCTTTTCCTTGTTTTTGAATAACAGGTTCTTTGACCGTTTTAGGGAATCTGTCTTTTGCAATTGAAATGGCGTCTCTGACAAGAACCATGGCTCTGTCCATGACCACATTTTCATCAAAAGTAACTGTGATATAAGATTGGCCATTTGTTGTCCAAGATTCAAGCTTTTGAATCCCTTCAATCCCTGCTAATTGCTCTTCCAAAGGATTTGTGATTTCATTTTCAATAAGCTGGGAACTGGCATTATTATAGTTTGTCACAACGCTTAGCACTGGCGCTTCAACTTTTGGATATTCACGAAGAGATAACCCGCCAAAAGACAAAAAACCAACGGCCATGATCATGAAATTAATCACAATCGAAATGACTGGGTGTTTAATGAAAAAATCTGTAAATTTCATTATTTTTTCTTTTCAATTTCAACTTGCGTATCTGGATATAATCGATCTTGGCCGTAAAGAACAATAGTATCCCCTTCTGTAAGGCCTGAAGTGATTTCAATTTTATTTTTCTCTTCAAGTCCAGTTTGAACCTCTTGAAGCTGAGTTTTTCCCTCTACGATCTTATAAACACAAGACTTTCCATCTTTTAAGAATATGGACTCAGATGAAAGAATGATCACATTGTTGCGTGATTCAAGAGGGAATTCAACATCTACAATTTGTCCTGAAAAATAGTTTGGATTTTCAAGATCACATATGACAGGAATCATATAGGTATCAGGATCAATTGTTTTGGAAATGGTTTGAAGAGTGTGTGCTTTATCACCGATTTTAATGTTGCAAGGGACGCTAACAGTTGAAATCGCATGAGCTGGGATATCAAACTCAACCACCATTTTTGAAGGATCATAAAAGCCAACAACCGTGTCACCTAATTGGATTTGGGCTTCTTCCTTGGCTTTATAGTTTCCAACAATTCCATCAAAGGGGGCAATGAATTGATTTTTCTCAAGATCTTGCTTGGCCGCTAGAAGGTTTTTTTGCGCCACAATCCAATGATTTTTAGCATCTTCTAAAGCTTGTTTATGAACGGCATTTGCCTTTGATAGTGCCAGAGTTCTCTCATACTGTGTTTTGGCAATTTTTTCAGCTTGCTCTACCAAATCAAATGATTTTGCAACATCTACATTGTCAAGACGCGCAATAACTTCACCTTTTTTCAACATACCACCACTTGGGGTGCACTTGCTTAAAATACCAATATTTTTTGAAACAAGGAGAACTGATTTTTTAGCTTGAATTTTTCCAATAAGAGTGGTGGTTTTTTGAATGTTACCTTTTACAGCCGTTTCCACTTCAACGACCTTTGGAGCATCCTTACTTGGGGCGCCAAGCAAATAAGGGGGAATGAAAAGCAAAAGCATTATTATTAATCTTTGCATTTTCATGCCCCTTTTTTTTAAAAATGGTTATTTCACGCCCATCAATTCGACTTCAAAAATCAAAGTGCTATTTGCAGGAATTGTTCCAACTTTACGTGGTCCATACGCAAGATCAGATGGGATAATGAGTTTGCGTTTTCCGCCAACTTTCACACCTTCCAAACCTTCATCCCAACCAGAAATCACTTGACCAACACCAAGCTTGAATTCAATTGGTTGACCGCGATCAAGCGAGCTGTCAAACTTTTGACCATTTTCCAAAGTTCCAACATAGTGAACTGAAACCATCTTGCCTTTTGTTGCAACCTCGCCTGTTCCTTGTGCGCGTTCGACATACTTCAAACCTGTTGGTGTTGTTGTAATTTGTTCTGCTTTATTATCTGTCATTTTTTGATCCTTTTTCTGTGTTTCTTTTACGTCTACAGCCGGCACTGCAGCTTTTTGCTCTTTTTTTTCACTGCAAGCAGCAAGAAATCCCACTGCTGCCATTAAAAATGTTGTTTTTTTCATTACATTCTCCATTATCGTTGAATACCCAAATATTACTCCAAAAGTGATCTTTTTACCAGAATAAAATTAAAGATACTATTGCAAGAAATTGTGAAATAATGGTATTATTAAGTTCTTAGGATAAGTAAAGGTATTTACATGATAAATTATAAGAATCTTCCCATTGGGATCAGTGATTTTGCAACCATTGTTGAGAAAAAAAACACGCTTATTGACAAAACATTGCTGATCAAAGAAGTAATGGATGATGGTGCGAATGTAATTTTGTTTTCACGTCCGCGAAGATTTGGAAAGACATTGGCGATAACGATGATAGGTGAGTTTTTGAAGTTGGATGGGAAGGCTGTGTTTGGGGGGCTTCACATCTCCAAAGATCTTGAATTTTGTCAAAAACATCAAAACCAATATCCTGTCATTTCCATGAGTTTTAAAGACTGTAAGGGACTTGTTTTTGATGATGTGTTTACGCATCTGAAGAAAGTTTTTTCATTATGTTATCAAGCGCACAGCTATTTGCTTGAAAGCCCAGAGATGTCTTCTTTTGAGAAAGAAAGATTTGAGCTTGTTTTGCGCATGGAGATTGACAACCCTGCCCAGCTATCAGAGGCGCTTTTTGACCTTATTCGCTACATTCATGCCCACACAAACAAAAAGGTGGTGGTGTTGATTGACGAGTATGACAGCCCCATTCATAGCGCCTATAGTAATGGTTTTTATATAAAAATAGTTGATTTCATGCGCAGCGTTTTAGGATCGGCCCTTAAAGACAACCCTTTTCTTGCAAAAGCGGTTTTAACAGGAATTGCCCGCGTTGCCAAAGAAAGCATGTTTTCAGGTCTGAATAATTTAAAATGCTACACCCTTTTAGACCCAGGATATGCGCAGTATTTTGGCTTTACACAAAACGAGGTTGAATCCCTTATCAATGAAAAAGACCTAATAGAGCCCATTAAAAAGTGGTACAATGGCTATAAAATTGGGGAGTATCAAATTTACAATCCATGGTCCATTATTTATTGCTTGAGCAATAATATGATTATGGATCCTTATTGGGTGAATACGTCTGATAATGCTTTGGTGTATGATATGATTGGCAACAGCGGTCCTGAATTTAAAATCAAAGTTCAAAACTTAATCAAAGGGATCCCTCAAGAACAGGTGATCCTTGATCACTTGACCTTTAATGACTTAAACAACGAAACCGCAATTTGGACGTTGTTGTTTCATGCAGGGTATTTGAATATTTCCTCCAGAACCAGAGATGAATATGGAAAGCAAATAACATTTATCGAAATCCCCAACAGAGAAGTTTTATGGCTTTACACCGACATCGTGGAAAAATGGTTTTATTTAAATGGCGCAGATCAATATTATCGTAATTTCATCAGGAGCTTGGACGGGGATGATCCGTCCAAGTTTTTCAAACTTGTAGCAAGTTATATTGCAAGTTCGATGAGCTATTTTGACCTAAATCAAAAAACACCAGAACATGTGTTTCATATCTTTATGATGGGGTTGCTTGTGGGTTTTAGAGGCAAATATAATGTCGATTCTAATGGTGAAGCAGGTGATGGAAGATATGATGTAATCATGACCCCAAAAGACCCGAAAGATAAAGCAATCATCATGGAGTTTAAGGTTTGTCAAGACCCACAAAACCTCCAAAAAATGGCAGATACTGCCCTTGCTCAAATTACCGATAAACGTTATACAGATGCATTCCAAGGTAATACTCTTGCTCTTGGTATGGCTTTTTGCGGGAAACAAATGATTGGGTCTTATAGGGTTTTTTTTCAACTAAAATAGAATAAGGAATAAAACAAATGTATTTAAAATTATTAAGCATAATTATCGGTTTTTCAGGGTCTCTACTCGCATCTGATAATGGAAGCCAAACAACTCAAATTCTCCCATTTGAAGAAGCTACGAGTGGGAATGACACACAAGATCTTTGGAATGGGAACTCCGATCGTGATTCTCAAGCAAGCCCTAATACCGAAGTTTCTACCGTTGTTGACCCTCAAGAAACTCAAGAAGAAACAGGATCGCCCCTTAGAAGAACAGAAAGGATCCCACCAATACCTAGCATAACTCAGTGGACCCCATTCACCCCAGCCAATCCCTGATGAAAAACCCTCAAATTCATGCCTCAAACCCATCTTATAATATTTGGGTTTGTGCATCTGCAGGAACTGGTAAAACAAAAACTCTTATTGATCGAATTTTGAGAATTTTACTCAAAAACGTGTCTCCCTCTCAAATTGTGTGCTTAACTTACACAAGAGCCGCATGCGCGCAGATGAAAACACGTCTTTATGACAAACTCCACCAATGGACAAATCTTGATACAGAATACTTAAATCTTATCACCCTTTCTGCTCATTTAATTAGAAAAGTTGGGGACTCCAATATGCAATCGAAAAGTTCTTGCAAGTATACATTAGAGGTATTTAAAGGCAAGGCGAGCGAACACGCCTAACCAGAAAAATCGATACGTACCCGAAGTTATTTCTTTTTACAGTTCTTTAAATTTGCAATACAAAGTTTGAACATATTAATAGAACCATCAAGGTCGCCTGATTCTTTTTTCACACCTTCATCATATTTATCCGATGCATCCTTACATTCAGGTCTCTTATCAAGGCCTTTCTTGCATGCATCTTTTAACTGCACAATGCATTCTGCTTTTTTAGAGGGATTGCTACACACCCCCTTAAATAATCCAGATGTCATGTTTGCAAGATTAGCAGTATTCGTAGCCGCCCCACTTACTGCCCATGCAGCACCAGCTCCAGTTGCAAATTTATCAAGACTCATAGAGTAAGTCGTATTTATAAATCCCATCATCCCAAAAACATAAATCATCATTTTCTTTTTCATAAAATATCTCCATTCAAACAATATTGAAATTAAATATCTCATGAATACATAAACAAATCGTAAAAAAATGAAAAAAATATTGGCTTTTTTGCAAAGTAGGGTATTATTACCCAATAAGATAAATAAATTAATTAAAAAAATAAACAATTGCACGTTAAATTATTAAGTATGCTTGTGGGGATTTCTCGAGCTTTACTGGCATTTAGCCAAAGTCAAACAACACAAACTCAAAAGTTTAATATGAGCTTACTCAAAATCTTTTGAGCATAAAATCTGATAATTCACAAAAGGAGAAGGACATGGTTTCTAGAGTTATCAATTCTGTAAATGAGGCAGAAGAGCTTCCCTTGAAGGAGCTTATTAGAATAAACAGAATTCAACATAGAGTGAATCAAATTTAAATGCCTATAAACAACCCTCAAATTCATGCCTCAAACCCATCTTATAATATTTGGGTTTGTGCATCTGCAGGAACTGGTAAAACAAAAACTCTTATTGATCGAATTTTGAGAATTTTACTCAAAAACGTGTCTCCCTCTCAAATTGTGTGCTTAACTTACACAAGAGCCGCATGCGCGCAGATGAAAACACGTCTTTATGATAAACTTCAGCAATGGACAAATCTTGATACAGAATCTTTGAAAAAAGAAATTGAAAATTTAGATGAAAACCCAACACACACCCTTATTAACAAAGCTCGAACATTACTAGACTCCTATCTTTATGAAGGTGAAACTGTTAAAATTCAAACACTACACGCGTTTTGTGAAGAGCTATTAAGAAAATATTCAATTGAGGCAAAAATATCACCTTTTGTTCAAATTATGGACACCACACAAGAAATACAAATGCAAAATTTGGCTTTTAAAAAATTGCTGGAAACTCATGAAAACCATCAAGAATTAGACAACCTCTCAAACGACCTTTCCCTGTCATCTTTAAAGGATCTTTTAAATGATTGTATAGAGTTTTTCCAAAAAAATGGTGTTTTTCCTTCTTGCGCACAAAATACAATATCAGATGGTTTTTTTAACCTTGAAATATCAAATGATGATCTTGAAAGTCTTGAGAAAAGCTCAAAGGCAACAGATCAAAATCTTTATCAAGCATTAAAAAATGCAGATGAAGAAAGCCTATCAAAAGTCTTTCTCACACAAACTGGAGAACTTCGTAAAAAAATATGCACAGATACAATTCTTCCCAACTTAAAAGAAAAAATCACAACGCAGCAGAACACTTTTTTTGAATATATTGAAAATAAAAAACTACAAAATCTTTTTACCTCATCAAAAAACTTGCATACTGTCGCATACATTTACCATGAAATTCTTGAAAATATAAAAAAACAACATCATTTATGCACATTTTCAGATATCATCATCAACATGCTTGATTTGTTAAAAAAATCAAAAAACCACCCTTGGGTTGCACAAAACATATCCGAATCTTTCTCGCATTTACTCCTTGATGAAGCCCAAGATACAAGCCCTTTACAATGGGATTTTATAAAAGAAATAATCGATATTATTTTTGAGCCCACTTCTTTAAAAAATCCATCTCTTTTTGTTGTGGGCGATTTCAAACAATCAATCTTTAGTTTCCAAGGGGCAAATCCTTTGCATTTCGACCAAGCTTATATTGATATCTCAAACCACCTTAACCATCAAAAACTGTCTTTTGAAAAAATAGACCTAAGCACCTCTTTTAGATCCACCTCTGAAGTTTTAAGCTTTGTAGACAAAGCATTTCAAGGCGATCTTAAAAAAGGAGTATCGCAAACATCCCTGAAACATCATGTGTTCAGGAAAGAAATGGGCAAAGTTGAAATCATGCCCCCCTGCCCCACTCCACAAGAAACTGCAAAAATGATTTTTGATATTATATCTGATGAAACCATGATTCTTTTTCGAAGACGAAGCTCTTATGTGAAACAAACTCTACATGAACTTGATAAACTTGGTCTTCAAACCTCGGGCATTGATCGCTTCGATTTAAAACAAGACTTCCTCATGCTAGATCTTTTGGCACTGGCACGTGTTTGTGACAACCCCTTAGACGACATGGCTATTGCCCTTGTTTTGACAGGACCATTATTCAAATGGAGTGAAAAAGAATTAGAAATCCTTCGAATATCCAACCCAAATTATTTTTTCAACTCCCCCCAAATACAAGATCTCTTTTATGATTTCTTAGAATTTGCTCATCAACACAGTGTTCTTGAATTTTTTATATGGTTTTTAAAGCAAAACAACAATTCAGAAAAATATCTTGAAATTTATGGGAACAATGGTCAGATAATTCTAGATCAGTTTTTCAGTGTGATTCGCAACTTCGAACAAGAAAACATATCCTCGATGGGCTTATTTTTAAAATGGGTCAATGAACAAGATTTGTCCATCAAAAAAGACTCAAGCACCTCAGATCACAAGGTTTTTCCCATGACCATACATGGGTCCAAAGGCCTTGAAGCACACACTGTCATTCTTCTTGAATCTGATTCCATTCCAACACTTAAAGATAAAGCATTTATTTATAAAAATACACTGTTTTGGACACCAAGAAAAGAAACATGGCCACAAAGCTTTAAAGCATTGCGAGAACATTCAAAAGACGCAATTCTTGATGAATATAATCGCCTTTTATATGTTGCGCTTACAAGAGCAAGAGATCATCTTTTTATTTTCTCGGCAACGCCTGGCGCCCAAAATTCATGGTACAAAGTTCTTGCACAAATTACCTGATTAATCCTAATGTATTCAATTTTTCAATAATAATTAATTGATCTTTGGATGAAATAGAATCTTGAGTCAACATTCCCTCAAGCATCTGTTTGACGTAGTCATTTTTACCTTCTTTAGCAAGTTCAGAAGCAATATGCAACCTATCAAACGGTCTTACATCTTCTCTCATACCCATATTTTCAAGATATCCGTATCCTTGTTCAGGTTTTATTTTTGCATATTCTAATGCGGCTTCAATTTTATAAGAAACAGATACATCAGCAGCATCAAACACACCCAAAATAATATCCTCCTTCAAATTAGAATATTCTTGTGGAAATTTCTTACTTAAAATATCAACTGCTTGGAATCTGTGCCAAAGATATACATTATGACTCATAGCAACTTCTAAAAGCCCCTCTCTCCCTTGTTCCAAATATCCTAAATCCAGCATTTTTTCAGATTCATGCATTTTCTCACAGCCACAATGATCCATAAACATCAAGCCTTTTCCATGGTAATAAAATGATTCATACCATGAAGGGTAAGGGTTTGATTCTCCAAAACTCACCTGTGAGAAAACCAATTGATCCCCTTGAACATATTTATATCCTGGTGTGATGTTTAATTTTCCATCAGAAAGTTCAAACACAAAACGAATTGCTTCTAAAGGATTGTTCAAATCATAGACCACGTCACCAGAAGGCGCTGTATGCTTTTTATAAAGCCCTCCAGCAAGCTTTATATTTTGAATTTTCCCTACGAATGAGCATTTTGTTTCAAATTCTTGAAAAATTGGGAAATTTTCACAAACTGAAGCCCTTGACGTTTTAACAAATGCGGATGCTGAAATATTGATTGTTTTTGTTCCTAAAGATAAAACTATGTAATCAATCCCTTCAGAATTCAAAAATCCTCTTAAATCTTGCTTTGCTGTAAAACTTAAACGAATCGATGAAGGGTTAGAGCATCCAATTGTATGAGCCCCCTCTTCATATGGGGCCATTAAATCATAGCTAAGGCCAAATGTTTGCCCCCAGCTAAAAGATACAAAATTAAAAAAAGCAATAATAAAAAATTTCATAGACCTGTGTTCCTTCCATAATTGGTTTCTCACCTCCAATTATAGAAAGTTTTTTAAACAAATCAAGAAGTAAATGGACCGCTGGTTTGACCGTTTCTAAATTGAACAACATAAGAATCATCTGTTTGGAAAAACTCTTCCTTTGTTCCTTGCCAAATAATTTTTCCTTTGAACAACATCGCCACACGGTCTGCCACGTGCGAAAGACAATGCATATCATGCGTGATGGTGATGGAAGTGCCGCCTTGTTCGCGCATTGTTTGCGTGATCACATTATTAATGACACTGGCCATAATCGGGTCAAGGCCCGTAGTTGGTTCATCAAAAAACAAAACCTCCGGCTTCATCACAAGAGCCCTTGCAAGACTTACACGTTTTTGCATTCCTCCTGAAATTTCAAAAGGAAGATGATTTTGAATCGATAAAGATAGCCCCACCCTTTCCAAAGCCTCAAGAGCTAGATCTTTGGCTGTCTTTACATCCATTCCTTTTCCATGAATAAGCCCAAAAGCAATATTGCTCCAAATAGGTAAACTGTCAAACAAGGCGCTTCCTTGAAACAAGATACCAAAAAAACCAGAAGGCGCTTTTGATAAAGTTTTTCCTTGCACTAAAATTTCGCCCCGATCAATAGGAATTAAGCCTAAAATACATTTTAAAAGGACTGATTTTCCTGTTCCAGATGGCCCGATAACAACCAATGATTCGCCTTGGTTTAAGTTCAAACTAATATCATCTAAAACCTTTAAATCTCCAAAAGTTTTTGAGACATTTTTAAGCGTAAGTTTATGTAATTTTTTCATGAATCAACCTGTAAAAAAGAGCGCTGTAAGAATATAGTTGGTGATCAAAACCAAAATAGATGAGGAAACAACAGCTTTAGTTGTTGATTTCCCCACACCATATGCACCATTTGAAGAATAAAAACCATAATAGCAACCCATCACACTCAAACACAAACCAAATACGCCTGACTTAATAAGCCCGGAGATAACATCCATATTTTTAAGATATTTAAATGTTAAATCAATATAAAGGTGTTCATTAAAGCCAAGCCTTAAGGTTGAAATAAGATAGCCGCCCCAAATACCAATGATATCTCCCACCAAAACCAATATTGGAAGCGTAATTGTTGCAGCTAAAACCCGGGGGATAATTAAGTACTTAAAAGGGCTTGTTTGAAGTGTTAGCATTGCGTCAATTTGATCACTCACACGCATTGTTCCAAGCTCTGCCGCAATGGAGGCGCTGACTCTTCCGCACACCATCAGGGCTGCTAAAACAGGTCCTAGCTCACGCACAATAGACAAAGCCACAACTGTTGGAACAGCTTCTGTTGCGGAAAATCTAATAAAACCAGTGTGCGTTTGAAGCGCTAAAACCATCCCTGTAAAAAATGCCGTCAATGTGACAACAGGAAGTGAAAAATAACCGATATTAAAAAGCTGTTTGATAAACTGATTTAAATAAAAAGGGGATCTAAGGTTTTGAAAAATTCTAAGAATAAAAAAAGAGACTTCACCAAGAGACCTTAAAGACTTGATACAAGAAGCACCAATTTGAGTTAAAAAATTCATAAAACCTCAATCTTTAAAAAATAAAAAAGACGGAAAAATAGTAATCCTTCCGCCTTTAAAAAATAAAATTAGATAGCTTGAATATTTACAGCTGAAACTTTACCCTTGTTTGTTGCAAGTTCGTAGCTTAAACGTTGATTTTCGTTAAGCCCTCTCATCCCTGCGCGTTCAACCGCAGTTACGTGCACGAAAACATCGCTGCTGCCATCATCTGGCTTAATAAATCCGTAACCTTTTGTTGAGTTGAACCACTTAACTGTACCTGTAGACATAGAAAATAACTCCTTGAGTATTGTTTTAATTAATTATAGTCACACAAACCCCTGAGTTATTAATCTAATTCAAAGAATCTGTATTCTCACTGTATCATGTTTTTTAAAAAATACAATTTTTAAATCAAGATTTATGAAAATAAATTGCAAAATCTATTTTTTGTGTTTGACAAAAAAAAATGTACAACATATAATGGTCCTATATTTAAACAACAAACAAGGAGTATACAATGTCAAAACTATTTTTTATATTATCCATTTTCTTACTTTGCGCAAACGCACAATCATCATCTCTTATTCCACAAGCTTTCCCAAAAAGCATAATTAAAAAAACATCTGTTCGTACTTTTTTCAATTATTTTAAACGGCCGCCCACAGAGCTTGCTCTTGGGAGCTGGGAACAAGATATGGAAGAATATGATTTCATCATACGCACTCTTCGCAACCCCAAGTCACCTCATGAAAACCAAAAAAGATCTGCAAAGCTTTCCAGGGATTATCGGCGGTATATGAATATTCAAGAATACAATACGCACTATAAATTATCTGCTTCAGCCAAAGCCTTAACTCGTTTTTCAAAAGAAAAAGATGATCAAATCCTTGCCGCAGATATGGTGTCTTTTTATCTTGAACAAACCAGTTCATCAGAACAAGATAAAAAAGACTTAGCTGCACTTATTCCTGAATTTCAACAAGAAATACATCCTGCAATGCCAGGTATTTTCAATTTTCTCAATAGTTTCTCCAAAGATTCCGTTCGCTTTGAAGCGCTGAACTCATTTATCAAAATTGGGCAAGCTCCCACATTTTACCCCATACTTGAAAGACTTTTAGATACATCATACCATGACCAATCTCCTGAATTTTTGCAAGATTATCGTAATGTCACATCAAGCCTTGCACAACATGATCCCTTTCCAGAACATAAAACCGATATCATCGCGTCCCTTAAAGCATTTATCATGAAAAATCGAAAAAACCATGGTAATAGCTGTGAATTCATAGATTGTGTTCAAAACCTTTTGCTTCTTCATCAAAGCGATAGACAAGGGATAATGGTTTTAAAACAAAGCATGAGGGAATTTCCACATCATAACGAAAAATTAGCCATATTTCTTACATCTTATCCACAATATTTCCCGTTAGCTCAAGAATTTGCAGAAATCCTTGAAAAAAGAAATTACGAAGAAAGAGAAATTGCCCTTAGAATTTATGAAAAACTTGGAGCATCCAACATAAACGCACAAGAAAGAATAAGTCGTTTAAAAAAAGACTTGTATAAATGGAATTAGCACTCAAACCTTGAAAGATGTGCATATTTATGCTAACTATGAACCCTATAGATAACAAAGGAATAAAAAAATGAAAGTAGCTGTTATTGGAGCCACAGGAATCGTTGGCACCACTTTTTTAGAAATTTTATCACAAAGCGATCTGAACTTTGAACGCGTAGATGCTGTTGCAAGTTCTTCTTCTGGAGCAAGTGTTTCATTTGGTGAGAATGAGCTATCTGTGTTTGCAGCAGAATCTTATGATTTTTCAACCGTAGACGTTGCTGTGTTTGCAACATCAACAGATATCAGCCGCATTTACGTTCCAAAAGCCCTTCGTGCTGGCTGTTTTGTTATTGATAAATCAGATCTTTATCGTTTGGATAAAAATACCCCTTTGGTCATTCCTGAAGTTAATGGCGATGATATTGATTGGGAATGCGCAAAACTTTTTTCCAATCCAAATTGCATGGTAACAGCCATTGCCATGGCATTAAAACCACTTGATGCCTTATCCCCGATTGTGCGCGTTGTGGGAACAACTTTCCAGTCTGTATCAGGAGCTGGAAGACGCGCGATGGATGAGCTGTTCAACCAAACACGCGGCGTTTTCATGGGATCAGACATTGAAAATGAAAGCTTTGAAAAACAAATTGCTTTTAATATTATCCCTCAAGTTGGAGATATTGATGAAAAAACTGGTCAAAGTGATGAAGAAACAAAAATTGAACAAGAGGCCCAAAAGCTTTTAGAAAAAGATTTCCCCATCAGCATGACTTGTGTCAGAGTCCCCGTATTTATTGGTCATTGTGCATCCTTGAATATTGAATTTGAAGATGACCTGACAGCCACGCTTGTTAGAAACACACTCAAAAAATCACCAGGAATTTTGGTTGTAGACAAACCTCAAGAAGATGGGGGATACGTAACTCCTCAAGAGGTTGCCGGAGAAAATGAAGTCTTTATCAGCAGAGTCCGCAAAGACCCTTATCACCCAAACACACTCAACTTATGGGTTTTAACGGATAACTTAAGAAAAGGCGCTGCTCTTAACGCATATCAAATTTTAGAGCGCATTTATCAAGAGCACTTTGCATCTTAATATATAAAAGGATCCGGAATGACACTTTATTTTGTAAAAGCCTGGCTAATTGGAATTGCCATTGCGGCCCCTGTTGGACCCGTTGGCCTTCTTTGCATTAGAAAGACGCTGGAACTTGGTTTTTTAGGGGCTCTTTGCGTTGGCCTTGGAGCGGCTCTTGCTGACAGTATTTATGGCCTGATTGCAGCAACTGGAATAACAGCAATATCTGGATTTTTGATACAGCAAACAAGCTCTATTAAGGTCATAGGAGGCCTATTTTTAATATATCTTGCCTACAAAGAGGCTGTAAAGAAAATATCAGGGACAGAAGTTGATTCTTCAAGTAAAGCATTAAAATTAATCACAGAAGTCTTCTTCTTAACGCTTATGAATCCATTAACCATTTTAAGCTTTATGGGCGTATTTGCCACTATTGGCGCAAAAAGCATCAACTTTATTGAGTCTTTTGTTATTGTTTTTGGAATTTTCTTGGGGTCAATGACTTGGTGGATGATACTTGGTGCCTCAGTGATAAAAATCAAGCATCAACTCCCTCCAATATGGATTCGCCGCATACGATATCTATCTGTACTTATTTTAGGAGGCTTTGGCTTACTAACGATTCTTGCAGGATTACTGTTTTAGTGACATAATTAAATATGAATTCAATAAAATTAAAAAGGTTTAAAAAATGACAGTTATCACACGATTTGCCCCCTCTCCTACTGGATATCTCCATATTGGAGGTGCACGTACAGCGCTTTTTAATTGGCTCTACACCAAACATATGAACGGAAAGTTTTATCTTCGCATCGAAGATACTGACCGTGAAAGATCAACTTCAGAAGCTGTTGATGCTATTTATGCAGGCCTTAAATGGATGGGACTTGAATGGGATGGTGAGCCAGTCATGCAATTTGCAAGAGCAGATCGTCACAGAGAAGTTGCTTATGACCTTTTAGCTCAAGGAAAAGCATACAAATGCTATTGCACACAAGAAGAATTAGAAGCCATGAAAGCCCAAGCTTTGGAGCGAGGTGTCAGCCCAAGATATAATGGTTTTTGGAGAGATAAAAACCCAAAAGAAGCCCCAAAAGACACCCCTTTTGTGGTGCGCATCAAATCAGATAAAGATGGTGAAACTATTGTTGATGATCTTGTTCAAGGAGAAGTTCGCGTCTTTAATAAACACCTTGATGATATGGTCCTTTTGCGCAGCGATGGCAATCCAACATATATGCTCTCTGTTGTGGTAGACGATCATGATATGGGGATTACACACGTCATCAGAGGCGATGACCACCTGACCAACACATTCCGTCAAATTCAAATCTATAAGGCCTGTGGGTGGGAAATACCGACCTTCTCACACATCCCTCTTATTCATGGAGATGATGGCGCAAAGCTTTCCAAACGCCATGGAGCCTTGGGGGTTGAGGCCTATAAAGATATGGGGTATTTACCAGAAGCCATGCGTAATTATTTAATGCGCCTTGGATGGAGCCATGGAAATGATGAGATCATATCAACCCAGCAAGCCATCCAGTGGTTTGATGTAAAAGACATCGGAAGATCCCCCTCACGTCTTGATTTTGCAAAACTTGATAATGTCAATGGGCACTATATCAGAGAAGCAGATGATGCAAGACTTACAAAAGATGTTCTTGAATTCATCAAAAAAGATGTGACCGATCTTCAAAAAACATGGATTTTAAATGGCATGCCTGGCCTTAAACAACGAGCAAAAACCCTTATTGAGCTTGCAGATGGAGCTTCTTTTTATGCACATAGCGGACCTATTGCCCCAGCAAATGATAAAGCAAAGGCCGTGCTTACTGATGATGCAATTGCTCTTTCAAAACAAATGGTCGAATTTATGCTCTCAACCAACTTATGGGACAAGCCTTCAGAACTTGAACTTGCCGTTAAATCCCACGCTGAATCACTAGGACTTAAAATGGGCGCTTTCGCACAATGCCTTCGCGTCTTGCTCAGCGGAAGAACAGTATCTCCGGGATTATTTGAAATAATTACAGTTCTTGGAAAAGATGAAGTAAAAGCAAGGGTTGGAATTTAAAATATCCCTTGATTTTTAATATAAAAACCATTATATGTTTTGTATTATTAATCAAGGGAGAAAAACATGAGAAAACATATTCTTGCAATCGTATTAGGACAAATATTTCTTTCAAATTCACTATTTTCAATGGACCATATGAACGCAGAAACTCAAGAAATATCAATTTCTGGATTCACACCAAAAGAATTTGATAAAATTGAAGAACGCTTTCACAAAGGCGAAAGAAGAGAAACTTTAAATATTCTGACACAGTTTTTCAAGAAAGGAAATGTATACAGCATCCCCTATCTGAAGGAATTGTCTGATCTAATAGAAGACTCAGAATTAAAAACCTTGATTGCATCTTACACACCAACATCACATTCAAGACGCAATTTCGAGAGTATGAAACTTTTGCATGATCCCACCACTCCCAGTCGCAAAAAAATAACAACCTACCAAAAAATCAGCAATCATGAAAAAAATTTTGAAGAAGTTCTTGCTCACTATGGAAATGCTAAATATCTAGAAAAAATGGCGGTGCATGCCCTTGTCGGAAAAAATTACGATGATGCTGTTTTATGGCAAGAATGTTTAGATTTCTCCCTATCAATAGCCCCAATCGAAGGATTTAATTTTGGAATTTTTTATTGGAATATGTATACAGCCTATAAAAAAACTAACAACCCAAAGGCAGAAGGAGCGCTTTATAAGGCGGCATCCTTTGATCAAGAGGATGCCCTTAGAGAACTTCTACTCCCTCGAATTATGTCAAAAGATCAAGACTTGAGTCATCCATTTTTCAGATCAAGCCATTTCTTAAAAACAAAATTTCCGAACCTTGTCGCCGTTTCAAAGATTAAATTTGCGGAGACTCCAGAACAATATCAAGAAGGAGTTGATGAGTTATCTCAAGTCTGTGACACAGAAGAGAAAGCTAACTATTATTTTTTATTAGGAAACGAATTTTTTGAAAAAGAGGATATGGAAAAAGCAGCATACTTCATACAAGAAGCAGCAAAATACATAAATCATTTAGAACCAGAATACAAACTAGGTCTTGCCCAATATATGCATCAAGAAAACTTTAACTTACAACGAAATGATGATTTTATTTTTCAAATTTTAACTCAAATCGAAAATGATTTACCCGACAATCATTTGTTAAATCTTCTTTTCGGTATGATGCACACAAAAGGCTTTGGCACCCCTGTGAACTATGAAAAAGCTTATCAGTATTATTCAAAATCTCTTAATGAGGAAGGATTTTGCGATAATAATGACCCTGAAACCAGTAATACGATCATGGCACATTTGGCAACCCTGTACCAAAAGGGACAAGGAGTGCCTCAGGATTTCGAGCGTGCAATTTCTTTGATGGAAAAAGCCATTGAAAATGGGGGGCCTAGCTTTATCTCATATAATCGTGCTATTATGTGGTACGAGGGGCATGCCCATGAAAGAAACATCTCAAAAGCCATCAGATTAGCCCTTCCTTTTGCGCTAGAAGATCAGCCTGAAGCCCAATCTTTATTAGGACTTTTATATCAAGAATTAGGAGATAGCAAAAGGTCACTTCAATGGTTTCATATGGCAGATCAACATGGAGATTTAGATGCACGCTATCACTTAATTATAGACTCCATAGGAAAATCTGATTCAGAATTCCCTGATGTTGTATCATCGTTATATCAAAACATAAAAAATGGTCATGATCAATCTAGATTTCTGCTTGGACATATTTTATTTTGGGGCCACGAAGACCTAGATGTGGAAAGAAATTTTCAAGAATCAAGAAGAATTATGAGACCTCTTTATACGCACATACAATATAAAAGTTATGCAATAGAATTTGTCAAAATGATAGAACTTATTCAAGAAACACAAAAAAAAACAAATAAAGATTCAAAAAAAATAAAGCGCGAACATCAATCACTTTCAATTAAAAATATAGATAATGGAGAAGAAAAAACACAACGATCTTCACAAGCTTTAACAGAAAAACAAAGAGAAACTCTAGCATATTTCGCACAAAAACGCTCTCCTATGAAAAAAGAAGAATTTTCAGATTTTCTAAAAACTATTCAAAGTTTAAGCCCTTTATCAGGAACTAGATTAAACGATACAAAATCAGGATCTATACTTTTTACTGAAGATGAAACAATAGGATGGCATCGTCCTCATAAATATGGCAACCAATTACCAAATGCGACAACCGCTCAAGTAAGAAAGATGTCAACTCAATTATTAAACCGCAATGGTGGTTGATCTTCAACAAATTTAAAAAATAAGAGATGACCTGAGTAAAATCGGCATCTCTTATTTTTTCTAACAAGTATCTGAGTTTAAACTTAAATTAACCTTTACATGATATGCTCCTGAAGTATAAGTTCATGAATAAAGGTAGTTACAAATGAAGAAAAGAGTAATTTTATTTTCAATACTTGCAAATTTGAATGTTTACGGGCAAATAACCGCCCCTGAACCCAAACAAAACCCTGTTTTTTTAGGAAACGAAAGTCCTGAAGCTTTAGCTCAAAAACTAACAGGCATAGGGAAATATTTTTCATGTAAATTTACCTTTTCACAAAAAATCAACTTTTTAGGGGTACAAAAAGAATGCGAAAACAGTAATCTTTTATTTGAAGACGCCTGGTCACCGCTTAATACATTTGTTGGCTATAAAAATCTTAATGATCCTCAAGATTTAAAGCGTATATATCAAGCTGTTTCACTGCGTGGTTTTCAACAAGAAAAAATGGATGAGTTGAAACAAAAATATAGAGCTGCTGGTATTAATCTTAACATGACTACTCAATTTTTTAATCGATATATTGCTTTTCCTCTAAAAGTTAACTCTAAAACATGGAAAGATTCACCCCCTGCTACCACAAAAAAATATATTATAGGATCTAAATATTGCATGGGAAAAGGGTCTTGTGATACACAGATTGGCTTTTTTAAACGCCTTCAACGATGCAACATTCAAGAAACAATTTTGGAAGATAGATATGACTTACAAGGCTGTTTTCAAAAAGCTATTGCTTCAGAATGGGTCAGGAAACTTATCCCGGCTAATATATCAAATACTTTCAATCCAGACCATGGTCACAATGGGAATGAAGAAACAAGAGAAACAATTGTATGGGCATTTTTGCTCACAGAGCTTTTAAAAAGGAATGGCCATTGAAACCTGGCCATCTTTTCATATTCAACCTGCGCGTTGAGGCTGGGCAAAAACCACAAGATCTCTTGGAGTATATAAAGGTTTATCACAACATCCTTTTCTCTTTTGTGAGCATTCTCTGAGCGCGCTCTTAAAGCATGTTTTTCTGATTTCCCATTCTTGATTAAAAAGTCGCTTAAATTCCATAGAAGTAAAAGGGCTTGCGTTCATTTGCCTTAAAAGATGAATATTCTTTGAGTCTGGGGCCTGAATATTCTCCTTGCATTCTCTTGATCCTTTTTCACTACCAAGCGCCATAACACAAGCGCTATGAGTTATTTCAAGCCTGTCTATCAAAAGTCCACGCTTCTTTTTTTTCAAATCGTCAAGCTCTGTCTTTTGAGATTGTATAAGTTGGCTCAGTTTATTTTTACCTTCTTGATCCATTCTTTCTTCATTTGAAGCTGCCTCTTGATCAGTCTGCGGGACATAAATTCCAAGCTCTTTCTCCATGTCATCAAGCATTTGATTTGCTGTCTTACTTCTTAACCCTTCATTCATCAATAAAGCCTGGCTAACAAGCTTAATCTGATCGTCAACTGTTTGTATGCTTTTTGAAGTCAATACACTTGCTGATCGAATATCTATGCCAATAAAAGGGAAAGAAGAGTTGCTATTAGATTCCGGATTTCTAGATTTTCCAGAGCCAAAAATCGTTCCATAAAACACGAGTACTAAAATTAAAAATTTCATTTTTATATAATCCTTCATCTTGATTTTCCACTTGATTATATTTATAAAAAATTAAGAAAATCTTAAAAATAGGCATTTATTTTTATATTTTTATACATAATCATTGCCTATTTTTCAAAACAGTAGTATGTAAGAATATTAGTTAATAAACAAAAATAGGGTTATTATGCAACAATCTTCTCATCTTTATCGCACACACACATGTGGCCAATTGAGGGCAACAAACGCTGGAACAAATACAAAAATTTCTGGCTGGGTCCACAGAATCAGGGATCACGGAGGACTTTTGTTTATTGATCTTCGAGATCATTATGGTCTTACGCAGTGTGTTTTTGATGTGGACACAGATGCTTTTAAAGTTGCTGAAAAACTTCGCGTTGAAAGCGTGATCACAATTGAAGGAAAAGTGGTTAAAAGATCAGATGAAACCGTGAATTCAAAAATGGATACGGGTGAAATTGAAATTATGGCTTCAAAAATCGACATCATTTCAACAGCAGACGTTTTACCAATTACAATTAATTCATCATCCGAATTTCCAGAAGAAACACGTCTTCGTTACAGGTTTTTGGATTTGCGCCGTGAAAAAACCCACGCCAACATTGTTTTGCGTTCACAAGTCATTTCGAGTATTAGAGCACGTATGATCGAGCAAGGGTTTATGGAGTTTCAAACACCCATTTTAACCTCTTCTTCCCCAGAAGGCGCACGTGATTATTTGGTTCCAAGCCGTATCCACCCTGGCTGTTTTTATGCGCTTCCACAAGCACCACAGCAATTTAAACAATTGTTGATGGTTTCAGGTTTTGATCGCTATTTCCAAATCGCCCCTTGTTTTAGAGATGAAGATGGAAGAGCAGATCGTTCTCCTGGAGAATTCTATCAGCTGGATTTTGAAATGTCATTCGTGACACAAGAAGACGTTTTTGCCGCTATTGAGCCTGTCTTACACGGTGTATTTAATGAATTTGGAAAAGGAAGACAAGTTTCAGCTTACCCGTTTGTGCGCATCCCTTATGATGAAGCCATGCTTAAATATGGATCAGACAAACCTGATCTTCGCAATCCTTTAATTATCCATGATGTTTGCGATGTGTTTAAAGGCTCTGGATTTAGCGTATTTTCCAACGCGATTGAAAATGATAAAAATGTTGTCAGGGCCATACCAGCTCCTAAAACATCGTCTCTTCCACGCAGTTTCTTTGATAAACTCAATGATTGGGCAAGAGAACAAGGCGCTCCTGGACTTGGATACATCACTTTCAACCAAGACGGCACAGCAAAAGGCCCTATTGCCAAATTCTTAGATGAAGACAGGCTTGCTTTACTGAAAAAGACATGTTCCCTTGAAAATGAAGACAGCGTGTTTTTTGTTTGCGGAAAACCAGATTCTGCTGCAAAACTTGCAGGAAATGCGCGCAAGAAAATTGCAGAAGATCTCGATTTAATTGAAAAAGATATTTTCAAATTCTGCTGGATTGTTGATTTCCCAATGTATGAAAGAAATGAAGATACAAATCAGATTGAATTCTCTCACAACCCTTTTTCCATGCCACAAGGCGGTTTGAATGCGTTAAATACCATGGATCCTTTGGATATCAAGGCTTATCAATACGATATCGTTTGCAACGGAATAGAGCTCTCTAGCGGCGCTATAAGAAATCACCTACCAGAAGTCATGTACAAGGCTTTCGCTATTGCAGGGTACCCAGAATCCGAAGTAGAGGCACGTTTTGGAGGTCTGCTGAATGCCTTTAAATTTGGAGCTCCTCCTCATGGTGGGTCAGCTCCTGGAATTGACCGTATTGTCATGTTGTTGGCAGATGAGCCAAATATCAGAGAAGTGATTGCATTCCCAATGAACCAACAAGCTCAGGATTTACTGATGCAAGCACCAGCAGCCATTACGCCAGAGCGATTGAAAGAATTGCATATCAAACTTGATGTAAAACCTGAACCAAATAAGAAAAATGGGTAAAATTTAGTGAAAGATCCAAAAATCGCCTTCATTGCTGCTTCAAATGACTTTGCACAGATGTCTAAAAAACAGCTGGAGTATGTTTATGAGTCAACACAGCCAGAAAAAGCAGATATCATCATTTCTCTTGGCGGTGATGGATTTATGCTTCGGGCACTTCGAAGATATGTTGATCTTAAAACCCCAATTTATGGAATGAATCGCGGAACAATTGGGTTTTTAATGAACAGATATCAAGAGTTAAACTTGATTGAGAGAATAACATCTGCAAAACTTGTAAAACTGCATCCTTTAACCATGATCGTTAAGCAAAAGTCAGGCGAAGTCTACAGCGCAAGCGCTATTAATGAAATATCTCTTCTTAGAGCTTCCCACCAAGCAGCCCGCCTTAGCATTGAAATTGACAATGTGAAACGTGTGGATGAATTGATTGCTGATGGTGTTTTAGTTGCAACACCTGCAGGAAGCACTGCCTATAACTTATCAGCCCATGGCCCTATTGTCCCCTTGGGGTCAGGCCTTCTGGCTCTTACTCCTATCAGCCCATTCAGGCCACGTCATTGGAAAGGCGCTCTCTTGCCATCATCCATGAAATTTATAATTGAAAATTTGGACCCGAGAAAACGTCCGATCAATGCCTTTGCGGATGATCAAGAGGTACGCAATGCCGTACGTATTGAAATCTTTGAAGATGAAAGCATTACGCATCAAGTTTTGTTTGATTCAGACCATCATTTAGAAGAACGTATATTAAGGGAGCAGTTTATAGCCTGATGTTAAATATTCCAACACTTATCACTCTTTTTCGAATCTTCTCCATCCCTTTTGTGATGATCTTTGTTTACTTTGATTTTTGGGTTGGCGATTATATTGCAGCATTCCTTTTTGGTATTGCATGTTTTAGTGATTACCTTGATGGGCATTTTGCAAGAACTATGAATCAAATTAGCCCGATTGGAACATTCCTTGACCCGATTGCCGATAAACTTTTAATTACTGCAACACTTTTAATCTTAATTGCCATTGGCCGAATTGACGGATATTCTTTATTACCAGCAACAATGATTATCATGCGTGAAATTTTTGTAGCAGGCCTTAGGGAATATCTTTCAACAGTTAAAATCAGCGTGCGCGTATCTTATCTTGCAAAGTGGAAAACAGCTGTTCAAATGGGCGCACTCACTTGTCTTATCTTGAATTCTACAACTTTTTTTGGGCTTGATATGGAAGAAATCGGATTATTTCTTTTGTGGTTTTCTGCCGGCCTTACTTCCCTTACCGCTTATAATTATTGGAATGCCACAGTTAAAAATATGTCGTTTTCAGAAAAATTCTAAAGGAGCATTTCATGATCTCAATTGGCAGTGATCACGCAGGTTTTGATCTTAAAACCACTCTTTTAAATACACCTCATTTCCCGTTTATAGACGAAGGTCCTTTTACACAAGAATCAGTTGATTATCCCGATTATGCAAAACTTGTATGCAGCCGTATTTTAGAAGAAAAGGCTCAATTTGGTGTTTTGATTTGCTCAAGCGGAATTGGGATGTCCATTGCTGCAAACAAGTTCCCCAAAATAAGAGCTGCTCTTTGCGCAGGACAAGAACAAGCAAAGCTTGCAAGAGCCCATAACAATGCCAATATCCTTGTTCTTGGGGCCAAATTCATATCACCTTTTGATGCAATAGAGTGCTTGAAAATCTTTTTATCGACACCTTTTGATGGCGATCGTCACCAAAGACGTGTCGATAAATGTGAAATACCTATCTCCTAATTCCCTACTTCTTTTGTAAAGACTGAGACTGAATTTGATCTCGTTTTACTTCTGCAACAATCTGAGTAATATCTAACTCACCTGAAGTTTGAAAAGGCTGATTTAGATTTCCAGAAGCATCCCGATGTTTTAACGCATCCCATTTAATCCACATATCTTTAATTGTTTTATCTAACTCTTGAGCAACTTCTGGTAAAAGTCTTTGAACATCTTCCCATCCAAACAAAGAAGTTGTAATACTTGTGCGATCAAACAAAGCCGCTAAATCTAGATTACTTGAGTCTTGTTGACCATATTTAGTCCCCTTAATTAAACCATAACGCAAAAATAACAACCTTTTAAATGATACTTCAAAATTTGGATTTTTAAAATTAACTCTGTCATTTGCATGCTTAATTAGACTATTAGCTCCTCCAAGAGCTCCTCCAGAGACTCCTCCTACCACTGCTCCGGCTGTTCCAGAAATAGCAGCCCCTATGGCAACGCCAGCAACAGCTCCTTCTACCGTAGAGCCCACGCCCATAGTCGATGCCACAGCCACTTGCGTAGCATATTCTAAAGGGGTTATTCCTAAACCATCCATCGCGCGTCTTGCATCGGCAATATGCCTTAAAATAAGATGAGCAACAAAACTTTTCACATTTTCAAGTCTTGACTTTCTCCAGCATATATTTGTCATTGATGAATACATCTGACTCTTACCATCGCCATTTTCTATAAGATTATTATTCCAATCATTTGGCTGGGCACTGTTTACATTTACAAATAAACCTCTGTAGTAGCTTCTAGCCAAATCAGATGTACACTGCAAATGGTTTGATATTAATATATTTCCAACTATTTTTCGGTCTGCATATACAAAAGAACTGGATCCTAAGGCCACCAGTAACATCACTATTTTCTTCATTTTGAGACTCCATCGGTTACCTGTTTCTGTTTCATTGTCTTTTTAACTTCACCTGTTTTTAATTTTTTGAAAATTTCATCAATCAACTTCGGCGTACATGATAAACCCGTGCTTGCACGAATTGGCGTCCAAGTGTCTGAAGGTTTATGGGTGCGAGGAACGTTATACATAGATGCTTGATTATCAAACAAAACACTTTCATCTTGTATACGGTAAAAATTACGATCATCGGAAAAAGATATCTTTGACCCATGTATTCGCGTCAAACATTCAATGGTACGATCTCTATCTATAGGGATTTCAAACTTTATTTCTTGAGTAATATGATCTAGTGCTTCTTCAAATTTGGAAATGGTTGTTGGAATTGATGCTCGGTAAAGCTCAAACTTTTTACGTATTAATTTTCTCAGGACAACCAGTTTTTTTGAAAAACTATAATATTCAGGCTGAAAACGAAAAAGTCCACCACCTACAGTTCCGTATAGAGTAAAATTATTCCCAGTATTGCGCTGCATTTGAGACATAAGCCACCCTTCCATCCATCCATTAAGAACATCAGAGGTCATTTTGGAAGTAAACGCTGGCTCTCCAGATCGAATACATGTAACCACAGGATTGTGCCATGATATTGCCGTTCCCCATCTGGATAAAAAAACTCCTCCATACCCATATCCATAACGAGACAACCTCAAACAAGGTATTGACCACAAACGTGTTCCTCTTTTTCTCTCTTCTTCCATACTCTTTGCGGCTATTGTTCCTTCAGGGGAAGGCGAATCACCTTCTGCCCACGAACTTTGATGAATGCATAAAACCAACAAATATATAAAAATAAATTTCATCGTAAAATCCTCTTTTTTTTGAATTACTTTAAATTTTAATATAAATACATTAATGAAGATTTAATTTGCCTTAAAAATAACATCTTGAAAAATTCATCATCCTGAACTAATATTGGCAAAGTTAAGTCAAATAAACATATGGCATGTATTAATTTTGAAAACTCTTTTAATCTTATTCTTGGTTTTTAAAACCTTACATTTAGAAAGTATGGAGGATTCCACACCTTCGGTCTTGGTTGTTGATTTTACACAGCTTAGACTAGATAGAGCTCTTATGTTTAATGCGTTTGAATCTCAGCAATTTGAAAAATCTATCGAACTATTTCAAAAAATTGCATGTGAGAGGCAAGAAAATATTGATATTTGTGAAAAAATAGGCAATGTGGATGAAAGCTTTTTCACTCTTCACCATAATGAAAATGTTCAAGATTATATTATTGGAGCCTCATCTGCTTTTAGAGTTGGCACGAATACAAAAATATTATCACACTTTGAAGATACAATTACGTACTCAAAATTTATTCTTGAAAAACCAGAATCTACTTTTGATGAAGTCGTTTATAAAAATATTGTTTTTCAATATGCTATGAGCCAGACGATACTTTTCAATCAAGATCATACATATCTTCCAGATTTTCAAAACTATCTTGACCACCTACTTTTGCAAAGCCAGGATCCTGTTGATTTTATGAAATGTGTTCATATTTATACAGGCCTTCAAGATTATGCAAAAATTTTAATATTGGATCAAAAAATAAGACAGCTTTGCCCTGGACTCAATAGCATTCTTGCACAAAGCTTTCATCATCAACAATCTTTCATGGAAAGTATTGCTCTATCATTTTTTCCTCAATCAGTTCAAAAACTTCGTGAAGAGAGATTGAAAATCAAAACTCTTCGCCTTTTTGAAGCACTCACCCCAGCCCAAAAATTAGCAAAAATTGAAACATTGAGATTAAACGCCAAAATGTTGTTTGAAGGAAAGCAATATTTATCAGCTTTTCAAAATTTTCAAGAGCTTCATACGGCTCGAGAATTTTATTGCGAACACGAGCAAAATATACCTGAATCTTTAAACTTGAACTTTCTTCAAAACACACATAAAGAACTCATTGATGCATACACTTGCGCCTTGGTGATTGGGCACTATTCCTTCATTCAAACAACAGCAAGAAAAACCATTGATACAGAATCTTTTACATTACCTGAGAAAAAAGCACTACTTCACCGATTCGCAATCAGCACATTAATAATCGGCAATATAGATCAAACTTTAGATCTGGTGGCAGAAATTCTTGAAAATCATTCCTTGCGTGATTTAATTGTATGCAATTACTTATATATTGGCCTTGGGAGCAAGTATAATGAAAATATCAAAGAAATTGAGGCATTAATCAAGGATGAAATGCACAAAATCAAACTGGATGAAGCTATTTCAATCATCAAAGAAACAAATTTCTTCAAAGAAATAATCACTGAAAAATTTCGAGAAAATAATCATAAAACATCCAATACTTTCAAAATGGTCAGTGCATTTTATATGTATACAAAGTCACTCAAACTTGATCATGGTGTTATAAATATAGAAAAAATATGGACCATGGCGTTTAATAGACAAAAGGCTTACACTTGCTTTCAAAATGAAAATTTTCAAGAAACTATCAATCTTTTGAATCAATCCTTGCCTATTCTTAAAGGAATTAAACGCAATATGCATATCCCCAAAGAAGAGGGTATTGATGATTTTTTAGAAAAACTAAAATTGTTAATTCATGAAGATGAACGCATTTTACAAATAGCCATCAATAGCTGCTCTTTTGTAGAGTGGAGCGATAGTGAAGAATCTGTTAAAGCTTCTTCCAACAAAAAAAAGAAGAAAAAATGGAAAAAGAAGAAAAAAGTTCAGGAAGAAAGTCCTATAATTGAGCCCTCTCCAACAATTAGCATGACTGAAAAAGCACCTCAAATTGAAATCCCTTTAAAAGATTTAGAAGCACTATCCATTTCTCAAGAACCACAAGAAAAAAAGAAGCGAACACGGACAAAACCTAAAAAAACAAAAGAAGAAAGAGAGCAAGCAAGAGCACAAAGAGAATCTGAATTAAAAGAGGCTGCTATTTCTATTGAAGAAATTGCATCTATCAGTTCGGATGATGAGGATGATGGCATTATCATTATCACGACCCCTGCGCATAACCTAAACAAAGAAGAGTTTGATCAAAAATCATCCACAGCACTTTCCTTGTTTTTTGCTCAAGAGTACGATGAAGCAGCCATATTATTCAATTATATCATGGATTCATCCCTACCTAATGCCGCCTATACACAAAGAAAGTCATTACGACCATATTATGCAATTTCCAACTTATATTCTAAACATAAAGAGAAGTTTTTCTCAGAAGAAAAATTCTTCAGCCCTTTTGAACATAAAGCCCTTGCCGAAATTTTCGAGAGAATTTCTTTTAACTATACACACAAAGATGACTATTATACATGGAAAGAATGTTTGTTTATGGCTGGAAGATCGTATGTGAATGCAGCTCAAAGCTCTGTAGCGCAACATTATCAAGTATCACACTACCTTACGGCTTCTCGCTTTTTCACAAGTATTCAAGATGTTTCCAATGCAAGCAAAGGATATTTTTCTGCAGCTGAAACAATTGATATAAGCCTTGCAAAAAATCAAAATGAAGCGATCTATAAAACATGTTTAAGGCGTGATTTGTATCTTAGAGCACAAGCAGGGTTTGTATATTGCCATGATCAAGAATATCTTGAAAAAATCACTCCTATATTGGACATTGAATTTTCATCAAATCCTGTTGCAGGTTTTTTAGAACAAAACAAAGTTAATGCGGCCAAAAAACGTAGATACAACGAACTTGATTTTGAGCTTGTTCGGGAAAAAATTGAACAAGATGAACGAAAAGAAAGAGAAACTTTCATAAAACGATTGCGCGAAGAAGAAGAAAAAGATACTGCTATGGTGAATGGTTGATTTCTCATCTTTTTTATAATATAAAAAGTAATAGAGGATAAATATAATGATATATTCTTTGATGAATGGCCTGGGAAATACCTTTTGGGTATTTGATGCCAGAATAAAACCTTTTGATATTAATCTTTTAAATGATGTTACTTGTGATCAAATTTTGGTCATAGAGCCCTCCCCTGTTGCTGATTGCTTTATGCGCGTTTTCAATCGTGATAAGTCTGAGGCTCCTGCTTGTGGAAATGGAACACGTTGTATCAGCTTGTTTTTAGGAGAAAAATCAAACATCATTCAAACATCTAACCGCATCTTATCCACCATAAACCATGAAAATGGACTTGTTAGCGTGAATATGGGAAAACCGTTAGATGCTTGTTATGGTTTTGGATGGAAGCAAAGTGTTGTAATCAATCAAGATATAGAAGGATGCGTCCTTGACGTTGGCAACCCTCATTTCATTTGCTTAAATATAGAACCAAACGAAGAAATTGGAAAAATGATCCAAAACCACTCTCTATTTAAAAATAAAATCAATGTTGATTTTGTTGAAATTCAAGACAAATTAAATATAACTCTTAAAACCTTCGAAAGAGGGGTTGGTTTTACAAAAGCATGCGGAACAGGGGCTTGCGCAAGCACATTTTCACTTTATAGCTTAGGACTTATAGAAAATAGCATACGTGTGAATATGGATATTGGACATCTTAATATAACAATCAATAGCAACAATGAAATTATCATGTGCGGTGATGCTCAGTTTGACTTTTAAAAAAGATCTGTTATAGTCTTAACGCTATATAGTATAATTATGAATCTGACTAAGAGGACTATAAATGAAGGCCATATTGACAGCACTATTTACAACTTTATCTATGTTATGTTACAGCCATTTGAATTTCGCATCAGAAACGCTATCCGTAAAGGCAGCATTTCGCTTAGAAGCACCTCTTTATACTATGAAAGATGGGAAACTTTCTGGAATAGACGCCGATATTTCCGCACTTTTATTTTCAAAAGAAGCAAACATACACCTTGTATATGGAACACCTACAACTTGGGCAGAAGCTGTTGAATCTGTGAAAAATGGGGTCAATAACGTCGTTGCAGGCGCAACAGAAACTGAAGAAAGAAAAGCTTGGGCAATTTTTAGCGCTCCATACAGAAGCGAAGAGCATGTTGTTTTGATTTCCAAAGATCAAGAAGCAAATTTTGATACAGCATCCAAATTTTTTGAATATGTAAAAGCAAAGAAACTATCAGTTCAAATTCTCAAAGGCGTTGCATATAATTCAGATGAAATTAACATGAAAATTAAAAATCCTGATGGTATTGTGTTTGTTGAGCATCACGACAACAGTTCTATCATCAACGCAGTTGCTTCTGATCAAAACAAAGTAGGGATCGTTAATAGTTTAGTATACAGTTCTTTGAAAAAAGATGAACTTTTAAAAACTGTTAGCATTGGCGCATCTAAGCCACAACATTTCATGTTCAAAAAAACACCTGAAAATGAAGCGATTGTTATTCGCCTAAACGCGCAAATTAAAGCTCTTTCAGAAAAAATTAAACAAATTCTTGCAAAGTAACAATTTATACAAAAATCGATCTGAAATCTTTTTTACTTTCAGGTCAGTTTTTTATTTCTCATTCCAAAGGAAAATGAATGTTTAGTAAACTTGAAGGGCTGATTTGGATGGATGGATCTTTTGTTCCATGTGAAGAAGCAAATATACACCTTGTCACTCATGGATTTCACTATGGAACAGGGGTTTTTGAAGGTATCAGATCATATGATGGGATTATTTTTAAAGCCTTGAAGCATTTTGATCGTTTAAAAAAATCAGCAAATTTATTACATTTTAATATTGCTCAATCCTGTGATGAAATGATTGACATCACTCAAACTCTTTTGCAAAAAAATAATACTCCCAATGCTTATATACGTCCAATTGCTTGGTGTGGAACGAATTCTATGAAGATTTCATCTTTGGAAATGGATGTCCACCTTGCAATTGCCGCATGGAGCTGGACGGAACCCGTCAATAAAAAAATGCGTCTTGCTGTGTCATCTTGGAGGAGACCTGACCCCAGAAGCGCTCCTGTGCAGGCCAAAGCAACGGGAATGTATACACTTTCATCAATTGCCAAAAGTGATGCGCAGCTTAAAGGATTTGATGATGCACTTATGCTGGACTGCTGCGACCACATTGCAGAATCAACAGTATCAAACGTCTTCTTTGTGGAAAATGACACCCTTTACACACCCATTGCGGCATCTTTTTTAAATGGAATCACACGACAAACAATCATACAAATTGCCAAAAAAATAGGAATTAATGCTGTTGAGACAACCCTTAAATTATCAGATCTAGACTCTAAAACAGAAGCATTCTTAACAGGAACTGCTATTGAAATTCAACCTATTGAATCTATTGCCCATGAAAATAATACATGGAATTTTAAAACTGACACTTTAACAAAAATTATCAAGAAAGAATTTGAAAAAATGACAAGAGGCGATCATTCGTAATTTTACTTCTCCTGATTGTTTGAAATATTTTATAGATCATCTTTGCATTCCTGCTGGATTTAAAAACGTAACCAATATTACCCCTGAACCAGAAAGCATGGATTATCAAGGATTTCGTTTGAATATTAACGAAATAAAAATAATATTCCGCCAGGCCAAAATTACTCCAAAAAAAGAGGGGCTTTTTGTTACTTTATGGCAACGGAAATCACCCAAACTTCCCATTGAACCTTTTAGTGAACATGAGGCAGATTTTTCCATTATTTATGTATCGAATGGCACTCATCAAGGATACTTCATTTTTAATTCATCGATTCTTGTTGCTAAAAATATTTTTTCAAAAAATGAAAACTCTGGAAAGTTAGGATTTAGAGTCTATCCACCATGGAGCTCACCTTCTTCCACTCAAGGTATAACAACTCAAAAATGGCAGACAAATTATTTTGTATATTTAGAACAAAATATTGAAAAATTTAAATCTTTATTTGAAAAATAATCTGACTTCACAACTTTAAAAAATTTTGTTAGTATCAACATCGCAAAAGTAAAAGGAATGAAAATGCTCGACGACTGGATTATTGGAATAAGAAACGATTTTCTAACAGATTTTTTTAAAATTATCATCCACCTTAGCAATGACTATCTTTATATTACAATTATGGCATTTGGATATTGGATGCGACCACGTAACTATCTTTTTACTTCTTTAGCTTTTATTTGCCCTTCAGCTTCAATTATGAGTTTTTTATTTAAGAATATTTTTCAAATTCCAAGACCAGATCTGGACTTACATCTGGTTTTAACTCAAGATCCTTTTTCGTTCCCAAGCAGCCATGTATTGGTTGCTACTGTTTTTTGGGGAACTATTTTTCTTCATTCTTCTCGTTTTAGATTTTTATATTTTATTCCCATTTTTTTAATAGCCCTTGCAAGAGTTTATGCAGGTGTACACAGCACATTGGACGTTGGATGGGGGGTTTTGATTGGGGCATTGATCGCATATAGTTATTATATGCGCCCCTTGAATCCTATACATCAGAAAATCTCGATTGTTTTTTTATGCATGCTTTATGCTATTGTTTCAATTGACCTCATGTGGCCCAAAACTGTTTTGGCCTCAATGGGGATTTTGCTTGGATATGGCCTTTCCACATATTGGATTGACAGAAGTCCTTTAAATAAAAACCAAAATTTTAGTTTATTGTTCGTATTTTATTTTAGTTTGGCAATTGTTCTTTTGAAGTCTTTATCGTTTATAGAATTTCCGTATAAAAATTTGGCCTCTGTTATAAAGTATGCAATTTTTATGATGTTTATCTTCATCACCATCCCTGCTTTAGTCAAAAAGGAATAACATGAACATAGTTTCTGGAACCTCTAATCCTGCTCTTTGCTATAAAATTTGTAAAGATTTAAACACGATCCCTTTAAATGTTTCAATTAAGCATTTTTTGGACCGGGAAGTTTTTATTGAAATTCATGAAAACATAGATAATAAAAATATTTTTTTGATCCAATCAACATGTTCTCCAGTTAATGATACTTTGATGGAAATGTTGATGATGGCAGATACTCTTAAACGAAATTTTGCAAAAAACATTACTGCAGTCATCCCTTATTTTGGTTATGCAAGACAGGATCGAAAAATTGACAACAGAAGCTCAATTGGCGCAAAATTGGTCTCGAATTTGCTTGTGTGTTCTGGAATTTCAAGTATTATAACAATTGATTTGCACAGCCCTCAAATTCAAAGTTTTTTTGATATTCCTATTCAAAATATCTCTTCTTTTCCTTTATTCACACAACATATTTTAGAAAAATCCCTCCCCTTCCCTATCATCGTTTCACCAGACATTGGGGGCGTTGCAAGAGCCAGAGCACTTGCAAAATCTTTGTCTTTGGATCTTGCCATTGTTGATAAAAGAAGACTCGAAAATGGATGTTCCCAAGCGCTTCAAGTCATAGGAGACGTTCAAGGCAAGAACTGCATATTAATTGATGATATTATTGATTCTGGTGGCACAATTAACAATGCAAGCGACATCTTACTTGCCCATGGCGCCAAAGATGTCAGAGCTTATGTAACACATGGAGTTTTATCTAAAAATGTGTTTTCAAAATCATCACTTACCAGCCTTACGATTACAGATTCAATCCCACATCCCCCCTCTTCCTCCCTTGAAATTATCTCACTGGCCAAAATCCTTGGAGATGTCATTAAAGAAAGTCAAAAATATGTTTAGCTTAAGCGGGATCAAGGCATTATTCTTCAAGGAAATTATCCAAATTAGAAGAGATAGAATGACTTTTGGAATGATGGTCATCATGCCTATTGTTCAACTTGTTTTATTTGGATTTTCAATAAATAACGACCCTAGAAATTTACCAATTGGACTTTACATTGAAGAAGAAAGCACTTTTTCAAGAAGAATTGTGTCATCACTTGAAAATTCTTCCTATTTTAAAGTTGATCAAAATTTCAATAAACAAAATCAAGGGAAATTAGCTCTTCAGAAAGGAGATATCTCTTTTCTTTTAACCATTAAGAAAGGCTTTGAGAAAAACCTGTTAAGTGGCCAGTCTCCTCAGATATTGATCGAAGCAGACGCCTCTGACCCTGGTGCAATTGGAGGTGCTTTGGGGGCACTTCCAGAACTAATTATACAAGGTATTGAAGATATTTCAAAATATACGCCACTTTTAACAAAACCCATAGATTTGATCATTCATAAAAATTATAACCCCGAAGGAATCACTGCGTATAACATCGTTCCAGGGCTTATAGGGACCATCCTGGCCATGACAATGATCATGATGACATCTATGGCCCTGACACGTGAAACAGAGCGTGGCACGATGGAAAACCTGCTTTCTATGCCCCTTTCTCCTTTTGATATCATGATTGGGAAAATCACACCTTACATCGTAATCGGCTTTGTTCAATTTTTGGTCATTATTTTTGTTGGGAACCTTCTTTTTTCAATCCCCATTAGAGGATCTTTGATTCTTGCTTCTTTTTGTGTCCTCGTTTACATCATTGCCAATTTAATTGTGGGATACGTTTTTTCCACTCTTGCCAAAACACAGCTTCAAGCTATGCAGTTTACTTTTTTCTTCTTTTTACCCTCTATCCTTCTTTCAGGATTTATGTTCCCCTTTTTTGGAATGCCCAAGTGGTCTCAGTATATTGGTGAAATTTTTCCAATCACTCATTTTTTGCGCATCATAAGAGGAATTTTGCTCAAAGGAAACGGTATAGAAATCATCTACAAAGAGCTTTTATCCTTATGTTTTTTCATTTTTTGCACAGGCTTCATCGCCATTAAACGTTTCCGAAAAACCCTTGATTAAAAATGTGTCTTTTATGTAACTACCTGTTGCAAAAATACAATTTATTAACATTTTAACTTGAATAGACTTCAAAATTATTCTAATTGTCCTTAAAAAAAGAATAAGGAACAACTTATGAGTAAATTAAAAACAAGGCTTCTTGGAGCAATTTCAGGAATTTTTCTATTTCAAGGAAGCGTATCTGCAACCAGTCAAGATTTACAAGGTTTAATAGAAGCAATCCAAAGTAATTTTGATACCACTACGATCCCTGTAAGCTACAGCGTACACAAAATATCCGTTAGATCAAAAAATGGTGACTTTGAAAGAAATAAAGCTTTAATACAAAAACTTTTCAGAATTCTAGATCCACAAAATATTTCCACTTTCCATCCTCTTGCAGAAGTAATCTATTATTATTCTAAAGAAAATGGAAGATATGGTACCAAAGATAATGGAGAAAAGGTTCTTAATATACTCAAGGATTCAAAGGTTCCTTATGCAACAAAACTATATTTTTTTAAAAAATTCCCTCTCACATCAAGATCTGCATTCAAAGATATGATTTTTAACACAAGTGATTTTTTACAATACCCTGTCCTGGATAGATTAGATTTAATCAAACTACTTCCAAAAGAAATACAAGAAACTGCGTTCATTGAAAGTTTAGAAAAGAATGCAATTTTTGAAATAGCTTATATTGATCTAAAAATTCAGGCATCAAACCCTCATGAAAAACAACCTTTGCAAAAAATCAACAGAGTGTTAAAACATTTAATAGATCACGAAGACCCCATAAGAAGATGCTTAAACACCGATCAAATCATGGGTTTTTTAAATGAAATAAAATCAATGATATCAGGAGGCTCTACTATATTTGGAGAAGAAATTAGAAATGCTGCTATGACCAACATTGCTCTTTTTGAAGAACATTTTCAAAATCCAACTGCATTGTTTGGAGAATGGGGGAACTTGTGGTCAAAAAAAGCTTTTCATCATGAGGTCATTATTACAGACCATGATGGAAGACCTTTAATATTAGGACGTGTTTTACAACTTGTTTTTGATAGACTATCGCAAATAGAAGATAACTCTAGCTATAAAACTGCTTTTATAAACGCATTAAGCAGCCATGAGGCTTTAAAAGAATGTGGAAATGGTGGATTTTTTGGACTTTTAGAATTTTTAAGCACAAGCATTTCTACAGACCCATCAGAAGAAAGCTTTGAAGAAAGCCATAGGAATCATTTTGTTTGCGTCACACTTCCCAAACTCAAAAAAGATCTAACAACAGATCATTTCGAAGAATCAGATTCTCCAATCATGAATATTCTATTTCAATATTTATCCCAACAAAGAAGACTCTTTTCTCAGGAAGACTATGATGAAAAATTCAATCTTCTTGCTTTTGATCTTGCCGTGAGAGTTTATATGTCTATTTATTTTTCAAATTTTATCACGAATAGAAGTTTATCTTATGCGGAAATTTTAGGTTACTTAGGCTCACTTGAGGGAATCAATATCATAGATTAATCAGGTTATTGCATTTTTATAAAAAAAGTCTTGTATTTTATTACAAATTCCCTTATATGATCTTTACAAATCATTCATATAAGGGAACCATGAAATGAAAAAAATAATACTCACACTTGGACTATGCCTTTCTTTTAACCAAATTTCTTTTGGATGCTCTGATGCATTATCTGCATCACATGGACTTTTGGCACCTGATCTTCGAAAGTTAGAAGAATTGGCAGAAAATGTTTCACGGCTAAATGCAGCTATGCATATTTCCGCTTACTGCGAATCTGGCGACCTTTACCAAGAATCACCATCCAGATATACCCCTGTCAGCGATATTGAAACATTACTACGTGGAATGCAAAGACAACAAAGAGATGCTCTCGTGCAGATAATACAAGAAAATGGAGAAATACGAAACGTCAAAAAATTCGTTCGGTTTGTTTTATCCTCACAAGAAAGACAATCTCCTTTATTAGCCCTTCGATCTTTTTCAGGAGACGATATTAAAGCTTTATGGAGAATAGTTGCAAACCCAACAATACAAAGATCGGAAGCATCCAGCTCCAAAAACATTGCTGCAATTGCACTAAGATTTGAGGCAGACTCAGGAACATCAAGGGCTTCTGAAAGCGGTTTTTCAAGACAAGTTGATGGCCCCATAGGCTCACAAATCTTGCAAGATATTTTAAAGTATGATTTAACTGAACATGGCCTTGGTGATGCACATCGCCCTACAGCCCAATGGAGTATCATTGAAAATATTTTAACATATGTAAAAGATGTGTGGATTGACCCTAATACACCAATAGATCCGGATGAAGCACTTTTTTTATCATCAAAAAAGTCCCATTTTTTAAACACCATTAATGCCGCAAAAACACTCATAAATGCAAAAGATAACTTGGTTACTTTTGGAAACGCTTCGCCATCAACTACACACCCTGTTATTTACTCAGGAGCAATTTATAATATTTTAAACCAACTACAACAAATGTACGATGAAACCAACATTCCAAACTCAATAGCTCACCCTGAATTTGAGGGCTTATTTCAACAACTATCCCAAATAGCAATAGAACTTCAAGAAAAAATTGCTAATGGTTCCCTGTTCTCCAAAGAAGAACTTAGAAAATATGCAAACTTTGAAGAGTTCTCAGGACAAGAACCAATTGTCATTGAAGCTGGAGAAATTAAACCAATTGTCGATCTTTTAAAAAAATATACCACGGCTAAATCCATATCACCAACTAAAGAACCCTCCAGAACAAAACAGGCACTGTTGTCATTTAATGCTTTTTTAAATGACGTTCAACAAAATTTGGTCAGAAATATCGCATCCAGACGTTGCAGTGAGCAACAACTTGTTCATCACATATGGACATTAAGACATGAAATCAAACAAGCTTTGGAACAAGGAACACCATTATCCCCTCTTTACATGTCCACTGACAGATCTCCGTGCACAACTTGTCTCATGACAACAGGCCGACTCAACAAAGAAATGACGAACTTTCTAGGTCAAGAATTTTGCACCATCATTGGATACAGAGAAGATTATCACGTGGAATCTGCCGATCGCAGATTGTACCATACAGCAGCAAAATTTGCTCAGCGCCATCATGTGACTATACGTAAAAACAGTGATATTATGGGAAGCCCAGAAAGAAAACCATCAGGCCCTGGAACTCACTCAACTCCAATAACCCATTCAAATGAAAAAAATATAGGAGAACTCAGAAAAATTGCACAAATCACTCCAGAAAGATTGGGCAGTGTACAAAAAATATTATTCTAGTAAAGCCAAATAACAAATAAAATATCACTAGACAATGAATTAAAAAAGGATTAACTTTATAGACAGGAGTTAATTCAATTAAATATCAAAAAAGGAGCTTTTATGTCAACGAAACAACCACAAAACCAAAAACTTACAGAAATTAAGCCAAAAATCACCGTTGTTGGTGTTGGTGGGGCTGGCGGAAATGCTGTTAACAATATGATCCGCTACAAACTTGAAGGCGTTGATTTTGTTGTTGCCAATACAGACGCACAAGCCTTAACTCAATCTTTGGCAGATAAAAGTATACGACTTGGCATGACACTCACACAAGGCCTTGGCGCAGGATCAAAACCAGCTGTTGGAAAAACAGCTGCTGAAGAAACAATTGAAGAAGTGATTGATGCTATTAAAGACAGCAACATGGTCTTCATTACCGCTGGAATGGGTGGCGGAACAGGAACTGGAGCAGGCCCAGTTATCGCAAAAGCAGCAAGAGAAAGAGGTATTTTAACCATCGGTGTTGTCACAAAGCCCTTTTCTTTTGAAGGTGCTCACCGCATGAAAACTGCCGATCAAGGAATTGAAGAACTTCAACAATTCGTTGACACGCTCATCGTTATTCCAAACCAAAATTTATTTAGAATTGCCAATGAAAAAACAACATTTGCTGATGCATTTAAAATGGCAGACGATGTCCTTTATTCTGGTGTTCGAGGCGTAACTGATCTTATGATTATGCCCGGCCTTATCAACCTTGACTTTGCTGATATCAGAACTGTTATGGGAGAAATGGGCAAAGCTATGATGGGCACAGGCGAAGCCGAAGGCGAAGGAAGAGCAATTAACGCTGCTGAAGCTGCAATTTCAAATCCACTTCTTGACGATGTCTCCATGAAAGGCGCAAAAGGCGTTTTGATCAGCATCACAGGCGGATTCGATATGACTTTATTTGAAGTTGATGAAGCAGCAAATAGAATTCGTGAAGAAGTTGACGCGGATGCAAACATCATCTTTGGTTCAACATTTGATGAACGTTTAACTGGTCGTGTGCGCGTATCTGTTGTTGCAACAGGAATTGATTCTGCTGCCGTGAGTCAAGCTATTGCAGCAGCAAAAAAGACAACTCCTTCTGTAATTTCCTCTGTTGGCCCTACTCCTCCTGAAGAATTCAAGTCTGAGAGCGTTTTTATGAATAATTTAGCTCATGATCAAACAACTTTGTACACATTCCCAGCTCCCAACACAGCCACTGCACAAGAGGAAGCTGCACCAGAAGCAACTAATACATACTATCAAGCCCCTCAAGAAGAAGCCCCAAAACGCAAGCTTAGCTTCTTTGAAAGACTTACAGGTGTTACAAAAACACCAAAACCTCAAGAGGAAGTCTCTCGCCCAAGATCAAGCGAACCTTCCCCCACATCTTTTCACACAAAAGATGATCACGAAGAAAACAGCCTTGATATCCCTGCGTTCTTAAGACGCAAAAACACAACTACAAAATAAGTTTTTAAAAATAAAACACCTAAAAGGAGGAGATTCCATCTCTTCCTTTTTTTATGCTTTTTTATCTATTTTAAATAAAAAAATCACATTTTAATGTTGACAAAATTTGACAAACTCGTTATAATCAGATCATATTTTAACTATTAATAAGGATTTTAAAGATGAATATGATTATACACTACCCATCACAAGATACATGTTTGCACAAGACCATTAAATATGGTAATTATTTATTAACGATAAACATGAAAGAGCAGTAATAATGGCCGATGATGATGACGATATTGATGATGCGTCCGAAGATGATCTAGAACAAGAAATTTATGACACTAAAGTTTCTATTTCAACCCCCATTGATGATGATGTAGATTTTGTTGTTTCCAAAATTAAAGCATTTGAAGCCATATCAAAACCATTTATTATTGAAATTTTTATGCATGCAGATGCCCAAGATATTCAAGATTTTGAAGATGATATTTTTGAAAGCTTCATAGGGGAAGAATGCTCGGTTAGTATTGATTTTTATACCAGCCTTGATGATGGCTCCAATCCTCAAACAAAATATTTTCACGGTATTGCAGGCGAGTTTTCATACATTGGTGAAAAGCGTATACACGATGAAATAAGGGCGCAGTACAAGTTAACTCTTTATCCCCAATTCTGGGCTTTGAAACACCAAAAAGACTTCCGTATTTTCCAAGGACAAACATCACTTGAAATTATAGAAGATGTATTTCTCTCCGATATTGACCATGAAATATTGGTAGATGATGACGATGAAGGGATTGAGCAAAGAGATTACTGCGTCCAATATGGAGAAACAACCTTTGACTTCCTGTCAAGGCTGATGGAAGAAGACGGCATTTTTTATTATTTTGATCACCAAGAAGATGGGCACACCATGAACTTTGGAAATGACAACAGCCACTTTGAGGACTTGTCAAGCTTAGGGATTGATGACGAGGACGAGAGCGATGATTATGACGAAGACGAAGAATCAGATATTTTTACCTTAAAAACAGTCGAATCTTTTTCAGGAACGCCTTATTTCAACACCCTGACCAAAGCTGAATTTAAAAAACAAATGTCGGTTGAAAAATATGTTTCTATGGAATTTGATTTCAAACAACCTTCCGAATCCTTAATCGCGGAAACCTCGGATGAAGACGATGAGGATGTGGAACAGTTCATGTATGAATATCCAGGAAGATACACAACCTTAACTCTTGGAGATGCTATCGCTCAAAGACGCATTGAAGGCGCAAAAATTCAAGAAGATATTTTCACCGGGGAATCGACCTCCCCTTTCTTAAAGCCTGGATATGTTTTCATGCTTCAAGGCCCAGATATAGAAAGCTGGGATGAAGATTGGGACACAAATTACAACATCAACACCATTTATCACACCTTTGATTTTACAAACGATAAAATCGTCTACTCAAATAAATTTACCGCATTTGAAAGCGACACCCCTTTTAGACCACAAAGAGCAACAACAAGACCACGTGTCTATGGCGCAGAAACTGCAATTGTCATGGGACCAGAAGATGAAGAAATTTACACCGACACATACGGGCGCATCAAAGTCAAATTCCACTGGGATCATGATGAAGATGAAGAATTGACCGATGACACAAGAACATGCTGGATTAGAGTCGCCCAAAGTTTTGCAGGAAGTGGTTTTGGCGCTCTATTCACACCAAGAATTGGACAAGAAGTTTTGGTTACATTCATCAATGGAAACCCTGACAGGCCGATTGTTACAGGCGCTTTATATAATGAAGATAATATGCCTCCTTACAGAGATGAAGATGATTTGCAACCAGAAGTCAGTACCATAAAAACTCAATCAACCCCAGATTCAGAGGGCTTTAACGAAATCAGATTTGATGACACAGCAGGAGAAGAAGAACTTTACTTCCACGCAGAAAAAGACATGAATATCGATGTCTTAGGTGACCAGAATATTACAATTTCAGGAGATAAAAATGAAACCATTGAAGGCGACTATAATTTAACCGTAGATGGGGATATGAACGCCACCATCGCAGGAGATTTAAATATCACTGTTGATGGCAATTTAATCGTCATCATCGAACAAGGAGCAACCATCAATGTTGCTGCATTACTCGCTATTACAACTGGCGCTGGAATCAACATACAAACATCCGGCTACATCTCAGCAAAAGCTGCTCTTACAATCAGTTTAAGCTCCCTTCTTGGCTGCAGTATGTATGGCTTAACTTCAGCATCTGTGAGCTCAACTTATGGCGTAACAGTAACCGCTGGCACGGCTGTGGCAATCACCGCAAGCGCGGCTGTTGCCATTACGGCCGGAGCAGCGGTGACAATTAAAGCCACTGCAAACGTTGATATTAACTCAGGCATTGCCGTTACCGTTGTTGCAGTTGGTGCTGTAAGCATAAATGCAGGTGGTGCAGTTGATGTGGCAGCAGGGCTTACAACAAAAATTGCAGCCGTTGGGAGTTGCACTGTTTCTGGACTGATATGCTCTATATCTGGCACCACAGCCACATCTATAACAGGAGGAACGTGCTCAATTAAAGCAGCTACCACAGCGACTATGGCTGGTAATATCACAACTGTCAGCGGCACACTAATAGCAAGCGTAAAAGGACTTACGGCTATATCACAAGGAAAAGTTCTTGTTCAAGCCAAGGCCCTTCTTGCAAAAATAAACTGTTAAGAGGTTAAAATTATGCGACTTGAAGAAAAGCCCGAATTTTTGGAAATGAATCAAAAAATTGCACAAGAAAAAGAATTGCTCGACGCCAAAACAAAAGAAACACAAGAAAAAGCAGCCGGCATAAAGGACTCCGTACCACCTCAACCAGAGATTCAAATTCCAGATGAAAAAGAACCTGACCCTGATGAGTTTTACGAAGCTATGGATGAAGTACAAATCGACACTCCTCCTTCCCCACAAAACTATGAAGATGGGTTTTATGAAGAATGCTACAAGGACTCGCCCCTTTTAAGATGGGCGTTTACGATTAAAAACAAACAATTCGAAGGAAAAATATATAATTTCTACCCTTTGAAAGATCAAATCAAAAGAACTTTTACCCTTGTTGATGGACTGATGGAAGGCATCGATACACATTATTTTCCCAATGGAAGCGTTTATCTTGAAGTGACCTATGTTGGCGGGGTTATCGATGGTTTTTGCAAAATGTACAGAGCCGGCCGTTTAGCAACAGAGGCCCAAATGGTTAATGGAAAACTTGGAAGTTATATGAAAAATTATCATGACAATGGCAACCTTGGGGTTATTATTCGTTATAAAGATGGCAAAATGGATGGGATTATGGAAACATACTCAGAAGATGGATTTTTACAAGGAAAAACATGTTATGTTGCTGATTTGAAGCAAGGCCCTGACATTGTTTATTATCAAGATGGTTCTATTCAGTCAGAAACAAATTATATCGACGACCTGCAAGATGGGGACGCAAAAGACTATTACCCCAACGGAATCTTGATGCAAATCGAAAAATTCAGCAAAGGCGTTAGCGTCACGCACGCAAAAATCTATGACCATGAAGGCCGTCTTTTGAGTGTTGATTAAGAAATATCTGCCACTCAAAACATATCCTTAGAAAATTATTTTGGACTTTTATGTATAAAATAATTTTTTTTATTGACAAATAGGGGTAATCCCCCTATAATAAGAAAATAAACTTAAAAAAGGAGTACTAGAAATGAATAAATTTAATATAGCGCTTTTTAGCTCAATACTCATCTCAAAAACCTCGTTATTTGCCATGGATGTTGATGCATTTAAGGCAATAGTTACCCAGCAAGAAAGAGGCCTCATTGAGAAGTTTAATGAAACGGTAAATGCCATAAAAGAAAACCCCCCATTCTCCTTAGACCTAGATATATTTACCCTATCATACGAACCAAAAGAGAGCCGTGTTCTAAGATTAATGAAGAGTATTATTTTTGCACCCCCCATCACAAAACAAGATTTTTTAGATCTTCCAGGGATAGAGCTTAGGGATGGCCCCTTCTCCTTTGCTCATCATCCATCAAAAATAATGGATGAAGAATTTGATATTATTAAAGCACAAGAAGAAGCATCAAAAGACTTAAACACCGCAATGGAAATGAAAAAAAACATTCCGCTAGAACAGGGCCGCTTTTTAGATCCTATTATTAAAAATCATCTTCAAAATCAAAGCCATAAAGAGCAAAACATGCTGGCAATCAAAGATCTTTTCACCATAGACCCTGCATGCATAGACAATGACATGCTTCAAGAGTTTCAAGTTTGGTTTTTTCAAAAAATAACCAGCAGCCCAACAACAGATAATTTTAATATCTTACAAGAATTACTCTTCATTTCAGAAACAAAAAATATGGCGCAAGGTTTTTTAACCAAGTTTTTGCAATATAAATATATCCAAAAATGGCAGCAACCTAAGCTTGCTTTGAATATTCAAACATTTATGCACAATCTTGCAGATGAGGATTTAAAAACAAGAATTCAAGCCCAAGCTAGAGAACGCTTTTATTCTTGTGACGTTGCCTTGGAAGAAAAAAATTGGCATATTTATCAAATTGGAATTTTTGATGTTCCCGAACAACTTGCAATGATAAGCTATATTTTAAACTGTGCTCGCAATGAAGAAATAAGCCAGATTCAAATAACACCTATCCTTGACATATTACTCGATATCAAAAACGATCAGATAACAAAACTTCTTGCTGAATTCATTAAAGAAAAAATCATGTCCTCAAGTCTTTCATGGGAAGAAAAAAATTGGTATTTTAAAAACATAGAATCTTGTGACCTCCTTCAAAAAAGTAATATTGTGCACTATGTTTTAGATCAAATAGAGTCAAAAAATATAACGCATGCTCAATTTATTGAATTCGTAGATGCGGGCTTATCTGGAATTGCAATACTAGAAGCAAAACGGCCACTTTTAGAATTCATAACAAAAATATGCATATCACCAGATATTGCCTGGACGGATAAACGTCATTATATCAACAAAGCCCACAAACTCTTATCCTCATCACAAAAAAAAATAATAGAGCACGTAATGGACTCTGCCCGCAACAACCTTATAAGCAATGAAGAGCTAAGCCAAGTGGTGGAAAACCTTTCTTGCTCATTCTACTGCATACAAAAACCGGATTTCTATCTTTTTCTTTATGAGTTAACAAAAGAAGAAAACATTAGCGTGCCTGTTAAAACAATCTTTTTACGGGCGGTAAGAAAACTTCCTGATCTCCCTGAATTTGAAGAGATTCGAAGATCAGCAAACGAGTTTCTTGAAAATACTTTGGATGAAAAGATTTAAGAACAGGACTGTAAAAAAACATCGATTAAGCTTTGACCTAATTATAAAAATATGATACCATCTGAATCAAATATAATTTTACAAGGCTTTAATGCGGATGTGGTGAAATTGGCAGACACGCCAGACTTAGGATCTGGTGACGCAAGTCGTGGGGGTTCAAGTCCCTTCATCCGCACCAAAATTATAATCAAGTTGTGTATAAAAAAAGAAGTGGAAAATTTTAAATGCAAGTTAATCAAGTAAAATCAGAGAATTTATCACGTCATTTTGAAGTGGTGGTTCCAGCAGGCGATATCGAAGGGCATCTTGCCAAACGCGTGAGCGAACTTACAAAGACAATGAAAGTTCAAGGATTTAGACCAGGAAAAGTTCCTTCATCTTTGGTCTTGAAGCGTTACGGGACATCCCTTATTGGTGAAGTCTTGGACAGAGTTATCTCACAAACTTCCTCTAAAATCATTACAGATAATACGTTAAGGCCGGCCTTACAGCCAACGGTTCAAATCACATCTTATATTCAAGGTGGAGATTTAAAATACAATCTTTTGCTTGAAATTTTACCAGAAGTAACTCCTGTTTCAGTGGAAGGAAAAGAAATTGTAAAGTTTGTTGTTCCTGTTACAGAAGATAAGCTTGAGGAAGACTTGCTTGAACTTTTGAAGGATTTTAAAAACACGAAAACTGTAAACCCTGCAAGACCTTCACAAAAAGATGATACTATTATCATGGACTATGAAGGAAAGACAAAAAGCGGTAAAATCCCAGGAGGTGCTGGAAAAGGATATAAGTTGGTTCTTGGATCTAATACATTCATTCCAGGTTTTGAAGATCAGCTTATCGGTAAAAATGTGGGTGAATATGTAAAAGTTTCTTTGAGGTTTCCAGATGAATATCACGAGGCATCTTTGGCTGGAAAAGAAGCTGATTTTGATGTCACAATTCATGAAATCAAAGAACCTGCTGAACTCAAAATTGACGACAATTTGGCTGTGAATCTTGGTTTTTCTGATGCTGCTGCTCTTAAAACATCGATCAAGGAACGTTTGGAAGCTCAATACGAAGAACTTTCCAGAACAAGACTTAAAAGATCATTGTTGGACCTTTTAGCAGAACTTCACGATTTTGATATTCCAGAAGGAATGGTTCAAATGGAGTTCAAAAACATTTGGGAACAATTGCTTGAAGAAATCAAAAAAGATGAAACAAGACAATCACCTGAGCTTTCTGAAGAAGAAGAGAAAAAACTTCGTCCAGAATATGAAAAGATCGCTCAACGCCGCGTTCGCTTGGGTCTATTACTCTCTGAAATTGGAAAGCAAGAAAATGTAACTGTAAATACAAAAGAAATTTCGGCATCTCTTTCTCAAATCGCAAGTCGTTTCCCAGGACAAGAAAAGGAAATTGAAGCCTTTTACAGAAAGCATCCAGAAGCTTTAGCTGGGATCAGAGCGCCGATCTTTGAGGAAAAAGTTGTAGATATTTTGCTCTCTAAAATGAATTTAAAAACTCAAGAAGTGACAGAAGAACAACTTTTAGAGGACATTAACAGCCCTTTGTCTGAGGAAGAAGAAACTGCAGCCAACGAATCTGCCCCAAAGTCAGAAAAGAAGACAAAAGCGAAAAAGGCATAAATTGTAATACTTTAAACAGCTTTCCTTGTAAAAAATCAAGGAAAGCTTTTTTCCCAAAGATTAATAACAATAAAAAAGGTGAAAAAAGATGACACAAATTTCAAATATTCATATGGATTTAGTCCCAATGGTCGTAGAACAAACAGCCAAAGGGGAACGCGCTTTTGATATTTTTTCAAGACTTCTAAAAGAACGTATCATCTTTTTAAATGGACAAGTTCACGATGGAATGAGCAGTCTCATCTGCGCTCAACTTCTTTTTTTAGAAGCTGAAAACCCAAAGAAAGACATCATGATGTACATTAACTCTCCAGGAGGTGTTGTCACATCAGGCCTTGCAATTTATGATACAATGCAATATATCCGCCCAGACGTTGTTACCATTTGTATGGGGCAAGCAGCATCTATGGGATCGCTTCTATTGAATGCTGGAGCAAAAGGAAAGCGCGTCGCTCTTCCTAATGCCAGAGTTATGATTCATCAACCATTAGGTGGAACACAAGGGCAAGCAACAGATATGGAAATTCATGTTCGCGAGATCCTTTCCGTGCGTGATCGTTTGAATAACATTTATGCACATCACACAGGACAACCTATTGAAATTATCAAAGCAGCAATGGAGCGTGATAATTTTATGTCTCCACAAGCAGCAAAAGAATTTGGATTAATTGATGAAATCATGGAAAAACGTCCAGAACTCAAAACTTCTTGAGTCGCGTTAACCTTTTGTTTGCTAATTTTTGATATCGTGTAATTAAGTGTAAAGAAAACAACGCTTAAAATACCGTAATGGAGTATTTTGCGTTAAAAACAATAAAAAATCAGGTGAAGCTATGAGTAAATCAAAAAGTACTGACGTCAAAAATCCTCTTTTTTGCTCTTTTTGCGGAAAAAGTCAACATGAGGTAAAAAAACTCATCGCAGGACCAACAGTATTTATCTGTGATGAATGCGTAGATCTGTGCAACACAATTATAAAAGAGGATTTTAAAGACCATCCTTTAAAAGTAGATGGTCACACATTAAGCCCTCGTGAAATTTTCGAAGTTCTTAATGAATATGTAGTTGGACAGTCTCATGCAAAACGCGTTCTCTCAGTTGCTGTTCATAATCACTATAAAAGACTCGACAACAGATCTGCTGGCGCTGATGTTGAACTCTCAAAATCAAACATCCTTCTAATTGGCCCAACAGGATCTGGAAAAACATTGCTGGCACAAACACTTGCGCGCATTATTGATGTTCCATTTACAATCGCTGACGCCACAACATTAACAGAAGCGGGCTATGTTGGAGAAGACGTTGAAAACATCATTTTGAAGCTTTTACAAGCGGCAGATTATAATGTTGAAAAGGCTCAACGCGGTATTGTTTATATTGATGAAGTCGATAAAATTGCCAGAAAGTCTGACAACCCATCAATCACAAGAGATGTTTCAGGTGAAGGTGTTCAGCAAGCCTTGCTAAAGCTCATGGAAGGCACAGTTGCCTCCGTACCACCACAAGGCGGACGCAAACATCCTCAACAAGAATTCTTGCAAGTTGATACGACAAATATTCTGTTTATTTGTGGTGGTGCTTTTGCAGGTCTTGAAAAAATTATCTCAACCCGAGGTCAAGGATCTGGAATCGGTTTTGGCGCGGAAGTAAGATCGCCCGATGAGAAAAAAGTTGGAGAACTTCTTCGTGAAATTGAACCAGAAGACTTACTCAAATTTGGATTAATTCCTGAATTTGTTGGACGTTTGCCTGTAATCGCAACATTGGATGATTTGGATGAAGACACACTCATCGATATTCTATCCAAACCTAAAAATGCACTTGCGAAGCAATATAAAAAGCTTTTTGAAATGGAAAAAATCGGCCTATCTTTTTCTGAAGATGCTCTTCGTGCAATCGCACAACGCGCCATCATGAGAAAAACAGGCGCAAGAGGTCTTAGATCTATCATGGAAAATATCTTGCTTGGCACCATGTTTGAATTGCCTGATTATAAAGATATTGAAGAAGTCGTTGTAAGTAAAGAAGTTGTAGAAGGAACCGCTCAACCCCTTTTGGTGTACAGTGAAAAGAAAAAAAGTGAACCTTCTGCCAAGCCAAAAGTGGGATGATTGTGCTATGGAAGATAAAAAAACGGATGAAGATGCAACTATTTTAGAATTAGGAACGCTTTACAATATTGTTCCGCTTAAAGATATCGTTGTATTCCCAAATATGATTGTGCCTTTATTTGTAGGTCGTAAAAAATCAGTCAAAGCGCTTGAAGACGTTATTAAAATGGAAAAGAAACTCCTTTTAATGACACAGAAAAGCATTAATATTGAGGAACCTGCACCGGAAGATCTTTATGATGTGGGGACGATTGCTACCATTTTACAAGTCCTAAAACTTCCAGATGGAACCGTAAAACTGTTGGTAGAAGGTCATGCAAGAGCCCAAATCAGTCATTTTGTTAAAGACTCTGATTACCTTGAAGCCTATGCTAAAGAAATGGATCAAGAATCTGAAATCATTAACCCTTCTCCAAAAATTCAAGCATTAATGCGCGCGGTCATAGAAGATTTTGATGAATATGTAAAAGTAAACAAAAAAATCCCCCCTGAGATCATGTCATCAATTATGAAAATTGAATCTCCTAACCGTTTAGCCGACACGATTGCCTCTCATTTAAGCCTTAAAATTCAAGATAAACAGTTGCTTCTTGAAACATTCAATATTGAAGACCGTCTTGAAAAAGTTTATAGCTTCATGGAAGCAGAAATGAGCGTTTTAAATGTTGAAAAAGAACTCAAATCGCGTATTAAAGCGCAAATGGAAAAATCTCAAAAAGATTACTATTTGAATGAACAACTCAAAGCCATTCAAAAAGAACTTGGCACATCTGAAGATGGTCTTGATGAAATGCAAGAAATTGAGAAAAAGATTAAAAACACAAAATTCACAAAAGAAGCCCAAGAAAAAGCTTTGAGTGAGTTTAAAAAACTCAAAACTATGTCGCCCATGTCTTCTGAAGCAACAGTTGTTCGTAACTATATTGATTGGATGACCACGATTCCTTGGGATTGCCCAACAAAAGTGAAGAAAAATCTTGAATTTGCGCAAAAGGTTTTGGATGAAGATCATTATGGTCTTGAAAAAGTAAAAGAACGCATCGTTGAATATTTGGCAGTTCAAAACAGGGTTGGAAAAATCAAAGGTCCTATTATTTGCCTTGCAGGACCTCCTGGCGTTGGAAAAACCTCTCTTGCAAAATCGATTGCAAAAGCTACAGGAAGAAGTTTTGTACGCATTTCACTTGGTGGTGTTAAAGATGAGTCTGAAATTCGTGGACACAGAAGAACATATATTGGGTCTATGCCAGGAAGAATCATTCAAGGCATGAAAAAAGCGAAAACATCTAACCCTGTTTTCTTACTTGATGAAATCGATAAATTAGGTTCTGATTGGAGAGGAGACCCCTCTTCTGCTCTTTTAGAGGTTCTAGACCCTGAACAAAACAACACATTTAATGATCATTACTTAGATATTGATTATGATCTATCAGATGTTATGTTTATCACAACAGCTAACAGTTTAAAAATGCCTGGACCACTTCTTGATAGAATGGAAGTCATTCGCCTTTCAGGCTATACAGAGCAAGAAAAGCTTGAAATTGCAAAGAAATATCTTGTTCCTAAAACTTTTAAAAGTCATGGTCTTAAAAAAGAAGAATTACTTTTAAGTGATGAGTCTATTATTGATGCTATCCGCTACTACACAAGAGAAGCTGGCGTTCGAAACTTAGAGCGTGAAATTGCAAAAATCGCAAGAAAAGCCGTTAAAAAAATAGCTCTTACAAAAGTTAAAAATGTTTCTATTACGCCTGAGGATTTAGAGGAATATTTAGGGATCAAAAAATATCTTCATGGAGAAGCTGAAAAAACCGATTTGGTGGGCTCTACAACAGGCCTTGCTTGGACCGAAGTTGGTGGGGAATTACTTACCATTGAAGCAGTTATGCTGCCTGGAAAAGGCAAGATGACTATTACTGGAAAACTCGGGGAGGTCATGCAAGAATCTGTTCAAGCTGCTGCAAGCTTTGTACGTGCCAATGCTGCAAAATTTGGGATAGAACCTCCTATGTTTGATCGCAAGGATATTCACATACACGTTCCAGAAGGAGCAACACCAAAGGATGGACCTTCTGCTGGCGTTGCTATGTGTGTTTCGATTGTCTCTATTATGTCTAATATTCCTGTAAGGCACGATGTTGCCATGACTGGAGAAATCACTCTTCGTGGGCGCGTTTTGCCAATTGGTGGCCTTAAAGAAAAATTACTTGCAGCTCTTCGTGGAGGAATCACAACCGTCATCATTCCAAAAGATAATGCCAAAGACTTAATTGAAATTCCAGATATTGTAAAATCAAGTCTGACAATCATTCCAATTGAAGAAGCATTTGAAGCTCTTAAGATTGCACTCACCAGAGAACCAAAGTCGATTGACTGGGACGAAGGAGCTTATATTGCCGAGCAAACAAAAAAGCAATCATGTAATCATTGTCAAGAAACTGCGTTTCAATAAAAAGACTTTTTTTTTTCATCAAACATTGATATAGTTAGCTTCTAAAAAAGCTAACTATTTTTTTAATAACAAAAGGATTCAAAAATGACTAAAGAATATACACTTTCTATTATCAAGCCAGATGCAACACGCCGCAATCTTACTGGAGCTATTAACGCACGCTTTGAACAAGCAGGTCTTCGTATTGTTGCTCAAAAACGTCTTTTCTTGACTAAAGCACAAGCAGAAGCCTTTTATGGTGCGCATCGTGAAAGATCCTTCTTTGGCGAACTTTGCGATTTTATGATTTCTGGACCTGTTATTGCACAAGTCCTTGAAGGTGAAAATGCAATTGTTAAAAATCGCGATATCATGGGGGCAACAAACCCAGCCAATGCCGCGCCAGGAACAATTCGTAAAGATTTTGCAGAATCAATTGAAGCAAACTCTGTTCATGGGTCAGATTCCGCAGAAGCTGCTGCAGAAGAAATTTCTTTCTTTTTCAGCAAGCTTGAAATTGTAGGCTAAAATTCTTTATATCCCCTTTTAACAAAAAGGGGATATTTTTATAATTAGAAAAATGATGTTCATATTTATATTCTTAATCACATTTTTTCAAAATACTCTATTTGGACAAATCCACAATAACTCCTATATTATCAAAAATATTTCTATCGAAAAAACAGATACATCTTCAAATAAAGCAAAAGATCAAGCACTACTTGATGCTCAATTAAAAGCTTTTGACTTACTCCTCAAGCGCATGATACAAGAAGATGAGTTATCGAAAATCCCTAAAAATCTAACCCCTCAAGATATTTCCCCCCTTATTTTAAGCTTTTCAATCATTTCTGAAAAAACAACATCTAAAACTTATTCTGCCATTCTTTCTTATGAATTCACCCCCTCAAGTGTAAAAGATTTTTTTGAAAAATATTCTGTAAACTACACTGAAAATTTTATTCCCGATATTTTGATTCTTCCATTAATTGTAGATGGCGCAAATATAAAGCTCTGGGAAGAAGGAAATATTTGGATGGGTGCCTGGAAAAAAAATGATGATTTCAACTCAAATCTATCTTACAAACTTCCTCTTGGTGATTTTTCTGATTTATCCACTTTAAATGCAAATGATGCTTTCTCTCAAAACCGGGAAAAATTAGATAAAATTGCTGATAAATATAATGTTCGAGACATTCTTATCTGTATATTGAATATCCAAAAAGAAGATATCAATCAAACCATTTCAAATTCAACTGTTGATATCGTTCATTATGAAACAACAGGTCAAGAAACCTTGAGATATCCTTCTCTAAGCAAGCATGGAAGCCTTTCTCCAGAAGAGATAAAAATTGTGAAGCACGATACCATTTCTAATATTTGGGATGTTTGGAAAAAACAAGGAAATTTAATATCCCATCAAACACAAGAAATTTTATGCAATATTATGACAGATGATCTAAAAATATGGCAAGATATTAAGAAAAGACTAGACACCATTCGCATCATTAAAAATACAAAATTATTAACTTTAAGCAAAGGCATGTCTCAAATTTCATTCACATTTGGAAATGATATTGATATATTGAAACAAGAATTTGAGCGAGTTGGTCTTGATTTATCTGAAAATGCATCTCAATGGTATTTGAAAATAAAATGATGTCAGACTATATAAACATTTCCAATGCTCTGACACTTTTTCGAATTCTAATTTCTCCATATATTGCTTTTTTAATGATAAATAACCGCTATAAAGAAGCTGTCATGTGGGCGTTTATTGGCGGAATGAGTGACATGCTTGATGGCGCTATCGCCAGAAAATTAAACCAAACCTCTGATTTTGGCACAGCTTTTGACCCTATTGCGGATAAAATTTTCGCTTTTGTTTTATTCATGACATGTGTTTATCTAAACTGGATTCCCATTTGGTTCTTCTTTTTAACAATCGCGCGTGAAATTCTTATTATAGGCGGTCTTCTGTTCCTTACACACAAAATTGGCCATATTGATTTAAAACCTCTCTTAAGCAGCAAAATAAACACAGGCCTTCAATTTTTATTAATTGGTGGACTTGTATTGCGAAATATTTTTCCCATTCACCCTTTGTGCCAAATTCTTTTGGTTGCCACAACAATCACAACCATTTATTCTGGATTCGAATATCTTTATACTGGATTTTTGCTTCTAAAAAACGGAAAGGTTTAAAATGTTACTGTATTCTTTTTGGCCGATTGCTTTGTTTCTAGTTGCGATTGCTGTTTTCTTAACACTTTTTATTGAAATTTTACTCCCTTTTACAATTGGAATGATTTTTGCCTATATTTTTCATCCACTTGTTTCCAAAATTGAAATTAAAATGAAAATCCCTCGATCTGTAACATCCTCCTTCTTGGTCCTATCTTTTTTCTCAGCCCTTATTTTATTTTTTAGTTTTTTAATCCCTTATGTTCAAAATCAACTTATTTATTTTGCACAAAATATGCCCGAGTATGTTCAAAATATTCAAGATAAAATCACAAAAATTGGTTCTCAATTTTCAAATTTTTTATCAGATCAAGATTTGGCCTATATAAAAGAAGGGCTTTCTAACTCTATTCGTGGCCTTATCAATTGGTCTGTGCACTTCATCTCGCATATGCTCTCCAAAGGCTTTGCTGTTGCAAACACACTTTCCTTAATACTCATCACCCCAGTTGTTGCTATTTTCTTTTTAAAAGATTGGCCAAAATTTGTATGGAACCTTGAGCACTTACTTCCCCGCAGATACAGCTCAACGGTGCTTTCTTTATTAAAACAAATTAATCAAAAACTTGCCCTTTTTGCAAGAGGCCAAATGTTTATTGGGTTTATCTTAATTGTTTATTATGGTTTATCATTATCAATTATCAAGATCGATGGAGCTGTTATCATTGCCTTAATTTCAGGGCTATTTTCATTTATTCCTTATTTTGCCGTATCATTTGGATTAATCGCATCTTTTATATCCGCTTTTTTCTCAAACTTTGACTCGCTTCAAAATATGATATTATTATCTATTTATATATGTGGAGGGATTCTAGAAGGTGCTGTTTTGGGGCCTTTATTAATTGGTAACAGCATTGGCCTTCACCCTTTATGGATTCTATTTTCTGTCATGGCTGGAGCAAAAATCGCAGGGTTTATAGGCATTCTAATTGCCGTTCCTACCGCTGCGATTTTGGGGGTTATTGTTCGTTTTGCTATTTCTAAATACTTAGAAAGCAGCTATTATCAAAAATGATTGAGCAAATTCCACTCCCTTTTAAAATGCCTTCATCTTACTCCTCTCATGACTTTATGCCTGCAGATGAACAAAGCGCTATTTTAAACTATTTGCCCCCCTCCCCTATCCCTTCAAGAGGAGTTTATGTATATGGATCCCAAAAATCAGGAAAGACCCACCTTGCCCATTTATTTCGCGAAAAAGGGCTCCAAATGATTACCTCTATTGAAGCTGCGCTCAGTGCAAAAAATGATGTGGTGATTGATGGTATCAAGTCTGAAATTGATCTATTTCATATCATCAATCATATTTTTGGAATTTCAAAAAAAGTTATTCTTTTCTTGCCTTTTTTCCCCAATGACATTGCCCTCCCCGATCTAAGATCAAGAGTCAAATTATTAGAGCTTGTTCAAATTCTTCCTCCTTCACAAGAATTCATGAAAGTTCTTTTTTTTAAGCAATTTTACGATCTTCAAATCCACGTATCAGAAGATGTTATTGATTTTTTAATCTTAAGAATTACAAGAGACTATAAAAATATCCATGATACCGCTCAACTCCTCAATCAAAGATCCATGATCGAAAAACGCTCCATCACAATTCCATTTATAAAAGAAATATTCAAAATCTAGCCCTCATATATCCAATTTTCCTTGCGATAAGATATCCTTCTCGCTCTGATTTCAAGCAAATATTAACCCTTTGAATCCATCATGTCATATCTGATCTCACTTAATAACGAAAGTAAAATCTTTTACTCAGTGTTTCTGGATCAAGGTAAAAATTTAGCCACTAAAAAGACAAATTTTCCTTATTCCTTCATATCATCAAAATAAGGCAAATATTTTTATTATTTTAATAAATAATTATTGACAAAACGTTTTTTACTTTATAATATAATAGAATAATAAACATTAATTAAGGATAAATATTATGGACAAAAAAAAATTTAACAAAATTAAAGAAACTTTAACCTATAAAAAGTATGCTTTTCACAACTATCAACGCACAATCAAAAAAAGGAATCATAAGGAATGAGAAAGCTGAATTTTAAAATGTTGCCTATTATTTTGGCAATGAATACACCTGCTGTTTTTGGATCAGGAGTTTCTAATGTTATCAATGATGATGTGATTACATCAATTGCAAATCTTGTATTATCTCAAGGGTTTATTGAAAATTTAGAAATAGGGCTGCAGGGAGCAGATATTTCAAGTCAAAATGCGAAAACCATTGCAAATGCTATAGGAGCTGTTCCGAATCTTAAAACTGTGGGGCTTGATTTAAGTGGGAATGCCAGGGTTGACAATGCGGCACTTACGGCCTTAGAAGGGGCTTTTAAAGATTCCTTCCAAGGGGTTAAATTGGGGCTTGATGGAACAGGTGCAACCGATTCAGCTTTAACCTCAATTGTTGCCAAAACACAATTGCTCCCAAACCTCTCCTCAGCCGATATTAAAGTTCCTGCCACATCGTCTTCCGCCCAAGATGCAAATGCATTAAAGCAAATCTTCTCCCCCACAAGCTCTCTTTCAGGAGGTGTTTCAGGTGGAACAACATCCACGCTTGTATCGCAATTAAAAACATCGGGCCTTAGCCTTGATCAAATATCAAAAACTCTCTCTTTTCTAGATACATCCGTACCTCAAACATTAGAACAGCGCAAAACAATAATTACAACATTAAGCCCCGCATACGAGGCTTTAAGTACATGGGCCAATAAAGATGCCTTCCTTTCTTCTCTTGCCTTACCCCCGGACAAACAAGCAGCCGTGCTTTATTTTGCTGACAGCTCAAATGGCGCCACAAGAAGAGGACTCTACGATGCAACACCACCTGTTCTTTTTACTGGCTATACTTCTTTTTCCCATATCCAAAACATCATCACAGCTTATGATAATTTAAGCGCATGGGCCAGTAAAGATTCCCTACTTGCACGATTCTCCTCAACCCCTGATAAACAAACCGCAGTGCTTTATTTTGGTGATGGCACAAATGGCGCCAGCAGAAGAGGTATATATGACGCCAACCCTTCAGGTGTTCTAACTGGCTATACAACACTCTCGAGCATTCAAGCCATGATCAGTGCTTATGATAATTTAAACACATGGGCCAGTAAAGATTCCCTGCTCGCACGATTCTCGTCATCTTCAGATAAAAAATCAGCTGTTCTTTACTTTGGGGATGCCGCAAATGGTGCTACAAGAAGAGGGCTCTACGATGCAACACCAC